>JBCBWI010000030.1:0-63788 GCA_039817185.1 Cyanobacteria bacterium J06648_16 | reverse complement strand
TACCTGGCGTGGAAGCCCGAAACGGCCACAGAGCCCCTACTGCTACTCCACGGTATGGCTGACCACGCGGGCGTTTGGGTAGATTTCGCCGCCGGGCTCAACCAGCGTTTGGGCAATCGCTTTCACATCATCGCGCCAGACCTCCGGGGCCACGGCAACAGCGACAAGCCCCACACCGGCTACGGGTTCGCCGATGTGATTGCCGACCTCACCGCCCTCATGGCAGACCAGCACTGGCAATCGGCCCATATCCTCGGCCACTCCTGGGCAGGCAAAATGATCGCGGTTTGGGCGAGGCAACATCCTGAGCAGTTTCGCAGTCTGCTGCTCGTCGATCCCGCCTTTATCAACGCCCTGCCCCGCTGGACGAAGATAACCTTTCCCCTGTTCTACCGCATTCTGCCCTTCCTCAAGATGCTAGGCCCCTTTGATGACAAAGCCGCCGCAGAAGCCCAAGCCCGACAGCTCAAGCAGTACAAAGACTGGACCCCACTGCAGCAACAGGTGTTTGAAGGGGCGGTCGAAGAGAAGACCGACGGTCGCTGGGGTAGCAAGTTTACAATCTCGGCCCGCGAGCCCATGTTCGACGATGTAATGCGCATTCCGGGCTTTACCCAGACCGTTGATGTGCCAGCGCTCCTCGTTCAACCGACCGAGGGCATTAACAGAACCGAACGGCAGCTAAAGCCCTACAAACAATATCTGAGCAACCTGCAGATCTGTACGCTAGAGACGAGTCACTGGCCCTTTCTGACGCTGCCGGATGAATTTGAAGGTGCGATCGCAACCTTTCTCTCCCAGCTACCCCAAGCATCCCCTGCCGTCAATGGGTAAGACCAGCTACAGATGACAACTACAACCTTGGGCTTACCGCTTGCCGCTAAGGAATGAAAGCTCAATTACCTCCCGATTGGCCCACTCCCGGAGAAGCCGCTATGGCGGCTACACCCTAAATCCATCTCCCACGGGGAGAGGGACTTTGAATCTGGCTCCCCTTCTCCCCACGGGAGAAGGGGCTGGGGGATGAGGGCCTAGCAAAGCAGGCTATAAAGTTGGAAGTTATTTTTACTCCATTCCTAGGCCTTTACCACCTGCGTCAACTCAGGCGCAACAGGCGACGCCAGATGGCCCGTTTTCACATAGATCACACAGCCCTCTTGGCTAAAGGGCGTATGACAGCTACCGTGAGGACTCCGCATCCAAGTGCCCTGAGGGTAAGTGCCCAAGTCATCCTCAAACACCCCCTCCAACACAAAAATCTCCTCTCCGCCCCAATGGCGATGTTGGGTAAACTGGGTGCCCGGTGCCCACTTCACCAGCGCCACCTGCTCTGCCTCAAAACTGTGCAGCGGCATCACCGACAGCCCATCGACCAATCCCGGCATCCAGGGAGACTGGGTCGTATCAATCGCCACCCGCTGCTGGTCATTGGGGTTCATCTGCCAGAGCTTCACCAAAATTGTGCAGCCCTCCTGACTAAAGGGGGTATGGGTCGAGCCAACCGGGTTGCGGATGTAGGTACCCGCCGGATAATCGCCCTGTTCGTCTGAAAAAGTCCCTTCCAGAACGAAAAACTCTTCTCCTCCGCCGTGCTGATGCGCTGAAAAGTGACTATTAGGCGCGTAGCGAACAATTGAGGTGGCGCGGGCAACCTCTTCGCCATCGCGTTCTAGCATTCGCCGCTGGACACCGGCCATGGGCGAATCGACCCAGGGCAGGTCATTTGTGTGTACCACAACCGGTTGGCTAAAATCTGCGTGCAGCTTCATCCTTGCCTCCTAAATAGGGATGAGATCCAAAATGCTAGGGTCACTATCAAGACCTTCGGTATGATTCAATTTTAGCTCCTGGCGAATTCTCTGCTGTGCCTTTCCGTCGCCCCGCCTTCCCCATCGCCTTTACCTTCCTCCTCGGCACTAGCCTTACCCTCCTGTCTGCCGCTGCCGTGGCCCGCTGGGAACGGGCCAGCTACCGCCTGCAGTTTCAGCGCCAAACCGACAGCCTTGCCACTGCCCTGCAGCGCAGCATCAACCGCTACACCGACCTGCTACTGGCACTGGGCGACTTTTACAGCGTCTCGGAAGATGTCTCTCGCAACGAGTTTAATCGCTTCGTTGACCGTGCCCTCACCGCCTACCCCGGCATCCAGGCCCTAGAGTGGGCACCCCTCATCACCGACGACGGCCGCAGCACCTTCGAAGCCGCCATTCAAGCCGAAGGCTACCCCGACTTTCAAATCACCGAACGCAAAAGCCGAGGCTACCTGGCCCCGGCTTCTCCACGCACCGAATACGTCCCCGTCACCTACCTGCAGCCGTGGGACGGTAACGAACTGGCCTTTGGTTACGACCTCACCTCCGATCCGACCCGCCAGCAGGCCCTCACCCTTGCCCGTGACACCGGCCAAATCGCCGCCTCTGGACGTATTCGCCTGGTACAAGAGAACAAAAATCAGTTTGGCTTTCTCGTCTTTTTACCCCTGTACGAGGGGATAACTCCCCCTACGCCAACGGCTCGACGGGACCGGCTAACCGGCTATCTGTTGGGCGTTTTTCGCGTTTCTGACGTAGTCGAAGAGTCGCTGGCTGCTTTCGACGCGGACATTGACTTTACCCTGACCGATACCACGGCCGCCCCCACCAATCGGTTTCTCGGTCGCTACGATGCCGCTGCTCAGACGGTGACCACCGCACCAGAAGGGGCGGTTCTCGCCAGAAGCGGTTTTGCGATCGCGCCCCCACGCACCCTCTGCCCCCAGACCACTGACTGCACCCACGTCCTCACTACCGGCGGTCGCCAGTGGACGGTAACCTTTGCCCCCGCTGCCAGCTACCCGCCGCTGCGAGTCTGGAGTGCCCTGCTTACCCTGGCGATTGGTCTGCTGCTCACCATCCTGATCGCCCGCTACTTGGCGCACGCCCAAACCGAACTAGCCCGCACCAAAGAACTCAGCGATCTAAAAATTCGTCTGTTCTCGATGGCCTCCCACGAGCTTCGAACGCCGCTGAGTACGATTTTGTTGTCGGCACAGATGCTAGAAACCCAAAAAGAACACGATTCCCAAAAAGAGAAGCTGCACCAGCGTACGGCCACCCGCATTCGGGCCGCTGCCAAGCGCATGAACCAGCTCCTGAACGACCTGCTGACGCTCTCGCGGGCCGAATCTGGCAAGCTGCCGTTCGCCCCAGAAATTCTCAACCTACATCAGTACTGTCAGCAGTTGATCGAAGAAGTCCAGTTCAGCTTTGAGGCAGAGCCCCCCATTGCCCTTCACGTCACCGGCGACTGCCAGCGAATTTATGCCGACCCCCAGCTGTTGCGCGCCATGTTGACCAACCTACTCTCTAACGCGGTGAAGTATTCAAACAGCACGCCCTGCATTACCCTGACCGTTGACTGCCGCCCCCAAGCAATCGTCTTTGAGATAAAAGACAGCGGCATTGGCATCTCAGAAGCCGATCAGCCCCGATTGTATGAAGCGTTCTATCGCGGTATTAACGTCGGGAACGTTACCGGAACAGGATTGGGGCTATCGGTTGTGCAGGCCTGCCTAGAACTCCACGGGGGTCGGCTTCGCTGCCAGAGTCAAATTGGCCAAGGCAGCACGTTTACGCTGACGCTACCTCAGATCGAATAGCTCAGAGCGGCTGGCGTTTCACGGCCCGCTCCATTACCGCCCTATACCTGCAGCAGCCGATAGCCGACACCGTGAACGGTCTCGATCAGATTTTTGGGTGCGCCGACCTGCTTGAGCTTGTTGCGGAGCCCCTTAACGTGAGCCTTAACCGTCTCCTCGTCCGGCGGGCTCTGCATTGACCACAGCGACTCTAAAATAAACGACCGACTCAGTACCCGCCGTCCGTTGTTCAATAACAGCTCTAGAATCGAAAACTCTTTTGGCGTCAGTCTTAGCGGCTGGCGGTTGTAGCTCACTTCGTAGGTGGTTGGGTCCAGTACGAGTACCCCCCAGCTCAACACTGTCGATACTGACGCGCTGCCCCGACGCAACATTGCCCGGATCTGCGCCAGCAGCTCGGACAGGTCAAACGGCTTGACCATGTAGGCATCAGCGCCCGCATCTAACCCACGCACCTTGTCTTGACTGGTATCGCGAGCGGTCAGCATCAGCACCGGCAAATTAATGCCGCGACTCCGCATGCGCTGGCAAAGCTGAATGCCGTCCAAACAGGGCAGGGTCACATCCAGCAAGGTCAGATCGTATTCCGCCAACTGCATCTGACACCAGCCAGCCTCACCATCTTTCACCACGTCCACCACATAACGCTGGGCCTCTAACACCTCGGTTAAAGACTCAGCTAGCTGACGGTCATCTTCGATGAGTAACAGTCGCATGATAATGACGGAAAGTCTCTTTCCCTATGCCTATCATGACGGATCGGCCAGATACGGTTGTGTAATAGGATACTTCCCTGCTGGCGGTACGTCCCAGCGGTCAAATGTTATACAGGCTCAAGCAACCGACTTAAGTAGGTCAGCAGAATTATTTGTAGTATTACTCTTTCGGGGGGATCCCCCCTCAGCCCCCCTTATCAAAGGGGGGTGGCGAAGCCGGGGGGATCCAAGAAGCAGTCGAACATCCTATAAATTATTTGGTTCAGCTACTTATAGAATCTGCGACAGGAATTTCTTACTACGCTCTTCTGTTGGATTGTTGAAGAAAGCATCGGGCGTATTCTCTTCGACCAGCACGCCGCCGTCCATCAGCACTACCCGGTCGGCCACCTCGCGGGCAAACCCAACCTCGTGGGTGACGCACACCATGGTCATCCCCTCAGCCGCTAGACCACGCATAACGTCCAGCACCTCACGCACCATCTCTGGGTCGAGGGCTGACGTCGGCTCGTCAAACAGCATCACCTTGGGTTCCATGGCCAGGGAGCGAGCAATGGCAACCCGCTGCTGCTGACCGCCCGACAGCTGCCCCGGATACTTCTGCGCCTGCTCCAGGATGCCGACCCGCTCCAGCAACTGCATGGCCTTGGCTTCAGCATCCCGCTTCTTCTTTTTGCGGACCCAAATCGGGGCCAGGGTCACGTTCTGCATCACGGTCAGGTGCGGAAACAGGTTGAACTGCTGAAACACCATGCCGACCTCGCGGCGGATCGCTTCGATGTTCTTCAGGTCGTGGGCAATTTCGATGCCATCAATGACGACGCTGCCCTTTTGATAGGGTTCTAATGCATTAAAGGTGCGAATAAACGTCGATTTACCCGAACCCGATGGCCCCATCACCACGACCACCTCGCCCCGGTAGACGTTTAGGTCAACGCCTTTAAGTACGTGGAACCCATTGTCGTACCACTTCTCAACGTCCTTAGCGACAATCACGGCTTCCGCACCGGTGCGGTCAGATACGGGCATCTCAGTCGTTTGCATTTGGGTCATCTTGATTGTTCTCCCAGGCCCCATCTAGGCCCGATTACTTTCTATTTTGACATTTCGAACGCGATGCCCCCCTGCAGGTACATCGGATGTAACGGTTAGCGCTTCCCCATTGATGGTCTTTAAATTGACGGTCCTTTAAGTTGACGGCCTTTAGGTTGATGGCCCTGAAATCAACGGCCAGTATGGAGCGCTTTCTCGACACGACGGCTACCCAATGACATGGCGTAGCAGAAGAACCAGTAGATTAGGGCAATAAACAGGTACACCTCGGAGTATCGGCCCAGGTAGGTTGGGTTCGCCAGAATACTGTTACTGATACCCAACAGCTCAACCAGGCCCACAATGCCCAGTAGGGTCGTGTCCTGAAACAGGCTAATAAACTGGCCCACAATGGCTGGGATTGCCGTTTTCAAGGCCTGGGGTAGGACGATCAGCCCCAGGGTCAGCGGCTTGTTCAGCCCCAGGGAGGCGGCGGCCTCAGATTGACCACGCGGTACCGCCTGGAGGCCCGCTCGGACGTTTTCTGCCAGGTAGGCCGCACTAAAGATGGTCAGACCGACAATGGCCCGTACGATCGAGTTGGGTCGGACGCCCTCAGGCAAGAACAGGGGAATCATTACCTGCCCCATAAACAGAATGGCAATCAGGGGGACGCCCCGGATGAGTTCGATGTAGGCAATGGACAGCCCCTTTACGACCGGTAGATCGCTGCGACGACCGAGGGCCAATACCACCCCAATCGGGAAGCACAGCGCAATGCCGCTAATCGCAAGCATCAGCGTCAGGGTCAAACCGCCCCAGCTGCTGGTTCGAACCGAGCCCAGAAGGAGCCCCCCGCCCAACAGCCATAGATTGATGAAATAGGTCAAAAACCAGCCGACCGAGAGCCATTTGCCCATGCCCTTGTACTGACGCCCTAGCCACTGACCCGCCAGGGCCATTACACAGGTCCAGACGATGAGACCAATCAGAACGGGCGCGTTGGGTCGCGTCAGCGGAAAAATAATCGTCAGCGCACAGAGAATGCCCAGACCAATCAGCAAGGGTCGACTAAACAGCGGTGACAGGTTGCGGCCGAGGACCCCCCAGCTGAGACCCGCCATGGTGACGATGACGCCCAGCATGAGCCAGATGCGCCAGTACTGTTCGTTGGGATAAAGCCCCGACATGAACAGCGCCAGGTTGTTCGGAATCACCGCCCACTGAGCTACGGTAAAAGCCCAGGTCAGTAGGCCCCAGGCAACCCCTAGAATGATTGCTCCCAGGACAACCGTCAGGACGGTGTTGTACCAGGTGTTGAAGAGGTTCTTTTTGAGCCAGGCACCGGGGCCAACCTGGATGGTGGGCGGTGGGCTGGTTTGTACCGGCCGTGAACTAACGGTGGTCATCGTCTCTACCGCTCCTTAAACTGCACAGCGTTGTTGAGCTGATTCATATTCACCGAAATCAGCAGGTTGATGGTCAAATAGGTCGCCATCATCAGCAAGAACACTTCTACGGGGCGTCCGGTCTGGTTGAAAGTCGTGTTGGCAACCGAATACAAATCGGGATAGCCAATCGCTAGGGCCAGACTGGAATTCTTGGCCAGGTTAGCAAACTCACTATTGAGCGGCGGAATAATCACCCGCAGCGCCTGGGGGAAAACCACCATCCGCATGGACAGCCCGTTATTGAGCCCTAGCGAGCGGGCGGCCTCCCATTGCCCCTGGGAGACCGATTGGATACCGGCCCGAACGATCTCGGCGATGAAGGCCCCTGTGTAGAAAACCAGGCCGGTCACAATCGCGGCATACTCCAGGGTGAGCCTTAACCCGCCGGTTACGCCACCCGTAAACTCGCCAGCGTCGTTGGTTGCCGCCACGGGGCCTTGCCAGCCCAGGGCAAATAGGAAAATGAGCGCGCCCAGAACAAAGAGGGCAATCATAGCCATTGTCTGCGTTTTGCCCGATTGTCCCTGCTCGACAATTACCTGGGTGCGCCAGCGGGCTAGCACAACTAGCGGTATCACCAGCGCGAATAGAACGATTACCCAAAGCCCCTGGGCGCTGGAAAGCAGGTTGGGCAATGCGCCCTTAAAGTAAAGCCCCTGGGTCTCGTTCCAGTTAAACAGTAGGAAAAAGGAAACAATCAGCACCACCGGCAGCAGGATCAGGCTGACCACAAAATTTAAGATGGAGCCCGCGTTGGATCGGTCTAAGCCACTGCGAACGACGCCTAGCGATCGGATAAACAATCCAATCAGCAGTAGCGACGTCGCCAGTAAAATCAGCCCGGTCCATATCTGGGGTCCAAAGGAGGGTCCAGGTATATAGACGCCTTTCTTGTTGGCAACCAGCCAGCTGAGGTTAGCACTCGGAAAAACAAACGGGTTCCTGGGTGCAGGAAAGCTGAAAAAGACGGCTAGATACCAGAAAAACAGCTGCAGCAGCAGCGGAATATTTCTTACCAATCCCACATAGGCGCGGCTGATCTTGTAGAGCAGCCAGTTGTTGGAAAAGCTGGCCACGCCTGCGGCAATACCGACGACCGTTGCCAGGACAACCCCGACAATCATTACTCGCAAGGAGTTAACAATGCCGGACTGAATCGCCTTGCTGTAGGCGTCCTGCGCCTGGTAGTCGAGCAGGCTTTCACCGATTGCAAAGCCTGCGGGATTTTTGAGAAAGCTAAAGCCAAAGGTAATGCCCCTAGCGGACATATTGGCGTTGAGATTACCGGCTAAAAAGAGAAAGGCGAGAATAACGCCTATCAAGACAATTACCTGGAAAGCAATTTTCCAAAATCGCTCATCCCGAATCAGGGCTTTAATTCCTGAGATTTGGCTACTACTTCGACTAGTCATATTGCGATCGCACTCAAGGTCAGATCTTGCAACAAAAAACCTTGGTTTAAGTATTCCTAATAAGTATCCTTAAACAGTCTGGTTAGTTGTGGGCCATCATAGAGTTTGACTTGCCTGAGCTTCTAATATTTTCTACTCGTAAAAGTCAAACTGTTAGTAAACGTAATGTAATTCACTGAGGCCTGCAGTGTGATTGGCTACAGAGCTCCGATGGAGAATGATCTGAGCAGAAAAGAATGCGTTCAAACTAGCGTCTAGCGCATAGGCAAATGGGGACTCAGCCCAGGCCAAGTCCCCATTGATCCGCCTAGACGACGGTTAATGCGCCAGAATCAAACGACTTAGCGGAAAGGCGGCGCATACATCAGACCACCTTCAGTCCAGAGGGCGTTCTGCCCCCGCTCTAGCTCAAACTGGGAGTCTGCGCCCAGGTTGCGCTCGAAGATTTCGCCGTAGTTGCCCACGTGCTTAATCGCGTTCAGCATGAACTCATTGGGTAGCCCCATATCAGAGCCCAACGTGCCCTCTGCACCGACAAAGCGCAGAATGTTGGGGTCATCGCTGCTGGTCGCTGCTTCAATATTGTCAGCAGTCAGACCGAACTCTTCAGCCTGAATCAGGCCGTAGGTCACCCACTTGACCGTGTCAAACCAGGCCGAGTCGTTGTTGATGGTCACCGGACCCAGGGGTTCCTTAGACATGGTGGCCTCGAGGATGACATGGGCCTCGGGCTCACTCAGGGTGCTGCGTCGAGCAATCAGCTGCGACTTGTCAGAGGTGAAGCCCTCGCAACGGCCCTCGTCGTAGGCAGCGTAGCCCGCGTCGGCGTCCTGGAAAACCACCGGCTCAAAGCTGATGCCACGCTGACGGAACTGGTCAGTCAGGTTCAGCTCAGTCGTGGTTCCGGTCTCAACGCAGATTGACAGACCTTCCATATCTTCGAGCGTTTCGATGCCAGCGTCGCCCCGCACCATCATGCCCTGACCGTCAAAAAAGGTCGTGGGTGCAAACTCCATCCCAACGGAGGTGTCGCGACTGGTTGTCCAGGTGGTGTTTCGCGAGAGCATGTCGACCTCGCCGCCCTTCAGCGCCTCGAAGCGCTCGGTAGAGTCCAGACGACGGTACTCAACCGCTTCAGGATCGTCGAACAGCGCTGCTGCAACGGCCTTACACACATCAACGTCCAGACCGGAGTACTGTCCGCTTTCATCAACAAAGCTGAAACCGGGGATACCACCGTCCACGCCGCAGATCAGGTTGCCACGATCAATCACTGTCTGTAGACGACTACCACCCGCAACAGCGGCGACGGCACCGTCTACCGCATCGCCTGCAGCATCGGTTGCGTCACTTGCAACGTCTGCCGCTTCTCCACAAGCCGCTAGGGGAGCAATGACGGCTAATAGCGCCATTGTCCATAAACCCTGCTTACGCATAGTTAACCTCACACATCCTTATCAACTTCAAAACAGTGGCCGTACATTTGACCGCACATTTGACTGCACGGTCGCCTGGCTAAATTTTACGCGTTCACGAAATAGTCCCCAAGGGGTTTTACGGTCTCGCTTATCTAACAGTCCACTGCAACGCAAAATTATTTTGCATTCAAAGTAACATTCATACCACCGTTCTGTGTTTTAACTGACATTATTGTTGAAATATTTTGTTTAAAAGCGCAATATTGTCTAGTTATCAATACCTAGTCAAGCCAAACGTCTATTGCTGAAATCTTGGGAGCCAAACCCCGATAACGGGCAAGACTGGGCAAATTTAAGACTGGGCGAATTAGCCCTGGGCGATATCTCGAATCAGCGGTAGCTTAGCGCGAATGTATTCGCTGACGGACCCCATGTGCACTGGATCAAAACTGCTTTGTTCCGCCAGTTGAGACAGGAGCCATTCCACCAGATTGCTATCGTCGAGGCTCAGTAAAAGGCTACTATGGCTGTCTTCGACCACTGACCAGAGCTGACGGAGTAGGGTAGGGTCCATAATACTTAAGCTTTTCTTTATAATTACCACTATTTTTTGAGTATGGCTACTGCTGAGAGCCAGATTTTGCGGAATGGCAGAGCCAGATTTTGCGGAATGGTAGAGCCGGATTTTGCGGAACGGTAGGGCTTTGCGGCAATGCGACTTCTGACGATTAGCAATGGCCACGGCGAAGACGTGATCGCGGCCAAGATTTTGCAGGCACTGCAGCGGCTGGCCCCAGCGGCCCATCTGGCCGGGCTACCGCTGGTGGGTGAGGGGGGTCGCTATGCCCGGCTCGGCATCGACATCGTGGGGCCGACCCAGGCCATGCCCTCCGGTGGCTTTATCTACATGGATGGCCGAGAACTGTGGCGAGATGTGCGCGGCGGACTGTTGGGCCTGACGGGGCGACAGCTGCAGGCGGTGCGACAGTGGGGGCAGGGCGGCGGCGCGGTGCTGGCGGTGGGCGATATTGTGCCGCTCATCTTTGGCTGGCTCAGTGGGTGCCCCTACAGCTTTGTCGGCACGGCCAAGTCAGACTACTACGTGCGTGACGAGGTCGGCCCCTATCGAGGGCGCCGCCAAGCGTCAGCTCCTCATCCACCGACGTTTTATGACCCTTGGGATCACTGGCTCATGCACCGCCCCGCCTGTCAGGGGGTGTTTCCCCGCGATCGGCTGACGGCATTGGCGCTGCAGCGGCGGCAGATTCGGGCAATTGATGCCGGGAATCCGATGATGGATGGGTTTGAGATTCCGACTGAGCGTGAAGTGGTCGCGGCAGTTGAGGGGGATCTGAGTGTGCTGCTGTTGCCGGGGTCGCGGGTGCCCGAAGCCTATGCCAACTGGGGCAGGATTCTGACAGCGGTGCCGAGCCTCATTGAGGCGTACCCATCGGCCCAGTTGCTGGTTGCGGCCGCACCGGCCCTAGACGCGACGGTGATGGGACGGCCCTTAAGCGAGCAGGGCTGGCAGCCAGTTGGGCCAGGCTGCTTTCAGTTGAACCGCGCCACCTTGACGATCAGCGCCTCGCAGTTTGTGGCGTTTGCCCAGCAGGCGACGGTTGCGATCGCAATGGCGGGCACGGCCACCGAGCAGTTTGTTGGCCTGGGTAAGCCAGCGATTACCCTACCGGGCTCCGGCCCTCAGTTCACGCCCGCCTTTGCCCGCGCCCAGACGCGCCTGCTGGGGTCATCGGTCACCCTGATCGACCGACCCGAGACCGCAGGACAGATCCTTACGGCGATTCTGTCGGACCCTGAGCGACGCACCCAGATTTACCGCAACGGTCGGCGGCGCATGGGCGACCCCGGCGCAGCAGAGCGAATTGCGATTCAGCTACTGAAATGGTTCGGAGAAGACCAGCGCCTCGACTAGTCTCTCAACACGTACCCAACCCCGCGAACCGTCTGGATGAGGCGTTTCTCGCCCTCGGCTTCGAGCTTGAGCCGTAGGTAGCGAATGTACACCTCGATGATGTTGGAATCGCCCATAAAGTCGTACCCCCAGACCTCTTCTAGAATCTGGTCGCGGGTCAGGACCTGGCGGGGGTGGGAAATTAGATAGTCCAACAGATCAAATTCCTTGGCCGTTAGCTCAATCCCCCGATCGCCCCGAAACACCTCGCGGGTCTTGTGGTTCAGCGTCAGCGTGTCAAACTGCAGCATCTCCGAATCCTTCGGCTCGTTGCGGCGCAGGTGAGCCCGCACGCGGGCCAGCAGTTCCTCAATGCTAAAGGGTTTGACCACGTAATCATCGGCCCCGGCGTCGAGCCCGGCCACCCGGTCAGCCACGTCATCCTTGGCCGTCATCAGCACGATTGGCATCTTTGCGCCGGTCGAACGCAGCCGCCGACAGACCTCAACGCCTGACAGCCCCGGCATCATCCAGTCCAGCAGGACCAGGTCGGGCTCGCCATCGCGGGCGGCCATCAGCCCCGACAGACCATCATTTGCAACCGTGACCTTGTACCCCTCATAGGTCAGCTCCATCTCGACAAACTTGGCGAGTTTTTCTTCGTCTTCTACCACCAGGATTTGGGCAGTGGGCTGATCGGTGGATGGTTGGCTCGACATAAGCGGGTCTCCTTACAAACAAACTGTTTAGGATCCGGGTAGGTCCAGGGCAGGCAAGGCTAGGCCGGTAAGCTGACTGTAAAGGTACTGCCCTTACCCAGGGTGGATTGTACTGCGAGTTTGCCTTTCATGCCCTCTACTAGGGTCTTGACAATAGACAATCCCAGGCCGGTTCCGCCAGTGGTGCGGCAGCGATCTTCGTCGACCCGGTAGAAGGCTTCAAAAATTTTATTCAGGTCGGTTTCAGGAATGCCCCGACCCTGATCTTCCACTTCAATGTGGGCCCATTCTCCCCGCTGCAGCAGCCGCACCTGTATGGGCTGCTCAGGGTCCGAATACTTTACAGCGTTATCGATCAGGTTAATCAGCACCTGCTTTAGACGATTGCGGTCGGCTCGGGCCTCGGCAAAGGGCGCCTGAATGTCCGTTTGGATGCGCTGCTGGCTATAGCAGGCCATGTTGGCCACCTCCAGTACCGCGTCCTTGAGCATCAGCGGCTCCAGGTTAAAGCGGAGATGCCCCCCGTCCGCACGGGCCAGATCCAGCAAATCCTGCAGCAGACGAATGGTCCGGTCGGCTTCGGCAGAGGCGATTTCTAGGCCCTCTCGCTGGGGTTCCGTTAGGTTTTGTCCCCGCCGCAGCGTGCTTTGCAAGTAGCCCTGCACCAGGGTCAGGGGCGTCCGCAGTTCGTGGGAGACATCGCCCACAAACCGGCGCTGCTGCTCCCAGGCTTCTGACAGGCGAGAGAGCATGCGATCGCAGGCCATCGCTAGCTCCCGGACCTCGGTGGGGGCCTTGTCCAACTCGATATGGGTGTTGGAGAGCGTTTCTGCTGAGACGTTGCCCGCTAGCCGGTTGAGCTTGCGAATGGGCGATAGGGACTTGCGGACGTAAAGTGCGATCGCAACCGCCGCCAAACTGACCACCAAAAAACTCGACAGCGCTAGGGATCGCTTCACCTGGTCAAAGCTCTCCTGGTTCTCTGTCACGTCATCGACAATGTAGAGATCACCCAGCACCTCGCCATCCAACATCAGCGGACTGACGCACACCACTATGTGGCGATCGCCTACCTGCTGGACCCGCAGCGGCATTTTTCCGGGTCTGAGAGCCAGCAGCCGATCAGCAAAGCCGCCCTGCTGCCAGGAGCCCATTTCGAGTGTGTCGGATTGGGCAATAAGCTTACCCTCCGGAGAGCGAATCCAGATAGCGATGTTCGCAGTCGAGCGATAGTTGAGAACGCTTTCCAACGCTTCCGCCGACGGCATCATCTCCTGATACAGCGCCACATCTTGCTCAAACCGTTCTGCAATATTGATGGCGTTCTGCTTGTGCCCGTCGACCAAAATCTCCTGCATGCTCAGTGCTGTCCACGCGGTAATCCCGCCCATACTCAGAACGGACGCAAGCACAAGGCCGCTGGTCAGACGAAATTGGATAGAAGACGGGTCGATTTTCATGGAGTGGACGAGCCGGACGACTGGATTGACTATGATTCGACTCTACAATCTCAACCTTAAAAGACGCTGATAGCCCCCGGTGAAAGCAAATCGTTAAGATTTCAGCCAGTTACCGATTTCCTCTAAGGGAAAATTCAGCAAACCGTCGTTCAATGATGACAGCCAATTCAAGAAACACTATGGTCCAGTCCCTTCCTACCCTCGATAGCAGCCAGTCCCAGCCCCAACCCAGCTTCGAAGCTGCCATCGGCGGTACCCTCACCAAGCAGCCCATCCGCGTCTTACAAATTAACCTGGGTCGTCGCTGCAACCTGTCCTGTCATCACTGTCATGTCGAAGCCGGTCCCCACCGTACCGAAGAACTCTCCCCAGAGGTCTGTGACCAGCTGATTGAAATGATTCGCCGCTTCCCTCAGATTGAAACCGTCGATCTGACCGGCGGCGCACCGGAGATGAATTACGGGTTTAGGCCCATCGTCGAGGCAGCTCGGGCCGCCGGGAAAGAGGTGATTGTGCGCTCTAACCTAACCATCTTTTTCGAGCCGGGTTATGAGGACTTGCCAGCCTACTTTGCGTCCCACCAGCTTAAGGTTGTCGCTTCCTTGCCCTGTTATCTAGAAGACAATGTTGATAAGATGCGCGGACAGGGCGTTTACCAGGATTCAATCCAGGCCCTACGGCTGCTCAACGCTCAGGGATACGGGCAAGCCCCCAACCTGACACTCGATTTGGTGTACAATCCGCCCATTCCCAAGGCCGAACCGTTCTCTCTTACACCCGGTCAAGCGGGTCTCGAAAAAGACTACAAAGCGTATTTAAAAGAACACTTTGACATTGTTTTCAACCAACTTTACACCATTACTAACCTGCCGATTGGCCGGACCCGTTTTCAGCTAGAGCACCGCCAGCTGTATCGGCCCTATCTCAATTTCCTGGCCGAGCACCACAATCCATCCACCGTCAGCCATCTGATGTGCCGCAGCGAACTGTCGGTTGACCACAACGGCCACATCTACGACTGCGATTTTAATCAAATGGTGGGCTTGCCTGCCATCGACGACGATGGGATTCCGGTTACGGTCGGCGGATTGCTCGCTGCAGGCACGCTTGACACTATTTCTACCGTACGGACGGCCGCCTACTGCCATGGCTGCACTGCGGGCAGCGGCTCTAGCTGCGGTGGGGCCCTGCTCTAGCGCCTGGCTCTAAAAACAGTATTCAAATCAACAGATTGCGCACAACAACAGGACGCTATTTCCACAACCCACTCTCACAACCCACTCTATTGATAGGAAACTGACATGAAACCATCCGCGTATCTCTCCCTTCGGCGGCCGCATCTGCTCAGACCGCTGCTGCGTTCACTACAGCTCATCTCTCTCGCCATTGCAGGCGTCCTGCTACTGGCGGTCGCCCCAGCGATGGCTCAAGATGCCGCTGGCTCAGGCGGTGGTCTGCAGGGCTGGCTAACCGGCATTCTCGACTGGATTGACAGTCTGGGCGTGATTGCCCCGCTGGTCTTCATTGGCCTCTACATTCTTATCACCGTGGCCTTTCTACCCGCGTCGATTGTCACCCTAGGCGCGGGGGTCGTTTTTGGTGTGGTCAAAGGCTCGATGTTTGTTTTTATTGGCGCCATGCTGGGGGCAACGGCGGCTTTTCTGATTGGCCGCTATGTCGCCCGCGACTGGATTTCAAAGAAAGTGGCTAACAACCAAAAGTTCCAGTCCATCGACGATGCCATCGGTCGTGAGGGGCGCAAAATTATTTTTCTGATTCGCCTCTCCCCCGCGTTCCCGTTTAACTTGCTGAACTACGCCCTGGGGCTGACCAAAGTTTCACTGCCTGACTATGTGCTCGGCACGCTGGGCATCATTCCTGGCACGATTATGTATGTCTACCTGGGGTCTTTGGCCGGCAACCTGGCAACCCTGGGCTCCGGCGACAGCCCCAGCAATCCGGGCGTGGTCTGGGCCATCCGCATCATTGGGTTCATCGCCACGGTCGCCGTCACCGTGTACGTCACCAAGGTGGCTCGCAAGGCCCTCAACGAGCAGGTGCCCGAAACCGCTGCTGCCCCCCAGGAATCCTAATTCCCTAGGGGTGCCAATTCGTCCTTGTTTTTCGGGGCGCGCAATCGGGCAGTTTTCCCGCTGTGCGTCCCTTCTTCTTCGCCATTGACTCAACATGCTTCGTCAGAAAAGATTCTGGGGCCTTTGCCTGGTCGGGCTAGTCATTGCCTGCTGCTGGCAACCCCTGAGTCTGTTACTTAATCAAAACCATCTGATTGCCTATTTCGAGCAGGTGGGCACTGGCCGTACCGGCACCGTCCTCTTTTTAGGTGCTCATGTGATCGCGACCTGCATCGGTGTACCGGGTACGGTGCTAGTGATTGTCGGGGGTATCGTCTTTGGCCTGGTTTGGGGCACGGTGTGGTCCGTTGTCGGGGCGACCCTAGGTGCGATCGCAGCTTTTATTTTGGCTCGAACCCTCCTCCACGACTGGGCCTGTCGCCGGTTTGGGCACCGCCCCCTGTTTCAGCGGCTGAATCAGATGACGCATCAATCCGCCCTCCCCTGTGTACTGATGATTCGCTTTGCGCCCATTTCCCCCTTCAACCTGGTCAACTTTCTCTTCGGCCTCACCAAAGTTCCCCTGCCTGCCTATGCCCTGGGCACTTTTGTGGGCATCATTCCCGGCACGGCTGCCTACACCTGGTTAGGCGTTACCGGATTGGACGCCCTGCAGGGCGACAGTACCCGCCCGCTCATCCTCTGTCTGAGCCTGCTTGCCCTGCTGTCAGCGCTGCCGTTGCTGGCCAAACGCCGCCAGCGGGCCTAAAAACTGCTCTTTAGATGGAGGCCAACCGGCCAGACACAATCAGGCGGCCGCCACGTGCTAAACCTTTATTGGAGTTGCCGGGAAACGCACAGTGAGCCGCATTCGACATCGGGTTTGGCTAATCTTTTGGGGCTTACTGCTAGGGATGAGTCTAGCAGTCGGTTTCACGAGCTTTCCTCCCACCAGTCAGGCCCAGGTGTTGCAACCGGCGCTGGATGGGGCCCCAGAAAACGCCGCTCCAGAAGACGCCGCCCCAGAATCCGGTACCGAAACGGCGACCCCGCCCATCAACGGGGTCCCGGACACGGCAGACGTCACATTCGATAACCTGCCGCTCTTCCAGATTGCTGAAATCAAAACGCAGCCAGCTGAAGAGCGAGCAGCCATTATTCAAACTCGACTCGACCGCAACCTTGAGACTTGGATCAGCGCGGCTGAACTCCCTGACGTTCGGGTTGAGGGAGACAATACGCCGATCCTCTACATCGGCGACCGGCCCATCTTGACGGTCACCACTCAAGATGCGATCGCAAATAAAATTGACGATCCTAAAATGCTGGCGGACCAGTGGCAGCTGCTGCTGCGCGACGTGCTCCAGCAAAAGCGCCGAGAGCAAGAAGACGGCTATACCGGGCGGGCGGTCGTCTCGATATTGGGTCTCGTGGTAGCCGCCATCATCGGGCATTGGGCAGCCGGTATTATTTGGCGACAGTACCTGGGCGATCTGCTAGATCGCCTGACCTTCGCGGGTTCCGACGAGAGGCACACCAATACGTTCAGTGCCGTCAGCCTGTTTTTAAACCTGAGTCTTGCGGTGGTTAGAGGCGCAATCTGGACAGCGGCCCTAATCTACAGCACCCGTTTTTTCTTGGTGACTCAACGATGGAGTAGCGTTATTCGTCGGTCGCTGGCGAATAGCTTCACCGCAGAAATTTTGCCCATCGGCGATACCTCCTTTTCGGTCACCGACCTGCTATCGCTGCTGCTGATGCTGTTTGTGGTCGTCCTGGTCACGCGATCGCTCACTAATTTGCTGAGAGCTAGAGTCCTACAGGTCACCGGCATTAATCGAGGCGTCCAGGAAGCCGTCGCCGTTATCATCCGATATCTGCTGCTGGTGATTGGCACCATTATGGTGCTACAGATTTGGGGCCTTGATCTAAGTTCGCTAACGCTGCTGGCGAGCGCCCTGGGCATCGGGATTGGCCTGGGCCTGCAGAACATTGCTAAGGATATTGGCAGCGGCCTGGTCCTGGTGTTTGAGCGGCCCATCCAGGTCGGAGAATTTATCGAATTTGACGATCATATGGGCGTTGTCGAGCGGATCGGCGTCCGCAGTACTGAGATTCGCACCCTCGATCAGGTCTCCATCATCGTGCCCAACTCCCGCTTCCTAGATGGAGAGGTGACCAACTGGAGCCATCGCAATCCGCTATCGCGGATTCATGTGCCGGTGGGCGTTGCCTACAAGTCTGACCCAGAGGAGGTCCGTAAAATCCTGCTGTCCGTAGCCCGGGCGCAGCCGGATGTCCTGGCCGCGCCCGCCCCCCAGGTGTTCTTTCAGACCTTTGGTGACAGCTCGCTAAATTTTGACTTACTGGTCTGGACGCGTCATCCCAGCAAGCAGCCCAAGCTCAAGAGCGATCTAAACTTTGCGATCGCAGCCGCCTTCCACGAACACAACATCGAAATTCCCTTCCCCCAACGCGACCTTCACTTCATCGATGGCGAATTACCCGTTGGGCTGAACGCAGAAACCCAGGCGCTGTTAGCCAAGCTACTGCAGGTGAGCTCAAAGCCACAGCTACCTGGTTAAGTGGCAGCTGTCCAAGTGTTGTCAACAGCAATAGATGCGCCGTTCACGAAACTTGCGTCATCGCTGGCTAAGAAAACCGCAACGCTGGCGATCTCCTCAGGTTCGCAGAATCGACCCTGCACTTTTTCCATATCGCCTTCACTAAAGTCAACGCCCAGAGCCGTACATTCTTCCATTTCTCTGAGCCCGTGAGGGGTGCGAATAAACCCAGGAGAAATTGCGTTACATCGAATACCCCGGTCCCGAAATTCAACGGCAATAGCCCTTGTCAGCTGTAAGACAGCCCCCTTGGTCACGCAATAGGCACTTTCCATGGGTGCCGCAGTGGTTCCAGAGATAGAAGCCGTATTGATTAAAACGCCCCTTCCAGCCTTGAGCATCGTAGGCAAGATTGCCTTGCTCACCAGAAACATACTCTTGACGTTGACCGCCATAAGCCGATCCCATTCAGCTTCCGTTGTCTCTAGAAATGGCTTTACGAGCAGTATCCCAGCGTGATTGAAAAGAATATCAATCTTGCCAAACATCTTCAATGCCTTTGTCACTGCTTGGGTTACAGATACTGCATTCGAGACGTCAGTTTCAATAAAAAGGGCTTGCCCGCCAGCGCTTGCGATTTCTTTTTCTAATCGGCGTCCCGCTTCCACCTGAACGTCTAGGATAATGACTGCTGCGCCTTCATGAAAGAAACGGAGTGAAGCAGCACGACCTGCACCTCCAGCCCCACCCGTAATCAGAACAACCTTATCAATAAATTTCTGACGCATTTCATTGGCCTCTTCGTATTAATCTCTTGCTATGCAGATATCTAGCTCGGCATCGTTGGCCTAGAATACCCATTGGCTCTGCCTAGAACAGATAGAAGAGATTCATTTGTTAGAACATTCTTTCATTGTAAATTCATCCATGCACAAATTTCTTTGACTGGAGGATGGCGGAGAGGGGGCTGAAGGATCTACAGATCTGAAGGATCTCTATGAATTTATATACCGCCTCTGTGTTCTTATTGGATAATTTAAATACGTAGTGCAGAACACAGTATAGCGCTAAGGAAATTACTTAGATGTTCCCTGTTACAGGGAAGTACTGATTCAAGTCTCAGCAATTTTTCGCAAAAGCAGTGGAATATTTGCTCAATTCCTAGTCCACTTCTTCTCCCCAATGCAGCAATCCCCGTATCGAGGAAAGTCGATCAACTAGTAAATTTACGTAATTGCCAAAATCTGCATACGCACTATTGCTACAGTCACTTGTGACACTTTGCTACAAAAGGGAAATATGAGACGGCAGCAAATAGTTAAAGGCACAGCCCCTTTCCAGAGAGGTATTCTGCGAGTGGCTGTAGGAATAGTCTTGAGGTGTTCCTTCAAAGTGCTCGAATCACTTGTCTTTTGGCTGTCAGGGTGCTCGTATTTCAGCCATAACCCATTGTGACTGATGTCTGTCCTGAATCTACCAATCATAGTTAGGTATTGATTTACATAGTCATATGACGCAATCTATTCATCAATTGGTTGAGGCTCAGGTAAACAAGGCACCTCATGCCATAGCAATAAGCTTTGACGGAAAATGCCTGACCTACCAGGATTTGAATGAGCGATCCAATTGCTTGGCCAGGCACCTTATGCAACATGGCGTTCGACCAGGAACCATTGTCGGTGTCTATGTAGAGCGCTCATTCGATTTAATCGTATCTCTACTGGCTATTCTGAAGGCAGGAGGGGCTTACCTACCGCTAGATTTACATTATCCCCTAGAACGTTTGCAGTATATGATGCAGGACGCTCAGGCATCCGTTCTAGTGACACAGAAAAAACTAGGAAATGATCTTTCCTCGGAAAGTGTAAAGTCTGTTTATCTCGATTCTGACAGTGCACAGTACACTAAGTGCTCGGCTGCAAACTTAAACGATGAGGCAAAGTCAGAGGATCTTGCCTACGTTATCTACACATCAGGCTCAACTGGTAATCCCAAGGGGGTTGCCATGCCACATTTACCCTTAGTCAATCTCTTAGATTGGCAAAGTTCGGATTTGAGCCTTCCACAGGCTAGGACACTACAATTTACGCCTGTTAGTTTTGATGTTTCATTTCAAGAAATATTTTCCACACTTTCCACTGGTGGCACATTAATACTGATCAAGGACGTTACTCGGCGCAATCCAGAAGCGCTACTAGAGATTATCGATCGTGAATCTGTTGAACGCCTATTTCTACCCTTTGTTGCGCTTCAGCATATGGCAGAAGTAGCAATAAGCAATAAGCATGTACCGGAATCACTAAAGGAAGTCATAACAGCTGGAGAGCAGCTCAAGATTACGCGATCAATAGCACAACTCTTTAGTCAATTAGAGCATTGCAGTCTTTACAACCACTATGGCCCTTCGGAAAGTCATGTCGTAACTTCCTATAAGTTAATGGGCTCTCCCAGAGAATGGCCCCACCTTCCTCCAATTGGCAAGCCTATCGATAATGCTGAAATCTACTTGCTAGATCCTAGTTTGAGAAGGCAAGATGACTGCCCCCAACTTGTATCAGAAGGGGAAGTAGGAGAATTAACAATAGGTGGAATCTCACTGGCACAGGGATATCTAAATCAACCAGACTTGACTAATAAAAAATTCATATCCAATCCATTTAGTAATGAGCCTGGAGCAAAACTCTACAGAACGGGTGATTTAGTCAGGCTTCATGCAGATGGCAACCTCGAATTTGTCGATCGAATCGATAATCTGGTTAAAATTCGAGGCTATCGGGTTGAACTAGGTGAAATTGAAGCCGCACTCACCCAGAGCTTAGGCATCAAAGATGCTGTTGTTGTAGCTCGCGAAAATTCCGTTGGAAGCAAGGAGTTAGCTGCGTATATCGTTGCGAGTAAGGCAGCAAGCCAATCTGAAGATGCATTACGAGTCAACTGCCGCAAATATTTGAAGGAAAGGTTGCCAGAGTATATGGTCCCATCCGTCTTCACAATAATCGAAGATATGCCTTTAACGCCTTCCGGTAAGGTTGATAGAAGAAAGCTGCCTGAACCGGACTATAACCGGCCTGTATCAGGCGATAACTTTGTTGCTCCTCAAACAGAGGATGAAATTAAGTTATCTAACATATGCTCAAAAGTTCTTGGCATTCAGGATATAGGCATCAGAGATAACTTCTTCGATATTGGAGGAGACTCCTTAAAGGCGATACAGCTCATACAGCTCATTAGAGAAAACTACGAAGTTGATCCGCCAATGAGTCTAGTGTTTGAGAACCCAACTATCGAAAAACTTGTAAAGGCTATTGTCAAGGAGTTCTCGGGTAATTCCTCATTTTCTGATGCAGCATTAGATTTAGAAAGCGAAATTCGTTTAGACCAGACCATCAGCCAAAGTCTTCTGCTAGCACGTCGTCATCAAAACACTCAAATTCACAATATTTTTCTGACTGGAGCCACTGGATATCTTGGCAGTTTTTTACTCGCTGAGCTCCTTCAAAATACTCAAGCGGATATCTATTGCCTCATACGTAATAAAGATAATGCTTGCCAAAGCAGGATTCAAAATACTCTAATCAGCTACGGTGTATGGAATCCGGACTGGCAACGTAGAATCTATCCAGTCAAGGGGGAACTCGGCAAGGTGAAGCTAGGCATGAGTTCTGAACTGTTCAATGATTTATCCGAGAAGGTAGATGTGATCTATCACTGTGGTGCTTGGGTAAACATGATGCATTCTTACTCGACCTTAAAGGCTGCAAACGTCCTGGGCACACAGGAAGTGCTTCGGCTTGCTAGCAATATCAGGATGAAGCCTGTCCACTACATTTCGACGGTTGATGTTTATTCCGTTGGAGAGGGCTCTCTCGATCGAGTTATCACTGAAGAAAGTCCGATTGGCCCAGGCCATCTTCTGCCCGATGGCTATTCTCAAAGCAAGTATGTAGCCGAACAGTTGGTATCAGTTGCAGCGGCTAGAAACTTGCCAGTCACTATCTATCGTCCTAGTAACATCATGGGGCATAGCGAAAAAGGAACATACCCCCTAAATTCTCTAATTTCGATTCTTATAAAAGGCTGTATTCAGCTTGGTTCTGCTCCAGAACTAGATGCAGCGCTCAACTTAATTCCAGTTGATTATGTTACGGAAGTCATAGCTAGACTCTCTCTGAACAAGCAAACGGATGGACAAGTCTTCAATATTGTAAACCCACGCTCTGTTTCCTGGACTGAGTTAATTGAGTGGTTGAAGGATGTGGGATATAACATCACCCTATCCACCCACGAAGATTGGATCCTAGCGCTAGAAAAGCAAAGAGACCAAGGAGCAGACAACATCTTGATTCCTTTAATTTCTCTGCTCAAGCAAAAGAAATTAGTAAGGAAAGCATTGGGTGCGCTCCAGGTGAGGGATGATAAGCTATCGAGCTGGATGACTGCTTGGTCAATAAGCTGTCCGACTCTGAGTTACGAAACACTGAGTGAATACCTCGAATACTTATTTAGGAGTGGGTTTCTGAGCCAGCCTGTAACAGAATGCAGT
The DNA here is from genome assembly GCA_039817185.1 of Cyanobacteria bacterium J06648_16. GTDB lineage: Bacteria > Cyanobacteriota > Cyanobacteriia > Phormidesmidales > Phormidesmidaceae > CAWUKV01. The sequence goes on along the minus strand of JBCBWI010000030.1, from coordinate 40,852 downwards.
GGAAATCAAGACCTACCAGATTTCTCTGGATATGAGATTGCTCTAGCCGTCGCACAACAGTATTGGCATAAGCGCATGGGCGTCATCTAATACTTGGCTCCAATTATTCTTACAGGGTATTCTTCATTGAGAACATTGTTTAGAGCTGATCATCAGGCCAGCCTTGGGAATTGAGCAAATAGCGGATGCAAAATATATCGCACCCATTTAATTCCGTTCAGGTTGTGCTTTTAGAATAACCTCACGATTAATCCCATGGACTGGCCGACTAACATCTGGCTGCTTATCATAAACGTCTCAAATCGCTGGTTTATAGCTTTGACCACTTTAGTGAGGACACCGAATATCGGTATTCCAAAAGCCCTGAAGCGAGCCACAGTTCGTGCTCGCGCGTAAACCTTTGTAGCAGATACTCTATCACCCTAACGTCATCCATGTCCGTAAGGTAGATTCCAGGATATTTGACCAGTTGAAATTCTTAGTTTGATATCCTTTAAAGGTCTGGCTGCCAGAGAAATTAGACGTTTGCTAGCGATGTGTCAGATATTGAAGCATTCGGCACATCTAGAGGTACATAAAACATCAAGAAGGCGATATAAGTAAGAGATTTTGGGTTCCATATAGATACGGCTATTAAATATACAAGCATCCAGCTTGATCATAGAGAGTGTAAGCGGCGTATCCAATGATGAGTATTAAACTACCTGCAGTCCGGACAATTGGAGCAAGATTATTTCTGTATGTCTTGGGTAGTGCTTTGCTAGGAACGGGAGGAATGTCCTACTTCTTCTACCAAGCTCTCGAAAGCCGTGCAAACAACGAAATCCAGAGTAAGCTTTCCACAGAGGTCACTAGGATCGAAGGGGAGCTCAGCAGTGCCGAGCAGAAGATGATAGATCTTTCGGAATCTGTGATAAGTTTGCGGCGCCTCGGTATTAGCGAAAAAGCTGCCTACGAGCAGATGATTTTAGATCTATTTCAAAATCGTTCACCTTTGACCATGGCCATTGGGTTTGGTCAGGCACCAAGCAAGTTTGTACCTGATGTGGACGCATACTGGCCATACTTTTTTGTAGATCAAGATACTCCGGATCAAGTTGGAGAACCTCTGCCGAAGCCCTATGATGGCACCCGATTCGCAGATGTCTGTAAGGTTGACATAGACTGTTTTTCTCAGGAATATTATACCCTCCCTGTAGAATCTGAGATAGCTATTTGGTTGGAGCCCTATGAATGGACAGGGGTCACTATGACAACTGTGACGGCGCCCTTTTACGATGATAATGGCGAGTTGCTTGGGGTTTCGGGGCTCGACATTAACGTAACCGCCCTAAGTGAGAGGATCGCGGCACCCGAAAGCTGGGGAGAAGGATACTTTGTGATTTTAAGCGAGCAGGGAAACCTTTTGGCATACCCTCCTGATCCATCAAAAGCTAGCAAGCTAGAAACGGTCAACGATTTAGGTCCGCTGAGTGACGTTTGGGATTTAATTTCAAAAGAGAGCTCTAACTCTGGAATTATTTATTCGAACGGCTACATATGGGCATTTGAGCGAATCTCGGGGACCAATTGGGTGATGTTAGCTGCCGTACCGAGAGCGGTCGTCTTAATCCCGGCTCTATCCATTACGCTTGGCGGTTTTCTTGGGGGTGGGACAATCTTAGCTGGAGTTGTTATTCTGTTTATTCAAAGGCTCAACTCCCGCCTCCAACCCATCTTAAATAGTTGTCGCACTCTGGCAAGAGAAGACTTTGAAAGAAATTTGCGTTTGGACGGCTCGAATAGTGAAGCTCATGTTCAAGGTGATTACCGCCTAGACTCGCCAGAGTTTGCTGATGAGCTAGATGTCCTTGAACACTCTTTCAATAGAATGACAGCCCAGTTATTAACCTCATTCGAAGAATTAGAGATGAGAGTCGAGGAACGTACATCTGAGCTCAAAGACGCCAAAGAATCTGCTGATACAGCGAATCGAGCTAAAAGTGAGTTTTTGGCTAATATGAGCCATGAATTGAGGACGCCACTGAACGGAATTTTAGGATATGCTCAAATCCTTGCTCGCTCCAAGCAGTTGTCAGGCAAGGAGCAGAACGGCGTTAGTATTATCAATCAATGTGCTTCTCATCTGCTGACACTAATCAACGATATTTTAGATCTTTCTAAAATTGAGGCTCGTAAGATGGAGCTCCATCCATCGGAGTTTCATCTACCCTCTTTTTTGCAAGGTGTCGCCGAGATTTGCCGGATCAAAGCCGAGCAGAAAGGGGTGGGCTTTGTCTACGAGCAGGACGGCGACCTACCCCTGGGGATTCGGGCTGATGAGAAGCGGTTGCGGCAGGTGTTGATTAACCTGCTTGGCAACGCGATTAAGTTTACGGATCAGGGGCAGGTGAAGTTTTTGGTCAAGGCTCATCCTATAGGTGATGCTGCTACCGATCACCAGGATGAGTCAATCTATCGGTTACGCTTCCACATAGAAGATACTGGAGTTGGCATGTCTCCTGACCAGCTAGAGCGGATCTTTCTGCCGTTTGAGCAGGCAGGCAGTGTGAGAAAGCAATCCGAGGGGACCGGACTGGGTCTGGCCATCACTCACAAAATTGTTTCGATGATGGGTAGTCAGCTGGAAGTGACCAGTAACATTGGTCAGGGGAGTACCTTTTGGTTTGATGCAGAGTTCCCGGAAGCGGCAGACTGGGTAGAGACGTCCATGACCTCAAACGCAGGGCAGATTGTCGGGTACGAAGGGCCTCGGCAGACTATTCTGGTTGTCGATGATCGCTGGGAGAACCGTTCTGTTCTTGCTAATCTGCTGGGCCCCATAGGATTTGACCTGGTGGAAACGGAAAACGGACGGGCGGGACTGGAGGCAGCGATCGCAGCCCCACCTGACCTAATCATCACCGATCTGACCATGCCAGTTATGGACGGTTATGAGATGATTTCCCAGATACGCCAATCTGAGGCATCGACCTTGAGCACGGTACCCATTATCGTTTCTTCCGCCAGCGTATTTGAGTCAGACCGTTCTAAAAGCATCGATGCGGGGGCTGACGCATTCTTACCCAAGCCGATACAAGCCGAGAGCCTATTTCAGACGATGCAAGAGCACTTGCGGCTCACTTGGCAGTACGAAACTGTTCAGCCGACTAAGCCTACGGCGGTAGCGGTAGAACTGACCACTATCGAACTGGTTCCGCCTGGGAAAGAAGACCTGTTGATTCTCAACGACTTAGTGCGTCGTGGCTTGATTAATGACTTAATCAAGCAAGCTGAACGGATACAGACGGATACACCCGCATGCGATGGCTTCACTCAGACACTGATTCAAATGGCCAGGGGGTTTAAGCTTCGGGAAATGCGTGAATTTTTGACTCCTTACCTCCAGGATATCGAGTAAGCCGCGGGGCTGCCGCCTTTGCCGCCAGGATCTCAAGCAGATTGGGGACTGCATCACCCACGAAATTCAGTCAATCTAAAATAGGAATAGTCGAGAGATGTTGGCAACATCTGAGCCTCAAGGTATTTTAATCGTCGATGATAATCCGACTAATCTAGAAGTGCTCTCTGAGGCCCTTATCCATGAAGGGTTTCAGGTCGCGGTTGCGATTGACGGAGAAAGTGCTCTGGAGCAAGTAGTTTATCATCGCCCAGAACTTATCTTATTAGACGTGATGATGCCCGGTATAGACGGGTTTGAAACCTGTCGACGGCTCAAATCAAATCCAGATACGGTCGATATTCCAATTATCTTCATGACGGCGCTAGCCGATACCGAAAACAAGGTGAGCGGCCTGTCTTTGGGCGCAGTTGACTATATCACTAAACCGTTTCAGCATGAGGAGGTACTGGCTCGGGTACGTGTGCATCTTCAGCTGCAAAACTTAGCTCAGACCCTGAAGACCCAAAACTGCCTGCTGAAAGACGAAATCGAGCGGCGAGAGGTGGTTGAGCAAAAGCTGGTCGAAGTCAACCAGGATTTAGAGAGCCTAAACCAAAAGCTAGAAGATCGGGTGATTGAGCGCACGCAGGAGCTATCAGAAGCGCTGCAAACGCTAAAGCAAACTCAGGTACAGCTTATCCAGCAGGAAAAGCTATCGGCATTGGGGCAAATGGTTGCAGGAATAGCACACGAGATCAACAACCCGGTCAATTTCATCCACGGTAACATTACTCATGCGGAGGAGTATTCGGAAGATCTGGTCAAACTACTGCGGCTCTATCAATTGCACTATCCGGAGCCCGTATCTGAGATCGTGCGCGAACTCCAAGCCATTGATTTTGAGTTTTTGGCCAAAGACCTGCCCAAACTCATTCAGTCAATGCAGGTGGGCACCGACCGAATTCGAGACATCGTGCTGAGCCTGCGGAACTTTTCTCGTTTGGATGAGGCCGAAGTAAAGTCGGTTAATATCCATGAGGGTATCAACAGTACGTTGATGATTTTGGGTAGCCGCCTCAAGGCGCAGCCCCATCGAGAAGAAATTGTGATCGTCAAGCGATACTCTCTACTACCTCACGTCAAGTGCTTTCCAGGCCAGCTCAATCAGGTATTTATGAATATTTTGAGCAATGCCATTGACGCGCTGGAAGAAAAAATGGAGGCGGATCCCTCATCAATGCTTCAGCCCACCGTCACGATAGAAACGCGTGTTCTGCCCTCTAGCTGGGTGCAAATCCGCATATCCGATAATGGCCCAGGAATCCCACTGGCAGTGCAGCAGCGAATATTCGATCCCTTCTTCACAACGAAGCCAATCGGCAAGGGCACTGGACTCGGCATGTCCATCAGTTATCAGATCGTCACAGAGCGCCATGGCGGTAAACTGCATCTCGATACCGACACCCAATGCTCAGGCACTTGCTTCACTATCGAGATCCCCATTGAACAGTTATTGGACGACTGATAGAGGCGCTGTGCTTGCACCGCAATCCACAGCTTCACGTCATCACTGCTAGCAGTTGTCAACGTAGCAAACCCATTGCCTCGCCAAACAATGCCAGGCTCGACGAAGTGGCCGATAGGCAATAAAGAACTATAGCAAGTTTCAAATGCATTGAAACTTGTGCCTCACTTGACCTGCTGTTCTATGGAGCTTTTGTCTGAATATTGGGAGTCAAGTCAAGTGAGAAACGCTATAAATAGCAACCCGCGCCATCAACTGTTACTCAGCTAGCTCGCTTGAAGTTAGCACACCTGAACTGACCAGTTGGCTAAGGCCGTCTGCCCCTAAGACCGCTCTGATGGGGTGTTGAAACCCCCCTCGGGCACAGTAAAATGGAGGAAGCGACAAAAACTCCATACCGGATTAGCACTGGCATTGGCATTTGTTGTCTAAGTTCCTGACGTCGCTCTCCTTTGGAACCTAGCGAAGGGCCACAGCGGTATAACGCCCTGCCAACAGCTGCATCGTTGCTACGGTTAAATAATAGAGAACCACAGCAATGTCTTCAATCTATCTGTCGGACCGTCATCTGTAGGCGGCTTTTATGTCCTTTTAAGGATTGGTGGACCAAACTTTACAAGTCCAAAGTTTGGTCACCTACGCTATGTAGAGATGCTAGCGCCAACCCTCCAATAATCTGACGCTGATATCCGGACCGTGAATATACGGAGAACCCTCTCAGTAAGAATACAGATAGGATATTGCTAGGTCCTCTATACAGTCGATTAGTTATAGCTGAATGGGGAAAATGCCTCATTTACAATAGCCGCCGCTGCCAAGGTTTATGCTCGGTTACGCGTCAGGGCGTGCTCTGTGGTGGAGGGAAGCGATACTCGGCGTCCTCAGCAAAGTGGCCTAGGCCATGTATAGAAACCGGATAGTTGGGCATCTATGATACCGTTGCTCGCTATCGAGCACCCGTAACCCTTCAAGAACGTGTTTGTAACAACGGCTTTTACCACACAACTTTCAAAAGACTATCAGCGTTCCTACGGTACTGCGCAGAGAAGGACAGGCGCAATACTAGATACAGTTGGATCGCTTGACAAGCTGAGCATCTGAATAGGCTCAGTCAGGAAGCAGCTAGCTTACAGCCAGAGGCAAACATCTGGCGGGTTTACCAGAAGGTGTGTGTTGAAGACAGAACAGATTTTAGTATGGGGTTGTCATGTCACTGCCGCTTGTTATCAATGAAAGTCAGGCTGAAGTCTTTAACTTTTACCACCAGGGTTGCCTGTATCAGGGAATGTCGTTCCAGCATGAGCTGTACATGCATGTTCGTCTCTTTGCTGAGACCGGGCGACTGAAAGCCTACGCACTGGCTGACTATCTGCAGGAAAAAGCCAAAGTTGTAATCGTTGTAAGTAAGCTAGGCTACCGGGTCGGGCTTGCCCTCCGGTCCGGGATCTCTCCCTCAGAGACCCTTCAAATTGCCTACGACTTAGAACAGTCACTATCTTCTCTGGGGGCTCGCCAATCTGCACCAATGATGAGGGTGTAATTGAGGCGGTTAAGGCGTTATGCTGCGAAGAAATCACGCATGCATTCAGCTGTAAAGGTCGCTTTCTCAAGGTGAGGGACGTGACCGCACTGCTGTACCCATAATAGCTTTCCGGTCAGTAGGGTTTGCTCAAACTTGGCGGCATCTTTGGTGCCGAGGATGCGATCGCACTCTCCCCAAACCACTAACGTCGGCATCTTTAGCTGAGCGATAGATCGACTGAGAAAGTTGTACCCACCGCTTTTGGTAAAGGCAATCAGCGCCTCTTTCCATCGGGGCACTTGTATGTGCAGCGACGCGCATAGGTCGGCATCGGGTGTCACCCAGCTTGGGTCGTGATAGGCCTGCAGGCTAATTCGACGGCGCACGCCGGGATTCCGTAAAAAAGCCGTGGCAAGGCTATCGATCGGCGGCACCATCAGCCAACCCATAGCTGGACCGGCCGCAAATCCAGCGCTGTCGATTAGCACGAGCTTGGAGACGGCCTCCGGATAGGTCAGCGCAAAATCAATGGCCGCAGCGCCGCCCATTGAGGCCCCAGTCAGCACCATCGGACGGGCATCCATCTGCTGCAGCCAAAATTGGTAGAGATGCTGCTTAATCGTGGCAGGAGTAACGGCAGCAGTCGCGGTGCGATCGCAAAACCCAAACCCGAGCATATCCATCGCCCACACCTGCGCATGGGGCGCTAGCTGGGGGACGAGCCGCCGAAACTCGAACAGGGAACTGTCGAATCCGTGGAGCAGCAGCACGGGGGTGCCTTCACCCTGACAAGCGTAGCTCGTGCGCACAGGTATCCCATCCGGTAGCGTGACGTCGGTCCACCGGATCTGCTGAGCCAGCTGTTGGGAGGTCGTTTCAGTCAGCTGCTGAGCGTCAGCGGGGAGCATTATCGAGCCACCTCGGCGAACTTGTGCTGCGACGTAGGCACTGGCTTCGGCACGACAAAAAAGCTGGCGATAACCGCCATCGTTAGCCACCACAGCATGCTGACCTGGGGCCGGTACCAGACGGTATCCACCAGTCCTTGAATGAGCAGACCCGACTGGGCTGCGATCGCACCGATCAGCCAGTAGCCCTGGGGTGCCAGCGTCTGTTTGATTCTCTGAATTTGCTTAACCCCCTGATAAAACCCAATGCCCAGCATCCACAAAAACGCGGTAAAGCCGACAAAGCCCGCTTCCACAATGGTTTCTAAAAAGATGGAATAGGCACTCAGGGCCGTGTAGCGAGGCCGCTGAAAGAGGGGATAGACCTTGTTGAAGGCTTCGTTGCCGGGACCAATACCTGTAACGGGTCGCGCGCGAATCATGTCAAACACCGCCGCCCAGACGTTGAGGCGAAAGTTGTTGCTGCTGTCCTCCCGTCCGACAAAGATACTGGCGGCCCGTTCTCGTACGGGTCCGACAAACACGACACAAAAGGCAACGAAGGCGATCGTGCTGCCAAACAGGACCGGTAGCGACCACCGCCGCCAGAAGGGCGAGAATAAATCACCCCACCAGTACACCAGCAACACCATCGTCACAAAGCCAATGGCCAGAAAGCCCAGCCACCCCCCCCGACTGAACGTCAGCACCAAGCAAGCGGTATTCACCAGCAGCGATACGACTGCGAGAATCTTTGGCCCCCAGCGTGGCCAGACGAAGATAGCGGCAGCGCTAAACGCCACTGCCGGCATCAGATACGCGGCTAACAGGTTCGGATTGCCCAAATAGCTATAGACTCGCGTGGTGCCAGAGAGTCCAGAGGTGGGGTCGACCCAGGTCGCCAGCGCCTCGGCCCCAAAGAACCACTGCCGCATGCCATACACCGCTACAATCAGCGTCGTCAGCAGGTAAGTGCTAATCAGCCCCGTTCGCAGCCACGCTCGCCGCAGTACGCGCGCCAGCAGCATAAACAGCAGCAGGTTCAGCGTCAGCTTGATCAGCCCTGACACGGCTGCGGCCTTGACCGGCGACAGAGCCGTTGCCAGCACCATCGCCCCCCAGTACAGCGTCACGCCGATATGAACCGGCGTTAGCCAGCCCTCGGCCCGGTCTGAAATCGTTAGCAGCAGCCAGAACGCCGCACAAATCATCAGCAGAATGCCGATCAGCGTGGTCGAGACGAAGGGCGCCAGAATCAGGACGATGGCGACAATGGCAGTTGCGATCGCATCCCCATAGGCCAACAGCCGACTCCCCAACCGCCACTGCCGGAAGGGATGCAGTAATCGGTGGAGGAGGCTCACCTGCCGCCACTGGTGAAGTTCAAAAGTGCCAAAGGTCAAGCGTTGCAGGACCGAATCGATCATGGGTTATGAAGCCGGAACAAGTCAGCGAGTCCTGGGGCATGATAGCAGGCTAATGTGAATAGCAGCATGCGCTCTGCGTCTGAGCAATGCCCATACTTGGTGTGCGAAGCAGTGCGGCGGAAGCCATAAATCCTAATCGGTGGCATACTGGCGCTGAAAGCCTTTCTAGACTCTCTACCCATGTCGTCCAGAACACCTAGTCAGCGGCTGAGTCGGCGACGGTTCCTACTCCTTAGTGCCCTTACCTTGGGGGCCTGCTCATCGGCAGTTCAGTCTCGCCCTGACACATCCACAACCGCTGCTGAGCTGGCCTCTACCCCCGTAAATGGGGAAACGCCGCCCCAAACTCAGCAGACTCAGACTCGGCAAGCCATTGGCCCCGAAGGCATGTTTGCGCCGGTACGCGGTGACGTGCGGGCAGTCGTTCTCAGTGATATGAATAGCAGCTATGGTTCTACCGATTATCGGACAGAGGTGATCGAGGGAGTGCGATTGCTGCCCGAATGGCAACCGGATCTGGTTATCTGCGCGGGCGATATGATCGCTGGGCAGAGTGTGGCGCTGACCCGGCCTGAAGTGGACGCCATGTGGGCTGCTTTTGATGAGAAGATTCTTACCCCGATTCGTGAAATGGGTTACCCCTACGCGCTGACGTTAGGCAATCACGACGCCTCTAGCTATCAGTTTAAGGGTGAGTATGTGTTCGATATCGACCGGGCGGCGGCGGCAGACTACTGGGCCCCCTACATCGACCGGTTGGACCTGCAGTACGTTGATAAGGCTGGCTTCCCGTTCTACTACAGCTTTAAGCAGAACGATATTTTTTACATGATTTGGGACGCCTCGTCGGCCAACGTTGCCGAGGCACAGGTGGCCTGGGCAGACGCGACCCTCGCCAGCGAGGCGGCACAGTCGGCCAAGCTGCGAATTGCGATGGGTCATTTGCCGATGTATGCGGTATCCCAGGGGCGCGATCGCGCTGGCGAAATTCTCAACAGCCCTGATGCTCTACGCGAACTGCTAGAGCGACACCATGTCCACACCTATATCAGCGGTCACCACCACGTTTACTTTCCTGGCCATATCAACGAGCTGGAATTCTTGCATTGCGGCGCGTTAGGCAGCGGTCCCCGCACCTGGCTAAACCGCACAGATGCCGCTTTCCAGACGTTAACGGTGATGGATATCTTCTTCGATACCGGCGAGGTGACCTACACCACTTACAACATGAACAACCGAGAGTTGGTTACGTTAGAACAGCTCCCCCGGCAGATCGTCGGACCCACCGGGAGAGTGTTACGCGAAGATATTGAGCTGGCGGATCTAACCGAGGCCGAGATCAATCAGCCCTACGTCCCCAGTTTGCACTAAGTCACAAGCCCAGTCGCTAACAACTCCAAACCGCACAGGGGCAAAACAGCTGTGGGCACCGCCATCCCTCTAGTACGCTCACTTCCAGTAAGATCACTCACTGAGTCGGTCTAATTGTGCCTGCGCCTGGGCCGCCCATTCGCCCCGTCCCTGGGCCAGGTAGATGCCCAATGCCTGCTCTAAATGCTGCTGCGCTTCTTCCTGCCTGCCCAACTCGTCTAGTGCCAGCGCCTGGGAGTAGTACGCATGACCAAAGTTAGGAAACAGCTGGATCGCCCGATCGAAAGCGGGGAGTGCCGCCTCGGCTTGTCCCTGGCGCAGCCGGGTAATGCCCAGGTTGTAAAACGCCTCGGGATAGTTCGGGTCAATGGCTATTGCTGTCTCGAACGCCTGCTGTGCGCCTGCTAGCTGGTCCTGCTGTAGATAGATCAGCCCGATTTGATAATGAACGTCGGGGGCCTGAGGGCTCAGCTCTGCTGCCTGCAAAAACGAGTCCATCGCGGTTGGGATATCTCCCTGACGGCGCTGGACCAGCCCCAGGTTGTAGTAGGCAATCCCCAGTTCTGGATCAATTTCGATGGCCCGCCGCAGATAGTCGGCAGCCTGATCAGGGTTGTTGCCATCCAACAGCGCCGCCCCCAGGTTTACGTAGGCCAGGGTAAAGGCCGGATCGGCCTGGGTGGCCTGCCAAAAGGCCGTGGCTGCTTCCTGGGGCTGCTGGTTTTGATGGTAGGCCAGGCCCAAGTTGTAGTGGGCAGCTGCTGAGTTCGGGGCAAGCTCAGTCGCCTGTTGAAAGGCCGCAATCGCGCGCTCAAAATCTCCCTGCCGCACAGCCATGATGCCCTGTTCCAACGCGGTGTCTGCCACGGTTTGGGCCCGAACCGACGGCGCAAACGACAGACTGAGTGCCGTTAAGACAGATAAAACCAAAGGGGTCGGGCGCATAGGTATCAAAGCTGAATTAGGGGAGCAGAGCAGAATCTGCCGTCTACATTAGCGCAGATAGCTTTCAATCGGGACAGGTTACTGATTGGTGCCGCCTAAACGGACAACTCAGGTCAGTGCCGTTACATGCCCCAACTCGTCCGGAGACATGTGGCTATTCAAAACCTCACCGTCGCGGAACCAGATAATCCGGTCGGTTAGCCGGGCAACTTCCGGTTCGTGGGTGACCATTACCACCGTGATGCCTGACCGATTGAGGGTCGCAAAAATGTTCATCACTTCCTGCGTTGTTTGGGTGTCTAACGCGCCCGTAGGCTCGTCTGCCAGGAGGAGGAGGGGGCGGTTGACGATTGCTCGGGCAATGGCGACCCGCTGCTGCTGTCCACCCGACAGCTGCGTGGGCCTGTTGCTGAGCCGATCGCCCAAGCCAACCTGCTGCAGCGCCAGGGTAGACCGTTCGACTCGCTCTGCCGCAGGCACACCGGCATAGATCATGGGTAGACTCACGTTCTCCAACGCCGTCAGCTGTGGCAACAGATGAAACTGCTGAAACACAAACCCAATCTTACGGTTACGAATCAGTGCCAATTCGTCGTTGCTAAGATGAGCCACGTTCTGACCGTCAAACAAATACTCCCCCGCAGAGGGTCGATCCAAGCAGCCCACCACGTTCATTGCAGTAGACTTGCCTGACCCGGACGGTCCCATAATTGAGCAGTACTCTCCGGCATCAATAGTCATGTTCACGTCCCACAGCGCCCGCACTTCGGTGTTGCCGCTGCCGTACACCTTTGAGATATGTCGAAACTCAATCAGGTGAGTCATTGTTTCGTCCTCATCTACCCCCCCTTCTTGTTAGGCCTTGTTAGGCACTTCTCAGCGCAACAATCGGATCGAGTTTTGCAGCCTGTCGAGCAGGCACAACGCCGAAAAACAGACCAATGCCACCGGATACTCCGACTGCCAGCGCAATCGCCCCCACCGATGCACTCGCCTCGAACGGACTGAAGGCCGCAATTACCGCGATGCCGCTGACGCCCAACAGCGTACCTACGACACCACCCGCCACCGAGAGAATGATCGCTTCAATCAGAAATTGGATCAGGATATCTTGCTGCGACGCGCCCACCGCCTTACGTAGGCCAATCTCCTGCGTCCGCTCTCGCACCGAAACCAGCATAATGTTCATGATGCCAATACCGCCCACCAGCAGCGAGATACTGGCAATGGCCGCCAGCATCAGCGTCAGCGCACCAGTAATGGTATTGGCGATATTAAGTAACGTATCCTGACTGTTGATAAAAAAGTCGTCGTTGCCGTCGGTAATGCCGTGGCGCAGGCGTAACAGGTTGGTGATTTGAAATTCTGCGGTCTGCATACTCTCCTGATCGCGGGCCGAAACCGAGATAAAAGACACTTCAATTCCGTAGGGTGAAGTTTGACCGACCACCCGGCTAGACAGGGTGGTGATGGGCACCATCACCGCATCATCGTAGTCTAGCCCCAAGTTAGAGCCCTTTTTTTCTAATACACCCACTACGTCAAAGGTGACATTGCTCGCACGAATCTGTTTGCCTAACGGGTTTTCATCTTCAAACAAGCGCTCGGCCAAAGTTGCGCCAACCACAGCGACTCGCGCCCGTCGCTGCTGGTCGAGATCGGTGAGAAAGCGCCCCTGGTCTAGCTCAAAGCTGCGCACGGTGAGAAAGTCTCTATTGGTGCCCACAATGCTGGTGTTGGTGTTGCGATTTTGGTAGGTAACCAAGCCCTGAGTGGTGTTCTCGGCGGCCACACCCACAACTGAAGGCACCTGGGTCGCAATGGCCTCGGCGTCAGCCACGACGAGATTTCTCGGAATCTCTAATCCACCCAACTCTCGGGTCTCGCGACTACCGGGCACGATAAATAGCACGTTTGGCCCCAGGCTTTCCAACTGTCCTGTAATGTACCGCTGTGCCCCCTCACCTAAGCCCACCATTGCAATCACCGACGCATTACCAATGATAATGCCCAGCATGGTCAGACCACTGCGCAGCTTATTCGCCGTCAGCGTCTTGGCGGCCATCTTGAGACTTTCGGTCAGGTCCATCTGCTTAGCCTCCTAGGTATCATCACGACCGAAGCGCAGATTGTCTAACGTTTGGCCGGGAGGTAAATCAACAAAGACTCTGTCGCCGCTTTCTAAACCCTCCAGCACCTGAATCTGTTGCCCCACCTGGGGGCCTAACGTAACCGGACGAAACTGAATGCGTTTCTCTTCGCCTGGAACGAGAACACCCGTCTCGCCGCCCTGGGTGACCACCGCCACGGCAGGAACCACCAGCGCATCGCTGAGCTGATTGCCAAGAAAGGCCACGTCGGTGTTCATGTTCGAGCGTAGCTGGTCCTGCCCGGTGAGCAGCCGAACTCTTACCTGAAAGACCGTCACGTTCTGACGCTCAATGGCTTCTGGGGCAATCAGCCGAACTTCTCCCTTGAAGGTCTTTTCAGGAAAGGCATCGGCCTGAATCTCGACCGTTTGGCCAGGTGAAATTTGACCGATATCAGCCTCGGGGACTTCGGCGACCACCTCTAGACCATCGGCCAGCGAGACAATGGCGGTGGAAGTGGCCGAAGACACGTCCGAGGCGGAGGTGGTTGGGGTAACGAACGCGCCCTCGGTGGCAAACTTTTGAGTAATGATGCCGCCAAATGGCGCCCGAATCAGCGTGTCGGCTAGCTGGATCTCGATGGCTTGGAGCTGACCTCGGGCCCGGTCAACACGGGCCTGGGCCTGGTCAACCTCTTGCGGGTCGGGGTCATCAACGAGATCGTTGACGCGCTGGCGAGCCTCTTCGACCCGAGACTGGACCTGCTGCAAGCTGGCCTGGGCACTGCGAATTTCATTTGCTGATTGGTCGAGCTCAAGTTGGGAAATGGCCCCTCGCTCGTACAGATTTTGATCGCGCTCAAAGTTATTCTCAGCTAGGGTTAACCGCGACTGCGCTTCGACAACCTGGGCTTCCACTGCGCTTAGATTTGCCTCCGATTGAGCTATTTGAGCGACATCTGTGCCCTGACGGACATCGGTTAGCTGGGCCTGGGCCTCGGCTAAACTGGCGCGGGACTGGATCCGCTGCGCTTCGAGGTCATCGCTATCCATGCGGGCGATCACCTGTCCTTCACGAACCCGATCGCCCTGTTCGACAAAAATTTCTTGAACGATGCCCCCGACGTGGGGGCTCAAGTTGACGGTACGAAAGGGCTCGACTTCGCCACTGGCGGTAATGCGAACGGTTAGCTCGGTGGTTTCAACTGGCACTGTCAGCTCAGCAACGTCATAGTCACTGCTACGGCTGCGCCAGATACCGACAAATAGAACGGCAGAGCCGATGACGCTGATAGCCAGCAGGGCCAGAATCCAGCGAAGCGGGTGCTTGGCTTTGCCAATTTTACCGATAAGGGGTAGCTGCATAGTCCTGGATCTAGGCCCTGAATCTAGGCGATGTACGGTCAGGTTGACCAATGTGCGAACAATACTTGAAAAGGTTTGAAGCGGTAGGTCTAGACCCAATCACGGTCAGCTAGCGCTGTCGGTTGCCCGAACTCAGCTTAGCGAATTGCCACAGAAGCTGCCGCAGAGCGCAAACTGTCGGTAGGCTGGGAAAGCAAATTGTGGATAGGAGCGCGTCAGATGGCAGCAACCATTGGGGTTGGCGTTGTAGGAACCGGCTTTGGACAGAAAATCCATATTCCTGGACTGAAGGCTCATCATCGGACAAACCCTGTCGCGGTCTATCACCGCGATTCTGAGCAGGCACGTGCGATCGCAACTCAGCACCAAATCCCCCATGCCTGCAGCCGCGTCGAAGACCTCGTTGCCCTGCCAGAGGTGCAGGCCGTCGCCGTCTCTACCCCGCCCTTTTTGCATTACGACATGGCCCAGACGGTGCTCAAAGCAGGCAAGCACCTACTGCTCGAAAAGCCCACCACCCTGAATGTTAAAGAAGCGCAGACGCTGCGGCAGCTGGCCCACCAGCAGCAGGTTGCAGCGGTAATGGACTTCGAATTTCGGTTTGTGCCCAGCTGGCAGCGCCTGGCAGAGCTGCTCGCAGAAGGCTACGTCGGTAATAAGCGCCTCATCAAAATTGACTGGCTAGCGGGCAGCCGTGCCAATCCAGCGCGGGGTTGGAACTGGTATGCCCAAAAAGACAAGGGCGGTGGCGCGCTGGGTGCGATTGGCTCCCATCTGTTTGACTATGTCAGCTGGCTGTTTGGGCCGGTTGAGAAACTCTGCGCCCGAATGAGCACGTCGATTACCCAGCGGCCCGATGGCGAGGGCACACTGCGGCCCGTAGATGCGGACGATACCTGCACAATGCTGCTGACCCTGGCCGATGGCACCCCCTGCCAGGCCACCATCAGCTCGGTCACCTACGCCGGACGGGGGCATTGGGTCGAGGTCTATGGCGAAAACGGCACCCTGGTGCTCGGTAGCAGCAACCCGAAAGACTACGTCCACGGCTTTACCCTGCAGGGCAGCCAGGGCGGGGGTCCTTTAGTCCCTGTCGAGATTCCGGAACGGCTGGCCTTTCCCCAGGTCTATGAGGACGGGCGGCTGGCGCCGTTCGTTCGAGTTGTCAACCACTGGGTAAACTGCATTGACAGTGGCCAAACCAGTGCGCCCTCACTGGTTGAGGGGGTTTACTCCCAGCTGCTGATGGATCTCGTCCAGGATGCTCACCAGCAGCAGCGCTGGCTGCCGGTCCCATCTCTAGAAAGCTTATAAGCGACGATGGGATCCCCTGGTCAGCATCCAACGCCAGGCCAGGTTGATACTATCGGGGTAGGGAAAGGAATCGGCAATGACTGCTAGACCGTTGGATCAGGTGAGCACCTCGCCGTCGTCGGCCTCGATTGCCAAAGCGGTCGAACGGGTGCTGAAACGTGAAGCGCTGCGCAATGAACGCTGGGTGGCCTACGTGCGGGCGGCCATGCTGGTGGTGTCATCCTGCCTGGATACGTTGGTGTTTTTCTTTCCCCAAACGCTGCTAGGTCAAGAGAGCGTGCCGCCGACTATCGCCCTGATTGGTTGGATTGGGTCGGGAGTTGCGATCGCACTGACCGTTCTCCTCAATCATCCGCTGGGTGTCCGCTGGCTGTCCCAACTTCAGATCGCCATTCCCCTGTTCGACGGACTGCTGCTGGGCAGCTTTATCACCAATATCTGGCACGTGCTCGGGTCGGTAGAACCGCAAATCATCGTTAATATCACTGCCCTTTGCTGTCTGATGGCCCTGACGGGCGCAATCCGGCTTCGGCAACGTGCCTCGGTAGCCACCACTGCGCTGGCCCTGACCAATTTTGCCTATGCCGCCGTTCTATTTGGGCTCAATCCGGTCATGGCGCTGTTTGCCGCCATTACTGTCATTGCCATCGGTTCGCTGGGCCTGCTGATCAGCAATCTGGTCCGCCGCCAGGTCAAGAACGAAGCCGGTCGGGCGCTTATGACCCGGTTTCTACCTGAGCAGTTAGTGGATGCCGCCTTTGAAACTCCACTAGCGCTGATGCAGCAGCCCCGCAGCTGCGAGGTTACCGTCCTCTTCTGCGATCTGCGGGGCTTTACTCAATACTCTGAAAAGCTTAGCCCAGCCGAAGTTCTGGGTTTTCTCAGCCAGTTCCAGGGCTTTCTGTCCAACATCGTTGAACAGCACGACGGCAGCGTTATTTCCTTCATGGGGGATGGCATGATGGCTGTATTTGGCGCGCCTCAGCCGCTGCAGAACCATGCTGACCGGGCACTCCAAGCCGCCGCCGCCATGCTCGGTTCGATTGAGCAAGTCTGTCCGCTGGCGATGGGGGTTGGCCTGCACACAGGCATGGTGGTCGCGGGCTGTCTAGGGACCGAAGGCCATCTAGAATTTAGTGTGATTGGCGATACCGTCAACGTCGCCTCTCGTATCGAAACCCTGACCAAACAAGTGGGGCATGCCCTCCTGATTAGCGCCACCACTCGGCAGCAGCTTTCGATCGCAATGTTGCGATCGCTTGGCAAATACACCATTCGAGGTCGCGCCGCCCAGCTAGAGCTGTACACGCTATCTGCGCCCCCAGACAAGTTCAAGCCCGTCGCTTCACACTAATCAACCGTCCAATCTACGGTCGTGAGCAACCGTTCAGATACGGGCACCTTAGAGTATGCTTCGGGTATTAAATCTTGTCCTTAATGGGCACGCTGCTATGGCGTTCGTAACGTAGTAATAGCGACGTAATAGCGACGAACGCAAGCCTCGGCACACGCTAGGTTCTCAAGGTAGCCATCCTCGAGGCCTGGGCACAACCGCCCAAGCCATCTATCGCAACCACCACAAAGGTTTGTGCGCGGAGCTCGCATTCTATGCTTGAGGGATAGCGATACTCGGTGTCCTCAGCACAGTGGCCAGAGCGATAACTTGCCGAAGGGGCTGAGGTTTATAAACAGTGTCCTGCTGGAAAATCAGTAATGTCATTACAAAAGCTGTCCATCGCCACCCTACAAAAGGTACAAAGCCATATCAGGCAATCCCTCAGGCTGCCCGAACTCGAAGATCAGCCCCGGCCTGAGCTGCCGACGACAGAGGAAGATGAGGTCCCTGAGCCTGAGTCACTCGACGGGTTGGGCGATCTGTTTCGCGTGGGCAGCACTCCGGACGAGACCCTATCGATCCCCAATCTAGACGGACGCTGGTTCATTAGCACGATTGACGCAGGTCGAGCCTTCAACCGGCTACCCATCAGCCTCAAGCCCGACCTGCGACTAGTCACCTATCTTTACCGCACAGACGAAGATGGCGGCAGCGTGACCTGGGCTATCCCCGAACAGCTCAGTGCCACTGCCCAGCTAGAAGCCGCGCTGATGTCAACCACCGATTCAGACAACCCGCCCTATCCCGAAGGTGCGCTGCTCAAGCTGATGTCCGGCGTTATGGGCGATCGCTCAGCGTTGTCCTTTGTCACCGCTTCGGTGATGCGCCGTGAACTCGAAGAGCTGGGACGGGTCGGTAACCGTTGCGACTGGGGCCACCACCGCTTTATCGCCACTATCCCCCAGCAGCGTCAGTGGAAGTGGCGAATGAAACCGCCCACGGACCTCCAACCCAAAATACGGCTCCTGCCGGATGGCCAGGCTGCAGTTGAATTTTTTACCTGTCGGGTCGCACCCCCGATTGGGATCTATCGGCATGTTGACCAATATCCAGCCGCTAGCTATCTAGCGAAGTCAATCGATCAGCCGATTGCGACCGTGCCAGAGGCAATGGCCTCGGCTCGATAAGTCCGGAGCGGGCGCTATGGCTCTAGCCAATTTGTTGAGCGCACCGAGGATTGTGTTCCCTAAGCGCAATCGCGACCTGGCACGCAAGCACGCTTGGGCAACAGCGGCTACCCCTCCCCTGAATATGACCAAAGCTATCAAAAACTAGCGTTTTCCAAACAATTGCAGCAGAGATTGGATTGCCTCCCCTCGGTTCAAAGAGGGCGCTATCTTGAATCTATGGATTTTCACCATCTGCATTTTTACGTCGATGATGCCCGTCGTTGGGGCGAATGGTTTGTTAAAACACTACAGTTCACCTGGATTCGGCTAGAGCGACAGGCGTTGAGCTGCACCGTTTGGCTGCGGCAGGGGGCTGTCCGTGTTCGGCTTTCCTCGCCTACTGCTGAGCGAGGTCCCATTGCCGACTATCTAAGCGTCCATCCTCCCGGCATCGTTGACATTGCCTTTGCGGTGGCTGACCTTCCCACCACGCTGCAGCAAGTGCTGGGACGGGGGGCGCGGTTGCGACGACCGCTCGAGTGGGGGTGCCTGGGTGACCTTACTAGCCAGTTTGCTCAGGTCACTGGCTGGGCTGGACTGAGCCACACCCTGGTTCAATGCGATCCAATCGCGAATACGACCCACTCAGAGGTCTGGATAGAAGGCATCGATCACGCAGTATTGAACGTTCCTAAGGGCGACCTGACGGTTACCGCCGCCTGGTATCGAGATACTTTTGGCTTTCAGTTGCAGCAGCAGTTTACGATTCAAACCCCAACTTCGGGCCTCTACAGCCAGGTATTGATTCATCCCGACGGCAATGCTCAGCTGCCCATCAACGAACCCAGTACGGCAAACTCGCAGATTCAGGAGTTCTTGTCGGTCAATCGAGGGGCTGGCGTGCAGCACGTGGCATTGAGAACGGGCGATCTGGTGGGTGCGATCGCAGCCCTGCGCACACAAAAACTGAGCCTACTATCAGTCCCTGCTAGCTACTACCAGCAGCTGGTCCATCGGCCTGGAT
Source organism: Cyanobacteria bacterium J06648_16 (assembly GCA_039817185.1). GTDB lineage: Bacteria > Cyanobacteriota > Cyanobacteriia > Phormidesmidales > Phormidesmidaceae > CAWUKV01. The sequence continues at coordinate 21,496 of JBCBWI010000030.1, read as the reverse complement.
ATCATCCCCAGGCGGCTGACTGGCAAGCCATTGCCCAACAGCAGATTTTGGTTGACTGGCCACCAGAGCAGCCCCAGGCCATGCTACTGCAGACGTTCACCGACCCGATTTTCGAACAGCCTACCTTCTTCTTTGAACTGATCGAGCGTCGCCGCTATGTCGAGGCTGGCCAGGTCAAGGTCCCACTCGGGTTTGGAGAGGGTAACTTCCAGGCGCTGTTTGAAGCCATGGAGCGCGACCAGTATCGACGAGGTGCGCTCACGCCTGAACGAGCGAGCGCTACCGCAAAAAGCTGCTGACAAACCAAAACAGGATCAGTGTGACAATAGCGGCAATGGCCGTCTGCTGAGCGACTGCCAACTCAGTGCCCTGCTGCCCAACTAGACTGACAACCGCAAAGCCCAGCAGTAGTCCCACAAACAGCGTTCCCGTCGCCAATAGAATCGATCGCCAAAAGCGGTGCTCCTTGCGGTTGAGAAAATAGATACACACCGCCACCCCAAAGCCAAGCGCCACAGAGGCCCCAGTCCCATCAGTTGCCGTGAACCAGCAAAGCACGCCCAGCCCTAAGTAGAGGGCAGAGGGCCATAGAATATCGTCTCGGCTAGGTGTATCTAGCCAACCCTGCAGCCAGGTCGGTAGCTGGGCCGGGCGAGCCGCTTCAGCTGCTTTGGCTGCCGCTTCAGCCTGTTTCTCCGCAAACCGAATGCGGTCAGGCACCTTGATTTTGCCCTCCTGTCGCAGCCGCAGCCGGTCCATCAAGATCGCGTCGTAGGCCGCCTCGATCTGCTCCTTGCGCTGCGGATCTTCGCCCAACTCGTCGATCAGCCGCTGTCGCGCTGACTGTACCTCTTCGAACGAAGCCGCGTCCGTCAGCCCTAATGTTTCGTATGACTTTTGATTGCTCATCCAAACCCTCTTACAGATTTAAGGCGACACCCTAGGCCGTCAATCAATACTCAGACAACCAGATGCTAGAGAAATTTCGCCCTGAAGTGGGAAACCTCACGTCAGGCGCTTGGCTAGTATCCAATGTCAGCGTTGTACTGCGCCCACATCTGAAACTGATCGAATCAAACTGATCTTCAGACGGGTCAGTCGTTTAGCTCGTGACGCTCCCATCGTTCAGGTCGACGACCCTACAGAGGCGTCGCTGTTGACAGTCGGTTACTAACATGATTGATAGACATGACCCCTTCCGATTTTAACCAGTGACAGCGGGAAAACAATGCTCAGTGATGTAAATATAATCTTGGTTAATTTTGCCTAGGGTCACGGGCCATCCGGCAGCAGTTTAGAATACTCAACACCATTGCCGGATGGTGACTGCGCCCATCGATTGCCCCAGCGCCAGACGTCTATAGATCCAGATGTCTGACGTCTATAGATCCAGATGTCTATAGATCAGAAGATCAGATCCCAGGCCTACGGAGGGTGGCGAGGGTACTCTCAAGGCCACCTGCATCCCGCAGCACTCGATCCGTAGAACTTACTATAGTCTGGCGTCTAAAGCCCTAATCGCACCCCAATCGCACTACGACAGCGTCGAAGATTTCCGTATTTTTCCCCATCCTTGAGTAAAACGGCCCAAAAGGAAGAAAATCTGCGGACAAAAACCCCGTTTTTTACTACGGCGATTCTCTGAATTATTTGATATGGTGTGGATGCATTATGAAATCTTCGCTGAAGCTAGCGAAATCTTATGAATTAAGTCTCTAAGGGAATTTGGATTTCCCTAGGGCACAGTTACTTTTATTACCCCGACGCGTAAATTTTCTTCGGTGCGATTATGACTATGGCCTCTGCCAAGATCCTCGTTGTAGACGACGACCCCGCAATTCGAAATCTCATCCATCGCTTTCTGGCCAAGCAGTCATACCAGATGGAATCTGCCGAGGATGGCAAAAGTGCGCTGGCCGTGTTCGAGCAGTTCAATCCAGACCTGGTCGTGCTAGACGTCAACTTGCCCGATGCAAACGGGTATGACCTCTGCAAGGAAATGCAGTCCCGGACGGGCGTATTTGTTTTGATGCTGACCAGTCGAACAGACGAAGCCGACAAAATTCGAGGCTTTAATCAGGGGGCTGACGATTACATTACTAAGCCGTTCAGCCTGGGTGAGCTAGAGGTGCGCGTCGGTGCCATCCTCAAGCGACAGCGTCCGGTTACCGCAGCTGAGCAGCAGTGCCTGACCTTCAATAAGCTAGCCATCGACCCTATCCGTCGCGAAGTCACGTTAGATAGCGAGCTGGTACCGCTAACGGCGCTGGAATTTGACCTGCTGCACTTTTTGGCCAGCCATCCCGGTCGGGTCTGGCGGCGGACCGAACTCATTCAAAAAGTTTGGGACTACGAGTACGTTGGCGATCAGCGGGTTGTGGATGTCCACATCGGCCAGATCCGTAAAAAAATTGAGATCGACACTACTCAACCTACACTCATTCAGACAGTGCGTGGCGTTGGCTATAAGTTTGAGCCACCCGAGTCGAGCCTGGCAGCCGCTGGGGTCGAGGCAGAATAGACGGCTTTTATCATTCTAGGTAGGACGACACAAGCCTGACGGGGCGATGCGTTGAGGCGAAACTGTCGGGATTCACTTTGTTAGCGGTCGTCTATCTGCTGGCTAGTGATAGTCACCGCACGATGGGGATGGCGACATGTCTGGTGATGCCTGGGCGCACGGTACGTGATGGTCTCTGCCAGGAGGTCAGCGCGCCAAACAAAAAAGCCCGCTTTTTAAGCGGGCTTGGCGTGCTGTTCGAGATCCAAATTGAACGCTATTATGCTGGGTTGCGGCTCGCATTGCGTGCCTTCCAGGCCATGGAAATAATCTGACTCCAGCGCCGCTTCACTCGTTTGGGTGTCCACCCTAGCTGCCGAGCAATCTCAGTATCCGATGGGGTCGCTCGTTGCGGGTCCTGCATCTGCTGACGCTTCAAAACCAACAGTTGCTGCTGTTCCGCATCGAGTTGGGCGACAAAGGTGCCCCACTGACTGGCGGACAGTCCCAGATTTTTGTCGAGGTCGGCCCCCAGCCACTGGTGCACCAGCTCCCAGTTGTGGAATTGGGCAAACTTTTCCACGTGATACTTGAAGCGCTGCTGCAGATAGTCGCGCTGACGCGGCGTCAGTCCCAGCACTTCGTCAATCTCTGAGGCTGCCATGTCCTCTAAACGCAGCGACAGATAATCAATGCAGGCTTCCTGCCCCTGCTCTTCGAGGTAGTCTACCAGCTCGCGAACAATGCGATCGCGCAGGACGGCCTCGGCCGGATCGGTGACGTCCGCGACCATCTGTTCGCGAATTTGCTGCAGGGCCGGGGAGCGAGAATAGCCCTCAGCGTCCTCTCCCTTGGGCGAGTCGACCGCCATTTCAATATCGACGCAGGTCTCTGCGGGCTGCTTGCGGGCAAAGGCCTGGGCCCTCAGCACCACTAGCTGCTGGTTATAGCAGCCGGGTAGCGCAATCCGCCGCTTAGCGTACTGCTCGCTAAAGGCCATGTACTCAGCCAACTCCAACCGAGTCCGAGGGGTATAGTCGGGTTCAACATGATTTTCGCGCCGGAATGCCTTGAGAACCTCGATGTAAAAGCCCTGTAGAAAGTCTTCTAGTAGGTTGCAGCGGGCCTGGAAGCCCAGCTGCGCCTGGGATGGCGCGATGTAGCGATAGGCAATCGCACTGAGGCGACTGTGCAGTTCGGCCCGTCCGTTGCGAGAGCCGAGCTGATAGTAATCGACGTACTTTTCCAGCCGCTTCTCGGCCAGCGATAGCTGCCAGCTCGCGACTTCGCCGCTGGCCTGAATGCGATCGCTCTTGCGGCAAATACGCGTGACCTCAATCGCCAGTCGGGTGGCCACAGCCTGGATGACTTTCTGGCTGCCGCTCACCGACTGCTGCAGCTGTTGGAGCAGATGACCGATCAGCGCTTGGTCTACTGCGCAAAGCGGTAGTTCACAACTTGGAGGGGATTCCGCCGGTCGCTTGCCCGCCGTGGGATGTAAAAGAACGTTAGAAGTGGGCGGATTTTGAGTAGACGGTTGGGATACGGATAGAGTAGATTGAGCTTTCACGGGTAGATCTCCTAATAATGCACGCCAGTCAGAGAGGCCTGTTAAACCATTCGGGTGTCAGCCGGACTCTCGTGTAATTGACAGTTTCACTTTAGGAATTCTCAATCTGGAACACGGTAGAAGCTGTGTCACTATCCAAATCAACCGTCACTGGACGGTAGAGGTTGATGCAAATGGCAGACGGCAAATTCAGCATAGATGAACCTGAAAGATTGGTCGGTAAAGGATTGCAGGGGTAAATCCGCGCTAGGGCCGTATCCTGAACGACTGCCCGTTTACTGTGACAGTTGAGTAGACAGTCCATAGTTAGGACATCTGGCCTTTAGTTAGCGATTTAGAACACTCTCTACCTGTTACGGTGCTCCAGCGAGGCGATCCGGTCTATTTTTGAAGGTCTCTGATAAAGCTTGTATACAGAAGACCGGGTAAATCAATAACGGATGATGAAGCGATGGAACAATCCCCTCCCCGCATCGCGTACCTAGATTGCCCTACGGGCATAGCGGGCGACATGTGCCTAGGTGCCCTTCTAGATGCGGGCTTACCCCTGTCGGTACTTGAGATGCAGCTTGCCCAGCTAGGACTGACGGAGGAATACCAGCTTGAGGTCAAGACCGTTCACCGCCAGTCGCAAGCGGCCACTGAAGTGAGTGTTCAGCTGCAGCCCCACCCGCCCCATCACAGCCACCACGGACGGCATCTACCCGAGATCGAGGCGCTGATTCAGTCAACGGGGCTGTCGGCGCGGGTGATCGACTGGAGTTTGGCTATCTTCCGCCGTCTTGCGGACGCCGAAGCCGCGGTTCATGGGGTGACGCCCGATCAGGTCCACTTTCATGAGGTGGGCGCCACCGATGCGCTTGTCGATATTGTCGGAACCTGCATTGGCCTTGACTGGTTAGGGGTGACGCAGCTGTACTGCTCGGCGCTGCCGGTTGGTGGGGGCACGGTCAAAGCGGCCCATGGGCGGTTACCCGTACCGGCACCAGCGGTGTTACGGCTGCTAGCGCAGAAGCAGGTGCCCATCTACAGCAATGGTATAGAGCGAGAACTGGTTACACCGACGGGGGGTGCGATCGCAACGACCCTAGCCACCGGATTCGGTGCGCCGCCCCCCATGACCCTGACCGCAATCGGTCAGGGCGCAGGTCACCGCGACCTACCCATCGCCAATATTCTCCGTCTGTGGCTGGGGCACGGCTCCGCCCCTGCCCATACTCATCATCACTTGTCCCAGACCAAAAGCGCTGCCGTCGCCGCCCATCACTCACCTGCCCCACGCGACTCAGCTAGCGAACCCGCCGATGAAGCGGTCATTGAGCTCCAGACTCAGGTCGATGACATGACCCCCCAGGCCGTCGGTTACCTTTACGAACGCCTGTTTGCCGTTGGCGCATTGGATGTATTTGCCCACAGCGTCGGGATGAAGAAAAATCGGCCCGGTCTTCTGCTGACAGTGATCTGTCGGCCTCAACAGTCTCGCCAATGTTGCCGTGTTCTCTTCCAAGAAACCCCTACGCTGGGTATTCGCAGTACCCAGCAACAGCGCCAGTATCTGTATCGAGAGCAGGTTCCTGTCGATACCCCCTACGGCAATATTCAAATCAAAATTGCTCGAGTGCGGCCCGGCGGCGCTATTCTCAACCTCCATCCTGAGTACGAAGACTGTGCCCGCTGCGCCCGCGAGCAGGGAATTCCGTGGAAGCAGGTCTACCAGGGAGCCATCGCCCAAGCCGTCAACCAACTCGGCTAAACCCTTGCATCCTTAGCCATTTCATCCAACAATTGTCCTGAGCCGCTACCCTTCAGCATTTGGGAAAACACCCGATAGTCGTCCAGGGAGCCCATCGGAGTCTGGCGATTGGCAATCTTGTCGTGCTTAGACAAACCACTTTCGGTCGGTCGAATACGGACCAGACTATATTCGACGTCGTTGCTGTAAATCGCAAACGTCACGCTATAAATCTCGAGAAAATTGATGATCCACTGACACTCATTTCGAGGAAACTGCTCGTAGTAACGAATAAGATCGGCAATCCGAGCCTCCAGATAGGGGTGTGAGTTGCTAGAAATGAGGACGACCTTCAGCAGTAACACGGCCATGGTCAGTGGATTGCCCTTAGATAGCAGCATGGTGAATAGCTGAGACGGCTGCTTTCGATCCTCGGTCATCAGGTAGTCAATCAAGCGATTGCTCGTTCGTAAAATCAGGGAAGCATCGACGGGGCGCTTGTCGTGCTTGCGATAGAGCCGATCGAGCTTTTCACTGAGCAGGCGCTTGATCGTCTTGACCGTTTCGGGCTCGCTCACAGAAAAAATCAGGTAGCCAATCAGACTGCGCTTATAGCTGCGGTAGGTGACTTCCTGGGTTTGCTCGCGAAAAATCCGCGCCAGATTGCGGTAGCTAAACTGCCCGCGCTTCGCCACAATCGCCTTGACCAGACGCAGCGTTCCGTCTCCGAGGACGGTAGGGTTCTGGCGATGGGTATCAACCGCTCGAGTCGCCTGGGAATAGGCCGTATACATAGCCAGATCAAACTTAAACTTGTCCTTCAGCCGTCTGGACATGGTCCGAGCTGCTTCCCGCTGCTCCAACGGATTTTGGGCATCAATGTACTGCGGCACCAGCAAATAGGACGTGTAGCGATTGACCCAGCTTTCGCTAGGCGGGGCGAACCGACTGGCAACAAACAGCTCCAGATCTTCAAAATCTTTGCTGGCAACGAAATTAGCAATCCACTGGCGCAGCCGCTTGAGCGTGGGCGACAGCGTAGGCTTGTGAATAACGGGGTTAGAGAAAAGTCGGATTAGATCGCGGACAGCCCCATGCTCGCGCGCGACCTCCCAGTTATTGACGAGAATGTAGCAGGAACGCTTTAGCGTATTCCGGAACTCTTGCTCGTCGTTCGAAAACACGATAGCGTAAAGCGCCGGTACCGTCTCGGAGCTGACTGTTTCGGAATGGTGTAAAAATAAATTTTCGAACTCCTCTAAAACCGCTTCGGGGGGCCATTTTCGAACGGCTTCTAGGAGACAGTTGTAGATCGTTCGCTGGGATTGCTGAACGTCTGCATATCTACGACTGTATCGCTTAGCGGAACTAGACTGAAACGTATCAGAGACCCTATCAACAACCATTGAAGCCGCTAGAACAACGATAATCAAGAACTCAGATCGGCAATGCCACAGAAGGGAACGTCTACAGCATCACCAAGAGGCTCGAGCAGTAAAGGGGGCGACTAATCGAGCAAAACACCGGCAGCTTGAGCCGCAAGCCAAAAGCTAGTCAGACTGGTCAGACACAGATGTACTAAATTACTAGCAAAAAAGGCTTGCCGCTGGTGAATGTATTATTTTTTCTAATCATATCCGCAGGTATACGGGGAATCCAAATAGATTCGGTAAAGCCTCTATCGAGAATGGCGCTGTCTGTATAGCTCTGATAAAGCCGATCGCTCAAACCGGTGATTTTCAAGTCAGTTGCCCGAATCGGTCACTGGCAACACAGTTAGGTATACATGGGGGCGGAGGGACTTGAACCCTCACGACCGTTAAGGTCAACGGATTTTCATCCTCCCACAGCTTTCGCTGCAGCTGGTGAGACACCAGCCTTGAGAATTGGACCCTCCCTTTACCCTCGGCTGTCCGTTAGGGTAGCTCCCGTCGGGCCTCTGCACCTTCCCAATTAAAGGATGAAGTCAAAAGGATGAAGGATGAATCCGGATTCTGCCTTCCGCCTTCTGCCCCCTGCCTTGCCTCGGGCTTGGCTCAGGATTGCCGTAGCAAATGCCTTAGGTTTCCCTGAGTTTGAGAGCATTCACTTAGCAGATTTCTCCGCTAAGGCTCAGTTTTCTAAGTCCGCAGCGTCTACCATTCCGCCACGCCCCCAAGTTGGGTGCCAGGCAAGCGATCAAATCGCTCGTCAAATGCACTGGCCTTTCATTCCATCACCAAATGGGCCGACTGCGCAACTGGTTGAGTTGATTTTTGACAGTTTGATAGACGCGGACAGCAGCGGCGAGCGGTATGATATTGAGGCGATACTGGCTGGTTCGGTCCCTTGTATTTTTCCCAGTGATTTGATTTATGCCTTTTGATCTGAGTACTTTAAGCCCAACATTCCTGCTGACGGCAGCGATCTACGTTGGCCTGGCAGGCATCTACCTACTGGTCGTTCCAGGACTACTTTATGTCTATCTTAATCAGCGCTGGTACGTTGCCGGGTCCGTAGAGCGCCTGCTCATCTATGCCGTGGTATTTGTATTTTTCCCCGGTATGCTGGTACTGTCCCCGCTGCTCAACTTTCGCCCAAAACGTCGCGGAGTTTGACCGGTGGCGTTTGAGTGCGAAGTTCAAGTTGCTTGCGCCAAAATCAGCGCGCCAAAATCAGTTGAGCCAAAATCAGTGAGCCTGAATTAACGCCATGCGCCGCATTGATGTTCTGGGGATTGGTCTGGGCGCTTTCGCGGCGGGTGGATTGCTTTACCTGCTGCTCTATTTTGCGGGGCTGGATGCCCTGTCGGCAGGGCTGTGGAGTCAGGTCATTTTTTTGGGGGGACTGCTGGGATGGGTTGCCACCTATTTGGGGCGAGTCCTGACTCAGTCGATGACCTACAACCAGCAACTCAAGGACTACGAAGATGCCGTCCTGCAGAAACGATTGGATGAAATGACCCCAGCTGAGTTGGCTCAGCTGCAGGCCGAGCTTGACGCTGAAAAGATAGAGACCGAAAAGGCAGAGGCCGAAAAGATGGAGATCGAAACGATGGATGCCGGGAATGACGCGGCTCGCCCAGCGTCGCATTCCTAGCAGGTCCCGCAAGCCGATATGATGACCTGAGTATTGTCTATCTACCGTCCGGCGGACCCTATTAAGGCTATGAAATCGGTTTCTGAGCAGTTTCAAGACCTGCGCGAGCGCAATCAGTGTGCCCTGATTCCCTTTATCACCGCTGGCGATCCCGACTTAGCAACTACTGCCCAGGCACTAAGGCTGTTGGATCAGAACGGGGCGGATCTGATCGAGTTAGGCGTCCCCTACTCCGATCCGCTCGCAGACGGTCCGGTCATTCAAGCCGCGGCGACCCGAGCCCTACAGCGGCAGGTAACATTGGAAGACGTTTTGGCGGTCGTGGCCCAGGTCAGTCCCGACCTGAAGGCTCCGATTATCTTGTTTACCTACTACAATCCGATTTTGAATCGGGGTGTCGAAGCTTTTTTACAGATGATTTATGCGGCGGGGGTACGGGGACTGGTTGTGCCGGATTTGCCCCTAGAAGAAATGGATGTCCTGCTGGCGGCTGCTAATGACGCGGGTATCGAAGTCACCCTATTAGTGGCCCCTACCACGCCACCCGCCCGGATTGATGCGATTGCCGACCGCTGTCAGGGATTTATCTATTTAGTCAGTGTGACTGGCGTGACCGGTGTGCGACAGACGCTTCAGAGCCGAGTACAAGCCCTGTTAAGCGACCTACGGACGGTGACTAAAAAGCCGATAGGCGTGGGATTTGGTGTGTCGGGTCCGGACCAGGCCCAGCAGCTCAAATCCTGGGGAGCCGATGCTGTGATTGTGGGCAGCGCCTTCGTTAAGCGCTTAAACAATGCGTCGCCAACCGAAGGGCTGGCAGCCCTGAGCGAGTTTTGCCAGGATCTCAAAGCGGCGATCTCATAGGGCTGTTCGTAGCCCTGACCCAGGTTGGGGTTGCTTCCAGTTCGGCATCTATTTGGACAGTGCTGCTTCAGACATGCTGTACTTGCCCCCCCGACCGCGATACCATTCACTGGTCCGTGCCCCGGCTGACAAAATATTGGACACGCGATTACGTGCCTTGAGAAAGGTTGCCTTGGGAATATCACTCTTAAAGATAATCTCCATCACATCTGCAATCTTGAAGGCATCGTCAGGCTGGGACTTAAGGATATTCGCGACAACATCTGGCAAAGCCGTTTTCTTAAAAGGCTCTTGAATGTGACGCGACCAGTTAGGCGACTTACCGCCGCGAGGTTTTCGAGTAGCCTTAGCTTTAGGCTCGGCTACTGTCTTTGCCGGGGACTTGCGACTGGATTTACGACCTCGTTTTGCTGGTGCAGCGGTCGGTGCCTCAGCTACGGCTACGGTTTCAGCGGTTTGTTCGGGGCTATCGGTCGTCGGCGTTAGGACTTCACTGATGGCGGTTGCCGAAACCGAAGCACCATTGCTGTTAGCCGGAGACTGAAACATCTCAATAACCGTTTTCAGCCCCTTACGTTGTTCCTGAATCGCCGATAGCTGAGAGGCGAGATCGCTCTCCTGACTGGCGAGCTGAGCTTCAGCTTCCTGAAGCTGCGAGAGAATAAACTCACTCATTCTGATTTAAACCTCATGTCTATTTACTGAAAGCGATTGATCGAAAGCGATCTGTGGAAACCGAGTTGAGTCTTGAGTACTGGAAAGCTTGACCAAACCATAGGCTCAAGGCAATAGATTGAAACCCATACACCCCAAAAACTATTGACAGTGATCAGCGTGACAATAGTGTGACAATAGCTATGCAACCGTCAGTCAGTCACCGTCAAAGAACGCGACTAATCGTCAGCAGAACGCCTGTGGCTAGGAATGATTTGAGGACATAACGCCCGCCGTGAGCCCCCAAATGCACTGAAGCAATGCACTGAAGCAATGCATTGACCGATAATCCTCACTTGAGGATATCGACATAGTATTCAACATACAACATTTAATCAACAGCTTTCGAATACTCTCAAATTACCCATTTTCAAAAAAGGTGATAGCGTGCGCCGCTTTACCAGAATAAGCGTGCTGTCGTCTCTAAGGAGCGATGGCGGTCGCTTCAAGGTTCTCACGCGCTCCAATGCGTTTGTTGGGTTGTCTACCACCCGGTTCTCTTGTCGAGGGCAGCAATCCGGACGCTCCGTCCCGATTGTCATCTATCGCTGTCATTCGCGATGGCCAGCTAGCCCAATGCTGTTCCATCGTCCGCTAATGGAATATCTTGCCATCGACCCGGTCCTATGGCCTTGAGAGCATCGCGAAGAGAGACGGCTCCAGTGTAGAGGGCTTTGCCAACAATCACGCCCGTGACACCCGCCGGTACAGCCCCTAGCAGGCTGAGTAAATCAGTGATAGAACTCACTCCCCCCGACGCAATGACAGGGATTTCAATATGGCTAGCCAGTTCTTTTAGCGCAGGCAGGTTAGGCCCCTGCAGCGTCCCATCACGGTGAATATCGGTATAGATAATCGCCGCCGCCCCCCGCTCGCCCATCTGTTTTGCGAGATCGATGGCATTCACGTCCGAGGTCTCAAGCCAACCACGGGTCGCAACCTTGCCGTTACGAGCATCAATCCCAACAAAAATGCGATTGGGAAACAGCTGGCTGAGCTCACTCACCAGGTCTGGATTCTCGACCGCTGCTGTTCCTAAAATGGCGTACTGTACTCCTAAGGCGAACAGCGTCTGAACGCGATCTCGACTCCGCAAGCCGCCGCCGACCTGCACCGGGACTTCAACTGCCTGAACAATTGCTTCAATCGCTTGCCAGTTTTTGGGCGCACCTGCTTTTGCCCCGTCTAAGTCGACCAGATGTAGGCGCGTCGCCCCCTGATCGACCCACTGTTGGGCCACCGCTACAGGGTCAGGGTTGAATACCTGTGACTGGTCGTAGTCTCCCTGGTATAACCGTACACACTGGCCGTCGAGCAGGTCGATTGCGGGAATAACGTCCATGGGGCAGCCAGGCAAAACAACAGCCGTATTCTACCCTGTGGCGGGGCTAGGGCCGATAGTCGGCACCACTCCCATAGGTGAGCGCCGCCTGCCAGCGATGCCAGTAGTAGGCCGTCTCTGGCTGCGATGCCCACTGGGCAAGGGGTTTAGCCAATGGTTGCAGTAACCGATAGCCTCCCAGCCCAGCATAGTGGAGACTCCACTGCAGGACGGCCGGAATGCCGACCTGGGGCAAAATCTTGGCCACCAGCGCGGGATGATACACCGAGGTTCTCAGCAGCGTTTGCGCCAGTGGCCCAAACTGAACAACATCCTGTAAGAACGGACGTAGGACCCCGTCGCCCAAGGCAGCCATATCGCTAAAGATGGTGGCCAACAGCTGGTTGATCCGATCGGGGGGGAGAGCCTGATGTAGCCCGACGCTCATGGCCTTTTGAAAGAGCCAGGTGACTGCCAGGTTGGGCTGGTAGGGGTGTAGCCAACCCAGTGCCGAGGGCGAGAGTTTGTCTTCGCTGAGCGCTTCGTGAATGCCTTGGGAGAGCCGTGGCAGGTGTCGGACCATCGCGCCGAAACCACCAAAGCTGAGGGGAGACTGATGGCCGCTGCTGTCTCCTACCGCCAACAGCCGTGGCCAGCGATAGCGCAGCGGGCTCTGGCGATAGGCGGGGAAAAAGCCAAACAGCGCCCGTTTAAAGTCAAGTTGGGTAAGCTCAATCGCCTGATAGGTTGGCAATTGGGCAAAATAGTCATCAAATACGGTCGCCAGACTGGGCCGTTCTGGCTGGGCGTCGAGATAGGTGAACAAATAGGTGGTGCGGCCATCACGAGCCGGAAACGCCTCCCAAAAGTACTGTCGCTGCTGTTGAATGGGCGTAAACGAGACGATCAGATCGCCGCTGTCGTTGGTGGGATAGCCGCTAGCGCAGGTGCCGACAACGAGGCAGACGGCGTCTGGAGCCTGCCCCTGGCGCGCCTGTTGGGCGATAGGAGAGAAGTGCCCCATGGCATCGATCAAGAGCCTTGTTGTAAAGGTACGCTCTCCTGCTTGAATGGTTACGCCATTCGGCTGAACTTTAGCCGTCTTAAACGGTGTTCGCTCGAACAGATGGCCTCCGGCAGAGAGAAAATGCTGTTTGAGCGCTGCTAGCAGCGCCACCGGGTCGACGCCGATATTGAGGACATCTTTGACCCACAGATCGGGACCGTCTCCAAAGCTGACGCGAGCGGGGTTGTAATCGGTTGCGATCGCACCGGCCAGTTCCGCCTCGGACAGCAGCCCCATCTCGACAAACGTATCCAGCTCGCGACGAGAAATGTTCCATTCCTGGTCGCGCCCGCGCAGCTGACCGCGCTCTAGCAGCGCGACTCGCCAGCCCTGCTGTGCCAGCGCCGCCCCCAGCAAGATACCCAATGTCCCGCCACAGATGACCGCGTCATAGTCGGGCGACGGCGCGGGCGAAGACTCGGTTTTCACCACGTCGGGGATCGGAATCTGTCCGTGGCGGTAGGCAAACCATAGCTGGTCAGCTTTTTCTAAGCCCACCAGCGGCTGACCGGGAATAGATGCCAGATAGGTACGAGTCAGGGACATAGAACAGGGGGCAATAGCCGGTTGGTGAGCGGGAACGCAGATGCCAAGCTAGTCTAGGCCGGTACAGCCTCGACCGCTAACGGCGGACGCAACGCCAGGTAGAGCGCCGGGCCGACCAGGGGTAGCAGGGTCACGCCCCAAAAGACTATCGGACTCTGCAGCTGTCGCCGGGCCATGTCGTCGCCCAGGAGACTGGGCACGAGACCGCACAGCAAACAAAAGTCGAGACTCATCACATGGATGAAGCGGCTGGTTTGCCATTGCTGGATGAAGTCAGACCAGCTGCCGTTGCCCAAGCCGTAGATCAGAAGACTGACGGTTGCGATCGCACAGCCCAGTCCCACCCAGCGAGAATCGACAAAGTTGAGCAGTCCGGTCTTGGGTCCTGTGAAGGTTGAGGCGGGCTGTCGCAGCACCAGGTAAGGCAGCAGCGCAAACGCTCCAATTGCAAACGAAGCCGCAACAAAGGGCCAAGCGGGAAAAGACTGCTGTCGGCCATCAATGAGTGCCCAGCAGGCATATATCACCGGCCAGACGCCCATCAGGTTGAATAGCGCGACGACCAGCGGATTGAGCCCCTGCCACTGCCCCGTAGACAGCTGTTGGATCAGCGCCAGCGTATCGGACTGGGCCGGGGGGGCGCCGCCAAAGGCATACAGGGCGAACCCCAGCCAAAGCAGACCCAGACCGAGCCGTCTCAGCCAAACTGTTGAGCACATATCCAAAAGAGCCCCTGCGAACCGCGACTATGTCTACTGATTAAAAGTCTACTGATTAAAACATGGATAAAACCTGGGCATGACGAGGGTCTTCCCACGGCTAGCTTTAGATTCTCTTAAGTTTTGCTTCCGTATATCAAACAACTTAACAAAAGCTACCAATTCCATTTGAGCGTCTTAGTCTAAGAAGGGTGAAGCCAGGTAACACACATGCAGGCCAGCGATTTCCTTAAGCTCTACGAAGCGGGATACCGTAATTTTAAGGGGATCAATCTAAGTGGGGCCGATCTGTCTAACCAAATTTTGGTTGGCACCGATCTGGCCGAGTCAAACTTAGCCGGGGCTAACCTGAGCCGCGCCTTCTTAACCAAAGCTGACCTGTCGGGGGCCAATCTGAATCGGGCCAATCTGGCCTATGCCAAGCTGAGTGAGACCCGGTTTGATCAGGCTGAACTCACGAAAGCGAACCTCCAGGGCGTGTTTTGGATTCGATCAAGCTTGGCAGCCGCGCGACTCAGCGGCACCAATCTCTCCCATGCGAATCTGCGTAAGTCTTCTCTGGATCGCGCAAATCTCTGTAGTGCGAATCTCAGTGGGGCGAATCTGCGAGAAGCCTCTTTAAATGGTGCTAACTTGGCCTGGGCCAATCTTAGCGGCGTTCGGCTCTATGGCGCAGCCCTGGATGCTGTTCAGCTAAAAGGGGTTGACTTTTCCAATGCCTTTCTCAATGGTCTGACCTTTCGCGGCTGCGACCTGAGTGGGGTGAAATTTACCCAGGCTCGACTCAAGGGCGCTGATTTTACTAACGCCAATTTGGTCGCAGCCAATTTTGCCGAGGCCAATCTGCAGCGAGCCAAGTTTTTCTGTGCGAATCTGACTGGCGCTGACCTGACCGCCGCCTGGGTTCGCATGGCCGACTTCAGTCAAGCCAATCTCAGCCGCAGCAATCTGTCAGAAGTTGATTTCTTGGAAGCCAGGCTAAACGGTGCCAACCTGGCCGGTACAGAACGGGCAGGGACCCAACTCCCAATGCTCCCAGCGATTGAACCTGACGTGTCGCCGTACGCGGTAAGCGACAGTCACGATCTGCTCAACGTGTCCTGGCTGCGCTCGGCTGGCTAAGCGGGCGGGTGTGCCCTGTTTAACTCTGCACATGACGCGAACCCATAACGCGAACCCCATAATGCGAAACCAGGAGTCGAGAAATGACGCAATACGGCATTGTTCTGGTCACCGCAGGTTCTGACCAGGAGGCACAGCATCTGGCAACGGCGCTGGTCAGTGCCCGGCTAGCTGCCTGCGTCAGCATCACCCCTATTCGTGCTATCTATCGATGGCAGGGCAACATTTGTAACGAGGCCGAGTACCAGCTGACCATCAAAACAGATCTCTCTCTCTTCGACTCGTTGGTAGAACGCATCCAAACGCTTCACTCCTACGACGTGCCTGAAATTCTTGCCCTGCCTATCGGGCAAGGGGCCGAAACCTATCTGAATTGGATGGGCGAGCAGGTGAGAGAATAAACGACTTTTCTGCCATCCGGTCTGTTGCCGCCCTGGCGATAGCAGTCGCCAGTCACGTTAGGACGCGACTGCGAGGCACGGAGCGCTTTGCGCTTTGGTGATATGGCTACCCGGTCTCCTCAGTCAAGTGGCCAGGGCTATAACCATTGTTTCGGCTAAAACCGCTTCGCTGTTTTACCTTCAGGATCAAACTGATAGCGGTTTGGAGTATCGGTTACGCCGTACAGATTAAACGAAACGGTTGGTTCCTCACCCAGTGGCTCAACCTGGTGAATGGCGTCGGGCATAAACCCAATCACATCGCCGGGCGAGAGGATCAGCTCGCCAGCTGGAACAATCTGGTGGGGATGCTCGGGCGTCGGCTGGCGCTGCCATAATCGGTTCTTTTCAGCCCCGCCCACCAGGGCGACAATGCCCCAGGTCGCATGGTTGTGAATGGTAGAGCGCTGTCCCGGTGCCCAGGCCACCATCTGGACCGTCAGCGGAAAGCTGTACTCGCGGTAGAGAAAGCGCACCGACCACCCTTTAGGGCCTGGCGGGTCAAACTCCATTTGCAGCCAATATGAGCTGGTCAATAACTGGCGCACCAACGGGGTAATCTGCTGAATCCGCTGACGGTCATCCGGCTCGGCTGCCAGAATGCTTTCCAAGTCCGTCAAAAACCGATACAGCCGGTAGGTGCGTTCGGGCGGCGGCATGGGTGTTGGTTCAAAGGCGGTGTATTGACCGGTATCAGTCACTAGCCAGTTGCGTTCGAGCTGAGATAAGTCTGTCACGGTAGATTGAGCGATGGCGCAAGATTGAGGTGGACTAGCCTATGGGCTGACATGGCGTATGGGCGGAAATAACCACCGTGTCGTTCTAGATGGCATACCTGCGAACTAGGCGATTGCTATATATTGTCTTAGTAAATCTGTCCATTGTAGAAAACTGAGACCGCAACCATCGATTTAAGGTGGTTAAGTAGGTTGACCCAATTAAAGGTAAGACGCCAAGGTTCTGTCTTTAGGAGATAGAAGGCAGCATATAGGAGGCTTCTAGCTGCTGTCTCCTGTTTTCTAATGACCTATCCGGTTTTACAAATGATGGCCATACCTACTTATTTAAGACGGCTATCCTGAACGTCGCACGCGCTTGTTGGTTCATGTCTGTACTTTTTGAGGCCGTTGTCAGGGCCATATCTGCCAGGGTTTCGAATTGTCGTTGGCGACGGTGGGGGCAATGGGGTTGGGTAGTTGCGATCGCAAGTTGCCGGACGGCAGCCGCTCCTGTGCCAGGCAGCATCGAAGCCCAGGCCGTGAGCGAGGCCCGCTGCGGTGCCGAGTTTGTTTACGTTCCGGGTGGCCGTTTTCTAGCCGGTAGCACGCCTGAGGAGATTGACTATGCTTACCAAATCTCGGCCCAGGCCGCCACTGATGGCAATGATATCTCTCTGACCGAAGCTGAGGCCAACCTTAGATCTCGTGGTTGGTTCGATCGAGAACCCGGGCAGCGTCGAGAAAATCTAACCGACTACTGCATCAGCAAAACCCTGGTGACCAACGCCCAATACCAGGAGTTTGTGCTGGCGATTGGTTACCACGCACCGGGCATCACCCCCGAAAACTACCAGGAACAGAACCTGCGAGTCCATAGCTACGATGACATCAAACCCTACGCCTGGCGCAGCTATGTCTATCCTGAAGGCAAAGCCGACCATCCCGTCGTGCTGGTTTCGCAGGAAGACGCCGTAGCCTATGCGTTATGGAGAAGCCAAGAGGACAGCGTCGAGTATCGTCTGCCCTCTGCCCTAGAGTGGGAAAAAGCGGCGAGGAGCCCGGATGGCCGCTACTTTGCCTGGGGAAACGAGTGGGAAGATGACCGCACCAACTGGCAGGGGAGTGGCGAAGATGGCACTAGCGCTGTGGGCACCTATCCAGACACCAGCCTTTACGGCGCAGCAGACATGGCCGGGAACGTGTTTGAGTTCACCTCAGACACCTTCACCCGCGATCAGCAGGTGCGCTCGATTATGAAGGGCTGTGCCTGGGATGACCTGCCCGGCTTTTGTCGAGCCGCTTATCAGCATTCACGTCCCGTCAATTACAAGCATATTTTATTTGGCTTTCGCCTGGTCAAACCTGCTGTCCCCGCCAATCCGTAGGTCGGGTTGAACCACACAACGCCCGACCGCCCCGCCTACCCTGTGCGCAAGCATGCTGAATTTTCGCCTATCGCTCTGACCGCAAAATATTAGATCTTCTGATGAGCGGCCAGGGTTTTCATCTATTTCTCAGGTTTATGGTTCATCATGGTTTCTGCAACAGCCATTGCTGTTAGCAAACCACCGTTGAAGGAGAATATTCATGAAAGTTAAGTATTTGGCTGCTGTCGCCGTCGCTTCTGCGCTGAGCATCGGTACTTTGGCGAGCTGTGGTAACAGCGCTGACGTTGCTGACCCCTGCGCTGCTCCTGCTGGAGAAGTTGCTGACCCCTGCGCCGCTGACCCCTGTGCGGCTGACCCCTGCGCCGCTGACCCCTGTGCGGCTGACCCCTGTGCGGCTGACCCCTGTGCGGCTGACCCCTGCGCCGCTGACCCCTGTGCTGGCAGCTAGTTAGTTTTTGCCTAGTTTTTGTATCGTTTGCCTCTGACGAGTGTGGTCAGAGGCTTTTTTTTGCTCAGGGTCAGCGTCAGAGGGATGCCATAGTGAAGTAGTTAAGCTAACCCTGGTCCGACTCGCGGATTGGGTGAAGGAAGGAAGGCACCTGAGATGAGAGTGGCACTGATTGGTCTGGGAACGATGGGTGCGCCGATGGCGCTAAATCTGCTGAAGGCAGGGCACTCGGTTGTCGTCCACAACCGCACGCGATCTCAAGAGAACGCCCTGGCCAAGGCGGGCGCAGAGCGGGCTGAAACCCCTGCTGCCGCGTCAACCACTGTAGAGGTTGTGATCACCTGCGTCAGCGACACTGCTGATGTGCAATCGGTCATCCTGCGAGAGGACGGCGTCATTCATGGTGCCAGACCGGGCACGCTGGTCATTGATATGTCTACGATTAGCCCAACGACGACGCGTGAGATTGCAGCGGCGCTAGATGAGCGGGGTATTCACATGATCGACGCGCCGGTCTCGGGCGGGTCGGAGGGGGCGCAGCAGGGCACGCTGTCGATTATGGTGGGGGGCGACGCCGCCCATGTAGAGCGGGCGATGCCGGTACTGCAGGTATTGGGTAAGACGATTACCCACGTAGGCGAGGTTGGCGCGGGTCAGCTGACCAAAGCCATCAACCAAATTATTGTGGCAGGCACCTACTGGTCGATTGCTGAAGGGATGGTGCTGGGGCTCAAAGCTGGGCTAGACATGGAGAAAGTCGTGCAGGCTGTCGGTGGCGGAGCGGCAGGGTCCTGGGGGCTGACGAATCGAGCGGGCAACATGATCGACAACGAGTATCCACTGGGCTTTCGGGTGAGGTTGCATCGCAAGGATTTGCTGATTGCGCTAGAGGCGGCAAGGGAACTCGGCTTACCCTTGCCGATGGCTGCCTATGTAGAGCAGGTTGAGAGCAGCCTGATTGGTAAGGGCTATGGCGATGAGGACGTATCGGCCATTGCCCGCAGCGTCAGAGAGCAGGGCGGTATTGAGTAGACCGGTAGTCGAGGTTGGAGATGGCAGGATCGTCAATTTACGGCTTATGCCTAAGGACTGAAAATCCTTACACAATTGAGGTCAGGGACTGCTCCGACGGTAATGACGCATTAGTGTAGAGCATTAGATAGAAACTTTCCGCCTAACCACCCAAATCGGCGTATTAGACTGACGGATGTCCACCTAATCTGCTAAATCAGATGATTAGGCAGAACGTTTCCCCCTAATTAATTGTTAGCCAGACCAAGGAAGTGCATGGAAATTCGCCGCACCACTCTCCGTGATCGAATCGTCAGTGCCTTGAGCAATGCGTCAAGCGCCCTGCCTTTTGTTCTGGCGGGCTGGGAAGGCGGGAGTGCCGCGTTCGATCTTGTGGATGAGTACTCCGATATCGATTTAAATTTCCTGTTAGATGGTGCAAACGCAGAAGAACCCTTTTACGCCGCTGTCCAGTTGGCCCTAGAAGAGGTGTCGCCCGTAGTAGCTTGCCACTCCGAGCCTCCTGGCCGATACTTCAAGTTGGCTGCTAGCGGAGACTTTCTATTGGTGGATGTGTGTGTTTTCCAGAAAGGAGACTACGTCGAGTATCTCGACCATGAACGCCACGGGAAGTTGCAGCCACTTTTTGACAAAGGGGAGTGGCTACAGTTTAAGCCCTCAGAGAGGGACTCGCAGGAAACTCGCCGGGCCAAGCGCAGTCAAGACCTCGAAGAGTGGTTTTTCGTGAGTCAGAGTTTCGTCCAAAAGGCGATCTATCGCGGCCAAGAGGCGGAAGCCCTTGCCGCGTTTTGGGGGTACACGCTTAAGCCACTCGTGGAACTGCTTCGCATACGATATTGTTCCACACACTGGGACTTCGGGATGCGTTATCTTCAGCGAGATCTTCCAGGCCCCGTATACAATCAATTGCGAGACATCATGTTTGTAGGAGAACCTTCTGACCTAAAAGAACACCACGCGAAAGCGGTGGCCTGGGGACAATTGCTACTTCAAGAATTGGAGCTATCCAGGGCAGGCGATCCTCCGCCGAAGGCTGGCTAACATAGTCCCTGAGGCGGACAGGATAACGCCCACGGCCCTGCCGTCTGACCCTGCGCAGGGGCAGGCGGAATTTACAGTCCAGGCATCAATGCCAAAATATTGGCTGCCGCTCAGCTCTGCGTTACGGGCTCAACCGCTACGGGGAAGTCGAGCAATAGGGAAACTCAGTTTTATAAAAGCGAAACTCAGTAGATCAAAAATTCTCTGAAGAAAGGGGATAGGGTCAAGGTAAAAGCTAAGAGATATACCTATGCGACCTACCCCATCTCCATTATCCTCAGCGGTTCCGGCTCTAACCGACGAAACGACTTTGTCAGCTGCACTAGATTGCTTGCTAGATCATATCCCCCTTGATATGCAAGGGGATTGTCAGCCAAAAACGGTCTATGAAATTTTGCTACACGCAGCCGGGTGTGACCTAAATATGATGTATTTTAAACAGCGAGAGAAAATCCGTACTGGTTAATCTTTGCCCAAAATTGTGACCATCTGCCAGGGGTATAACTGAGTGTTCTGAGACTCAGCACGATAGCGGCTCCTGTGTCTTTCCATTTCATCCCTGCCCCACCCAAGCGAGCTTTGACAATCGTCTTACAGCCCGCCTCTGTCACCCCAGACCCAATCGGTAAGTGCTGCTCAATGGCTTCGGCATACTTCATCTGATGAGCATGATTGCGAAAGTAGGTGATGGCCGCTTGCAAGGCATCACGGTTCGTTATCGAGAGTTTTTTGGGATCCACTTTCTGCATCGCTGCCAGGATGGCTTCAGCCGCTCCGTGCTCATGTTTCAGGGCATGGCATTGTTCGTCTAACCACGCTTCCCGTTGGCTCAAGCTGCGGGGGTATACCCCTTTGGCCACTCCCTTAAGATATTGACAAGCATGATAGAAGTCCAAAACTTGCGTGTCGGTCAGGGGCTCCAAAAAATCCCAATTCTCTGAGGCACCATCGGCGAGTCCCTGATAATGGGCGTCTGGAAACAGGGTGCGGATATGCTCTATTTCGCGAGTCATGCGCTCAAAGAAGCGGGCTTTTCCGTATTCATGCAAAATGACGCTTGCTTCGGCAGGAGTGATGTCTACTTCGGCACCCCTTAAATCTGCTAAGAAAAAGGGGCCTCCCTTGGCAAGTAAATCAAGCATAGTCTACGGACAAAATTTCCAGCAAAACGAGCGGTCCATCACCGCGCGTCATGT
>JBCBWI010000002.1:0-257324 GCA_039817185.1 Cyanobacteria bacterium J06648_16 | reverse complement strand
GACCAGATGCTTTGACAAAACTTACCTTACCCGTAATTCTCTTGGGATGGGATGGGTCATGATGCTGCATCTTTATACTTCATGGCGTGCGTCTATGCCTACCGGCAGCAGCTCTAAAATTAGCCCCGATACTTATATTCCAGACTTTTCTTCCGACACGAGGCGAGCAGTTGACCATTTTGTGGTCTGTGGGCTAGGTAGCCTGAGTCAGCCAACGATGGGGTACTCCTGAATGCGGAGATTGAGCGCTGTTGGGCGGTGCTAATTGTCACCAGTGATGACATACGCAGATTGGAGCTTTATTCTGGTTTGGACAAAACACCCTTCACTTCACGTTGACAAAGCGATCGTGCGCGATCTGCCGCAGATACTCAATATCTTCTCTACGAGCAACTGACAGCGGGACCGTTTCTTTAATCGTTTCTATCAGCAGCGCCGTATCGACAGGTCGCCGTTCGTAGATGGCCCGATATAGGCTAGATACAATCACCTGCTCAATTTCTGCGCCGCTAAAGCCGCTGGCTGCGGCCACCAGCTCTGATAGGTCGAAGCGACCTGGGTCCTGGCGATGGCGAACAAGATGGATCTGAAAGATGACCTGTCGGTCGGCATCTTCAGGTAGGTCAACAAAGAAAATCTCATCGAATCGACCCTTACGCAGCAGCTCGGGCGGAATCTGCGACAGGTTGTTTGCCGTTGCCACCACAAACACCTCGTGAGACTTTTCCTGTAGCCAGGTCAAGAATGAGCCGAATAGCCGTTGGCTAAGACCACCGTCGCCCTCGCTGCCGCTGTTGCCCATACTCTTTTCAATCTCGTCGATCCAGAGAACGGCTGGGGCCATCTTCTCCGCCAACGAAACCGCTTGCCGAAAGTTCTTTTCCGACTCGCCGACATACTTGTCATACAGTCGCCCGGCATCGAGCTTCAGCAGCGGCATTTTCCACTCACGGGCAATAGTCTTAGCCGCCAGCGACTTGCCACAGCCCTGGATACCCACAATCAAGATCCCTTTGGGTGGCGTCAAGTTAAGCTTGCGGGCCTGCTCGCTGAAGCCCACCCGGGCCCGCGCCAACCACTGTTTGAGCCGGTCAAAGCCGCCCAGCTGAGCATGGTTCCGCTCCAGGGGAATATAATCTAGCAGTCCCGTCTGGTGAATCAGCTGCGTCTTCCGCTCCAGTACCCGACCAATATCTTTCCCGCACAGCCGCCCGTCTTCTAGCGCGGCAAACGCCACGGCCTTTTTGGCCTGCTTGAGCGTCATGCCCTGGGTAGTGCGCACTAGCACCTGGGTCTCGTCCGGCGTGAGCGAAATTTTGGCCTTGCCCTTGAGCGCAAACATCGCCGCCGAAATCGCTTCGTGTAGCTCATCGCGGTCGGGTAGGGGAATGTCAAATGAGACCGCCTCGTGGGCCACAGCTCTGGGCAGCGATACGCGCTCACCGGTAATCACTAAGGTGGATTGGTTGTAGGAAAACTGATGAGCAACTTCCCGCAGCAGACGAGCCACGGCAGCCTCGTCACAGTGCGTCTCGAAGTCTTTGAGCCAGTAGACGGCTCGATAGCCAATGTTTTGAATATGACGCAACACGTCCATTGGCTCAGCCGTGTGCTCAATAATGTTTGGGCGGCTGGTACCCGGCGGGGCATATTCGCTCTGCCAGCGGTTGTGCAGGTTACCGTCGAGCCGACCTAATCCTTGGGCCACGCTCCACTCAAAGACAGGGAGCTGCAGGTCGAGCGTCGCCTTGTTCAGCAGTTTTTGTACCCGCTCTTCTTCCACCGTTTCCATCACAACGATGGGATGAAAGGACATTACTAGGGTCTGAAACTTACGAACGCTGGCAGCAAAGGGCATGGGTTAGCGAGTGACGGAGCTGGACATAGTCAATGTTGATAGTGCTAGGGTACCCGGCCAAAAACTGGGGAGGGCCATTAGACCTCTTCTGAGGTGCCTTCGGTCACTAGAGGCGTGCTGGGCTCATCAGGCTTGACGACTGCTGGAATTACCGGATCGACCCCCAGCGAACCGAGCCAGCGCTTACGTGAAGGAGAACGCCAGCCGTCCAAAATATCCTTAATCACCAGCTCTTGAATCCAGGTTTTAGCAACGACCGCCAGGGGAAGGGCCATCACCAGACCTAAAAAGCCAAATATCGTCGCAAAAAAGATCTGGGCGATCAGGGTAAATGCGGGCAGTAGCGAGACCTGACGAGCCATTACCGTTGGGGTGAGCCAGTAGCTTTCGACCTGCTGAATGATGACGTAGAGAATGATCACGCCGATCACCTTCCAGGGTTCCGGCGATAGCAGGGTGACCATTGCAGGAAAAACAATACTCAGGGTCGGCCCGATGTTAGGAATAAAATTCAGCACACCCGCCAACAGCGCATGGGCAAAGAGCAGCGGCACGCCCAGCAGCCATAGACCGATAAAGCTCAGGGCAAAAATAAACAGCGAGTTGAGTACAATGCCTGCCAACCAATTGCAGAGTGCTATCTCGCACTCTTGCAGGATGCTATCGGCCCGCTGCCGATAGAACGAAGGAAACAGTCGCAGCATCCCACCTCGGTAGGCAGCTGGATTGCTCAGCAGC
This sequence comes from Cyanobacteria bacterium J06648_16, assembly GCA_039817185.1. Taxonomy (GTDB): domain Bacteria; phylum Cyanobacteriota; class Cyanobacteriia; order Phormidesmidales; family Phormidesmidaceae; genus CAWUKV01. The sequence goes on along the minus strand of JBCBWI010000002.1, from coordinate 254,728 downwards.
ATGATCGACAGGATGATCACCAGCAAGACCTGAACGACGACCTGCAGCGAGGAGTTGAACAGGGTAAAGAAATTGTTAAAGAAGTTGTTAAAAACGTTCAGCAGCGCCGAGTCCGGCCCGGTGGCCCATTCTAAAAATTCGTCGAGGTTAGGCAATCGAAGCTGACCCGGCAGCTGATCTTCGAGCAGGCGAATACGGTCGGGCAAATCCTGAACGCCGCTAATGATCAGCTCAACCAGGCGCGTAAACTGCTCGGCAAAGGGGGGGACGATCCCCAGCAGAAAAAGGACCGCCAGCAGCGCCGTTCCTGACAGCACGATGGGAATCGCAAACCGGCGAGGCACCCCTCGTCGCTGGACACGACGGGTGAGGCTGTTAAGTGCGATCGCAATCACCACCGCCGTAAACGCCAGCAATAGCAGCTGCTTAATCTGCCAAAGTATGTACAGCGCCGCCGCCAGACAAACTAGCCCAATCCATTCACCCAGCTTCACCTGATCACCCTCTCACTCAAGATTGCGCCCATTTTAGCCGAGTCGCTCGCCGATGCCCTAGCCACGGGTAAGTTGAAAGCAGGCACGATCGTTAAAATGAGACGGGTGCGCGAACTTTCATCACCTTGAACCGCAATGACCGCTAACACGCAGTGGCAAACGCTATCAGAGTTCGATATACCTGCGGATTGGGTAGAGATCGTTCAGCGGGTAGCCAATTTTGAGTTTCCCCCTGATTACGGTGCTCGGCTGCTTTGGCAAAGAGGAATTCGTGATGAAAACCAGCTCAAAGGGTTTTTGAGCCCCGAGCAGTATCAGCCGACCAGCCCCTTTGCTTTTGGTGAAGAGATGGAGTGGGCCGTCAATCGTCTTGTAAAGGCAAGAGAACAGGACGAGAAAGTGGCTATCTGGGGAGATTTTGACGCAGATGGCATCACCGCTACCTCCGTGCTGTGGGACGGGCTCGGCCAGTTCTTTGAACAGGCAGAAAAGCTAACATACTTTATTCCGAATCGGCTGAAAGAATCGCATGGGCTGTCGTCGTCAGGGCTAGCAGCACTGGCTGGGCAGGGGGTGACACTGATCATTACCTGCGACACGGGCAGTACAGATTTAGAAGAAATCGTCTACGCCAAAGAACTGGGCATGGACGTAATTGTGACCGACCACCACACGCTACCTGCAGAGCGACCACCCGTTGTGGCGATTATTAATCCCCGCTCTTTAGACCGCGATCATCCCCTGGCCCATCTCTCAGGGGTGGCGGTGGCGTTCAAACTGGTAGAGGCCCTGTACGCAGCGCTGCCGGATGTCCCCTCGCGTCCGCTATCGTCTCTACTAGATCTAGTGGCCATTGGGCTGATTGCCGATCTGGTAGAGCTGACCGGAGATTGCCGTTACCTGGCGCAGAAGGGCATTCAACAGCTCCAAACCCAGCGCCAAACTCGGAGCCGCCCTGGGGTTGCGCGGCTGCTAGAACTATGTCGACGAACCGGCGATCGGCCTACTGATATTTCGTTTGGGATTGGCCCTCGAATCAATGCCGTCAGCCGCATTCACGGGGATGCTAGCTTTTGTGTTGAGCTGTTGACCAGCCAAGATGCCGAACGCTGCGAGCAGCTAGCTCAGGAGACAGAAGCGGCCAACGCCCGACGAAAGGGATTGCAAAACGACGTGCTCAACCAGGTGAAGCGTCAGTTAGAAGAAAGCGATCTATCGACTACGGGCATCATCGTGCTAGCCGATCCACAGTGGCCAACGGGGGTACTGGGCATTGTTGCCGGACAAATTGCCCAGGAATTGGGCAAGCCGACAATTTTATTTACGTTAGACGAAGCAGCAGGGCTCGCTCGGGGGTCAGCTCGTTCGGTCAACCGCGTTGACTTATACGAACTGGTCGATAGTCAGGCCCATTTGCTAGAGGGCTTTGGCGGTCATCCGTTTGCGGCCGGAATGAGTCTCCGCATCGAGAATTTGCCTCTGTTTAAGGACGCCATCAACCGACAGCTACGGCAAGCACAGTCTGGGCTCCCCCAAGGGCGGGTAGTTACTCCTGACCTGAGAGTGGTCGTAAGCGATCTGGGCCGTGATCTGTTCAAACAGCTGAGCCTGCTAGAGCCCTGCGGTATGGGCAACGCAGCGCCCAAACTGCTGATTAAAGACTGCTGGTTTGAAAACACCTGGCATCAGAAGATCAAAGACCCAAAAACCAATCGGAAGATTCAGTACATAAAAGCCTGCTTCCTACTGCGGGATGAGACGACAGATGTGGGCTTCCCTGGAACCTGGTGGGGACATTATAAGGAAGACCTCCCGTCCGGGCGATGCGATGTCATTGCTGAGCTAGACTTCAACAGCTTCTCAACGCGTAAAGACCCCAATGGTCGCTACGAACTGCGCCTGATTGATATTCGCCTAGCGCAGTCAGAAGCGGAACTGAGTACTCAAACAGCGCTAATTATCGACCAGCGGCGGACTGAGAGGCGAGATGATCAAGATGGCAATCTGGTCCTCACCGACTGCCCATCCACCTGGCAGTCGCTGCGCCCCTGGTTTCATCAGGCTGCGACTCAGCAAACGCCACTGATATTGGCCTATTCCTTGCCAAACAGTCCTACGCCCAACGAGCAGTGGAAGACACTGGTGGGTATAGCAAAATATCTCAGCCGAACCGAGCAGATCGTGAGCCATCAGCAGTTGGCGGCGCGGTTGCAGGTTGGGGAGGCTGTACTATCAGTCGGGCTAACCGCATTGAAGACGCTAGGATTCAAAGTCGAGCCGGTCGAGACCGGATTGCAATTTGGTCTCAACGAATCCGTCACTGCTACGGCTGAGGAAAAACTCAGCGCAATCCAGAAATTTTTGCTAGCGCTACAGGAAGAACAGTTCAGACATCAATATTTTTATCAGGTACCAATTGATACCGCTCAGTCTGTTATGGCTGATGGCTAAAGTCTATTTGCTGTGGATAGCACAATCCGTCGATATTTGCTGATAAAAGCGCGATTGCAAAACCCAAGACTCCCAGTTAGGGTAAGGGCTAACTCACAGTCGTTAGTCACAACGCTATGGCACAGATTACGCTGGCAGAACGGTTTGGCACGCGAGTACGCCCTCTAGTGGAGTCGGTTTATGGGCCGCTCAAGGTGAATGTGGATGCGGTGTGCGATCGCATCTGCGCCCTACTCACAGAACAGGTGGGCGATACCCCGCCACCGCCGCTCAGTCCCATCAACCGGTGGAGCCAGGACGACGTTCTGCTGATTACCTACGGCGACAGCATTTGTCAACCGGGTAAGTCTGCGCTTAGCACGCTCAATCAATTTTTGTCCGATTATCTTCAGTCGGTGATCACGGGCGTGCATATTCTGCCGTTTTTCCCCTACAGCTCGGACGATGGCTTTGCGGTAATTGACTATTTGCAGGTGAATCCTGAATTGGGTAGCTGGGATGACATTCAGCACATCGCCGACCAGTTTGACCTGATGACCGATCTGGTGATGAACCACGTTTCGAGTCAAAGCGAATGGTTTCAGCAGTTTCAGCAGGGGGAAGCACCAGGGCGAGACTTTTTTATCACCGTTGAGCCTGAAACGGACGTGTCCGGCGTCGTGCGCCCGCGCAGCCACGCACTGCTGCGACCCACTGAAACCCCCACCGGTGTAAAACAAGTTTGGGCGACCTTTAGCCACGATCAGGTAGACCTCAACTTTGCTAATCCAGATGTGCTAATGGCATTTTTGGAAATTATTTTTCAGTACCTCAACACAGGCACAAAGTTTCTCCGACTCGATGCGATTGGCTACCTCTGGAAGACGCTGGGTACGCCCTGTATCCACCTACGGGAAACGCATCAGCTGATTAAGCTCGTGCGCGAAGTCGTGGCCATCGCTAAGCCCGAAGCGATCTTAGTGACCGAGACGAATGTGCCAAATCGAGAGAACCTAACCTATTTTGGCAATCGTAATGAGGCTCACCTGATCTACAACTTCAGTCTGCCGCCACTCGTTGTAAATGCGCTACTGCAGGGCCGCGCCGACCACCTCAAAACCTGGATGATGAGCATGCCCCCCGCGCCTTTGGGCTGTGCCTACTTCAACTTTACGGCCTCCCACGATGGCATTGGCATGCGACCCACTGAGGGACTGCTAGACGAAGCAGAATATAGCGATCTGCTGCGCTGTATGCAAGCGTTTGGCGGCAAAATCAGCATGCGGGCCCAGTCTGACGGATCTGAGAGCCCCTACGAAATCAATATCTCTCTCTTTGATGCGATGAAGGGAACCGCCAAAGGAGAAGACGAGTGGCAGATACAGCGGTTTATCTGTTCTCAAACGATCATGATGTCGCTAGAAGGCATTCCAGCCTTTTATATTCACAGCCTGCTAGCCACTGCGAACGATCACAAAGGCGTCGCTCAGACGGGGCGGAATCGTTCGATTAACCGCTATCGGTGGGATTATGAGCAGCTACTCAAGACGCTGCAAACCCCCAACTCACCTCAGTCAATTGTCTTTACCGAACTCTCTCGACTGATTCAGCTACGTCGTCAGCAGCCTGCATTTCATCCCAACGCGACCCAGTACACGCTACATCTACAGCCAGCCCTGTTTGCCTTCTGGCGGCAGAGCCTAGATCGCGATCAAAGCATCTTTTCCATTCACAACTTAACCGACCAGGCTGAGACGTTAACGTTGAGAGACATTAACCTAATTGGCATCGACCCCTGGTTTGATCTCATCAGCGGCAAAGTCATCGAGGAAGGCATGCAGGAAATGGTGCTCGCGCCCTATCAGTCGGTCTGGATTACCAATCGGCAGGGGGCTGAGTTGGACCAGGTGGATCTGCTGGCGGCTTAGGCTGCTGGAATAAGTTCTACATGAAATACCTGTAAGCTTCCTGTGAAGCATCCCTAAAAATACCAGCCTCTTTACCTACTCTTAACGTCCAAAAACTGAAATTCTCGTAGGTTTTGGATCGATTTCAAAGATTTTAGCCTAAATCGTCATCGTATTCCGAGTGCCTAGCTCTTATGCTCAGGCTTGCTCTGATCGCTGACGACCTGGTTTCGCGTGCATCCATTTGACAACTCTCATTCATTCTGACGTTTCCATCACTCAAGTTCAGCTAACCATGGCACTCAAACCAATCTGGGGTGCGATCGCACCTGCTGCCGTTTTGATCGGCGCGATCGCAACTCCTGCTAACGCTGTCAGTCTCGACCTGCAGGGTCGATACGACGGCAACCCAGACGAACTCGTTGAGGGCGCTGCTGAGATTAGCGCCTATGATCCTGTCTCTCAGCAGCTATTCGTCACCAACTCGGACGAGAACACGATTGATTTCATTGGCATTACCGATCCAATGAATCCCGTCCTGAACTTCCAACTCGACCTGACGCCCTTTGGTGCAGGCATCAACAGCGTCGCTTTCAGCAACGGCATTCTGGCAGCGGCGCTAGAGGCCGACATCGCCACTGACGACGGCAGCGTTGCCTTCTTCGACAGCACAGGTACCGATATCACTCAAGTCACCGTCGGCGCGCTGCCCGACATGCTCACCTTTACCCCGGACGGCACTAAGCTACTGGTTGCCAACGAAGGCGAGCCCAACGACGAATATACGATCGACCCTAGGGGTTCCGTTAGCATCATCGACGTGGCTAGCTTTGACGTCAACACGCTATTTTTTGACGATGTAGACATTCCCGAGGACGTCCGCGTGTTTGGCCCCGGCGCGACGCCCGCCCAAGACCTTGAGCCTGAGTACATTGCGGTGGCACCCGATGGCACCCAGGCATTCGTTGCTCTACAAGAGAACAACGCGATAGCTGTTCTTGACCTGGTCGACGAAGAGTTTACAGAGGTGTTTGGGCTTGGCTTCAAAGACTTCAACGATCCGACCAATCCGATTGACGCTAGCAACCGAGACGACGGTATCAACATCCAGAACTGGCCCGTGTTCGGGATGTATCAGCCAGATGCGATCGCAGCCTATGAGGGCACTGACGGGAAAACCTACATTGTCACTGCCAATGAAGGCGACGCCCGCGACTACGACGGTTTCTCAGAGGAGGCTCGCGTCAAGGATGTGGACCTCGACCCGACTGCATTCCCTAATGCTGCAGAACTGCAGGAAGACGAAAACCTGGGACGGCTGAAAATTACGACAACGCTCGGTGATACCGATGGCGACGGTGACTTTGACGAGCTGTACGCCTACGGCGGCCGCTCCTTCTCGATCTTCGATGCGGATGGCAACCTGGTCTTTGACAGTGCTGACGAGTTCGAACAGATCACCGCCGAACAGATTCCTGAACTATTTAACGGTCAAGATAATGACCCTGACGAGTTTGACGACCGCAGCGACGACAAAGGCCCCGAGCCCGAAGGCGTTACCGTAGGTAAATTTAAAGGCCGGACGCTGGCCTTTATTGGCCTAGAGCGCGTCGGCGGCGTGATGATCTACGACATCACCGACCCGAAGGAGGCCAAGTTCCTCAACTACACGCCCAACCCTCCCGAAGACATCAGCCCCGAGGGCATTCTGTACATTTCTGCAGAAGACAGCCCGACTGGTGTTCCGCTGCTGGTAACGACCAACGAAGTCAGCGGTACCACCGCGATTTACGCAGTCGTCCCTGAACCCGGTACAATCATCGGCCTGATCAGTGCCGTTGCCGCAACGGGGCTGGGCCTCAAGCGCAAGCAGCGCTAATCGCAAGTCTCGCTCTGAGCCCTCTGCCCGCGGGGTGGAGGGCTTTTTTGTGGAATGCCGCCCATCAGTGGTGAAGTCTATGGATAGATTTATCCGTAATCAACGATGAAACTGGCGAGCATACTAACGGTATTGGGGATTGGCATACTGACAGCACCGGCTATGGCCATCCCCCAGCTAGAAATTCACTCTGGCACCTCTGACTTCGAAAACGTCGAAATCCTCGATGGCGATATCACGGTCAGCATTGACTACACCGAGTACGATCGAATGTCGTTAGAAGATAACAACCTGGGCTACGAGCTGATGTACCAGGGCAAACCCTACAAATCGGTGGAGACCTTTGCCCTCTTGTTTGCCAGCTTTCAGTTGAGGGATCTCGACAGTGACGGCGTCTCTGAGGTGATTGTGCAGAACTATTCGGGCGGGGCGCACTGCTGTACGAACACCACTATTCACCGCTGGGACGGTACTCAGTTTGTGACAGCTGAGACCGGCTTTCTCGATGGACTGGGCGTTAGCTTCGATGACCTCAACGAAGACGGCCAGACCGAGCTGATTATGTATGACCAGGCCTTTCTCTATCAGTTCGGTTCCTATGCCGAGTCCTATCCGCCGGAGATTATCCTCACCTATCAGGACGGCAACCTGGTTGATATGACTCATCAGTATCCCGAGCGGATTCGCGCTCAGGCTGCGGACGTGAAAGAGACGTTTCTAGAGGTAGAGGCGGAGTATGGCATCGTTTCTAATGCACTGCTCACTTCCTACGTTGCCCTAAATTCGCAGATTGGCAGCTTTGATGAGGCCTGGCAGTTTATGCTCGACAACTACGATCGAGAGATGGACTGGGGCCTCACCATCTATGACGAAACGGGTGAAGTAGTGGGCTATCATCCCGATTTTCCCACTGCCCTCCAGCAGTTTTTGATTGAGACGGGGTACCTGAATGCGTCCGGAGAACCCGTCCAGGTTAGTCGGTTTCAATTCGATTAGAGATTCCCACTAGCGAAACCCTGTGCTGGGGTATGGCCCACTCGCTGGCACTGTTCTATGCAGATACTGCATAGCTTGGAACCGCTTAAAGCGCTAAGAATAATAAAGGGTATCTATGACTACAGAAAAAATCTGAGACGATTTAAATGAACTTTTCGTCTGAGGTTTTACTCATGAGCTACATGTCTTCTTCAACCCGAGTATCGGGCGCAGATCGTGCGATCGCAAGTCTGCTGGCAGCTGGCATTATGTTTGTGGCAGGCTACACCGCTGTTCGCATGACCTTAGGTCAGTCGGTGGCCTCTGGTCAGGACGCAGACGTGACCTATCCTGTTGTGCCCCACGAAGCCACGCTATGGGCCGACGGGTTCAGCGAACTCTAAACGAGGTCCGATCGACTTCGATCCACCTCAAGCCCAGTATCTGTGAGTATGCTTGAGGTGGAACATTTAGCCATTGAAGCGAAGTACGGCCATCGCGGCTGGGCACGATTGAGTGGGAAATGACATGCGGGCTCGAATTCAGGCCAATCCCGAATGGCTCGCGATTAGATTGGGTCCGGGCAAAGATGTTTATCAGACGCTGCTCGCGGTTGCCCAACAGGAATGCATTCAGGCCGGAACAGTCGTCAGTGCCGTCGGTAGCTTGGCCTCCGCACAGCTACGGTTTGCCGACCAAGCAACCGCTACAACACTGACGGGGCGTCACGAAATTCTGACCCTGTCCGGAACGCTGGGGCAAGACGGTTTACATCTCCACATGACGGTGGCCGATGCCCAGGGCAGCTGTAGGGGCGGGCACCTGATGCCCGGCTGCAGGATTTACACCACCCTGGAGCTGGTTATTGCAATATTGCCAGGTATTCGTTTTGCTCGGACAGTCGATCCTGAGACGGGATTCCGAGAACTCCAGATTACTCGGCTTTCTAGTTAGCTAACCGCTCGGGCTGAGGTACGGGCCGGGGCTGGAGGCGACGCAAATTGCGGTCGAGGGCGACGAATAATAGGGCCAGTACTGCCAGCTGCAGGCCCAGTCCAATTAGGGCGTAACCGCGAATGCCGGGCTCGGTGTAGTCCCAAAACGGGCAGCCCAGAAAGGTCCAAATCGTCATTACCTGAGGCGAACTCTCGGGGGTCAGCTGAAAGATGGACAAAACAATGATGGGCACGCCAATCAGCGTGGCCACAACACCGACGGCCCAGATTAGCGGGGCCCGTACTCGAGTGCTGAAAATCAGCTGAACTAGCGTGCCGTAGATGAGAAAGCAAACGCCGACGCTGATCGTGGCAATCACCAGACTGCTGGGCGGGATGTCTTGCCCTCGGCTGACGATCAGCATCCACGGCAAAACCAGGGCAGCCGCAATCAGGTAGCAAATTGCGATCGCACCTACCGACGGGCTCTGTTCACCCCATACCCAATCGAGCCAGCGGCCCGGCTGACGATAGCGCGCCCAGTCGATCAGGGCCTGCCGTGACTGGGCTAGGCCAAAAATCAGCGTCAAAAAGAGCGCGACATTGAGCGGATACAGCGCCACAATACCGGCCAGGCGATCTTCTTGATCGAACAGGCTGCTTTGGAAAAAGCCCCAAACCAGCACATTTAGATAGGCCACGCTGATATAGGCCAGACGCTTGCTAACCAGAGTAGCGTCGGGCATACGGAACTGACGTTTGAGCCCTTGCCAGATTAGCAGTGAGACTAGGGCCAGGTGTCCCAGCGTGAACAGATGGGCGACGAGGGATGACTGAGTAATTGACAAATACATCCACTGAAAATCGACCGGATCGACCCGTTCGAACAACGGTTCAGCGCCCAGGGTGAACCAGACCGTGTTTATATTCCACAGCATCAATAGCGGGGCAAATACGAACAGAGCCAGACCGGCGAATGCGATCGCAGTGGGGGCCTGCTGCCCCATCATCAGCGACCGGGCATTGCCTGTGAGTCCTATTAACAGCGCTAGCGTAAAGACAAAACCCGCTTCAAATAATAAGACCAGATAGTAGCTCAGCAGCAGTGCAGGCGACACCCCGGCCAACAGCCCCGAAATTAGGTGTAGCGGCATGGCGGTAACAACCAGCAAAAACGGCAGCACCGGCACGCCTAGCAGCTTGCCTAGTAAGATCTGGTAGGCTGGTCGCGGGCTGAGCCGGATAAAGTTGAGCGTGCCGCGTTTTTCTTCTTGGGTGAGGTCGTTGACCAGGTAGTATCCCCCGACGGCAAACAGCGCATAGGGAATTGTCCAAGTCAGCGTTCGGCAGATCACCCGGTATTGCTCAGCCGGTTCCAGGTCGATTCTCAGCTCAAAAACGAATAGCCCCAGCAGTACCTGAAACAGCACCGATAGTCCCACCGCCGCAATCACGCTGCGTGGCTTGAGCCGTCCCCGACATTCACGCAAAAACTGAGGGTTTGTATCACCCAGCCGATCAATCCAGATAGCCATAGCGGTAAAAACGTTTGTGGGTCACAAGCAGAGAAGCGAAAGTGAGGGCACGGGACCGGGCTAGGCCGTTCGCTGGTAGCCCAGCTTGATGAAAATGTCTTCCAAGGTTTCTTGCGTGCGGCGAAACTCACTGACGCGAACCTCGGCCAGCACGACGCTGCGTAACAGGTCAGCGGCGTCGGCCGCTGTCCCCACAAACGTGAGCCCAATCTGCTGGGTTTCAGGGATGCGCTGGTGAGACTGTACAGCTGGATGATTTTGCAGCAGCGGTTCGACCTGGGCCGCGTCATCTAGCACGGTCATCAGCCACTGCTGGGTGTCTTGTTCATACAGCGCATGGAGCTGACTGCTTTCAACCAGACGCCCCTGCTCCATAATGCCGATAGAGGTACAGAAGTCTTCTAGATCGCTGAGGATGTGAGAAGAAATGAGAATCGTGATGCCCTGCTGCTGCAGTCGCTTAATCGTTTCTCGATACTCAATTCGGGCGATCGGGTCGAGGCCAGAGACGGGCTCGTCCAGCAATAGCAGGCGAGGTTTGTGGATAACCGTGCGCGCCAGACTTAGGCGTTGTTTCATGCCCCGCGACAGGCCGCTAATCGAGCTATGGCGCTTGCTATCTAGATCGACCAGATCCAACACCTCAGTGATGCGCTGCTTTAGCTGGTCCGTACGCAGATAGTAGAGCCGTCCAAAGTAGTCGAGATAGTCCTGTACGCTGAGGTCGTTATACAGCGGAAAGTCATCGGGTAAAAAACCGATGCGACGCTTGATTTCTGGGTTGGGCTGGCCGCGCACCAGCTGTTGACCGTCGATATAAATGTCGCCCGTGGTAGGCGCTTCGGCCATCGACAGCATGCGAATGAGCGTTGTTTTACCGGCTCCGTTCGGCCCAATCAGTCCGTAGACCTCACCGGGCTGGATTTCTAGACTGACGGTGTTAACAGCGGCGTAGCTATCAAACTGTTTGGTCAGCTGATGGGTTTGAATAACGGGCTGGGCGGTCATAGCGGTCAGCAGGGTAACGTGCAGAGCTGGCTGAAGGGGTCAACAGGCCGAGCGAGTCTCATTTCGCAAGCCTTTCCCAGACATTTCGCGCAGACATTTCGCAAGGTCTGGCCCCAGTCTGCCCAAATTGTCTGGCCGATCGTCCGACTTACTAGCCGTTGCCAGTCACTGTCCGTTGCCAGTCACTGTCCGTTGCCAATCACAACGAAGGGGGCCCAATGGTAAGGCTGGCTCCACCCCTGGGCAATTAGATCGAGTTGGGCCTGCCGCAGCGCGGCTACCTTGGTCTGATCGTTGGCCAGGCCAGTGTAGAACTGCTGCATCAGCCGAGCGGCAGAGCGGTCATTCACGTTCCAAAATGAAGCCAATGCCGCCAGCGCCTCCGTGCGCTGTATCTGGAAGCCCATGCCCAGGATCTCAAGTCCATCTTCGATATGACCGATGCCTGTTTGACAGGCGCTGAGTACCACCAGATCCACGCCCGGCAGTGACCAGTCAGCCAGTTCCGCCAGGGTCATCGAATCACCGTCACCCAGCAAAATAAAGGAGTCCTCAGGGCGTCCAGGGACAAAGGCGGCATGGGTCGCTAGATGGACAATATTTTGCCCCTGCAGCTGGGTTTGCAGGCGGCGGCGAGTGAAGTCCTGGTCGCGCAGGACCACCGTGGGCAGGGTGTCCTGTAAGAAATCGACTTCTTGACCTGCATAGGTCAAACCGTAGAAATACAAAGACGTTTCCCCAATCGGGACTGAAATCGGCTGAGTTTGTGCGTCGGTAAACGCACCGGCTAGCACCTTGAACGGGGCGGCCGGTCGCTGACCCAGCTCACCTACGGAGCTGGCGGTCAGATTGTGGGAGGTGTACTGTTCAACTAGCCACTCGTTGCGATCGCGATCGCGAAACACCGACAGCGGAATGTAGTGCAGCACGCTATCGGGCACGTAGATAATATTCTCGACCCCTCGTTCGGCCAGCGCCGCCGCAAAGGGTCGCACAATCCAGTCATACAACTGGCTGGCATCAGGCTTGATCGTGCCAGCGGGCGAGCCCAACTGCTGACGCAGGGCACTGACTTTGGCCTGCAACAGTGCCTTGGTTACCGGTATCGTGCGATGTAAGGGCGGCCCCTCCGGGGTGATCAGCAGTAGCTCTAGCCGATCTTCTAGCACCAGCGGATATAGTACCACAGAGTGACTGGGTAGGGCCTGCAGATCGAGCCGTAGCTGCTTGAGCGATGGCGGTTGGAGGGCGTCGGCATCCTGTAGGCGCTCTAGCGCTGCGACTACCTCCGGTTGGCTTAAAAATGCATCCAACGCCAGGACCGGGTCCAGTTCCGTGCGATCGTTTAGCAAAAGCGTCTGGTGAAGGTCGAGCAGCGTCTGCTCTGCCGGTAGATAGGGCAGCTGAGCCACGGTCGCCTGGTCCGCTCGCACGTCCTGCAGGTATTGGTCCAGTTCCTGAATCTTGAGCAGGTCTAGCACCTGCTGAGCCTCGAACACGCGCGACTGCTGCAGAAGCAGACCCGCCAGATCGCGATAGCTTTGGGAGACGGTCTCGGCGTAGCGCTTTTGAACCTCAATTGGCAGGGTGCGAAGGTTGGTGCGGATGGCTTCGATTTCGTTGATGGCCTGTTTGTAGAATGCGATCGCAACCGTGGGCTGCTGGGATTGCTGGGCTAGCTGGGCCAGGTTGAGGGTAGTCACGATGATCCGCCGCCGATCTTGCGAAGCCTCGCTCAGCCGCAGTGACTGGTGGTAGCGCACCCAGGCCATCTCATACTGCTGCTCGCGGGCATGGACCATGCCGAGCGTGTCTCGGATGTTGACCCTGGCATCGAAGTCATCAACTGCGTCTGCGATCGCAATCCCACGGGATAGGACCGTCAGCGCCTGCTGGGTGTTTCCCTGCTGCAGGTAGGCATCGCCAATATTGTTGAGGGTGTGGCTGATGTCCAAGGAATCGTTGAGGGATTCTTTGATCTGCAGGGCTTGCTCATAAAAGCTCAGCGCTTCGGCATAGTCATCCTGCACCGCTGCCAAAATGCCCAGATTGTCCCAGACATAGCTAAGCCAGTCGGGCGAGCCCAGGTCGGCATTGGCCACCAGCGCCTGCTGATAAAACCGGTGAGCCTGGTCCAGATCGCCCAACCGACCCCAAACGTTCCCCATACTGACCAGCGCATAGGTGTAATACTCGACATCGACAATGGTCTGAAAGATATCGGCGGCTTGCTGATATCTTTCGATTGCGATCGCAAACGCCCCCCTATCCTCCTGGGCCACCCCCAGCAAAAAGAACGTGCGACCCAAAATGGGTGGGTCTACCTCAAACCCCGTCGCCAGGTCAACAATTTGCGCCAGCCGTTCGACCGCCAGGACACGCTCGGGTGAGTAAAAGTCAAAAATAGCCGCGTTGAACAGGACTTCCGATTTCAGATCCAGCGCGGCAGGTGTGCTCAGCCGATCGAGTACGGTTAGCGATTCGTCATAAAACTCTGCGGTGCGATCGCAATCCTCAAGGTACCGACAGCTCAGTCCAATCTTGTAGAGACTTTCTGCCTCGGCCAGGGCGTCACCCTGCTGTCTGGCTAGCACTAAGGCTCGCCGGTACTGGGCCTGCGCCAGCAAAAACTCACCTTTGTCCAACAGGGCATCGCCCTGCTCAATGACGTATTGGCTGTCTCTTGCCTGAGTCTTAACCACCTGCGCTTGGGCAACCCCAGCTGCCTTGTCAAAGCCGATCCCTGAAACGATTAAACCAACTAGCAAGGTAGCAGATGCGACAGTCTTCATAGCGCGTTTTTGGAGAGACCGCCTCCATTGTCGGTCATGGTCATCTCACGAGCACTCAAATTAGCCCTGAACCGCTATATTGATAGCGCTTCCCGCGATGTGCTGACGCAATACAACCGCCCATGATTGTTAAAGAACTCGATCGCATTAGCAGCCCTGACAAACGTATTCAGGCAGGCTACCAGGCCGAGAAGCAGCTGGCCTTTTACCTGCGCCGAGCCTTTGCCGATAATCCTAAAATCCAGGTCATCAACGGGCTCCGGCTCCGGCGACAGGGAGATGTCGCTCAAATCGATCACCTGATTCTCCACAATCATGGTCTGATCATTGTCGAAAGCAAAAGCGTTACCACCCGACTGCGGGTCAACCACCACGGCGAATGGAGCCGCTGGTCGGGCAAGCAATGGCAGGGGATGCCCTCACCGGTGCTTCAGGCCCAGCGCCAGGCAGAATTTCTACGTAAAACGATGGGTGCATTAAAGGGGCTGGGGGCGAAAATTGATTTTCAAAATATTCCCATCGATAGCCTGATCGCCATTTCAGACACCGGCATTATCAACCGGCCCGACAACCGCTCGACCCCTAACGTGTGCAAGGCTGAGCAGGTACCCGACCGCATTCTCTCCCTCATACAAACGCACAGCAAAGGTGATAGCTTGCTAGGCTGGCTCAAGGTCGTCTTTGAGGACTCTCCTCGAACGCTAAGTGATGAAACCCTTACCAAACTGGCGCAGCGACTGATCGCGCTTCATCAGCCTAAAAAAGAGCTGGGCAAGAAACAAACGGATCGGCCTGTGAAGGGTGAGCCTGTTCAAGCAGCCCCTGCTGAAACTTCGCTCGTTCAACCAAAAGTTGCAAGATCGAAAGTCGCAAAATCAGCTCCCAACGCGATCAATGATCGCCCCACACCGACGCCGACCTGTCGCCACTGCCATAGCGCCCAGGTCAAGATCGTCTACGGTCGCTATGGCTATTACTTCCAGTGCCAGACGTGCGAGCAGAATACAAACATTAAGGTGATCTGCCCCAGCTGCGATCAGAAAGCCAAGCTGCGTAAGCAAAAACGAGATTTCTTTATCAGCTGCCCGGCCTGTAAAACAGAAACGCCTTTCTACACCAATCCACCAGAGTGAGCGCACGACCCTTCACTACCGGCAAAATTGGCCCGCTACAGCGTCTTTCCCTCGTTGTGTTTTTTGATCCGGCTGTAAAAGTCTTCCATCGTTTTTATAAACGACTGAGATACCTGCCAAAATGCTGGCTGATCTCCTTGCTTTTTGACATGAAGCGCAGAAACTGTCGTTGCTGGAGCTTCCACTGCCCCCTCTGCCTGGGAGGCTCCCAGCCAGAAGTCGGCCAGTGTGTCTATCGTGGGGACCGCAACCGTCTGTGGGCACGTATAGTATGAATCGGCGGGCACAGGTTCAGGCAGCGTCTGCTGAAGCACTTCTGCCAGGGCCGCGCCCAGAGGCGACTTGCTCAACTCGGCAATCAGGTCTTTCCGAGGCAGCCCGCGCAGCTCAAACAGAATAAACGGGTCCTGGTCGATGAGGTCGGCCAGATAGTAGTACAGCCCAGCCACGTGCTTGCACGGATTTTCCCAATCGGGACAGCTGCAGTTAGAAACCACCTCGATGGAGCTGCGCGGCAGCAAATGGAGCTTCAGCGGGGCTAATAGCGCGGGCAGCTCTTCAGGAATTTGGTTTTCCATCAGCTGGCTCAAAAGTCGGACGCTGTGAGTCATTTCGGCAATGCCCAGCTGCCAGCGATCGGGAGAAAAGGCACGGAACTCTAGCGTCGTGGTGTAGAGCGGCGGCGTGTACACGCCATAATAGGGGCTGACGCTGCCGCGAATCTTGGCAATGACGAGATTGCCCTCAATCAGAAAGTCCTGGATGCGCTTGCGGTTGGCGTAGCTACGCCCGCGCTGTAGACGACTACGGGCGGTGAAGTTCTCAAGCGTCTCTAAAAAGCGCTGTCCCCACCAGGTCTGCTGTGTCGATGCCATGGGTTCACGCCTCCTAAAGTACCGCGTTTTTATTCAGCGTAATCAGTTGCTTAAACGATTCGTTGTCTAGCTCGGTGAGCCAGGATTCGTCCGCACCGACAATTGCCCCGGCCAGCTTTTTCTTATCTTCGATCATCTCGTCAATCCGTTCTTCTATGGTGCCGACAGAAACAAATTTATGCACGAACACCTTCTTTTGTTGACCAATCCGAAAAGCGCGATCTGTGGCCTGGTCTTCGACAGCCGGATTCCACCAGCGGTCGAAATGAAAAACGTGGTTGGCCTTGGTTAGGGTAATGCCAACTCCCCCGGCCTTGAGAGAGAGAATGAAAACGGACGGCGGCGTTTGCTCGTGCTGAAATTCGGCGATCATCTGTTCCCGGCGTTTGCGGCTGGTGCCACCGTGCAGATAGTAGGTGTTGTAGTGGCAGGTCTGGTGAAAGTATTGCTCTAGCGCCGCTCCGATTTCGGTAAACTGACTGAATATCAGCAGGCTTTCGCCCTCTTCAAGGGCTTCGGACACCATTTCGGTTAGACGAGAGAGTTTATGGGAACGGGTCGGTGAGAATTCGCTATCGTCCTGCAGAAACTGGCGGGGATGGTTGCAGATTTGCTTGAGCTTGAGCAGGGTTGCCAGCATAATACCCTTGCGCTTGATGCCATCTGCCGCCTGGATTTGCGCCATCACATCCTTAACAGTGGCCGCGTACAAGGAGGCCTGCTCTTTGGTGAGATTGCAGAACAGCTTCTGTTCGATCTTATCGGGCAGGTCTTGAATAATTCGCTGATCGGTTTTGACGCGGCGCAGAATAAAGGGTTCGACGAGCTGTTTGAGCACCTGGGAGCGACGAGTATCCTGTTCGCGCTGAATGGGAGATTCGAACTGTTCCTTAAACTGTTTCTGATTGCCCAGGTAGCCAGGATTTAAGAAGTGAAAGATCGACCACAGGTCCATCAGTCGGTTCTCGATGGGGGTTCCCGTTAGGGCAAGGCGATGGGGTGCAGCGATCTGGTTGATGGCTTTGGTCTGGGCAGCCTGGGGGTTTTTGATGTTCTGCGCTTCGTCTAGGACGATGCGATGCCAGTCAATGGTCTGCAGCAGTTTGCTGTCGCGGCGAGCCAGGCTAAACGAGGTGATCACGACGTCCTGTTCTTGGCAAAGTTCGGCAAAGGGCTCGGGCTCCTTAGTTCGCTGGGGACCGTGGTGAATGGTGGCGCTGAGTGAGGGCGCAAACTTTTGCAGCTCATGAAACCAGTTGCCGATGACGGAGGTAGGGCAGATGAGCAATGTTGGTCCTGCTTCGGTGTCCTCTCGCTCCTGCAACAGGCGGGCGATCACCTGAACGGTTTTGCCCAGGCCCATATCATCCGCCAGGCAGCCGTTGATGCCGAGCTGTTCGAGATAGCTGATCCAGGCTAGTCCCCGCTTTTGATAGTTGCGCAGGCTGCCGTGAAACCGATCGGGGTCGTCAGTAATCTCGATTTGGCTGGGGTTGTTGAGCGGATCTAGCATGTCGTTGAGGGCGGAGTTGCGATCGCACACCACCTCCAGGTCTTCCCCCTGCTCTGCGCTTACCCGCATGAACCCCAGCAGCGACGTCTCTTGAGGCTTTTGCTCAAGCAGCGTCCGCATTTCTTCCAGCTTGCTGGGGTCTAGCACCACCCACTGCCCGCGAATCTGCACCATTGGCGTTTTGGCCTTGACCAGCTGCTGCCACTCTTTTTGGGTAATCGTCTCGTCGCCCAGGGCCAGCTGGTACTCGTACTCGACAATATTGCTGAGCGAAAAATAGGTTTTGCTTTTGTCGTTGCTGGTTTGCTTGCTGCGGGCATTGAGTCTCAGCTTCAGTCGCCTGCGCCCCGCCGCCGTCCACCAGCTGGGCACAATGACCTTATAGCCTGCGCTTTCTAGCACCCAGGCCGCCTCCTGCAAGAAGTCCACCGCCGCATCCATATCCAGCAGTACGCCGATGGGCTGGTCGGTCTCCAATCCCTCCCACAGCAGCGGGTAGATGCGGGCGGCCTGCCCCAGGTTGAGCAACAGCTGCTGCTCAAAGTTCTCACCCAGGAGCAGCTTCATCGCCCACTGCTGATTCGCTTCCATCCGCCAATAGTCCAGCAGGTTGAGCTGCACCGACGGATCCGCTTTGAGGATTACCTGTAGCGCTAGGGGCCAGGGCGCTTCAGGCTTATTCGGCGCATCCAGGCGAAAGCCCAGGTAGAAGGCGCTGTCGGTCTGGGTGCGGCAGATGCGATCGCGCCAGGCCTGCCACTGCTGATAAACCTGCAGCCGCTCGGGCGTGCCGTTGTAGGCCGAGAATGTTGCACCGGCACAGTCTTCAATGATGGTCCCCTCAACCTGACTGAGGAAGGTTCTGGGTAGCGGCGTCTGGGTGACGATATCGGTCAGCCAACATTCAGAAAAATGCCGGAGCAGCGTCTCGGGATCGTAGGGCCGTGGAGTGTCGGTCGGGGTGGCCTGGCCCAACCGGCAGGCGAGGGGCATTGCTGAAGCATGGGTTGCGATCGCATCTTCGTATCCCTGGCCTAACGCCTCCCAGCCGGTATACACCTCGAATCGCTCCTGGCGTTTTCGATACTTGAGAGAGGGAATGTAGTGATCCCCCTGGATCAGGTTCGGCAGCGATCGCGAATAGTGGTACCAAAACAGCAGATCCGAGCCGATCTGACAGTCAATCACACCATTGACCACCTGCCGATACAGCGTTTCCAGCAGGAGAACCAACGGGTTGACAAACCCGCTCCCGGTCAATACTGTCACCTGACAACACGCCACCTGCCAGAGCGCCAGCTTAAAGGACTCTGCGATCGGTTCCTCTAGGTAGCGACTGAGTTCGGGCGAGGGGAGGGGACCCTTGTCATCGCTGGGCAGCCAGAAATAGCCCATATGGATGGGGTAGGTTCCCATTTTTCCAGGAGCTGGCTGCAGTTTGAGTTCGTTAGTCAGAAACTCGGTCAGGGCTTTTCCTGCCAAGTGGCGTGGATGCTTACGTGGCGATATCTGTCGATATTTGCGCCATTTGGACGACTCTACCCACAGGTAAAAGCTGCCCTCCTGCACAAACGCAGTCGTCGTCTCGGGTATCCAGCCACCGTGAAGAACATGCATCGGTCTAGGGAGATCGCCCCACGAAAAATATCCACTAGCGTCGGGGATGTTCGCTAAAAATGCAAGTGGGTCAGACGCAGAGGGAAGATGTCTTACTTCCGTAGGGTGAGCGTTTCGCTCGCCTAACCAAGGGGAGGGCAGAGTAGCCCACCCCACAGGTGTCTCAGCTCCGCAAAGAATGCCTGCTCATCTATACCGCAGTCTGGCTGCTGGGCGTCTCCGCGTCCAGTTGCGCAATTTGGGACTCGGTTTTCTCAACCGCTGCATTGAGCGCAGCCAGGTGGGTTTCGGTGCTATCGCGCATGGCCTTGAGCATATTGAGCTGGTGCTGCTTGTAGGCCTTGTAAGCGGTTTTTTGATCGGTGGTATGGGGCATGCAGAACGGAAACATGGCAGAGGTGTGGGTAAAGCAACGCCCTGAGCCTAACAAATCCATCTTTTTGCTGCTGTTCGATTAAAGGTAGAAATGGCTTTTGCCATTATGCCTTTGACACCGGGCATCCACCTGCCTGGGGCACAGCACGCATTGCGGTTGGCCACTATGCATCAATCTCTATGCATCAGCCTTTGTGACGACGGCTACAACAACAGAAGTTGTTCGTTAAGCAACTTCAAGCTTCTTTATCTTCAAACACGCTTGCGGAACCTGGTTCAGAAAGAGCCGCGTCGTAACCAACGTGTCTACCGTTCTCTACTTTTTGGTCAACCAGGTTATTCTGACCATGCATGAAAAAACTGAAAATGTCTTACTGACCGCGCTGTTTAGTAGCTTGGGACTGCTGTTTGGCGCTCTGTACTGGTTCTACAGCCAGACGCCCGCGTTTGTTGCCCAATCAGGGGCAGCGGCTAACCCAGATCGCGATCGCACCCTAGCGGTCAGCGACCCCGCTCGTGAGAACCCTTCTGTACGGGACCTGTTTGGCCGGTCAGCCAAGCTCACGCTGCTGGGCGATACCTTCAGCGGCCAGAGCCTGCTCAGAGATTCAAAATTTCAGCGTGAGCTAATCAATGCCGATATCGAGTTTACCTACGAATACGAACTGGACCAGGTGGTTCGTGCCAGACGGCTGGGTAAAGAAGCCGATCTGATCGTTACGACCCTCGATCAATACCTGCAGCAGCAACCCGAAGGCAAAATTGTGGGCCTGATCAGCCGCTCTGCCGGAGCCGATGCCCTAGTGCTCAACACCCGCGACTATCCTGAGCTGACTTCAATGCGCCAACTGGCCCAGCTAATCAAGACAACAGCTGCTGACGAATACCAACTATCGTTTGCCTACGCAGGCGACAGCCCCAGCGAGTACATGGCCGCAGCATTAGAAGTTCGCCACCCTGAACTAAACCTCAGCCAGCTGCGTCCCCAGCGCTATCAGGATGCTTCTGAGGTCTGGCAGGCACTACAAACCGCTGATTCCAGCCCAGTGGCGGTAATGCTGCGCGATCCTTACGTCACCCGAGCCGTCGACCGCGGTTACACGGTCGCCGTCAGCAGTGAGACCCTCCCAGACACGATTATCAGCGTTGTTGTCGCTTCTGACCGCATCCTTGAAAAAAATCCCCAGGCCGTTTCTGTTTTTCTAGAGGTTTACTATCGCCATATCGACAACGATGTGCGCGATGCTGACAAGCTGCAGGCCCTGGTGGCCCGAGACGGCAGCATTGAAGCCGAAGCGGGAGCGACCGTGCTAGATCACATCGACTTTTTTACCGCACTAGAGGCACAGAGCTGGCTAATCGACGGACGTCTAGATGAACACATCCGCAAAACCGCTGCTCTACTGTCGATGTCTGGACACATCAATCGCACCCCCAGAAACCTGGATTCGCTAATGGATGCCCAGGTGATTGAGCTGGCCGCTCATAATACACAGGTGCTAGTTGAGCTGGTCGAGACCGAAAATCCTGAACTGGCCGATCGCTTTAAGGGGCTCGGCAGTACGGTCCAAACCCGATAGCTTCAAGTGGAATAGCCTCAAGCACGCTAATCCATCGGACAGCGATAAGATGGGGTGGCCCGACTGTGATTGAATATCCATGACCACCGCTTACCAGGCCGCCCATACTGGGGCCGCTATTCTAGACCGCAGCCATTGGGGATGCATTTCTGTGACCGGTGCCGATCGCATTCGCTTTTTGCACAACCAAACCACAAACGATTTTCAGCGGCTGCAGCCGGGGCAGGGCTGTAGCACTGTCTTTGTGACCTCAACGGCGCGAACCCTTGACTGGGTGACGGCTTATGTTCGATCGGACGACGTGCTGCTGCTCACGTCACCTGAGATGGCCGGTACGCTAGTGGATTGGATGGATCGTTACATCTTCTTTGCCGATAAGGTGACGCTGAAGGATGTAACTGACCAAACGTTTATTTTTTATTTAGTGGGGCCTGCTGCTGCCGACAAACTAGCGTCTCTCGTGGCGACACCGCTGCCCGAAACGCCCTATGATCAGGCACCTGTCACAGTGTCCGGAGTTGAGCTAACCCTGGCGGCCAATAGCGGACTGGCCCTGCCCGGTTATACCCTCATTGGTCCGCAAAGCGAGGCCCAGATAGTTTGGCAGTCGTTAACCCAGACAGGCATTCTGCCGCTCTCAGCGGAGGAGTGGGAGCGGTTACGCGTTGAGCAGGGACGACCGCTACCGAGCAAAGAATTGACAGATGCGGATAACCCCCTGGAGGCCGGGCTGTGGTCGGCGATCTCGTTTGACAAAGGCTGCTACATCGGACAGGAGACGATTGCGCGCCTGAACACTTATAAAGGGGTGAAGAAGCGGCTGTGGGGTCTGGAGCTGAGCCAGATGGCGGAGCCGGGAACAGTGCTCACACTAAATGGAGAGAAGGTGGGTGAAGTGAGGAGCACAGTGGCGCGGCCTGATGGAACTGCCGTTGGACTGGGCTATGTACGGACGAAAGCTGGGGGTGAGGGGCTCGTGTTGCAAGCAGGGAGTGCACAGGTAACAACGAGAGATATTCCCCTTTTAAGCCATGATTATTTCGAGTCAGCAGGTTGACCAGCACCGTCCAAACAGAGTCTGAATCAGGTCATTGCTACCAACCTAAACAGACCGGCTTAAATAGACAAAACGCCTTCGCCTACCTGCGCTTCAGAATGGTTAGAACGGGACACCGGATACCCCCAGCGATCGATAGTGAAACCCCAATGAGAATATATCTTATCTAGCAGAGTTGGATCCAAGTCATAACTGTTTTTTTGATAGCTTGACTTAGACAGGGCATAACTCGATAAACGATGCTTGACCTGTTCGAAGTCACTAATTTCTAGCTGGGCATAGATCTCTTCTAGTTTTTCTATCGGATTCGCTTGAAAATCTTCATAGCTGAGTTCGACTAAATTGTCAGATGGAATCAGATTTTTGTCTTCAAAGTAGCGTTGCATCAGTAGCTTGTAGATCAACAGAATATTATCTTCTACTTCCTCGACACTGATATCCTGAAACTTCCACATCTCAATCAGCTTCAGACAGGTGTGGCGCTGAGAGAAAAACACGGTAAAGGGATTTCTATAAATATGGATAAACTTGGCGTCAGGAAACAGTTTGAGCAGCGTACTGATTCTCGCCGTATTAGCAGGACTTTTGACGAGCGGGCGGTTACCGCCCATGGCTAACGCAGCCATCTTAAGCGCTCTCACGTACTGCGCTTCCCAGGCATGCTTGCTCGCAACGCTAAGCCGTTCAAATAGAACGGATTGCCTGAAAATTTCGCGAGTGTCTTTTGGGAAAAAGAATGTATGAATAAAGCTGTGAGGAGTCACGTTTGACATCACAAACTCTTCTTCTTCGGGCTTTCGCATAGATAGCTCAACATTATCGAAAGGACGCCTTTTCGGCAAACTTCTTTCTACTAGAAGGCGAATGTAGGGTCGGTTTTGTAGAAAAAGCTCAGGTGCCCAAGCCTGATATGACGACACATAGCTGAAGTGCGTGTCCTGGCTCATCAGATGATGCAGGTAGGTCGTTCCACTACGCCAGTGTCCCAAAATAAAGACGGGAGCTTCTCTAAAGGTCAGCTGGTCAGCTTGCGGGTCGAAATGCCTTCTCGCCAGCTGGCGATCTAGAATGCTTGATAGGCTGATTAGCGAGCAGCCCAGCGCCTTTGGTAGATATTTGAACTCAACTTCGTGATTGCGAAATAATCGAATCAGATTGGGAAAGGAACTGCCTGAAAGCGGATGTAGATTGAGCGCCATAGTCTTCTCCAGGTTGAAAGTGAGGCTTGGGAATACCGTTCTCTAAATACGCCGCAGTTCTTGAATCGGAAAGGCGTTGTCCTGCAGGGTCAAACGACGGACAAACAAGATTGATATGGTGGTAACGGCATGGAGCAGCTGAGCCAGCGGAATGGCCAATAGAATTTTGGGCAACAGTAGAAGAGGAATCAGATTTTTGGATTCTCCTCGCTGCTTTGCAGCCTGACGGGCATAGCGCTCCGGAATACTGATCAGCACAGCAACGACACCCATGTAAACTGCAAACCCGCACAAGACCCAGTAGCTAGCGGACCAGTCTCCTAGAAATAGCGCGGACACCAACTTGACGAATGCCCGCGTCAGCGTCGCCGTCACGAAAATGCCTTGGGCAGCAACCAGGAGCCATAGCGGATGGTAAACTCGCAGCAGCAACAATCGCCGTTTCACCCAGTCAACAAAGCTATATAAATCTGAATGGTGGTGCTGAGCCATAAACAAAGAGGGGACCACCCTGACTTCCAACCCCTGTCGTCGCAGCAATGTGCTCAAAATGACGTCGGTTGTGACCGATTTTTGCCACGTGTTGACGAGATCAATCTGATGAATCTGCGCAGTTCTCAGGGCAAATGACCCTTCCCACGGCACCCGAGAAAGACACATTTGAACCACCATGAACCCATTCCACGCATATCGCAACAGCGCCTGCAGTCCCCCTTTCACGGGCGGGTACCATCGATAACCAGTGGTCACGCCAACCCGAGTATCGGCCAGCGGCCTTACTAGCTCCGTTAGCCAGTTCGGGTGGGGCTGCAGGCTAGCATCAATCATAGCGACAACTTCGCTAGGCTGCGATAGTTGACGAACCGTTTGGATTAGAGCACTCCCTTCAAAGCTACAGGTTTTATGCCAGACTTCAAGCGCGCAAATATTTACCGGAACATCTGGATAGTTTTGACAAAAGCGAACTACATGATCTTGGTCCTGTATCCGCTCAGTCACAATCTGGATTGTATAGCGAGGGTAGTCGAGTGTAAGTAAGCCCTGCAGGCAGGCCAGGTTGGGGGTCGAACTCTCCCGCATACAAAGCAGGACTGTAACCGAGGGCAGTGACAATCCACCCCGGGAAGTTCGTGAGCGCATCAATGAGAACGCCAGTAGGCCGGCAATTGCAGAATGAAACAGCGATAATAGCAGCAAATTCCAGAAGATGAGAGGAATGGTCGAGTCAGTCATTTGCTGCCGTATATAGGAAATCGAAATAGCTGCATAGCTTAAACAGACCGAAGCCTCATCAAGAGTGAACGAGTTGACCAAAAGAATCTGCTTTGAGCGAGGCAAAGTGCCTACCCCCTAGCTCAATCTGCCCTTGGTGGGTTCCCTCGGCTAGCCGATCCAATAGGTATGTAAGATCGGATGCAATGATGTTTGTCCCGTGGTCAGGCTCGACTAAAGCAGCAAGCTTCAGCGACCCAGATTGAAGATTGCTCAGGTGACTCATACTCAGGAAGTTGAAGACGCCAGATTCGTAGGTACCGCAAGGAACGGATGGATTCTGAACACCTGCCCAATGTTCTCCCTGTTGGAACCAGCCTGCCGCTGGATAGCCGTGGAAGTGAACAATGGGGGCCCCCTTCTCAACCAGCGATGGCGTAAACAAAGCGGCGGATAGAGCAATCGACACCATTACATAGATATCATAGGAAGGCTTGATATCTGCTGCTTTTATGTCAATGTCGAAGGGGGACTGCAACAGCAACTGGGTTGTCAGTCCAATTCTCAACACATCCTGGGTTAGGGACAAATCTGTTTTATTTGCGCCTGAACGAGAGCTGACCAGCCAGACATCAGGAATTTGTTTGTATCGGTAGGAGCCAATTTTTGTCCGCAAGTAGCGACGCCCCCGAGGGTTTTGACGAATCTCGTCAGGACTGAACCCCTCGACGGGGCTGAGAGTGTGCCAGGTTGAAGCATCAATCTCAGGCGCACCGATGTATTGGGGCGGTTCTATATAGGCAACAAATCCGTAGGAAACACCAGTTCTACCATTCACAATAGTATCAACAATGTCTCTGTAGGACTGGCGCTTGATCACTCGGCTGAGCTTGAACCCAGGTGGGAAAAGGCACGTATCGACTAGGTTTTGCCCCAGCCTTATGAGCTGATGAGCGTATTCATGGCGCTGCGGGTCATACTGACCAAGCTCGAACCGGCTCATCGGCAATGGCAAAATGGGAACAAATATCTTAGGAATTAAAGACTTGTTGACAAACGTCTCTAATTCCGAGGGAATGAACACCGAGTCGGACAGGTTCATATTGAGAATCGAGAGTTTCGACTCAGATACGCCAATGACTAACTCTGAGAAAGTTCGAATCAGGGTATTAAGCCCAATATTAATCTTGCGCCGGTAGGGCAAGTCATGATTGGCAAACTCCGGATCTAGATCGGTAATTACAATGACCTGGGTGTTGGTCGGATTCTCGATAAATTTGGCGGCGTGATCCTCAGCCCAGCTAATCATTTGGGCGATATGCATGACCGATAGCTTTCGACCCCGCAGAAAAAAGCGCCGGTATATCTGATAGATCTTTTCGGCCACAAAACGGGCTGCGGTACGCCAGAGTGTGGGTGGTCTTTCGACATCAATTACTGCGTTAACCCCAGCTCGAACCATCTGAGTTTTGATCTTCAGCTTTCGATTAATGATGGGAATGGTCACCCTATAACTGAGTTCACGCGTAGCCGCTTCCCAAGGCTCAACCGTAACCCCTGACTGCTGGAGCTGACGCTGTAGTGCTTCGCGAAACGCGAGCACCGACTGAGAGATCCCCTGACGCGGTACGGATCTAAAGGTAACAATGAGCCGCTGGGCCATCTGCCTAGAACTAATGACGGGCGGTACATAGTCTGCAGTCTCTCGCTCGCCAAAGCCACCGATGATCCGTCCAATAGTGTATAGACTAACCCCTTGCTCTAGCGGCATTGAAGCCGGACCGTAGGCTTTCGAACCGCTGCAGTCGTCACGCTCTAGCAACGCTAACAGCTCAGATTTGTTAGCAGTCAGCTCAGCTTGGACAGCGGAAGTAACGACGCCTTTCGGCGAACGGATATTGAGTTTGCCGTTATTGACCCAAAGTTTGACTCCTTTTTGAGTCAAACTGGTGAGCAGCTCAGATGCATTCATGGATGTGATTCTCCCTGGCGGTATTAGAAAACACTTAAAGTTCGAAGATCTCTGCATCATCATCTGCACAGTCCTCTGCCAGCCGTTCAGACAGGGCCGCAATGGTGGGGTAATGCCACAGCAATGCCGGGGAGACTTGAAACCCCACCAGCTGTTCGGCCTGACTCATCAGTCCTAGGGCCTGAGCTGAGTCGAGCCCAAAGCTGTCTAAGCGAGCCTCAACATCAATCTCGCCAGGATCCATTCCCAGCTGTTGACTCAGCTGAGAAACGAGCCACATTTGAATTCTGTCCTCGGTCAACGTGCCCTGATCTTGGAGGTTTTGCATGGTTTTAGAAAAAAGCGTCTAATGATTACTGTTTTGAGGTGTCTGTACGGCCCTTCAGCTATCACTTTTCGGCGAACTATTTACCGACAACAGCGTGAACCGGCCGATACTGAGCATAGTGGGCTGGCAGCTGTAGTCCCTGTAGCCTGAGACTTTGAATTCGGTAGGCAATCGCAGCTCCCATCATCATGTGGTAAGCAACATCCACAACTCGGCGTGATTCAGCGGCAGCCAGATAGGTCCCCTTTACCCACTGATTAAAAGCACCCATGGCCGGACCGCACCAGATCTGATAGTCAAGCTGACGCTCTACTTCGGCAGTTCTGGCCCAGCGGGACGATAGCCCCAGATACCAGCGAAACATCAGAGCCATCTTGAGCTTAGGATCCTTTTGGGCACGCTCAAGCTTTCGAGGATTACGCTGAGCGAGATAGCTTGCGGTTTTCTCCCAGACGGTATCCAAGCGCTGTCGGAAAACCTGCTTTTCTAGTTTGGCCTGTTCCGTGAGTGGAATTTGTTCTATGGCGTCGTACCCTTTGTAGGTGTCGTAAAGCTTTTGAGCCCGCATTGGAAACAGCGTTCCTTTCTTAAGCACTTGCAGCTTGACCCCCATTTCGAACATGTCAGCTGCCGGGGCCATCATGATGTCGGCCATTTCTGCCTGGGCTAATAGGGCTTTAACGGTATCTGAGGTGCCGGCTTCCAGGCAGGACTGATTGACCGATCCGGTGACCCCATAGGCAGCTCCCATCATCAGGGCTGACAACAGCGACTGGGGCGTGGCAATACCCCCTGCTGCGCCGATGCGCACCGGTTGAGTGTAAGCGCGCTCGGCCTGAATCTGATCGCGAATCGCCAGCATGGCAGGTAGCAGGCAAACCAGGGGACGATTGTCAGTATGGCCACCAGAATCGGCCTCGACGGTGATGTCATCGGCCATAGGAACCAGCTCAGCCCAGCGTGCCTGCTGCTCGGTAATCAAACCTTGTGCAATCAGTTCCCTAAGAATCTTAGCCGGCGCAGGTCGCATAAACTGGACGGCCACTTCCTGGCGAGAGACCTTCGCAATCACTCTGTTGTGGCATTCAATCTGACTAGCGGCATTGAGCCGCAAGCCCGCAACCCGGTAGTAGACAATGCTCGGTGTTAGGGTCAAGAAGGCCGAGGCCTCAACCGTCGCCACCCGGTGCTTGAGGTATAGGTCTACAGTGGCGCTTTCGACCGCGGGTTCGTGGGGGTTATGGAGCAGGTTAAAGCTGTAGGGACCGTTGGGCAGGGCCTGTTGAATTGTTGAGATCGCACTTTCGATCCGGTCGAGCCCCAGCCCACCCGAACCAAAACAGGCCAGCATTTTTGCTCGACCAAGGGCAATCACCAATGCCTCGGAGGCAATCCCCCCCGCCATTGCCCCGGCCATGTAAGCATACTGAGTGTTGTGTGCGGTGCAAAAGCTCGGATCACCCAGGCTACCGAGCGCAATGGCTGGGGTCATCGCAAGCAGTTCGGTCTGAGCGGCATGGCCGTTACTGTCGGTGACCACGCGCCCCGTCTGCGCAACGCCGATGCGATCCTGATTGCGCACGATGTAGCATGGCTGTTCGATCTGCTGCAGACGCTGATAGATCTCTTCGTCTTGCCAGGCGACCTGATCAAGCGATCCTTGCCAAGCCTGGGCGGGTTTGGAGAAGAGACTGGAAAACGGACTAACATACCGCAGGGAGTTTGCCGGAAGTGGGGAGCTAATGCTGACCATAAGAAAAATCTCCTACCTGCGAATAAGTTCTGGAATACTATCGGGGACGGACGGAACCGCTTGGTCCGGGGCTGCTGCTGAGTCCGTCGCGGTGGCGGTGGCAGTTGAGCCGGCAGTAATGACTTCAGCGATCGCCAGCGTCTGGGAAACCCAATCGCGCAAGTGCTGTAGAGCAGCTTTACGACTGCACAAAAAGGTGGCGTGAGCCTGCCCCATCAGGGCATGCGTTTGTTGTGCGGGGGGCGAGACAGGCGAGACCGCCGCCGAAGAGCACGCGGGCAGCGTCGGGGCTGGGGCAATCGATAAAACCTGGGTGGGTTCAGTCTGAGAGGCCATGGCTACAGAGACAGACTGTTTTGTTACCGCCGCATCTCGGAAACGCACCCTATTCGCATCGCTTAGGATAGCCTCAGCAATACTGGGCCGACCGACCTGCACTGTCTTGACAATCGCGTCTGGCTGGGACACCGCTGCCTGGGGTGCTCGGGCACTGCCATAGAGGGGAGCCAGCGTCAGGGGAACCTGATGGCTGACCAGGCGAGCCAGGGTTCGAACTAGGGCAGTGTGATCATCCATACCACGCAGGTTAAGCGGCGTGGTGAGATGGGGGCGGTCCTTGAGGATAGTGCTAATCCACCGACTGCAGGTTCCCCCGGCCCCCACCTCAATAAAGATGCGAGCACCGTCGTCATGGACTCGATTGACCAAACGGGGAAAGTCTAAAGTTTGACACAGGTTTTGGGCAATACTCCGGCTGATGGCAGGGCCGTCCTGAGCGATCGGCCCGTAGGCAGCTGCCGAATAAAAAGAGACATCCGGAACCGGACGTATAGAGAAGGTATTGAGCTTTTCTAGCTCGGTCTGCTCGGTTGCGACCGGCGGACAATGGATGACGTGATCGAACGGAGCCTGAAAGGCCGGGCATCCGATCTTTTTGATTACCGCGCTGCAGGCGTCTGGATGCCCCGCAATGACGCCCTCATGATCAGTATTAATCTGGGTTAAATAGACACGCGACTCTGATTGGATTGCTCGCCGAATCTCTGGAATGGGGGCCATCAACACATAATTGCCCCAGAGATCTTCTTCTTCATCGGTACTCACAGGCAGCAGCCCCCAGCAGTCACGCACCGCATTTCTAGGCCCCGATAGGCGATCGCCGAACAGGGGCGATTGTTCTAGCGAGCGGCTGCCCTGACCAAACTCGGCTGCGTCAAAGACCCCTTGGGCCACCATCATGCTGGTCTCACCCAGGCTGTAGCCAAAGGCCATCTGAGGTCGCAGGTCAAAATAGTCTTGAAGAATGGCTGTGGTAAACCCAGCACAGGCCATTTCGGCCTCAAACATTGCCAGAGGGTTGGACAACAGTCGCTTGTCTAGAGCCTCTAGCTGCCGCCTTGACGGTGCCTTAAGCGTGCGAGGATATAATAATCGGTCAAGACTGGCGTATCGGTCCCCCGTGCTCTGCAGCATCGGGTGATGGTGAAGCGAGGGAAATAGTCTTAGCTGGTCTTGGCCCTGCCTGACGTAGGCGCTAAAGGCCCCTGGGTAAACAAAGGCAACCTGCCCCGTCCGTCCCTGGGGCTTAAGGGTAAAGAAGCTGCCCCCTGGTGTTTGCCAGTCCTTACCAGTCTCGAATGCTTTGACCCCGCCTTCGGTGGCGCGCGTTAGCTCTTGCTGCAAGGCATCGCGATTTCCGCCAACCAGAGTGAGGGTGTAGGGTAAGTGAGATTCCTTTTGGTAAGTGACAAAGGTCTGCTGGGCTAGCTTCATCAGGGAAATATCGGTCGATAAGGCAGTTTGCAGCGTCCCTAGCTTGGCGCGGAGGTCGTCAGGACTATGGGTTGCGATCGCAAGTAAATAAAACGGCTTCTGCTCCAGATAACGACTAGGTCGGTCGACCTGAGCAGCCGTTTCGGAAAGCAGGATATGGGCCGACATCTCTGGAGTTGCCAGGTTCACCGCAGCCACACGTCGCGCTGGGCAACTGCCCAACGCCCAGCTACGAGACCGCTGAGCGACATAAAAGGGAGACCCCTGCCACTGCTCAGCCTGTTGAGGAGCTGACCAGCCTGGAACAGACGGCAAATAGCGATGATAGAGACACAGCGCCGTTTTGATCAGGCTTGCCATCCCAGCCGCCACGCCTGCATAGCCAACGTTAGCGGTGACGCTCCCAATAGCACAGGTTTTAGCAGAGTCCGAACCCCGATACACCTGAGTGAGTCCTTCAATCTCGGCAGTATCAACCGTTGAAATCCCCTGACTGCATACCTCTAGATAACCCACGTCGGCGAGCCTTGTGCCGGCCCTGGCATGGGCCTGTTGACAGGCCGCAGTTACCCTCTCAGGGGTCAGCTGAGTGTCCGTGGCTTGGGCGAGACCAATCGCATCCACAACAGCATATACCCGGTCTTTTGCAGCTTTTGCCTGCTCTAGTCGCCTTAGAACAATCGCGCCAGCCCCTTCACCTATGACCTGTCCCTGAGCCTGTTGGTCATAGCTCCAGGTAGGCATCCCAGCGTTGACCGGGGCATCTTTTTGCTGCGCCAGCACCTGCTCAAAGCCACCGGCCAGATCAACCGCTCCAACTAAAACAGCTTCGACTTCACCTTGATCGAGTAAAATTTGGGCCACTTCGAGAGCCTTGGCCATCGACTGCTCTGCTGCGCTTAGGGTAAAAGCAGGGCCGTCAAAATCCCACAGCGCAGCGACCCGACTGGCCGTGATATTACCAATGCAGCCGATAAAATCGTCCACCTTAGCCACCGGGTGAAGGCTGTCCTTGAGCACAGCCTTCAGGTCTGCCAACGCGTCCTCGTCCAGGCTGATCCCACTCTCCGTTAGGCCCGCCTCTAGCTGCCAGTCAAGATGCCAACGCTGCAGCCGCTGATGGAGTGACGGGTCCATCTCCATTGCAACAACAACAGCAACGTTGCCGCCAGGAGCCAGTCCGGCATCTTGCAGGGCGCGATCGGCGACCTTGAGCAGCAATAGCTGCTGAGGCTGCAGCTGCTGAACGCTGTGGGGTGGGACCTTGAACCGGCGAGTGTCCACCTCAAACTGATCGATGTAAGCACCCTCTGGAATTTTGTCCAGACCGTGGGATGTCAGTAGGGCATCCTGTTGCTCAATCCCTTGCCAGCGATGGGGCGGCAGTGGCCTGAACTGTTGAATTCCGTCATAGAGCGTGCGGTCAAAGGCATCTAGTCCATCACAGCCGCCAAAGAAGGTATCCATTCCAATAATGGCAACCGGGCTGTAGGGAACAGAATCAGAAGATCCTGATGAGAATGACGCGACTGCTTCGATGGGGTGTAAAGGACCGGTTGGCGACGGTCCACTTAGCTGTTCGGGGGGGTGCTCAACAACCAAATGAGCATTGGTGCCGCCAAAACCAAACGCGTTGATAGCACCACGCCGCGTTGGCTGCTCGGGCCAGGCCGTCAGCTGCTGGACAATCTGCTCGCTATCGGTCATTAGCCCCGTCGGTTTCTCCGCCGCTGTCAGGTTTAGCGTTGGCGGAATCAGCCCCTGTCGCATTGACAACACGACTTTGAGCAGGCTGACCATACCCGCCGCCGTTAGCAAATGACCGACGTTTGCCTTGGCTGCCCCCAATAGAGGATGCGCCTGGTATCGGTCTAAAAAGGTGCGAAGTGACTGTAGCTCAGTGGCATCTCCCAATGGCGTTCCGGTCGCATGGCATTCAATATAGTCAATTGCCCGAGGACTCAGATTCGCTTCTCTGTAGGCTCGATCGAATGCCGTGATCTGGCCCTTCGAATTCGGTCTCAGCAAGTGCTTTCCCAGGCCGTCGTTGGATAGGCCCACACTGGCAATCGTAGCGTAAATCTTGTCGCCATCGCGAACCGCATCGCCATAGCGTTTCAGCACCACCATACCGGCACCGTCCGCAGGTGTCAGTCCCCGCGACCGCTCATCAAACGGGCAGCTTACCCCGTTGTCAGGCAGCGCCTGTACCCCGGCAAAGAGCATCCGAATAAAGAGCGGATCGACATAGCTGGTCGCCCCGGCCAGCATCAGGTCCGCTCGGCCCGCCTGTAAATAGTGGCTGGCTAGCTTGATGGCGTACAAGGATGAGGCATAGGCCGCATCTAGGGAAAAGTGCGTCTCTGACAGGGCAAGCGCCCGAGCTACGATAGCCGAAGGTAAACTAGAGACCCTCGAATCGAAGTGAGTGCCTCGATCCGAGGCCGTCAACGCCCTAGACAGGTGAAAGTCTGGGCACTGCAGAAGCTGCTGAACGCTCGATTCAATCACCTGCTGATAGAGGGGTGAAACCCGCTGATATGAGGTTCGGGTCGGCAGCGACATGTTGCCAACCACCACACCACACCGCGTACGCAAAGAAGAATGACGCCAGTATCCACTGTCCTGCAGCGCCTGTTTAGCCACATAAAGTGCGCTTTTGGCCAGGGGATCCAGCCTTTCAATCGTTTTGGGAGAGAGTGCGTAGCCGGTCGGATCAAGTCGAAACTCACGAATAAACCCACCCTTTAGACAGTAAGTCTTGTCGGGTTCTCCCTTATTCGGCGCATAAAAAATATCGGGATCGATGCCGAACTCAGCTTGGGTAGCCTGAGACGTCGCCGTCTTTCCCTCAACCAGATTCTCCCAAAAAATGGTAGCACTTTGGGCATCGGGAAATAAGCAAGATAGTCCAATAATTGCAATTTTCTCCATGATTCTCTCTTTTTGCCGTTATCCCGCACTAAGCTACCTGTCTCTTCGCTGAAAAGATGGTGGACCCCCCACCCTTGATTGAGGTATAAACGTTGCCCTGCTCGTCATGAGCGATAATATTGACCGTCAGACTGCTCTGCGTTTTAGCAACGATTTCTGTGGTTGTATAAAATGGCCGATTGTAGGGTGGGCTGTCAAAAATCTCATAACGCTCGACCCGGCATGGCAAACAAGTGGCTCGATAAAAGTGCTTCAGCCAAATGAGTACAGGATGGAGCTGCAGGTCAGTGGTGTAAGGATTGAGCGTCTGGATAGGGAACTGTCCCTGCTGTCGAGCTGATATCTTGCGAATCTGATGCTCGGTTGTCATCCTCGTTTCGCTAATGTTTAGAATGCGCGAGACGCCAGAGAAGCTAGGACCGTGAAAAAGCCCATACGTGGCGATATCCTGATAAAAATCAGATGACCGCGCTGTAATTTTGCGATCGAGTGTCAGATCTGCTGTGAACAAAGCGGGTCGATCCGGTCGTTGGGGTCGTAGCGTAACCTGGTTGCTAAAGTGGTAGCGAGGCTTTCCAGCGGCAGTCTGGCTGCGTATCTTGCCCTCTACAACGATTTCGCTTTTACTCTTAGCAATCTCCTTGAGTTCCAATACGTAGTCCTCAACAACCTGCTGGTCGAAGACAATGCCCTTCAGCAGCCTGACATTCTTACATAGAAAGCTGTGATATCCCGGATAGAGTTGCTCAGCAGCCCGCGCGATCCAGCCCATCAAACAGGTAAAGGGAAGAACGGGTGAACCCGCAATCACGTGGTCCTGCAAAAACGGATTGGCTACCAAGGTCAGCTTACGGCGCAAGAGATGAGTTTTAAGCCCACCTTCTATAACTGCCAGCGGTGAAGGAATGGGGCTGCCGATGACTACCTGAGCGGTCTCTGCATACGCTGGATTCAGCTCGTTTACCAGCATCTGAGTCGCGTCCTCAATCGGTAAAATATCGACTCCCCGCGCCTCAAAAGCCGCCTTCAGTGCAGGGGTAACCATGCCACTTTCCCAAGGCCCCCAATCGATCGCAACGGCATGACAGGTCGGATACTGCTGCTTTATCCAGAGTGCGGTCTTGTTCAAGATCTCGTTTGCTAGGGCATAGTCGGTTTGCCCAGCGTTGCCGTAGAAACCGGCGACTGAAGAAAACAGCACCAAATACTTCAGCTGATGGGTCGAAACACAATTAAGCAGGTTTCGAAGACCGACGACCTTAGGGCCATAGACTCGCTCAAAGTCCTGCTCTGACTTCTTCTCAATGAGCTTGTCTGCAAGGTTGCCAGCGCCATGAATAATACCGGTAACGGGGCCAAAACGATCGATAATCAGCGCCAGTCCGGCTTTGAGCGCATCGCTATCGGTCACGTCAGCGCTGAGATAGGTCGCCTCACAGCCCATATCTCGTAAAGTTTGTAAGGTCGAGGCAATCTCGCGGCTGGCCGTCAGCGAGCGACAAATTTTGTTGACCGCTGCAGGGGTCGCTTTCTCCCCTTTCGTGGCTAAATTTTGCAGAATGCGTTGTTTGAGCTCAACTTCATCCCGACAGTCCTTCGCCCAGACAGGTTCATCAGCCATCAGGGCAGAGCGTCCGAGCAAAACCCAGTGACTGGGCAGTGACCGGGCTAACCTGATCACGCACTGGGCCGTGATGCCCCGAGCACCGCCGCTGGCGATGAAAGTTGGACGTGGGGAAGACGGAGGTTGGGGTGCAAACATGGTCGCCTGTGGGTGTTAGAACAGGGAGTTAAGAACAGAGACTCAAGACAGGGGCAAAAACTACAAAGACTAAGGAGAATTATTGCCAGGCTATTGAATAGCAGCTGTTTAAAGCAGCTAGGCCCGTAACGTGTGACGCCCGTGAGCGCTATAGGCGACCTCTGCAATTGTGCGATCGGGGTCATGCAACTCAGCTAAGATGCAGTCCACAGACTGCGTCAATGAAAGTTCTGCACTGGCGTCTACAGCCCGACAGAAGACCGAGTGCCACTCGGCTCGTAAGGATTTAGTCAGGCCAAACAGTCCGGCAGACACGGGGCTGAATGGTTCAAATTTTCCTCTTGGTTCACCCAGTCCAAATTGGCCATCTAGACGCATAACTGTCAGAAACAGGTTGTGGTCGGCTGGCTGGGTTAGATAGGGCTTAAGATGCTTTGCGAGAAAGAACACTTGCTTGACCAGGACACTATCTTTGTCAGACAGGGGATGCTCTGACGTAGTGGTCGTGGGCGGATGAAGATGGATGAAGGCGGCGGGAATGCCCTCTTGGGCTGCGATCTCACCCAGCATCTCCTCTAGGTACGCGTCGTCTGCCCTCTCTAGAACGACCCGGCGAACCCCTGCAGGCATAGGCTCTGCTGAGCTAGCCCCCTGAAACAAGGTCATTACCACTACCGGCCAACCCTGCTCTACCAGGCGATAAACCAGCGCTGTCGTTGTCGGTGTTCCATCGTCGGTCACAATACAAATCCGCTCTTGGGGAAAATCGAACTCTAGCCAGTCAGCGTTGGGTAAAAAGGCCAGTTCTACCGGCCGCCGGGGTAAGGGAGTGTTAGAAGAGGGCACTTCTGCTATGCGATGTTCGGCCTCCGCTTCTATCCCACCATCAGACTTTTTTTTTCGGCAGGTATCAGGGAGCGCATGTAGTCGGCGACCTGACCCAGGGTGCGCAGCTCGATTTCGGCAAGGGTCTCTAGGTCAGGTTGGGGGAGCTCGGGAAACGCTTCCTGAAATGCGCCGATGATTTCGACCCGTTTAAGCGAGTCAATTCCCAGGTCAGCTTCCATATCCATATCCAGCTCTAGCATTTCTGCCGGGTAGCCGGTTTTGTCACTGACAACAGATAGGAGCTGGGTTTGAACGTCTTGGACGCTAAAGCGAGCAGACGTTTCTGCTGCTGTAGAGACTATCGACGTCGGAGCCAGTTCGGAGACTGCCGATACAGCCGCAGTAGGGCCCCCAGCAGGGGTCTCGGTTGGGGTACTAGCATCGCTCTGTGGTGAAGCACTCGGTACCAGAGAGCGCATATAGTCAGCGACCTGACCCAGGGTGCGCAGCTCGATTTCGGCAAGGGTCTCTAGGTCAGGTTGGGGGAGCTCGGGAAACGCTTCCTGAAATGCGCCGATGATTTCGACCCGTTTGAGCGAGTCAATCCCCAGGTCAGCTTCCATATCCATGTCCAGCTCCAGCATTTCTGCCGGGTAGCCGGTTTTGTCGCTGACAATGGATAGAAGCACCGCTTCAAGCTTGGCCATATCAAGCTTGACGGGCTGGGTTTCAATTGGCAGCGGTACTTCAGCTAGTGCCCCAGCTGGCGATTCTAAATCTGCCAGAGGCATTTCTGGCTCTGGCGTTAACGCCTCTGTAGATATCGTTTCTAGAGGCAGCGAAGGAGATACTGACAACGTTGGTAAGGTCTCTTCAGGCGCGGATAGTGACAAAGACGGGGTGAATCCATTGTCGTCCTGACGCGCTGACGTGAGCGGCAAGCCAGCAGGTATAGCAGATTGTTCCCCAGTCAAGGCTTGGTAGGTCTGCTGACCTAAAGTGAAAAACTGTTTGGCACAATTAATCTGATGATTCAGGTAGCTCTCGTGTACTCGTAAGGTCTCCTGCTGGTGAGCATGAAACGTCATCAGACTACGCTCTGAGATAGCTGCGACCGTGGGATCGATCGGTAAGTGGTTGTTTGCAGCCAACAATGACTGTTGCTGTTGGGTCAGCTGGTGGACCGCCTGCGTGTACTCTCTATGGTTAGCTAAGTAATGTTCGTGGGTACGGGCGATGTGACTCTGATGCTGACTGAACTGGGCAAGGGTACGATCCAGGCTTTGTAAAACCTGCTCCGCCTGGGCAACCGGTTGCGCCCGTGGATGAGCAGCATCGATAGGCTTTGGTACCGAGGTGGTAGCCGGACTAAAGCCTTTGCTACTATGGCTATAGTAGGCGTAGCCGTTCCCCTCATGGGTGCCGTTGGTTTGTCCGTTCGAAGGGCCTTCGTGACCGTTAGCCTTCCCGTTCGTGTGCCCGTTAGCTTCGACCCGGCCTGATAAGGGAGCAGCTAACTGCTGGGCAGCCGCTAACGGTCGTTCTGGCGAAAAATTTAACTGTTGCACGGTAGCCTCTTTGTTTAGCGCTTGTTCGAAAGCTTGTTGGGTTTTTTCGCTAACGTAGCTGGCACCGTTGAGCTGCACGGTGAGCTTACCGGTGGTTGGAGTCGGCAGGACAGGTCGCTGATAGGGATCGATCGTCTTTAACGGCAGACCAGCCACACGAAGCTGCATGGCAGCTTTTCGCAGTTGGCGGTCGCTTTCTTCATGGCGGCTGGCGTTAAGAGCAATGGCTAAATGGGGGCGATCGCTCAGAATATCTTTGACCAACTTGGTCAAGACCTGTCGCGGGCCAAACTCGATAAAACAGCGACCCCCGGCGGCATAAATGTTTTCGATCGCTTGCTTAAACTTGACCTGACTAATCATGTGCTGCTGCAGAAGCGTTTGCATTGCAGCCGCGTCGCTAGGATAGGGATTAGCGGTGACGTTGCTATAAACCGGAATCTGGGCAGGTTTGAATGTGACTTGTTGGACGGCTTGGCTGAACGGCGCTTGGGCATAGCTGACTCGTTCAGTGTGAAACGCGGCGGATACAGACAGCGGAATGGGAGAGAATCCCTGAGCATTAAGCTGGACAGACGCCTGCTCAATCGAAGCCTTACCACCCGCTAGCACCAGCTGCTGATCGGAATTGAAGTTTGCGATCACAACACCCTCAAGCCCCGACACCAGGGCCTGAATTCTCTGCCCATCCCCCTTCACTGCCAGCATCGTGCCCGCGTCGTAATTCGCATCAGCGGGAACCGCCATCGCCTGCCCCCGCTTTTTGACCAGCCTGCAGTAGTCAGCATCGTCAAGCACGCCTGCAGCCCAGAGCGCCGCGAGCTCACCAAAACTGTGACCTGCAACAAAGTTAGGGGTCAACCCTGCCTTCGACAGAATTCGGTACAGGCCCATGCTGAAGGCACCAATCGCAGGCTGGGCCCACTCCGTTTGATTCAGACGCTGCGTCTGCGCCCGCTGCTCCGATTCACTGAACGTTGGCAGGGCATACACCACGTCTGATACCGGCTGCAGCCCCTCAGCCAACAAAACATCATCCATCTGACCAAAGGCCTGACGCATTTCTGGAAAGTTCGCCGCCAGCAGCTGCCCCATGTCCACATATTGAGATCCTTGGCCAGAAAACAGCGCCACGACCTGCTCCTGCAGTTGCATCCCAGTTCGGCGATAGAAAATGCCCTGAGGATGTTCCCAACTATCACCCGCGTCCGTTGTCAGG
The DNA here is from genome assembly GCA_039817185.1 of Cyanobacteria bacterium J06648_16. GTDB lineage: Bacteria > Cyanobacteriota > Cyanobacteriia > Phormidesmidales > Phormidesmidaceae > CAWUKV01. The sequence continues at coordinate 216,075 of JBCBWI010000002.1, read as the reverse complement.
AGAGCAACGGCAGTCTCCAGCTTGTTCACAGCATCAGCAAGGTCGCTAGCAACCCACCCCACCCGCGCGGCCTTCACCGGAATATCCGCGAGCTGGCTGGACGCCACCAGCCCATTATAGAACCGAGCAGCATCTGAGGTACGCAGCTGGGTCAGCACAGTCTGACACCGTTCGCTCAGCGCCAGAGGTGTATCGGCCCACAACAGCAACGACTGGGGAACGGGATTGACTCGATAAGGGGTTACCTGCTCGGGCGTCATCTCCTCTAAAACAACGTGAAAATTGGTTCCCCCAAACCCAAACGAACTGACACCCGCACGGCGAGGGATCGCATTCCCAGGCTGAATCCAGGGTCTCAGCTTGGTGTTGAGATAGAAAGGGGATCGATCGATGTCTAGCTTCGGGTTCGGTTGGGAAACGTTGATGGTCGGCGGCAGCACTTTATGATGGAGCGCCAGCGATGCCTTGATCAGGCTAGCAACACCCGCAGCTGTTTTCGTGTGGCCAATCTGTGACTTTACCGTCCCTAACGCAATCGACTGAGGCTGGTAGTTAGTCCCCTCAAACAGGGTTTTGAGTGACTCAAACTCGGCAGTGTCTCCCGCCGCCGTTCCTGTGCCGTGAGCCTCCATCAGACCCACCGTTGCTGGATCAATGCCCGCATCCTCGTAGGCCCGCTTCAGGGCAACGATCTGCCCGGCAGGACGGGGCGCGTAGATACTCTTGTATCGACCATCGCTGGAAGTTCCAAGACCGCGAATAACAGCATAAACCCGATCTCCATCGCGCTCGGCATCGACCAGACGTTTGAGCACCACCATCCCGACCCCCTCGCCCAGCATAATGCCGTCAGAATCGGCATCAAACGGTCGCGACATCTGTTGTCTAGATAGGGCAGGGGTTTTACTAAAGCAGAGATAGGTAAAAGCCGAGTTATCCGGGTCAACTCCACCCGTCAGCATCATGTCAGCGCGGTGTTCAACCAGTTCGCTAATGGCCATCTTCAACGCTGCCAACGAGCTGGCACAGGCCGCGTCTAGGGTACAGTTAAGCCCACCGAAATCAAACCGATTGGCAATCCGCCCAGCCACTACGTTGGAGAGCATGCCCGGAAAGGAATTTTCTTGCCAGCCCACGTAGGCCAGCTTAATCCTCTCGACAATTTCCTGAATATTCTCATCCGGGATACTGCTACTCTTTAGCACCCTTTCCCAGATGGGCGACTGGAGCCTAGCCCACAGCGGCCCGCTCAGCTGTCGCCCCACGGTACCCAGGACGACTCCGGTAGCAGCTCGATCAAAGTCTTGGTCTGCGCCGTACCCGGCATCCTCCATTGCTCGACGGGCCATTACCAAAGCCAGCAGTTGAGCGATATCTGTTGCCTCTAGAATATTGGGCGGCAGACCAAACTCCATCGGATCAAAGCCAATATCCGGAACAAAGCCTCCACGCTTACAGTAGGTCTTATCCACCGCTCGGGGATCGCCGTCATAGTAAGCATCTGCGTCCCATCGAGAAGCAGGAACCTCTGTAATACAGTCGGCTTCACGCAGAATATTATGCCAATAAGAGGCAAGATCGGGGGACTCAGGAAACAGGCCAGACATTCCCACAATGGCAATGGGCGTGTCACATAGCCGGTACTTTCGCTGCGATTGATCGGGCTTCTTTGCTTTCTGCAAGGCGTCCTGATCTCCCGGCCGATGGAGCTGATTCACTAAAGGTGTTTCCATGATCGTCTCTTCCTGCTTCGTTGCTTTCCTATCTTCTTTCTGTCGCCCAGTCTTTCTACGCTGAATAAGGCCGACAACCGACTTCTCAAATTTGAGTAGATCTTGTTGAAATGCTGTTATAGAATCGCATGCTTTATTAGCAACCATAGCTACAATGCTCGCCCGTAATAATTTAGTGCCTCAAATCTGGCTGACAGCGACCGTTTGATCTCACTACAAACATCTCCCATGGCTCACAAAAACTCCATGAGCCATCAAAAACAGGCCTTGAAACCCTTGCCTAATAGGGCTTAAAGCTAAATAGTCAAAATATTTCAAGATAAAGCCTTAGACTTATATCCTTGGCAAAGGCTTCAACAGAATCGTACATATCTTACATCTAAATATGCGAAATTAATCGTAGATGAACATACACAGAAAAAATGTGTTGATTGAAACACTCATGGCTCATTTCTATTCGATTTTCAGAAATAATCTTCAGGCAAAGATTCCGGTAGGAGCTTTTGAAAAAATGTCAGATCTCATGTAGCAATTCTTCTAACCCTAGCTTTTCAGACTCTCTCTTCCCGCTGCTCACGACAGCTTGGCTCGCTGGCTCGAAACACCCGTCGCCACTGGCAGAGAAAAAATGTATAGACAAAACCTGCGTTGACAGCTGTTCTTTCAACAGTTGCTGTAGCTACTGAGTAGCGTTGCCACTGTGTGAGCCTCGCTAGAAACGATTGTGTTGTGTTTGAGCAGTCTCGACAAGCTAATTTAGCCAGGCCAAAGGGTAAATCCTCCAAAGCCAACTAGACGACGAGTTTTTTTGAATAGCAAGAATGTTGCGAAGCCTACAGGCAGATACAATCACCGCAATCCACACTGCAAGTCATTGACGATGCTGTATAGATCACACCGCATCGGCGATCTAGCAGCACCCAAATTCGGATCGATCAGGAAGGCTCAGGCGTAGGACTTTATACGTAGGACCTTAACACTTTTAACTATTAACCGATGCGCCGGAAAATATTCAATAGATTTACACAAAATTTATGTACTTCAACAAATATGACGCTCGTATTCCCGCAGTGTTGTGAGACAGCCAGGCAATCGCTCAATCAGGCTTAGGGCTTTGACTTTGCTCGAACGACTGGACAGCAGCGATTTCACGCTTAGAAAATCTGTGAGTCTGCGCAGATGTAGTTTACATAGGACGGTGTCGCTTAATAGATAAATTGTGCCTCCGAACATCTGTTAATGGAATGCGCTCCGAAAATTTTCAGCGATCGGCAGCCAAATTATAATTTTTCTGTGAACTTTTACCCCTGGAGTCGGCAAATGTGGCAGATAAATTATGATGAGAATTAAGTTCCTGAAGCACGTTTCGCTTACGGATACGTATAAAAGGTTACAGCGCTGCCTTGTGCCAGTATGTACCTTAATGGCCAAGGCCCGAGATATTGGCGGTCGACTGCCCAGATACTCCGGTCCTTTAAAGGCAGTCTATTGTTAAGTGGCAGTCCAATTTTCTGACTAGGCTCGGCGTTACTCAATCCCGCGCAGTCATGCGCTCGGTAGAGCTCAGTAAATAAGGTGTCTGCTCTAACAAGGGGTAAGGCCGGTTTGTTGTAAGCGCACTCTGCAGTTTCCTCGAGCATTGCTGCTCAGATGGCAGTCCTTGATCGCTGACAGGAATATAGAAATATAGATCTCAGCCGGATTTAAACGGCCAAAACAGAAGAGAGGTTTTTCCGATGAAGCAATCATCTTTGCTTTCAAACGAGACTTTCCTACGATGGGGTCTGGTTCTCGGGCTCACTGTGTTGGGCGGTTTGACGATGGCATTCTCTTACGAGCGCATCCAGGCAAATCGCTTTACTCAAGAGACTGGCAGCGCTGAGCGTCTGGTGCCGACACCCACCATTGGCGCAGTTTCAGCATTGGGTCGTCTGGAACCTCAGGGTGAGATTACGCTACTCTCAGCGCCCAACTCTCTGGATGGGACAACCACTCGGATTGATCAGTTGCTGGTAAGTGAGGGAGACCGAGTCCAAGCAGGTCAAGTTGTGGCAATATTAGATAGTCACGACCGTCGCCAGACAGCACTACAACAGTCTCAAGCTGCTGTCGAAATTGCCGAGGCCGAACTGAATCGAGTCAAAGCAGGGGCCAGAATGGGAGATATTGACGCCCAGAAGGCCTCAATTGCTCGTTTGGAAGCCGAACTCAGCAACGCTCAGCTAGAGTATGACCGGTTTGATGCGCTTTTCTCGGTGGGTGCAATTTCTGAATCTGAGCGAGACAGTAAGCGGTTGGTGGTAACAACCACCCAAGCACAGCTTGCGCAGGCTCGCTCTGACCTCGATAGCATCTCAGAGGTTCGCCCGGTAGATATCGATGTGGCCGAGGCCGAGTTGTCCAGTGCGATCGCAACGGTCACGCAAGCCGAGGCCGAACTAAACGTCACCTACATTCGTGCTCCCCAGCCAGGGCAAGTGATAGAGGTCTATACCAAACCGGGTGAAGTCGTTGACAATGACGGAATTCTAGCCATTGGCCAGACTGAACAAATGGTAGTGGTAGCAGAGGTTTACGAAACCGATATCGGCCAGGTTCAAGTAGGGCAGGACGTGATTGTCACTAGCGCAGCCACCAACGAACCTTTGCAGGGTGTTGTCAGCCAAATCGGTCTGCAGGTCGACCGTCAAGAAGCGTTTAATACTGATCCTACGGTCAACACCGACAATCGTATTGTCGAAGTCAGCATCCAACTTGATGAACCGAGTAGTGAGCAGGTTCGCAATCTGAGTAATTTACAGGTCCAGGTCGTTATTCGCGTATAGCCGATGCTTCTATCCATTCCCCTGGCCTGGTTGCAGCTGATTCACCAGAGAGTGCGATTTGTCGCGACTATCATCGGAATTGCGCTGGTAGTTGCCCTGCTGTTTATGCAATTGGGTTTTCAGGATGCCCTTTTCAACAGCGCCGTCCGGGTTCACGAAAGCCTCAAAGGCGATCTCTTCATGATCAGCGCTCAATACAAATCATTGACAGCCCAGCAGTTTTTCCCGAGAAGGCGACTTTACCAGACTCTGGCTTCCGATCAGGTCAAAAGCGTGAGCCCGCTCTATATGCAGTTTGCGAAGCTCAAGAACATAGAAACCGGGCAAAAATATTCTGTTTTTATATTTGGCATTGATCTAGGTGAGTCGCCCTTTGAACTACCAGAGATTCAAAAAAGTCTAGACGTATTGAAATTCCCTAACAAAACACTTTTTGATCGCTATTCCCGAGCAGAGTTTGGCCCGATTGTAGAGCGATTTGAGCAGGGACAGCCAGTCGCTATCGAAGTCTCTACCTTTAACGAGATCACCTTAGCCCGCCGGTATGAGGTTGCTGGACTGTTTGGTTTGGGCACCTCGTTTGGTATTGACGGCAGTATGATCGTCAATGGTTCAGCCTATCTCCACACCTTTCGGGGCAACGATCCCAACGAGATCAGTATCGGCATTATCAATTTAGCAGACGCCGCCGATATCAAAGCGGTTCAGGCAAAACTGCAGCAGAGTTTTCCCCAAGATGTTCAGATTCTGACCCGTCAAGAGTTTATTGCGCTTGAAAAAAGCTACTGGAATCTGAGAACGCCAGTGGGTTTCACGTTTAAGATCATGGTAACCTTCGGATTTTGCGTAGGCATTGGCGTGGCCTATCAGGTTCTCTATACCAATATTTCAGCCCATCTAATGGAATACGCAACGCTCAAAGCTGTTGGTTTCCGCAACCTCTATCTGCTAAGTACCGTCTTTCAACAGGCCATTATTCTGGCATTTCTTGGTTTTATCCCCGGCCTAATCATTGCAACTGGCATTTATGACCAGGCCAGAACCGCAACCAACTTACCCATGCTGATGACGGTCAACAAAGCCTACACTGTTCTGATCTCTGTGATCGCGATGTGTGCTGTGTCTGGCATGTTGGCAATTCAGAAGCTCAGATCAGCGGACCCAGCCGATATCTTCTAACCACTGCGTTTAGGTGAGCGTTATAGTGCACTCTTCTTTGTTAACCATAAAAAACCTCAATCACAGCATAGGACAAGGGGCATTGCGCAAGCAGGTCCTTTTTGAAATTGGTCTAGAGATCCGTGCAGGCGAGATTGTTATCATGACCGGGCCGTCAGGCTCAGGAAAAACAACGCTGCTAACCCTGATTGGTGGACTACGAACGGTACAAAGCGGCAGCCTCAGTTTCCTTGGTCAAGAACTCAAAGGTGCCAGTCAAAGACAGCTGGTCAATGTTCGGCGTCAGATCGGCTATATTTTTCAGGCGCATAATTTACTCCCCTTTCTAACCGCACAGCAAAACGTCCAGTTGGCATTTGAACTGCATCGAAAAATACCCGATCGAACCGCTCGCGCTAAGGCCGAGGCAATGCTCAAACAGGTGAAACTTGGGGACCGAACCCGCCATCATCCTCAGCACCTGTCTGGAGGACAAAAACAGCGAGTTGCGATCGCGCGAGCCCTGGCAACCCAACCGCAGCTGGTCTTAGCAGATGAACCAACCGCCGCTCTAGACAGCCAAACGGGCAGGGAAGTCATCGAACTGATGCAGACACTGGCCCGAGATAATGGCACTACAATTCTACTCGTCACCCACGACCACCGTATTCTAGATGTGGCTGATCGCATTATCCAAATGGAAGATGGCCGACTACTATCGCCAAAGAATTGTGTAGATGCCCCGATGCAGACCGAAGCATCTATACAATTTTTAGGTCAAACGCTGTAGTGTTTAACCTGCTCTGAACAATACGATACCTAGCTGTCTTGCGATCAAAAGGCATCGTGAATGATGACTAGTCTACTCGCTTGCGCTTGAGCTGACGAAGGCCAAACGCACTCACCGTTAACAAACCAACCATCGAAGCCGGTTCGGGAACGGACACGTTCCGTCTGTCACGAATGCGATCGATTAGGCGCATCCCAATGCCCCTAGCAGCAACGCGGACAGATCGTTTGAAATCATCATCATCAGCATCGGGGGCGGTGAGCTTATTGACAAGCGCAACAAAATCACTGAGGTCATCTTCGTCGAGATCTTCAGGAATGCCAGCCAGCAGACCATCGACATAGCTATTAAACTCATTCTCACCGATATCGGCGATCACTTCATCCACAGTCGTCCCTAGCAGACTGGCAAATTCTGCCTCACCTGCACCGCTGTCGATCAACACCAAAATCGTTTCTAGCAGGCCTTCAATATCTAAGCCGGATGGCTCGAGCGTCGTGCTACTACTCGGAGCTAAATCGCTACCCGGCAGATCGACAGAAACCACTGCCGCAGAACTCAATAGCCCAGTGCGATCGAAAATCGCCTCGTCAGTCGAACCGTCACTGAGCTCAACCAGGAACTTGACACCAGCATTGCCGAAATCAGCACCGTTATCGTTAAACTCACTGGCAGAGTTACCCACCCCAAAAATAGGTTCCAAGATCGGCTCGAAAGGAACGAGGAATGCAAAGAAGTCATCGCTGACGCTGTCAGTTTCTGCCCCAAATGCAAAGGAGCAGCCAGCACCGCAAGCCTGGTCAGAAAAGCTAATGGTCAGACTCGAAGGACCTAAAGGATCGGGTGGAAGACCGTCTACTACTGGGCTAAAAGAAATCTCAGATGGATCAATGTTTGCGGTCTGACCCAGCTTGGGCGTAGCATCAAAACCCAGATCGTTGGCAGCGAAAAAAGCATCGTCCTTACGCCCAGGATCGGTAATCTTGGTTTCGGTCAGATCGATCGTAAACGAAGAAACAAAAACGTTCTCGGGGATCTGGTCGACCGTGATGCTAAAAAAACTATTGGCACCAAAAACGGTTGAAACCAACGGAATTCCAAAGAGGCCATCAAGGTCTTCGGAAATGCGATTCAGTCCGGTATCGACACCGCTAGTTGTTGCAGTAGCTTTAAAAACAGCGGCTTGTGAGACACCATTCATGCTGACGACAGCAAGCGCTGTAGTGGTAGCACAAATCGGTACCCACTTAGGGCGAAATAAAATCTTCATAGAACCAACTGAACCTCTAGAGACTGTACTTAATGCATGAAACTGAGTATTTGGAGAGACAATCTTGTTGATCAACAAAATTGTCAACAACAATTTGGGCGCCGACATTTCTGCCGCCGTTAATGGCGAAAAGTTGTTATCAAGTTATTTTCTGCGCGAAATCGAGCAGCCTCAACAGAAAGATGCGTGCACTGAGGGGGCTATCTTGTGTATGCAACCTGAAGTTTCGAAGCTCACATATTTCGGCAGGCAACCTCTGAGTATCTATCTAATCTCGGTAGGCATCGACAACCACAACCTGGGCGGCAAATAGAACAACCACTCATCAAAGCAGCTAGAAATACGACTAGTCATCCTTAATGAGGGAAATATTCTTAGACTTGTTCTTAAGGGAATATGACATCTTAACCGTGAAATCGCCTACACCCGTACGAATGAATTCACTGTAGCTTCAATCAAAAACTCAACTTGACCAAATGAGCATAAATAACACAAGCGAAAGCTGATTTATACGCAATTCAAGTCCGGAAAATACTGAACCAACTTATAAAGGCTTCAATTTGAGAACAGTCTTTTTGAAGACAACAAAGGTAACATATTCACAAGTAAAGGTTCTGATTAGTTTCTCGGCCAATTTATAAAGTTTTTATTGTGCACTACAGAAACTATACAGATGACTATATATGTAAGCGATAAGGGCTATCCGTACGGATTACAAAGCTAGCTAAGCATCTATACAAAAGATTTACTGAGCCCGTCATCATGCCGATCATGAAATCGTGCGACTTGTATCCGAATCCAGCAAATTGTGTTGATGGATTGCCTGGAGCGGGCATTATAGGTGCAGCTTTACCACGACCCTGCACCCGAACGGCCTCTATGTCATCTCAGATAAAGTCATCCCAGACAAAGCCACCCCAGCCTCACTCATCAGCTCTTACCGCGCTGACACAGATTCACCCCCGTAAGCAGCGCGTCTCGATTCGCTGGACGTTACCGATTTTTGTGGTGACGCCACTAGTTTCGGGCATTATTTTGACCAGCTGGTTAGCCTTTCGTAGCGGACAATCGGCGGTAGAGGAACTGGTCGGCAAAATCTGTACGGAAGTGGCCGCCAACATCGAAAAACGGGTGAGCAGCTACCTCGCTACGCCTTCGATGATATCAGCCGGGATTCGGGCAGAGGTCGCAAGCGGTAATATTGACGTAGACAATGTTCGCCAGCTGGGGCAAACGCTGTGGCACCTGACCCAAGACGACCTTCTGAGTAATAACTTGTATTATGGCAATGAGTTCGGTGAATTTGTTTACAGTCAAAACCAGGATGGCAACAGTCGTCTAGACTTTGTCGATGAAGTCTCTGGTTTTCGTCGTATCGCTTACAAAACTGACGACACTGGTAATCCGACAAGAGAGCTAACCCGCAAAGACTACGACCCGCGTAATCGCCCCTGGTATCAGGAAGCCGCAGACCAAGAAGTGCCTGTCTGGAGCCAGGTTTACGTTGCCACCTCCACAGCCGATCTAACCCTGACCCGAGCAACCCCCATATTTGACCAGAGCGGCCAGCTAAAAGGCATCTTTGGCATCGACGTCTATCTCTCTGAACTCAGCGACTTTTTGAGGAACCTCACTATCAGCCGCAACGGGCGAGCATTTATCATGGAGCCCTCTGGAGAACTCATTGCTATTTCTGCGAACGAGAAACCGTTCATTGACCAAGGCGAGGAGAAGCTACGGTTACCCGCTACAGAAAGCCAAGACGCTTTAGTTAAGGCGACAGCCGAGCATCTGGCTAATAACACTATAGAGTTTAACGACAGTAAGAATCAGTATTATTTTGAGTTTGAGCTTGAGGGCCAAAAGCAGCTAGCCTACATCTATCCCCTGCAAGAGATGGGGGTAGATTGGGTCATTGGAGTTGTCATTCCTCAGAACGACTATATGGGCACCATTCATGCAAGCGCTCGCCGTACGCTGATAGTCGGCAGCCTAATTAGTGTTGTCTCCTCACTGCTGGCTCTGGGCGCTGCACTATACATCGTTCGGCCCATTAATAAACTTAACCAGGCTGCTCAAGACATCAAACACAACCGGTTTGATCCAGACCATCTCAAGGGTGTTATTGATCGACCCGACGAGTTTAGCGAGCTGGCTGAGCTGTTCAACGATATGGCAATTGTTGTGGTCAGCCGAGAACAAACCCTGTCTGAACAGGTCAAGCTGCTCAAAACAGAGATCGCCCAGCAGGGTAGCTCACGTAGCAGCCGGTACGAGTTAGAAGCACTACTCCGGCGAGCCAAGCAGACGCGAGCCTCCTATACGAACCGTCCGTAGATCACAAGTTCTATTTGTTGTAACAAGATGCAATGAGGGCTATACGACGCGAGCCTAGGGGACCTGAACCGTAAACTGACCGGGTACGGTAATTGAGACAACGCCGCCCCAGCTACAAAAGCACTTCGAGCTGTTGTTAAGAACGGGGAAGGTCCCGATTAAAACGGTGGGTGAACCCGGTGCCCATGGAGCCGGGATAACAGGCGTACAGGGCATCGGCGTTAGAACACCTGATGCGGCGGCTGTGGCACTGGCGACGGTCGGGTTAGCAAGAGAGCTGCACATGCCAAACGGGGGAATGTTGGCGAATGGAATGTAGTCCATAATTGTGGCCGCCAAAGGTCCACCTGCCATTACGGGTGGGCCTTTGGGAATAACGCTCAGAATGCTGGGAGCAACCCCAAATGTACACTGCATCGTAGCCCCAGCAACAACTTGGATTCCCATATAGTCTCTCCTAAATAATCTTGAATTTAAAGACCACGAATCCCACTTTGGGTCATGATCGACTTGTAACTATAGATAGCTTCTCCTCAACCATCATCGGGCATTAATTTAGTTTCAGTACGCTCCCTGAAACCTTGGTAATGCCTGAGCACTCAACGCCAACACTTGCCGTCCCCTTCACGTTCACAAGCTTACTCTCAAGTTTGGCGGTAGCCTTACCGGTAATATTGACCTGGGTGCCTGAAATAGTCACCCCTGTACTGGATATCACAACGCTATTGCCGCCGACCTTTAGCGTTATCTTGGTCGCGCCTGTCAAGGTGATTTCTCCACCGTTGATATTAATTTTCTCGCTCTTGCCGTTTTTTCCAGACTTGGCGTTTAGACTGCCGGTAGAAACAACATCCACCTTCTTTCCATCGTCATCCATCGTAATCTGGTGGCCGTTTTTGGTCTTAAGCTCAACCTTTTTGTTTTTTTGGTCAAGCTTGAGCTGGTGCCCTTCTTTATTTTTCAACTCAATAAATTTTTCTGTGTCGTTAAAGGTTAGCTTCTGTCCGCCTGCGGTAGTGATATAGAGCCCTTGCTTGCTATCGCCTTTATCTTCCTCGATAAACTGAACAATATGGCCCTGGCGAGTTTTGATGGTTTTGAGACGAACTTTGCCATCTGCGATCGCATTCTCAGGTTTCTCCGGTGGCTTGTCTGTTCCATTCCATACCCCCCCAATAATATAGGGCCGGTGAATGTCACCATGCTCGAAGCCAACAAGCACTTCGTCATTGACTTCGGGTAACCAGTCCACGCCGCGAGTGCCGCCTGCCCCAACGGTAACAATCCGGGCCCAGTTACTCATGTGATCTTCAGTCAGCGACGGCAGCTTGACTCTGACTCGCCCCCACCCCTTAGGATCGTTATTATCAGCGACGATGCCAGCTATCAGTGTCTGACCGGGCTGTAGCGAGTTTCGGGTCTCTAGCGTTTGTAGCAGATCGCCACCTCGCAGCCCCCGCACGCTGAATTCAGTTGTATAAATGCGCTCGTGGTATAGGTGGCGCGTCTCAGTGATGTAGTAACTACCGCTATAGCTACCCATACCAGACAGCTTCACTAACCGGCCAGGACGAATTTTAGGATTGCCTTCGCCGCGAGCATCGGCCTGGGCAAACTCCCCACCCAGTTCATCGAATAGCGCCTGGGCCAGCGCCTTTGCCTCGGTTGATTGAGAAATCGGCTGATCAACCATCACCAGAGAGGGTGACTTGGGCTTATTGTTGAAGCTGCTTGCCGTTTTCTTGCCTGAGCCCTGATCGGTGTCCGTCAGCACTTTACTGGTGCTGGTGATTTTTTCAGAGATAACCTTCTTCTTGCTATAGTCCCAGCCCCGGACCTCGACACTGCTCACCTGTTCAGCACTGCTGACCCGTACTCGAAAGCTGTGAATATCCTTGAGCCACTCTAAGTTGAGCGTTGTGGCACTACTCGGTTTGCGAAAGTAGAGCTTGCTATCTTGTAAAAACAGTTCAAAGCCGTGGCGAGCTGCCCGCTCTCGCAAAAATTCCATATTGGTCTGGTTTTGCTGAAAGACATAGCCGCTAGAGCCTCCAATATCACCATAGCCATAGGGACCACCGCTAGAATCAACTGTTCCGGTTGAAATACCTGCCTCTGTCGCAATCGTCTTAACAATATCCGAATCTTTCTTATTCTGGAATGAACGGCTGTGACGCCCACGGTGAAGCCGATGGGACTCGTCATAGCCCCTGACAATGATAGGGGCCTGGGACTGACTAGTAAAATGGGTCTCGATAGCCGTGATTTCGCCCTTAATCACTGTCCCCTTATTCTCATCGTCAAAATCCCCATCGTCGGTAGTGCTGGCCGAAAAGCCAATTTCGATGGCGGTCCCAATTGTAAACAGGTCCTCATGCTCCCAGACCTTGTGATCGTCAGCTCCTCCGTAGTAATCATTACGAATGATGAGCGTGAACATCCCTGGCAGATGCAGGCTTTCCTCGACAACGATCTGAATAATATCCTCAGCAACTTCCTTTTTGCTATAATCCTGGCCGCCAATCTTTAGCGTGGGCTTAGCAACATACTTTTCTGACATGTTTTTTGGAAAATGGCTTTAGGGACAGGATTGGTCGGCGAGTAAACAGGTGTTCAATAAATAAAACTTGATTTTAGAATGGGCTGCCCTCAGTTCGCATAGGGGAAATCACAGATCTTTTCTCTCAGTGCTGTTTATCGACTGAGCCCTGTCCAGCTTGAAACCTTTGCTTTATCCCGAAAAAGCATCGAATCAGTACAGGGCTAAAATTCAACTCCGAGAAGGCGTTCCCGTATTGCCGGAGCCGCTAGTTTCACCAATCTCCTGCAGCGTGATGTCTACGCTGGCTCGTACTGGTGTACCATCTGGCAGAAACATCGTCAGTCGATAGGTAAGCGACTGCACAAAGCAGCGAATATATTGCCTTTTACCCCAGGCAAAGATGTAGATCGGCGGACGCTCTTTGCCGTCTAGAAATTCAACCGCCTGACAAAGCTTATCAATGTGCTTATCAATGACGTCCTGTCCTGATTCGTAGGTATCAAATATCAGACCACTGATAGTCGTGCTAGAAGTTTCCGGCGAACCGAAACTCACTTTGGGAAGGCCATCATCGGTACGCGCCCCGTCACTGCAGTTGAGCTGCATGTTGCGGCTAAAGGTCAGCTCAGTTGGGTTGAACATGAACTCGATATCGTTGCCGCCACCCTGGGCAAGTAGTTTGGCTTTGACAAAGGTACTCATGGGCTTGCTGTTCTAATAGTGGGATGATTTCAGAAAACTATCTGGGATATTTAGGCCCGCGACGTTCTTGCTCTAATGAAAGGCGCTGTCGTAACAGTCCATATACTTCCTGAGCCAGCAGCTCAAGATATTTACTGTAGTCTTTGGCCTTGTCGGGTTCATTCTGGCCAGACGCACCAGCGGCTGTAACCGAGACAGGATCGGAGCAGGCCTGTACGACAACAGGTTGATTTGACGATATTTTCCGCTGCACGGTGACAGCCGGTTGGGTCACCGCTGGTGGGCTAGCTGGCTTGGCAGCTAGAGTCGTTACGGGAGAAGCGCTTTTGGCAGGTGATGGAGACGGAGAAGGCGACGCGGAACTCGAAGATTTTGCCTGTGAGTCCGTACCCGATTGTGAGTTTGTACTTGCCTTCAAAGCTGTATTAGATGAATCAGAAGATGACTGGCTTGGCGAGGGGGCGGGTGTCGCTGCGGTCGAGGTATCGGCCTTCAGGTTAACGACCAGGTCCTCTAGATTCGACCAACTGCTTGGGATAGCGCCCTCTGTTTGCTGCGGGAACGGATTTTGTGACTGAGGTGGGACGTCTGTTTCACGCTGAACGGTGTCAGAGGTTGGTGACGGCGCTCCAGAATCTGAAGAACTGGTATCCTGCGGCGTATCCATACGGGGCTCTGACGAGGGCTCACGCTGCAGTTGGTTGACCAGAGACTCAAGGTTAGACCACTGGCTAGGGATATCCGTCTGTCGCTGCACTGAGGTTGCAGAAGCGGGAGCAGAGGGTTCGCCAGATCGAGACAGCGGCGGTAGTGGGCGGAGCACACCCAGCGGTTTCAATACTTGGGGTAGCTGTGGACGGGTAATTCCCACCGATCGCTGAATCTGGGGAGTGTAACTTTCATCCGCCGCTTGAGCAGTTGCCGGAAAGGTTTCAGCGGATTCTGCAGACAGACGGCTGGTCTGTGGTGAGCGGTTGAGATTGACATCAGCATCATGATTTACTGACGCTGTTTGCCCAGCTGAGGCAGAGCTTTCTGATCCTTCAGGGCTTCTGACAGAAGCCTGACTGGGAAATGAAGGTGACACTCTCTTTGGCTGAAGCGTGGAACGGCTGTCCGTTTCGGAAATTGACGGGGCTAGTTTTCCTGTCTGCTCAGGATAGTCTACTAGCGGTGTTCTTCGTACAACTGGCGCCGCTTCAGGTAAGGATTGCGATGCCGTTTCAGCGGTCGGCTGACTGTCATTCTGAGTCAGAGCATTATTAGCAGAAAGAGAAGGCGCTACCGGTGATACCGGAGGCACAGTGCGACTATCAATCGCTCGATCGACAGTCTTGGGGCACGGGTCTCCAATTCCCCTGATAGCAGGAACGCTAGCAGAGGGGCTCCCATCAGCGCCATTAACGCTAGTCTCCATTACTAAGTTATCGGTTTGCCAACTAGATTCTGAGGAGCCGACCGTTCTCTGAATCCGAGGTAAAGCTGTCTGGGACAACGAAGCTGAGGCTTCCGGTGTAGGCGTATTTTCCTGAGGCGAGACTGGATTGACAGGAATGCTTTGACTGTCGCTTGATCGATTTAAGGTTGGAGTAGATGGTTCAACAACCGTATTCATAGTAAGGGGACTGACAACCTCGCTACCTGCGCTCGTTGCTGCAGTCGAGCCGTTAATTTGCGAGTCGCGAATCTGTAAGTCGCTGATCTGTGAGTTATGCCCCGAAGCTTCTACTGTTCTCTGGATCTGAGTCGCTGCAGGGTTAGGGCCATCTGGCTGACCTGATACGGGCTGGGAAGCCGTAGCGAGCGTATCGAGTGTAGTGGCCCTGTCAGAGTCTGCGCCGTCCGCTGAAAAACGCTGAACAGTCGAATCCGGTAAACGCTGTAGGCGGTTGTTTTGTCGAGCCGTTGTAGCGGGTTCCGAAAGCGAATCTGAGGGTAAAGGTGCTGTATCTGATCGGCTCTGGGTATCCGTCGAGCGCTGGATTGGATTGGAATATTCTTGAGTGGATGGAGATGGGGGTGCGATCTCACCTCCCTCATCCTGATTGACAACCGACTGAGATCCAGCCACACCCACAGCCATTGGTGGACTGAACGGTTCGAACCCTGACTGCGCAGACCGCTGAATCGCCGACACAGGGTCGCCGGCCCCCTGCTCAGGGGAAGAGACCTGTCCAGTAAACGAGGGTGAATCCGTAGAAATCGAAGTAAATGCTTCAGCTTGGGATGTCGCCTTGGTTGACGTCTGGGGTTGCTGGACAAAGCGTTGAACTGAATCTGACCCCGCTGGCAACGGTTCAACAGGAGAAATAGCGTCTGCTGCAGAGGTCAGTTCGTCTACTTGAGCCGGGTTTACGATAGGGGGGCGGTCTGTGGGTGCCCCGTCTGGTCTACGCTGGAGAATTGGATCATCGAGAGGGACTACTGGCGTGGAAGCCGACCGCTGCTGAATCGTCTCAGATTGACTTTGTTCGATGGCTTTGCCCGCCTCTGAATCGAGCGAAGCTGCTGGGACGGACAAACCTTCACTGGTCCGCTGCACCATAGCGGATGGTTGAGCTTGAGAAGACACTGTCGGCAGCTGGGAGCCCGCTGACGGCTGGAGCACAGCGCTATCTGAACCGACTGGAGTAGAGATAGCCGGAACAGCGGAGGATTCCTCGGCCTGCCGGCTGACCACTGCAGAATCGGTAACCGGCTGAATGGTGGGCGCAGATTCAGCTGAGGTGTTGTCCCTGGTCTTATGGTCGTCAGAGCGTCGCTCAATAACGGGCCGTGAGACGACCCCAGCAACTTCAGCATCGTTAGGAACCGTCCTACCATTTGACTGAATGGGTAAAGATGTAGGTCCTGTCTCCCCTAGTGCTACTCCGTAACTAGCAGAGGTAGACCGTTCCAGAGATGTGTGGTTGCTAGCCTCAGCCTCTGATATCGACTGACGCTGCACAGTCTCAGAATCATTACCAGGTAACTGACGGGCTTCAGCACTTACCGGGGACGCCGAGCGCGTTGGCGAGGAAGAGGGCAGATCGCCGATAGGTTGAGCCGTCGAAGCGTCCTCAGTGTCAGCAGCTACGGGTTGAGCAGCAGTTTCCGCCACGGATGAGCGTTGAACTGACGCCTCATCGGAAGAGGGCTGAATCACTGATACTTGTGAGAATCGCGGGCCCTTTGAAGGCTCCGCAACGCTGGTTTTTGCCGTCTTTCCAGTAGAGGTGGATAGTTCGATAGCGGGAGCGTTTTGTGAGGCGGCAGAAGTATTCGTGGAACGCTGAATGGTTGAGTTTTCTGCAGCTGCTTTGCCTGTCGAAGATTCCTGTAGGGATGCGGCGGGCTCAATAGTACGAGAATCTTGTGAGCTGATAGAAACCTCTGCGGAACGACGGATTTCCCCATCCTCTGTAGAGTCTTTACTGTCTGAGAGTGTCTCTGCGGACAGGAGTTCAGCACTTACCGGGGACGCTGATCGCGTTAGCGCGGAAGAGGGCAGATCGCCGTCAGTATCAGCAGCTACGGGTTGAGCAGCAGTTTCCGCCACGGATGAGCGTTGCACTGACGCCTCAGGCTGAATGACGGGTGCTTGTGAGGATCTCTGACCCTTTGAAGGCTCCGCAACGCTGGTTTCTGCAGTCTTTTCAGTAGAGATGGGTCGTTCGACAGCGAGAGCGTCTTGTGAGGGGGCAGAAGTATTCGTGGAACGCTGAATGGTTGAGTTTTCTGCAGCTGCTTTGCCTGTCGAAGATTCTCGCAGGGAAGTAGCAGACGCAACAGTACGAGAGTCTTGTGAGCTGACAGAAACTTCTGCAGAGCGTTGGATTCTCCCATCTTCTAAAGGGTTTGTACTCTCTGAGGCTATCTCTGCGGAGACGGAAGGTGCTTTATCAGAGCGTGAAATCTGGGAGCTATCGCCAGTATTGGCGACGGTGATGGCATCCGCCGGAGCACGTTGAACAGTCGCTTGATCGCTGGATGGGGCAGTTGTTCGACTTATTATCTCAGCAGATAACTCGCCCGACTCCGCTGCAGACGTGATCGCTCCAGGAGTTGCAGATACTGGAATCGCTGATGATCCCTTGTCGGTACTGGTACCCAGGTCGACAGATGTCTCAACAGATGAGCGCTGAACTTTTGATATTTCTGAGGATTGTGGAACCTCGGGCGGAACCTTGGAAGGCCCTGCAGCTCGATTTTCTGCAGCTTTTTCATTAGAGATAGGCAGTTCAACTGCAGGAGCCCCTTGTGAGCGACTAGGCGTCTCTGTAGAGCGCTGAATCGTTGAGTTCTCTGCAGCCACTGTGCCGATCGAAGATTCCTGTAGGGGCGCAGTCGGTTCAACAGCGCGAGACCCTTGAGAGAGGCTAGAAGTGTCTTCAGAACGACGGATAGCCACATTCCCTGTAGAGGCTGTGCCATCTGAGATTCTTTCTATGGAAGCAGCAGCTGATCTATCAGAGCGGGAAGTCTGCGAACTAT
Organism: Cyanobacteria bacterium J06648_16; assembly: GCA_039817185.1. Classification (GTDB taxonomy): domain Bacteria; phylum Cyanobacteriota; class Cyanobacteriia; order Phormidesmidales; family Phormidesmidaceae; genus CAWUKV01. Next base: position 198,245 of record JBCBWI010000002.1, on the reverse strand, counting down.
CGCCAGTATTTGAAACAGGCGCTCCCTTGACTGGAGTATCCTGAACAGGTAACTGACTGGCCGAAGCGTCAGTTATTGAACTGATAGATGCAGCCAGCGACTCGTTCGACGATGGCGAAATTGATGCCTGAGGTGTCTGGGCCGAACGCTGGAGGGCTGCAGACGGCGACCGAGATGTTCGCAACGAAGACGCGCCCGCTGTGACAGCAGAAGAATCAGCTGTACGGGCGACTGGATCGGGCTGACCGCGCTGAGGACTGATAGATTCTGACATTTCACTAGGATCAGTAGTTCTGTCTGGATCCGTAGCCGATGGAGCGGTCTGGGCAGCGATGGGGACTCCCGACGCGGCAGTGATAGACCTTTGAATGCTGCCGGACTCAGCAGCTGTGTTTTTGCCGACATTAGCAGCAGCATTCGGCCTCACCGGGAGGGGGACCGATTCAGTTGAGTTTGCACCCGAGTCCGAAGCTTCGATTGGCTTTACAGAAGCATTCTCCGTAGAAACCGGTATTGTCGCCTGAGCGGGGGTATCTGCCTTGAGAGAGAGAACATCTGGCTGTGCTGGCTGAGGCCCCCTTTCAGCGCTATCAGGCCAATGCGCCTGATCGGAACGGGTAGCCACAGATGACTGTTCTGATTCGGTCACAGCGGGCTTGTTTTCACTCGACGGTGATGCCTTGGGGAGCGGCTGTGAGGCAGTTGAACCAGACGCTGTCTGGCGCTGAATTTGTGAATGCTGGGGAACGTTGGTGGAAGCTGTTTGAGAACTGTCACTTCTAGGCCGCTGACTCAGAATGCTTTGGAAATCAGGTTTGCGAGCAATCTTGGCTGACGAAGTTGGGAATTGGCCGATGTCGGCTGGTGTGGAAGGAGCTGACGATGAGGCCGTGACGTTCGTAATCAAATCAACCGAAGGCTGTGGTGTTGAGACGGGTTGAGCGGTTGACGGAGTCCCCGTGAAAGACGCTGCTTGAGCCCCCGCCTGGGGCTCAGCCTGGCGCAGGCTGCCTAGAGACCGGCGAATATTAACCGAGGGAATGCTGGTTGTAGCCTGCGAGGCAGGATTGTCATTTGCAACTGTGGGAGCAGATGCCGCACTCAAATTCTCTAAGCGACTAGACGGTTGCGTCTGATCGTTCGTGCTATCTGCAATCACCGCACCGTTGGCAGTGTCTGCTGTTCTTTGAAGGGTGACAGGATCGTTTGGTGGATCTTGACTGGCGGCAATGCTAGCCGCGGATCCTAACGTAGGCTCAACGGGGGAGTCGGTTGATAAAACTGTGCCCGAAACTGCTGACGGAGAAGGTGGTGACTCCGGCGTAAAATATCGCTGCAGGTGATTGCGAAAAGGCGCTGCGCCAGGAGCCCTAGTGTTAGAGACGGAACTGCTCTGCAGGTCTTGGGGGCCGTTGCTAGAATCTGTGGAAGAGCGTGTATCTGTTGCCGTGTCAGGCTGGACTGTCTGGGCAGAATAGTGACTCTGAGACGGCGAGCTCTGGAGTGATGGGCTCTGAAGTGATGGGCTCTGAGGTGGTGAGCTCTGAAGCGATGGGCTCTGAATCGGTGGGCTCTGAGGAACCTGAACCTGACGTTGGACCTGCTCATTACCTCTCTGGGGCGTGTCGGTGACCGCAGGCGCGGACGCGACCGGAAATCCGTTCGGATAGAAGGTCTTTAGATTGAGGATCGTCAGTGACGACGACCCCAGCGGGCGTCGCTGTAGCAGATGCGGCTGCGCCAGACTGTGGTTACCAAGCGGGACTTGATGCCCCAGAGACCGTGCCATTGATTAGTGACTGGGGTTAGTTACTCGCAAAATAGCCCGTGTCAGAGCGGCCGCTCAACACAGAGGCACCGCCACCGCCACTGCCAAAAGTGACGTTGAGCCCCTCGTAGGCTAGCGTCAACTCTTCGATCGCCACGTCACTACCGCTGGCCTGCAGCGACGGGGCCTGCCAACCGACCGGCACCGCACCAATCAGGGTCCAACACTGCTGGGTATACCCTGCCTGGTTAAAGGTGAGAATGTTGATGTTACGTCGGTGCTCGCTGATTTTAGTCCCTGCGCTACGCGGCTGTAGCAGCGCGCTAATCCAGTTCCAAAAGACCTGATTGCCGCTCATGCCGCGCTTGAGCGTCACATCGGAAAAGTCAGGCGTGCCGATGAGAATGCGCTTTTGATCGGTCAGACCGCCCTCTTCGATCACTTCTTTGTTAATTGTGACCCCTAAACCGCTGCACTCAGTAAAGCAAGCCGTCAATTGACTTTCGATTTCGACGTAGAAACGGTTTGTCGTAATGTAGCTAGCTGCGTTCGAGGAGGCGGTATTGTTACTACCAAACAGTTCGCCCGTAACGGACGAAGCCATGTTGAAACTGTTAATTGCTTCGTTGAGAACCATTGCTACCGTCTCCCGTATCCATGAGTACGTTCTTGGTGGGCTCGTAGGTCGTCTTGCAGAAGCTGATAAACGCGATCGCAAAATAGCCGCATTACATTTGGGTCTTTAACCAATCGCGCCGCGACTGCCGCCATTTCTTGCTTGACCGCCTGCGAATGATTGCTCTGTAAAATGGCCGCAGCGGCAAACCCCACCGGGCTGACCGCCGCACTGTCGGAGGGCAAAAAGGTTGCCTTCTCATCTCCCGCCGTTGGATTAAGCTTGGGCATAATCTAGACCTACTGTGGCAGCCCGTTAATGTGCCGATAAAAATTTTGAAGATAGTTCAAATCACCCGCAAACAAGCCCTCAATCACCACCGGACTAATCGACGGTAAGCTCCCTAGCGACAGCATAACCCGCGACAAAATGATGACCGTTGCATAGGCTGGATTCGCCTGCACTCGAGGGTCTGACATCGGCTCAATCTCGTCAGCGGTGCGAGCAAGCCGCATCACTCCCTGACGATGTATCTGGCCCACACTATCGATATAACCCTTGGGTAACTCAAAAACAAACTCTGTCTGAATCCCGGGTGTCGCTGTCTGGGTAGCCTGGGCAGGCTGTGCCTGAGGCTGAATAACGTTGGCTTCGACTGTGACAACGTTTTCATCCGGTGCCATCGGCTGGATTGAGGGCTGGGCCGAGGGCGGGGGCAGTCCTAGGTTATTACTCATCTGTAGAGCGGGCATAGTTCAAGCTCTCAAACGTCTACTTCTAAACTTTCAGTCCAAACTTTTAAGCCGATCTTAAGGCTCGGGTAACTATCCCAAAGCCATTCCAACCGCAGCAGCACCCACCATCCAGCTATCAGAAACCCGCTTCAGGGACTCTACTGCAATCTCGACTTCTTCAATGTTATGCTCTCCGCCTTTGACATCTAAGTCGGAGATTTTGTAGCTCACAGGCCAGGCTCCTGTAAACTCAAACCGAAACATTTCTATGCTCATCTGACCGTAGATCGACAGCGAGCCGTTTCGGCGCTGGCCGTCCCAGTCCCCCTCACCAATAGCATCCATCCAGTCCCAAAAAGCGGTAGAGACCGTAAGCCCCCGCTTCAGGGTGATGTTAGTGAAAGAACTGTTGCCTGGAATCTTTGATCGGATCACATGGCCTTTGCTGTTCCCGTTTTTGCCCCAGACCTGGGGGGTCACTTCACAGATTTCAATGACGTCCTGCGATCGCTGGAAGCCACTGCACTCCATAAAATAACCGTCGATCATATCGACGCTATTATCAAGCCTTAGCTCCAGATAAAATCGAGCCTTGGTTAGAATTTCGGGAAACAACTGCATAGCGACTTAGGCGACTCGGATAACCTGCGTAAAATAGAGTTCGAGCGTGTCTTCTGCTAGGCTGCCGCCGCTATCGACCGCCAAACTACCAATCTGTTTCTTAGTTCCTGGGAACAAATCGATGAAGTTGTAGCGCATGGCTTCTTGACCGTTCGGGTCGTAGATAACGAGAGACCCCGTTTTACGACTGTCCATCGCCTTAGAGCTACCACCAGAGAACGCATCGGGATGGCAGTCGTTATACCAGTCTGCTAGCTTTTGGTGATCAGATTCGTTACCGGCCACGTAGGTCAAAGTTACGGTGCTGTTGTACTTGACACCACCAATCGTCGACTGCGTTTGCGTAATGGCCCCTTTGGTTACCCCAATGGCCGCATCGCCCCCGGCCACTTCCATTTCAATTTCGGGGCCGCTACAGGTTTTGACCGACAGGTCGGTCACGCCATCAATCTCGAAGTAAAACTTAGAATTCGTACAATACTGAACCATCGTGACTCTCCCTCAAAATTCAGGTCTACAAAATGCATCTACATGACGCGGTTAAATTTCTCGCAGGTGATGGTATAAGTCTCTTCGATATAGGCATCTGCCGTTACATCCAGGTCAGCACACTTATACTTAGACGGCCACGCCTCGATAAATTCCCACTTGGCGACTTCAGCACCGTCGGTGTCATAGGCAGTAATGCTGCCTTCAACCTTGTTGCCGGTCCACTGGCTCTTACCACCGTTGGATGCGGGCAGACAGGTCTCGAACCACTGGTACATCTTTTTGCTAGTGCTATCGCCGTCGCCGCTGGCGATACATACGCAGTCAATAGTGAACAGTCCCTCAAAACCGGCAGTGTTGACCTGCCAAATGGTTTTGCCCCCCTTGGTGGTGCCGACGGCTTGCTGTCCGCCCTGCACCTTCGGCGCATAGTCAGGAATGCTCACGCTCTTGAAAATAGAGCTTTCGCCCTCGCACACACCCGCTAGCTCCAAGTAAAAACTACTAGGGGCGATTGGTTTACTGAGATCAGCCATAGTTTAGCTCCTCGCTCTCCTGTTATTTGTAAGTGAATAGAAGGGATAACAGATCCAAACAATTACAAGATTGAGCTCCCTCAGGCGACCTTAGTCGATCGACCTGAGAGAAAACTCTACCTTTATTGGTTCGGTGCCCACTGGCTAATGCGGAAGATCACAAATTCCGCAGGACGCACGGGGCAGACGCCAACTTCAACGTACAGACGACCCAGCATCATGGTCTCGTGAGTGTTGAGTTCGCCGTCGCACTTGACGTAGAACGCCTCGGACGGAGAACCGCCAAACAGCGCACCGTCACGCCACAGCCGCTCTAGGAAGTTGCTGACGGTACGGGTGACACGAGCCCAAAGGTCTTGATCGTTCGGCTCAAAGACAACCCACTGCGTGCCGATTTCGATGGACTTCTCAATGTAGCTGAGCAGGCGGCGAACACTGATGTAGCGCCACTGTACATTGTCGGGCTCAACCAGGGTACGCGCACCCCAGACCTTCAGGCCTCGATTGTAGTTTGCAAAGTTACGGATGCAGTTAATGCCAACTGGGTTGAGCAGTTCTTGCTCGCGCATGTTGGTCTCGTAGGCCAGACCCGTGACGCCCCGAGGCGTCTCATTTGCCGGTGCTTTAAATACGCCGCGAGACTCGTCGGTGCGGCACCAGATGCCCATCATGTGACCAGACGGGGGGACCAGCTTGGGCCGACCGCCGTTACGGGGGTCAGCGACCTGAATCCACGGATAGTAGGTGGCACCAAACATGGAGCGACGATTGAAGGTGCTCAACCACTTAGCCACATCGGCAGGACGCTGCTTGTTGGGGGCAACCGGCTCCATGCCTTTGCTAGGCTTAACCGGCGGGGGGTCAATCACAGCCATGCGGTAGGCGGGACCGGGGAAAGAGTTCTCGCACATGCTCAGCATCATTTCCATGACGCCGTGTACCTGATCAAGGTCAATCAGCCCCTTCTCGTAGGCCAAAATTAGGTCAGGGCAGGCAACCATTGAGACTTCGTCAATCTCAAACAGCCCCTGAACGCCGGTACGATCATCGCGATCGCCCTGCAGATCTCGGTTGAAGCGGTCAGGCTCACCGACGTACGGGGGCGGTGCAATCTCATAAAAGCCGCTATTTGGGCGGCGAGAGAGCGGCTGGCCCGATTGAGAGATATCTTCAATTGTGATAAACTCCGATTCCTCTAGCGTAGCCACAGCGTAGTCGGCCACGGCAGGTGTAGCATCAGGATTCATCGTCAGGTGGTCGTACTCTTCAAGTACGTCATCACCGTTGCGGACGATAACGGTAAAGTACTCGCCGTTGTTGAGAGGGGGTTCAGCATCTTCTGGGGCATCGTCGGGCAGCGGCTTGGGCTCACTGTCTCTGACTTCAACCGTCAAGCGACCGGCACTGGAGGGCAGGGCTAAGGTGCCATCATCCGAAGATTTGAGATAGCAGGAGAGAGACGGCTTGCCGTTGGAGGTGACCAGCTTGGTTGCCGTCTCTGCGGGAGAGGGCTTAGCCGAACCCGGCAATTTGGTGCCGATGCTAACCACCCAGCAGCGCCCGCCACCGTTCATAAACCAGCCTTGCACTGCAAACGGCAGGTAGGCACCGAAGTCAGTAAAGCCGTCCGATCCTGGCCTAGAGAAGAATTCTAAATACTGGGCCCAGCTGGTAACCATCATGGGCTCGAACAGTTCTGCATCACCGCGTACGTCTTCGGTGAAGCCGACAAACCCGGCTACGCTCATACTGACGCCCTCAATTGGGCGACTGCCTCGGTCTACTTCTTCGACGTAGACACCTGGTGCAAAATAATCTAAAGCCATGTAGGCTATCCTCCGTCCGGATTAAACTGTAATGTTGCTTGCGTCTGGAATGACTGTTGTGGTCGGCACAGTGCTTTTGACTTGAAGAAAGTATCTGAGCCAGTCTCTTAGTTTCTGTTTTCCCGAAATAGGCTGCGTCCTATCAAGAAAAATCAAACTTTCTGCAGATTTTTTTTGAATAGGTCAAGCCCTGTAAGAGAACTACCGTAAATGTTCGGATATAGTGGAGCGGAACTCGATGCTGTTGGCCCATGTGTCAACAGCATCGAGTTCATTGGCACTAAATCTTCTAGATACCGTTATCCCAACTATCAATCCTGTTTGAGTCGGTTCTCGTGAATATCTATGTAGGCTGACTTGGGGATTGGGGCTGATTCGAGATTACCCAGAATTGACTCTCTTGACAGCCCAACTATTTAAGTGCCGATTAATTGCCAACTTTTTGTCAGTTTTTGTCAGGTCGAGGTGGTTTTGTGGCCTGTTTATCAACCAATGTTGATTTTGCTCGCTGAGCTGGGCACTGCTAGAGAGGGTGTCGCGGGATAACAAATACTTGGCACGCAGAACAGCTCGCACTATTCACCCAAACCGATATGAGCAATCACCTTGCGATCGCAACCGTTACTGCCACCCTCCAGCGCCTGCTGCAGGGTGGCATCCAGCAGGACGTAGACGGCGCTCGGGTGACCACCCTCAAGCCCAATGCCATTGGCAGCAGCACCCCCGAATCGGGTGTTAACCTGTTTCTCTATCAGGTGACGGCCAATACCGCGCTCAAAAATGGAGGCAGTGCCGCTTTTCGCTCAAAGAAAGGACCGGTGCGGCGGACCACGTCCCTCGATTTGTCCTATATGCTCAGCGTTTACGGCAACGACACCGAACTTGAGCCCCAGCGGCTGCTGGGCAGCATCGTACGCGTACTGAGTGACCGAACGGTGCTCACGCCGGATATGATCCAAGGTGCGATCGCAGATGCTGCCTTTTTAGACACCTCCGATTTGTTGGACCACACCCAGCAAATCTCTATCCATCCCGTCGCTCTCGATACTGACGAACTCTCAAAGATCTGGTCTACCTTCTTCCAAGCCCCCTACAATCTATCGGTCGCCTACAAAGTCATGGCCGTCGTTATAGATGGTGAGGTTTCGCCCCAGAAGGCGCTGCCGATTAGGGAGCCTCGCTTTGGCGGCATCATGCCCTTCGCTCAGCAGCCTACTATCGACAAGATTGTTGCTCAGGCCGGAACCCGTGCGCCCATCGACGCAATGGCTACGCTGCGAATTTTAGGTAAAAATTTGGAAAGTCCAGACACAAAGGTCCGAATGGGTACCACAGAAGTGGTCCCCCAGTCAGTCACGTCAACAGAGATCTTAATCTCATTACAGGCGATTCCCAGGGCGTCCCTGAGAGCAGGGATTCAGTCTGCTCAGGTGCTCCACTCATTAGTCAAGCGAACCCCAGAGCGTCCCCAGCCAGTTGCCGTAACCTCCAATGCCTTTCCCTTTGTACTGCGGCCCACGGTCACAGCGGTCAAACTGCTCGAAAGCGAAGGCATTGACGACGACCCCCGCACCGGCCTGTTCCAAATCACAACAGACCTACCCATTTACCCTCAGCAGCGGGCAGTGGTGGCTTTAAACGAATGGGCAACAGAGTCGCCCCGCAGCTACCTGTTTGCTGCAGCCCCGATTCAGAGCATTGAGGGCAGTCTTGAATTCCCCTTCGATGGCGTGAAACCTGGAGACTATCTCATTCGTCTCCAGATAGATGGGGCTGATAGCCTGCTGGGTGTCGATACCGACCCCAACAGTGAAACCTACAACTGGTTCAACGGCCCCAGAGTCGTCATTGAATGAGTTACCCATGCGCGATCGCACGCCTGATCAACCCGCCGATCAACCTGATTTTGAAACCCTGAAACATCGTATGAACTTAGAACTTGAAAGTCTCAGTGCCAATCAGCTACACAATCTCGCCAATCGGGCGGTCGAACAAAAGCTGATCACAGCCCACGGCTACCGGGGTGGGCAGTATGAGCTGTTGCGCGATGGCGAGTTTGTCTTACTTACCCCCCTCGAAGCGGTTCAGTATCTGCAGGTCTTGCTCGGAGATGACGACACCTCAGGCCGTTAACCCTTACTTCCCCGATAACGCATTCGCCGTTCACCTATGACCGCTACCCTTGCCCGTGCCAACTGGCACAATGCCAATCAACGCCATCTTAGCCGGGCACTGAGTCAAATTCGGCAGGCATTAATGCGGCAGGGAGCTGAAACGGAGGGGTTAGATCGCGATATCGGTAACGATTTTACAGCGGTAGAAGATTTTGACAAGGCAGATCAAAGCCCCTTTGCGCTAGATCTGCTGTGCCGCTGTTTCGGGCTCAACGCCTTCGAACGTAGCATTCTCCTACTGTGTGCCGGGATGGAGCTAGAAGGACAGTGGTCCGAGCTATGTCTGGCCGCCAGCGGTAGTGCCCATCCTACTTTTGGGCTCGGTCTCAGTTTGTTCTCCACCCCCACCTGGGAATCGTTGACCCCTAGCGCCGCGCTACGCCGCTGGCAGCTGATTGAGGTGGGGGGCGGCAATGCCCTCACCACCAGCCCGCTGCGCATTGATGAGCGAATTTTACACTACCTGGCAGGCGTACAATACATCGATCAGCGGCTGCAGACGCTCATGACGCCAGTCTATGAGCGTGGCCTGCTCGTGCCCTCCCACGAGCGTTTGATTGATACCATTGAGGAGGCATGGACCCAGCGTCAGCCGACTTCTCAGACAGGACCGCTGCCGGTGATCCAGCTGGTCGGGGATGACGAAACCAGTTTGAGAACCGTAGCGGTCGCCGCCTGCCGTCGGCTGGGGCTAGCCCTACAGGAACTGCCGGTTGAGGCCCTACCGAGCGACTGGCAGCAGCTGAGAACGCTACAGATGCTGTGCGAGCGAGAATACAGCCTGAGTGGTACCGCGATTTTGCTCAGCTACGAGGGCACGGCCATCGGGGGAAAGGAACGCCAGGGTGCGATCGCAAACTTTATCGACACTGTCAACCTCCCTCTAATGATCGCCACGCCCGATCGCCGCCGCCAGCGGCAGCGACCAATTATCTCTCTAGAAATCAGCCGTCCGACCCCGTCAGAACAGCGCCAGCTCTGGCACATGGGGTTAGACGCAGACCTAGCGATTTCTCCCAATCAGATAACAGCACTGGTCTCACAGTTTAACCTCAGTCCGAGCAACATTCAGTCTGTTTGCCTACAAGGGCAAGCTGCAGCCGATCCGGACATGCTGTGGACGCTGTGCCGTCGGCAGGCCCGCCCGCGCCTGGACGAACTGGCTCAGCGCATCGAGGCCCGCGCTACCTGGGATAGCCTGGTCTTGCCCGAAAAAGAGCAGCAAATTCTTCAGACCCTCTCTGCCCACGTCGCCCAGCGAGCCTGCGTTTACGAAGACTGGGGATTTGGCAATCAAAGTGGTCGAGGGCTGGGCATCAGCGCCCTGTTTTCGGGGGCCAGCGGTACGGGTAAAACCACCGCTGCAGAAGTCATTTCTCGCGACCTGGACTTAGATTTATACCGGGTAGATCTGAGTGCCATCGTGAGTAAATACATTGGTGAAACCGAAAAGAATCTGCGGCGGATTTTTGACGCGGCAGAAGGGGGCGGGGTGATTTTACTGTTTGACGAAGCCGACTCGCTCTTTGGCAAACGGAGCGACGTCAGCGATTCTAAAGACCGCTATGCCAATATGGAGGTCAGCTATCTGCTACAGCGAATGGAGTCTTATCGAGGGCTGGCAATCCTGACAACAAACTTGAAAAACTCGATGGATCAGGCCTTTTTGCGTCGCCTCCGCTTCGTAGTGCAGTTTCCTTTCCCGGATGCAAAACAGCGGGCCGAGATTTGGCGACGGGTGTTTCCCGCCAAGACACCCACCGAGGGATTGGTCTACGAGCGGCTGGCCAAACTCAGCATTGCGGGTGGCAACATCCGTAACATTGCCCTAAACGCCGCCTTTATCGCTGCAGACGCGGGTGAGCCGGTGAAGATGCAACACCTGCTACAGGCGGCAAAACAGGAATATCTCAAGTTGGAGAGACCGCTCACGGACGCGGAAGTGAAAGGATGGGTTTGAGGGCTGAGTTGAAGCGGATAACAGGTAGAGGAATATAGAATTTGCCGTCCCGCAGCCGATCCAAAGTCCGGAAACGCGAAGATACGCAGACGGTCCCTTACTTCGTGGCCGTCATGTCAAAAAGAGAACAACGAATATTTCGAGGGTTGGCTGCACTCTGGTGGCTAACCCTGCTAAATTTCTGGGGATGGTGGCTGCGGGCAGTCCACGTATTGGCCTGGAGCGACATGGCCTTCATCAGCCTGCTGCTAGCCTGGTATGCGCTGCCGACTGCCTATTATTTCTACTTTGTGAGCCGAATGCGGCAGGTCAACCCAGCGGTCACTATTCCACCGGACTGGCCAGTGGCGATGGTGGTAACCAAAGCGCCCTCCGAACCCTGGGCAGTGGTACAGAAAACCTTGACTGCCATGCTCGCCCAGGACTATCCCCACGACACCTGGTTGGCAGATGAAGCACCGCAGCCAGAAACCCTCAGATGGTGCCGTCAACAGGGTGTGAACGTATCGTGCCGCCAAGGAATTAAAGACTATCACCGCCGAAGCTGGCCTCGGCGAACGCAGTGCAAAGAGGGGAATCTGGCCTATTTTTACGATCGGTACGGCTACGGTCGGTATCGGTTTGTTGCCCAGCTCGATGCCGATCATGTCCCTGCACCGGGCTATTTGCGGGCCATGCTGCGTCCCTTTACGAACCCAGCGGTTGGCTACGTTGCGGCCCCCAGCATCTGCGATACCAACGCAGCCACCAGCTGGACTGCTAGGGCCAGAGCGTTTGTGGAAGCAGGCTTACACGGCTCACTGCAGGCGGGCTACAACGCCGGTTGGGCCCCGATGTGTATCGGCAGCCACTATGCCGTCAGGGTATCGGCGCTCAGAGAAATTGGTGGTCTCGGCCCAGAGCTGGCAGAGGATCATTCCACCACGCTGATGATGAATGCCTGTGGTTGGCGCGGTGTCTTTGCCCTCGATGCCGAGGCCTACGGCGAGGGCCCGGCCTGCTTTTTTGATTTTCTTATGCAGGAGTTTCAGTGGTCTCGCAGCCTGACGATGCTGCTGCTGACCGTTACTCCCAAGTACTGGCCAAGGCTGACGCCCCGCCTTAAGTTACAGTTTGCGTTTTCGCAGTTGTGGTACCCCGTGTATGCCACGTGTTTCTGCCTGGGGCTAGCGCTACCGCTGATAGGGTTACTCAGGGACACACCTTGGGTCAACGTCCGTTATGAAGATTTTGTCGTTCGGCTACTCCTGCTGGATAGTGCCTGTATCGTGACCATGGCCTGGATTCGCCACTGCGGCGAGTTTCGCCCCAAGCAGGCTGCCGTGATCAGCTGGGAAACGCTGCTGTTTCATCTAGCCCGCTGGCCCTGGGTCATGGCTGGGGTCGGCAGTGCGATCGCAACCTGTCTGCTCAGAAAACAGCTTACCTTTCAGGTAACGCCTAAGGGAGAGCGAGTGTTGCGCCCTCTGCCGTTGGTCGCACTGTCTCCCTATCTAGCACTCGTTGTTATATCCGCACTGCCCGTTATCGTCCCAGGCGAAGTCTCTCATACATCTGGATACTACCTATTGGCGCTGCGCAATAGCGGGCTCTATCTGCTGCTCTGCACGGTAATTGTGACACTTCAAGCACGAGAAAATCTTGCTTTAGGCCGTTGCGACAGAGCCCCTCAGATTGCTGTCGGGCTGACCGCTCTCTTCTTCCTGGCGGCGGCTGGCGTGGGCATAACAAAAATCCTGTAGACCCAAGGCAAACCCATAAGAAAAAGTGACGTCCTTTAATCAAGAAGTCACTTTTTGTTGCTTTGTGGGCTATCTATCCGCTAGATGCCGGGAATTTCTGACAGATCACACTTCAGCTCTTCAACCGAAAAATTCGTCATCTCCTTCCATTCATCCACCGTGAAAGCGAATCCTTGCTGATTTGCCATGTTGACAAAGGACTCCATACTGGGCGCGGTGTTGAGCGCCTCGCGAAGATTTGGATTGGCCTGAACTTCTCGGTACAGTCGAACAACCTGCTCTTTAGCCATGGTTTACCATCAAGTAAAGTTTGTCTGTTAAGACCGTTTTACCTTGCTTAACCAATCGAAGGGAATAGTCATAATCACGGAAGTTTTCCAACAACAAGTTCTGTAATATATCAAAAAAACTTACGCGATTTGGGACGCGGCAGCCTTGGTGACTCAATCAAACACACCCGCAGAAGACCAACTGGGTCAGGGCTGGGGCTTTCCTATGCGGCTAACCGTTCAGGGTGGGTTTCAGCTAAGCCAACAAACGCGCAATCTGGAAGAGTCGATTTTTATTATTCTCGGCACGCGTATAGGAGAACGACTGTACCGGCCCGACTTTGGCTCCCGGCTCCATGAGTTGGTGTTTGCGCCGCTTAACGAAGATACGATGCTGCTGGCACAAATCTACGCCCGGGAAGCGATTCAGAAATGGGAGCCGCGCGTCTCGGTTGAATCGGTAACCGCAATGCCCGCTCCGGACAACGCCAGCTTGAATATCAACCTGAGCTATCGCATTCGCGAGACTCGCCAACGGCGGAATCTGGTATACCCATTCTATCTGACGCCAACCGACGAATCGTAGCCCGTTGGGAAAGGTCTCGTAGGGCCTCTAGAAAGCCCAAACCCCACACACTCAAAGCGCCCCCCGCTAACCCAACATGGAATTCGACTTCCTCGCGAAACTGCCAAACTCTAACCTGGACGACCGTACCTTTAAGGAACTGGTTGAAGAGTGTCGGCTGCGAGTGCCGCGCTACTGCCCAGAGTGGACCAACCACAACCCCAGTGACCCTGGCATTACGATGCTAGAGCTGTTCGGCTGGCTAACCGATCAGATGATGATGCGGTTTAACCAGGTGCCGCGTCGTAACTATGTTGCCTTCTTAGAATTGCTTGGGATTCGCCTGCAGCCCCCGGCCCCGGCCCGTACAGAAGTCACCTTTTACCTGGCCGCCAGTCTGCCTGAGCCCTATGACATTCCCCAGGCAGTAGAGGTCGCCACAGAGCGGACTGAAACTGAAGAAGCAATTATCTTTAGCACCGATCGCCCACTAACGATTGGGCTACCGCACATTCATCACTTGCTCACCGCAGAGACGGCGGAGCAGGTACCGGCAGTACTTTTCGATCGGCTATCGACTCGCTGGACCCGACAGTCAGATGGTCGCTGGATCGGGGGCGAACAGTTTATCTTCAATCCCACCCCCCAGCCAGGGAACAGCTTCTATGTGGTGTTAGACCCGGAGCAGTCGCTGATGGGTAACGTGATTGCCCTGGCATTTGAGGGAGAGACGGCAACGCCCACGGGTATTCGCCCGGAAACACCGCCCCGCCGCTGGGAAGCCTGGACCGGACAGACCTGGGTGCCGGTGCTGTTGCAGGAGGGAGACGACGAAACCCGCGGATTTAGCTTTTACAGTACGGGCGTTCAACGCGGCGAGGTCACCCTACACCTGCCCCAACAACTACCCGTGGCCGACTTTGCAGGCTACCGGGGACGGTGGATCCGCTGCGTTTGTACAGCCCCACCGTTGGGCGGTGCGCCCTATAGCAGTTCCCCCCGACTGCTGGGCGTGGCAGCCCGATCCGTGGGCGGGACGATCGATGCCAGTCAGTGTACGCGAGTACAGAATGAGATTCTCGGCGAGAGCGACGGACAGCCGGGGCAGACGTTTCAGCTTCAGAGTACCCCTGTGCTTGCCCGCACTGAGGAGGAATGCTTGATGGTCACGCTGCCCACCGGGTCGCAGCAGATCTGGCAAGAGGTGAATGATTTTGCGGACTCGGGGCCAGAGGACTGGCACTACACGATGGACTCCCTAACAGGGACCCTCCAGTTCGGGCCGCTGATTCGCGAGCCAGGACAGCTAAAGGCGACCACACTGGCGCGATCGCACCAGCAGGCGAACGGGTCAACCCGGCTGGCAACGGCACCCCAGCTGATGGAGCGGCAGTACGGCGCGGTCCCCCCCAGAGGGGCCACCCTGTCGATGCAGGCGTACCGAACTGGCGGCGGGCAAAAGGGAAATGTACAACCCCAAACCCTGAGGGTGGTCAAGTCAGCAGTCCCCTATGTCTCGTCTGTGATTAACTACGGGCCTGCTTACCATGGGGCCGATGGCGAGTCGTTGGACAATGCGGTCCTGCGCGTGCCCCGACTGCTGCGTACGCGCGACCGGGCCGTCACCCCCGAAGACTTTGAGACGCTGGCCCTAGAAGCCAGTCAGGGTGCAGTGGCTCGCAGCATCTGTCCCCAGCAGATTAACGATCAGCCGGGGCTAGTGCGGGTACTGCTGGTGCCCCAGGCAAACCTCAACAATATCGAAGCTGGAACCGGTATTGCCCCAGGGGCCTTCGATCTGACCCCCCAGCTCACCCAGCAGGTGCTGAACTATCTGGACGAGCGCCGTCCCCTGGGCGTACAGGTGCAGCTACAGGCACCGGAATACATCGGTGTCGGCGTCAAGACCGAAGTTGCGTTGGATCCGGCCTACGGATCGCCCGAGGCACAACAGGCGATTTTGCACGACCTGCGTGTGGCCCTGTACCGCTTTTTGAACCCGCTGGTCGGCGGTCGGGAGGGTCGCGGCTGGCCCTTTGGGACGGCGGTCTACCCCTCGGACATTATCACGCTGCTGCAGGGGGTCACTGGCGTGCGCTACCTGGGCGCGGTGATGCTCTACGAAATTCGCCGAACCCCGGACGGGTGGGTGCGGCAGCTGGCCCCGGACAATGTAGTCAAGCCAGGCCCCCTGGGTCTACTGTGCTCCTGGGCCGATGCTCAGCTGCGTTCGGGTCACGCGATTAGCCTGATTAGCTAGGAGTGGGTCATGATGGTACAGATTCAAATTCAGCAGCTGATGAGCCTGGAGCTGGTGCCTCTACAGGAGCCGCCTGCCCCTCGACCGACTGCGCTCAAACGTGAGCAGCCGGAGCTACCCACGGTCCTACGGACGGACTTGCAGCTTAAGCCGGGCGAACTGAGCGAGTTGGTCATTCGGGTTAAAAATCATTCCGATGGCCCCCTGCAGCTAGGGTTTACAGTCGGGGGTGAGGTTCCCGTCGACTGGTGGCAGCTACGGACGGAAGGGACGACACTGCCCGCCCGGCATCAGATGGAAGCGGTGCTGTACTTTGCGATCGCACCCAACTTCTTCGAGCGCCCCCTCTCTCCCAATGAGCTCCCTCTACAGCTCGACTACAGCGGACAGCTGACGGTCGAAGCGATTGCCCCCCGTGGCGATAGCCAACAGCAGACCCGGCCTTTTCGCGTCCTGGTACGCCCCGATAGCAAGTATCTGGACCTGCTGCCTGACCTGTATCGCAACGTCGATTTTGTGGGCCGGTTTCTAAAAATCTTCGAAACCACCTTCGAGCCCACGACGGACATTCTGGATCACCTGTGGGCCTACCTCGACCCGCTGACGGCCCCGCAATCGATGCTGCCCTTTCTGGCCCATTGGGTGGGCTGGTCTTTTCGCGGGCCGCTAAGCCTGACCCAGCAGCGAGCCCTCATCCGCTACGCCATGGAAATTTACCGCTGGCGCGGCACCCGGCGGGGGCTTCGGTTTTACCTGCATCTGGCCAGTGGCCTCCCCCTGGACGATCACTTGCCAGAGGAATCGCAAAAGGCGATTGGCATCCACGAACAGTTTAGCCAGGGGCATGTACTGGGCGAAACTCGACTGGGCCAGTCCACCGTTCTCGGCGGCTACCGCCCTTACCATTTTGCCGTGCGGCTGCGTCCCCCGACCGATCATCCGATTGACCTAACGCTGATTCGTACCATTTTGGATCAGGAAAAACCGGCCTTTTGTTCCTACGATTTGTCGGTTGAACCCCGTGACGAATAATTTTTCTACAAATTCTTCTACAAACATGTCTTTAACCCCGCTCCAGCGCCTCCAGGTCAATGACGGTCTGCTGATTACCGCCGACCGCTGGCAGATCGCCCACGGGTACCACCAACAGCGCCAAAAGATTCACTACGAAGCACTCCACCAGGGCGGTATCGTCAGCGGCCTGGGGGTGAGCGTGGGGCCAGTTCCGGAGGCCGCTTCTAGCAAGTATCGGCAGCCGCGCTGGTTGACGATTCAGCCGGGCTTGGCCATTGATGCCTGGGGGAATCCGATTGTGGTTGCCAAGCCCGAGAGCTGCTATCTCTCGGCCCAGCTGACCGCAACCACCACTATTTACATCGTGCTGAAACATTCTGACCTGAGCGCATCTGAGCGCACCGGTCCAGACGCCGATATTGTTCAAGAAGCCTTCCAGATTTTAGAAAAAAATGGTCCTGCTGAGCCGGGTGAGATAGAGCTGTGTCGGGTACAGCTGACACCAGAAGCGACAGAGATTTTACCGCCAGAAGAGGTGTTTAAGCCACGGGAAAATCAGCTGGATTTACGCTATCGACAGCCTGTCAGGGTGCGATCGCAGCGCCATGCCACCGTCTCGGCCTGGTCTCCCCGCAGCGAAGTCCTAACCCAGTTTCAGTCCCTCTTTCAAGCCCTCCCCGGTCTCTACCCAGCCCTGCAGGCACAGGTCGTTAAAACGCCGCTACAGAGCGACCTGACCTGTATGGACTACGCAGACTTTACCCGGCTCAGCCGCAGCGACCGCTCGCCCATCGCTGACTATCTTCGACAGGGGGGCGCACTACTCGTCCAGGCCGCATCGGGGCCTTTGGGCAGTCTGTATCAGGTCGAAGCCGAACTCCGCAGCGCCGTTGCTGCCGGACGGCTCGGCACTGCGGGCAAGCTACAGGCCCAGGCCGAACAGGAGCTGGCCGACGTTCAAGCCTGTCTCCGAAAAGAGATTGAAACGCTGGCCCAACCGCTCCGTGCCTTTTTAGACGCGCAAGATCTCCGCGACGACGGGGATGGCACCCTGACGAGCAGCGAGCTAACGACAACCCCCTTCTCCTTTAGCCAGCTGCCGACCTTTCACGGTATGCCAATCGGTCTCTACGGTTGGGGCGGTCTGCTCCTGCTGGTCGGCCCCTTGCCCCAGGTTTGGAACGGGTATGACCTGCCGCGACACGAGCTACGAGACGCTCAGGAACTGGGCATTAATCTCCTTCACTTTGCAGCGCGCCGTCGCCAAATGCACACCCTATTGGCATCCAACCAGTAGCGCTCATCTGCGCCCCACCCTATCCGTTGGGGTTCACTCTGCTCGACGCCAACCTACCCGCTACCATGCCTAAACAAATTGCCACCCACCTATCCACCCACACGGTCCATCTGGGCACGGGCGAAGACCAATTTGAGGTAACGGTCAACAATCTCAGCGAACATTTCGCCACCTTTGCGCTCGATTTGTCGGCCTCGGGCGTAGACCGCCAAAATGCTGACTGGTACAGTCTTACCCCGGATCTCTCTGCCAAAATTCCCGCTGGGGATCGGGCCAATTTTGTCGTTAATATTCTCGAAGTGCCGCCCGTACCCGGTGGGTTCACCGGCAAGATGAACCTGAACGTCAATGTCACTTGCCTAGAGCTGGGAGAAGAGGATCGGCAGCCGGTCAATCTGGTGGTTGCCGGGTCTGGCGCAGTCCCACCCACGCTGTATTTACCCGACACTGAGTTTCAGGCCGCCCCCGGCGAGCTCATTGAGATTCCGCTACAGGTCCATAATCCCAACCGCAACACGGCTAGCGTACGTGTAACGGTGCGGGGGCTGCCCAACGCCTGGCTAACCGACGGTCACGAGCGCCGCGTTCAAATTGCGGCCCAAAGCTACGCGAATATTCTGTTCATCTGTCAGCCACCGGTATCGAGCGAAGCCGTCAGCAAGGTTTACCCGTTTGAGGTTGAAGTCAACTATGCCAAGACACTGATTGTGCGGGAGGTGGGCACCTTTGAAGTGCTGCCAACGGGCCACATCGATTTCACTTGCCAGGTCGCTGAAGCCGCTGCAGAGACTGATGGGGAACACCCAGCGGCGGCTCACTATACAATTGGGCTCGAAAATCACAGCAACGTCGACCAAACCGTCGCCCTCACCCTCACCCGCACCGATATTCCCTGGTACGAGCGACTCCTCTCTGTACTGAAACGGCGCACTGCCCAGCCGGCCCTGACCACCCGGCACCTGCTACAGCTAACCCCAGCAGAGGCCACCATCAAGGCAGGTGATGCCGCCCATATGGCCCTTACGGTCACGCCCCGCGCGCCCTGGCTGGGCTGGCGACGACGACAGCAGTTTCAGCTCCGTCCCCAGGAACAAAAAACCGGCGTTCAGCCCTCTTCTGACACCGTAGCGGTTGTTGCACTGCCCCAAATTCCCTTTTGGGCGCAGTGCCTGGGCGCAGCGACCTTACTACTAGGCGTCGGCCTTTGGCACTACGGGCGGGCGGGCCATCGCGGCCCGGTCAACAGCGTCCAGTTTGACGGGCAGGCCAATAGCGTGATCAGCGCCAGCGACGACCACACCATTCATCGCTGGCAGGTGGGCCGCAACCTGCGCGATCTCGAAATGCTGAAAGCAACAAATAAGGCCATTCGCGTCGTCCGCTATCGCCCCCGCAATAACGATCTGCTGGCAGCCGGGCTAGAAAACGGAGAAATTCAGCTATGGAATTTTCTCTCGCGGCAGCCACCGATTTCCTTCGTATTTCAGCGCGACGATCGGGTATTTGATTTAGAATTTACTGGCGATTCTCAAAACCTCTTCAGTGCTCACGGCAGCGGTAACGTCCTACGCTGGGATATCGACAATCTAGAATCGGGTCAGATCCTCTCGCCTCAGCAACAGCAATCGTTTGACTTTGCGATTCAGGCGACTGCGCTGGTTGGCCCAGCAGAAGATACCCTGGCCCTGGGTGGTCGCTTTAACCAGCTGATGCTGTGGAATTTTGAGGAAGACCGACAGATTGCCATCGACTACCCGGTGGGCGACAGCAATCACTACATTTTTAGCTTAGACGTGGCCGATGAAGACGCCACCCAGCTAGCAACCTCAGATAATCAGGGTCGCATCCTGCTGTGGGACCTGGGCCGATGCCTGGACGGCCAAGTGCCCTGCCGCCCCAGTGACCAGTGGGATGACGGACATCACGGGAAAGCGGTCAATGCGATCTCACTGACCAAAGATGCCTGCTACCTGGCTAGCGGTGGCGATGACGGTCGCGTCATGCTGTGGGATCTCAATCCAGCGGGGCAGGTGATGAGAGAACGGCAGCTAGCCAACTTCCGCCAGCCAATCAACAGTGTCGATGTGGTTCAGCGGGGTCACACCCTGCTCGTGGTCAGCGGCGGTAATAGCCATCGCGTTCGCCTCCACCACGCCCGCGCCAACAACACCGCCTGTCCATGAAGTATTAGCGCTGATCTCCCCCCCATGACCTACTCCCTTCCCATGCAGTCTTCCGGCAGCCTTGCCGAGCCAGACGTCAACTCCCAGCCGATCGGCGTAATTATCTCCACCCTGGGAGAAGCCTATGCCCAACCGGGAGAGACCCTAGAGCTCAGTATTATTGTCAGCAACAAGGGAAACCAGAGCGCAGTCTTCGATGTTTTCTTGGACGATCTACCTGCTGTCGTGCATCCCTGGTGCCGGACAACCCAGACCCGCTTGGCGCTGGCTCCGGGGCAGGGAGAGGAAGTTGTTTTTGAACTGGACGTACCCGCAGTGGCTCTATCGGGTGCCTACCGTTTCTGGCTGGTCGTCGATGCGCCTAACCACTATCCCGACACGCCACCGCTACGCTACGAACAAACGCTGCAGGTGCTGCCACCGACCCGGACAACCCGGCGAGATAATGATCCGACCTTTGCCGTTGAGCCGACCACCAGCAGCAGCAAGCCGATCAAGACGCTGCCCGGCAACCCGCTTCAGTTTCAAATTCACGTCTATAACCGGGCCGATCGGGTAGACCGCTTTCGGCTACTTTGTCCTGATCTACCCGACGAGTGGGTCACGATTGATTATCCGCAAGGGTTCCAAACCCCCGGCCTGGCAATTCCCGAGCCCCATCTGGATCTCAACCCCGATACCGATGGCATTATTCTACTCACGATTACGCCGCCGCTAGGGGCCCTGGCCAAAACCGTACTGGCGACGCTACAGCTTAAGTCTGAGAACGATCCGGAGCTGACGCTGCTGGATGTGATCTACCTGCAGATTCAGCCAATCTATCAGATCGACAGCCGCTTTCGCACCCTGGTCAGCCGGGTACAGCAGCAGGCCGGGCTCTACAGCGTGCAGCTCACCAACCAGGGCAATACGCCACGAACCCTAGCGGTGGATGTGCTGGGTTTAGAAGGCGGCAATCTGTGTGACTATACGATTTCTCCTGCGTCACTAACGCTGGCCCCGGAACAAACCCTAACGAGCCAGATTGTTGTTCAACCCAAGCGTCGCTGGAAGCGACCCGTATTTGGGGGAGCGCGTTTGATCAACTTCGAGGTCACCGTTACCGATCCCGAAAAGAAACCGCTCACCGAGATTCCGATGCCGGGGCTGTTGACCTGGGAGGCGCGACCCTGGTGGCAGGTATTTCCGTTTATCCTACTGCTGCTAGGCTCGGTCGTTGGACTCATTTTTCTGACCTGGTGGTTTTTTATTCGCCCACCCGCCCCGGCCAGCATTCTCCGCTTTGCTCCTGAAGCCAACGCCTATGAGGCCAGCCGAGGGGATACGGTTTTTTTGGGATTCGAGATTGCTAACCCCAATCGTATTCAACAAATCGAGATTGTCGGCCAGTCGACTGAGGGCGAGCTGCTCAGCGGCCCGCTCGTGTTTGACCTGAGCGAGGGACTGCCAACCTATCTAGAAGATTTCTGCGTTGAGCAAAGACGGCTGCTGACCTGTCGCAACATTCGCACCGATGCCCGGCGGGCTGGGGATTACATTTTCACGATGACCGCGATTCCTAAACCTGGTCGCCGAGTTGTGACGCTGCGAGAGACCACGCTGCCGGTTGCGATCGCACCGATTCCTTTGCCTAAAGTCGTTGCCTTCACCCCCACTGCCACCGCCTACGCCGAAGCCCCGCCCCGCCCGAAAGCCAAGGAAACCGAACCAGCAAAACCGAGCATTAAAACAGCAGAAGCCGAAACTGAGTCAACGCCTGCCTTCATTCCGTCGCTACCCCAGCAAAATCCCTACGTAGCCCGAGTAGACTGGGTCATTGACCATCCCGAACAGCTAACGGCACTGCAGCTAGTTGGGAAGGATGGAGAAGGTGTGATCGCAACCCCGAGCTACCGCTTTGACTTCACCAATGGCCTACCCGACGAACTCAGCAATTTCTGTATCCTGGCTGAACAGCTTACCTGTCGCAGCGTCCCTACCGGTATCGCCCAGGCAGGAAACTATACCTTTGAACTCACCGTAATCCCAACTGGCGATCCCCCTGAAGAGGCCATACTTGCCATCAGCGACCCGGTCGAAATCCAGGCCCGCCCCCCCCGGCTGCTCAGCTTTACCCTCAATGGTGAACCGGCCCAGCCCAACTATCTGGTCCCCATCAGCCCAGGCGACTCGCCCATTAACCTGGAGCTTGCCTGGGAAGTCGAAGACAATCCGGGCACCCAGGTCATGCTGATGCCTGCACCGGGCGATGTTACAACCGAAGGGGCACTCCCCGTTCCCCTCACGCCGGAACCCGGCGAAACCGTTCTCTCTTTGCAGGTCACCAACTCCGCTGGCGAGCAGCTGGTGCGGTCGATTACGATTACCACCTACGATCCCGCACCAGAGAGTCCAACCATCGTAGTGAATACGGGCGAAGAAAACGGCGATGCAGCAGGCGATGGGGCAGCAGGGGGCGCGGCGGGCGGCGCTGCCGGAGCAGGCGGGACCGGCTCAGCGCCTCTGGGCGTTCCAATTCCACCCCGTCCAGGTACGGTCTCCCCCAGGGAGCTACCCCCCCAGTTTGAGTGACCTTGCTGTCGAGCAAACAGCAATACTCAGTTGCCGTTCTCTACCTGATTCTTGAGCTTGTCTTTAAATAGAAGACTACAGATTAGAAGACTACACATTCCAGTACTTCTCCAGGCTTAGCTTACAGGCCTACCAAGATACTGCTTGCAAAGCGAGCGAAAATCGTCGCCCCTGACTTCAAAGTTAAGATACTGGTCAAAGCTGGCGCAGGCCGGTGAAAGCAGCACCACTTTTGCCCCGAGGGAGGGTGCGATCTCCCGACTTCGGCGAACGGCGTTTTCCATCGTCTCAACAATCTCGCAGTGATCGTAGCCAGCTGCTTTCAGCCGCTCGGCAAACTGCGGTGCCGCGGCCCCAATCAGCAAAACGCCTGCCGCTTTCTCTTTTATTTGCGCAATCCAGGCCGCATCTTCACCGTCTTTAGCGGCCCCCCCCGCAATCAAAACCGTTGGCGCATCCACCGAGCGAAGGCCAACTTCGGCTGCGTCATAGTTTGTTGCCTTACTGTCGTTGATATAATCAATCCCCTGCCAGGTCAGCACATACTCCAGACGATGCAGCACGCCGGGAAAGGTCTCTATGGCAGTGCGAATGGGCTCGTTAGCGATGCCCGCCAGCCGCGCCGCTGCCACGGCCATCAAGAGATTTTGCTGGTTGTGGTGACCGACCATTTTGAGCGTCTTGGCCGGAATCACCGTTTCGCCCTGGTGGATAATCCAGCCACCCTCGATATAGGTTTGGGGCTGAATTGGAGCAATCGCGGTAGGGCCTTCCACGCTGGTCCAATGCGTATTCGGTCGTAGCGGATCGACCTTGGCCCGTAGGGTCGGGTCGTCACCGTTCATCACCATCACTTCGCTGCGGTCCATCAGCGAAGCCTTAATGTTGTAGTAGTTCTCAATGGTTTTGTGGCGGCTCAGATGGTCCGGCGTGAAGGTTGTCCAGATCCCGACTTGGGGTTTAGGACCAATCGACGCTTCCAGCTGATAGCTGCTGAGTTCAGCAATCACCCAGTCTGGCGTCGGGTCCAGCGCGACCTGGCAGGCCGCATAGCCAATATTGCCGCAGGCCGGGGCATTGAGCCCTGCCGCTCTAAAGATAGCTGCCACTAGCTCAGTCGTTGTTGTCTTACCGTTGGTCCCCGTAATGCCCACCCAGGGCACATGGCTGAGATACCGCCAGGCCAACTCCATCTCACCAATCGTCTCGATCCCCATCTCTCGGGCAATGACCAGGGCCGACAAATCCCAAGGAACGCCGGGACTAGCCACGACCAGATCTAGGTCGCTGGTGGGAAGAAAGGTATCGCCCAAACTGACGGTAATGCCGTTGGACTCCAGATTGGCTTTGAGGGGCAGTAGGCGATCGTGGGTGTTGCGATCGCTAATCGTTACTGTCCACCCTTCGCGCTGCAGTAGCTTCGCCGCCGCCACCCCTGACTTACCCAGACCAATGACGGTCGCCCGCTTCTCCATACCCATGCTCGAAACCTACTCAGACTGCTAGCTTTTCACAATTTCGCTAAAATCCGCCAGCACCCGAGCATGGTTGCGCAAAAGCCCTAGCAAATTTAAGCGATTCTGACGAACTTCAGGATTGTCGTCCATAACTAGCACACTACTGGGCCCATCAAAAAACTCGTTGATGATCGGTGCGGCCTGCTGCAGCCCGTCAATCAGCGTATGGTAATCGCGCTCAGCCTGTGCGGCCTGGGTTTGGGGTAGCAGTGTCTGCAGGCTATCGTAAAACGCCTGCTCCGATTCAGACTGGAATAGCTCGGGCTTCACCACAACCGCCGGATTAAGCACCTGTGTATCTAGATCGCCCTTGACCGCCAGCTTCGCTGCTCGATTGACCGTCTCGTAGATCGCTGCCAGCGTCCGATCATTACGAATAGACTGCAGGTATCGCGCTCGTTCCCGCGCGTCCAGTGCATCCGCCAGCACGCGGTCCTGGGATTCCCCATCTTCACCGACCACCGCATTGATCAGGTCATAGTCCACCTGTTCATCTTCTTGCAGTAGGGTGCGAATGCGCTGGGCAAAAAAGGCTTCGAGCTGTTGCTGCAGCTTGCTGGCGTAAACGCCTGCCTGCTCTGCTGCAAAGTCCTGAATAATGTCTGTTAGCAGCTGTTTCAAGTCCAGCCCCAACTGGCCATCCCACAGCACGGAAATTACCCCATTCGCCGCCCGCCGTAGCGCAAAGGGATCCGAGGAACCGGTGGGCAACATGTCAAGACTAAAAATGCTCACCAACGTATCGAGCCGATCCGCCATACCGACGACCTGCCCTGGGAGTGATTGGGGCAGGTCGCTGCCAGCGCCCTTGGGTAGGTAATGTTCGACAATGGCGTTGGCGACCGCCTCAGACTCGCCGCTTGCCAGCGCGTACTTCTGGCCCATCACCCCCTGCAGCTCAGGAAATTCGCCAACCATCTGGGTCACCAGATCGGCCTTGCACAGAAACGCGGCCCGATCGATCAGCGCCACCTGGTCTGCAGAAAGGCCTAACTGAAGGGCGATTTCACGCGCTATTCGCTGTATTCGCGTCACTTTTTGACGCACCGACCCCAGCCGTTCTTCGAAGGTTACGGTTTCTAACTTAGCAACATAGCTTTCTAGCGGTTCTGCCCGGTCCGCATCGAAAAAGAATTTGCCGTCCGACAGCCGGGCCCGGATCACCCGCCTGTTGCCCTCGGCAATGATGTCTGATTTAGCTGGGTCGCCGTTGGAGATAGTAATAAACGCGGGCAGGAGTTGGTTGTCTGCATCGGCAGGTCGTACTGGAAAATAGCGCTGATGGCTTTCCATTTCAACCGTAATCACTTCGGCAGGCAGTTCTAGAAATTCTTCGTCGAATTTGCCCACCACAGCGGTTGGCCACTCTACCAGGTCCACCACCTCTGCCAGCAGGTCATCATTGACAATGGCCTTGCCGCCAATGGACTTTGCCGCATCGTGGGTTTGGGTCAGGATAGTTTCTCGCCGACTGACCGGATCGACATCGACGTAGGCGGTCTTAAGGGTGTCGACATAGGTGTCCGCTTGAGTCAAGGTGATGGGATTGGGGTGCAGTACACGGTGACCGTAGGAGGTGCGATCGCACTCACACTTTTCCGACCCGTTCTCCAACGTCAGCGGCAGTAGCTGGTCATCCAACAGCAGTACCAGCCAGCGAATCGGCCTTGGAAACCGCAGATCGCCATCGCCCCAGCGCATAAACCGCTTGCCTTCTAGCCCTAGTATCCAGTCCGGCACCCGCTCGGTCAAAATTTCCGCTGCCAAGCGCCCCTCAATCTTTTGCGTCACAAAGACAAACGAGCCCTTGTCCGTCTCGCGGATTTCTAGATCCTCAACAGAGGCCCCCCGCGACCGAGCAAATCCCATGGCCGCCTTAGTGGGTTCCCCGTTCTTGAACGCCGCCTGGGCCGGGGGTCCCTTGGCCTCTTCTTCTCGGTCGGGCTGGCGCTCGGGCAGACCGTGCATCACCATCGCCAACCGCCGGGGCGTACCGTAAAACTCAACTGACTCGGGCTTGAGCAGCAGCGCGTCTAGCTCAGCCAGAATCTTTGCCCGCCACTGATCCAAGGCCTCACTCACAAAGCTGGCTGGCAGCTCTTCGGTGCCGACTTCTAGCAAGAAGGTTGCCATCTAAAAACCCTTTCCTCAGCCGGTTGAAACCCTGCCATTATTACAGAATTTCTGATCTAAGATAGCGATTGGTCGTTGATCTACCCTCCCGATGCCAGACTCCCCGCAAAAGGTCTTCGTTCTGCTCTTTAACGCCCGGACCGAGAACGAAGGCATTCATACCCTCCGCATTGGCGATCGCAACATCGTTTTGATGTTTGAAATCGAAGATGATGCCACCCGTTTTGGTATCCTGCTTGAAGCCCAGGACTTCCCACCTGTGACGGTCGAAGCCTTTGAATCCGAAGAGATTGAAGGCTTTTGTCGAGAGGCCGGTTACGAGGCCAAGCTGATCGCCGACGGCACGCTCATGATTCCTCCGGAGGAGACGGTAGAGCAAATCGACTGGGACCCGGACAACCCGCCCGAAAAGGGTAGCCCCGCCGCCGAAACTGCCGAAGAAATGTCTAAGGCCGAATTGGATAGAATTCGCCAACGGCTAGAAGGGCTTCTTTAGCCCAATCCTCGTACGGGCGTAGCATGCTATACCCTCCCTACACGCTTCTTCCCCTATCTCCCTTCATGCTTACTTCCCTTCCCGATCGTGGTCACCTCCTGACCGAGCAGGTCAATCCCAACAGTCAGCGGCTCGATGAGCTGTCGTCGGAAGAAATTGTGGCCGTATGCAACCAGGAAGATCAGAAAACGGTCGATGCGATCGCAGCGGCCAAGCCTGCCCTTGCCAAAGCCATCGATCTCACGGCCAAAGCATTCCGAGACGGGGGCCGCCTGTTTTACATTGGCGCGGGCACCAGCGGTCGTCTGGGCGTGCTCGACGCCGCCGAATGCCCCCCCACCTTCTGCACTCCGCCCGAGATGGTCCAGGGCATTCTCGCCGGGGGCGCGCCCGCCCTCATCCGCAGCTCCGAGGGTCTCGAAGACAGGCCTGAAGACGGCGCAGCCGCGATGGCAGAGCATCAGGTCTCGCCGTTAGATATCGTCGTCGGGATCACTGCAGGTGGCACGACCCCCTACGTTCATGGCGCTCTTCAAGAGGCCAATTTGCGCAGGGCTGCGACTGTTTTTATCGCCTGTGTTCCCGTTGCCCAGGTTCCCATCGAAGTGGATGTGGATATTCGCCTCCCGGTTGGCCCAGAAGTGCTGTCTGGCTCCACCCGTCTCAAGGCCGGTACCGTGACCAAGATGGCGCTCAATATCATCTCGACCGGGGCCATGGTCAAAATCGGCAAGGCCTACGGCAACCGCATGATTGACGTGTCTGTGAGCAATATTAAACTCCACGACCGTGCCCTCCGCATCATCTCCGCCCTGACGGACCTAAGCCGGGAAGCTGCGGACGACCTGCTTGGCCGCAGTAACAAGCAGGTCAAGCTGGCGCTAATGATGCATTGGTCAGGGCTAGAGGCAGCGGCCGCCCAGGCGATGCTCGACCAGCAGCAGGGTAACTTGCGCCAGGCCCTCAAGACAGTGGAGGCCGCCCCCCAGACCGATCAGTGAGACTCTAGAAACCGCGTCAGCGCGTTGCTGTAGGCCTGGTAGGGTTTAACTCCCGTCAGCGTTTCTTGCAGCTTACCATTCTTAAAGAACAGGACAGACGGCATGCCCTTGAGGCCGAATCGCTGGGTGATTTGCTGGTTGCTGTCGAAGTCGATCTTCATCACGTTGGCGCGATCGCGATAGGTCGCCGCCAGCCGATCGATCAGCGGCGTCACCTGCTTGCAGGAACCGCACCAGGAGGCGGTACAGTCCACTACTAGCAGCGTCTCTTGCTCTAACAGGGCATCTAACTCGGCTTCATCTTGAACGAAGGGAGCTGCCCCAGCCACGTCATCGCCTAGCTGCCCCAGGGCATGGTCAATCTCCGCTTTAGAAACGCTGGCGTTGACCGAAGTGAGCTGGCCTTGCTGTCGGTAGTAGTCCAGTACGGGTGTGATCGCATCTTTGTGCTGTGTAATCCGTCTTCGAATGGCCACGGTAGACTCGGCAGCCCCAACCTGAGCTGTTAGGCGATCGACCAGTAGCCCGGTCATCGCCTTGAGATAGGCCACGTTCGCCGCTGGCTGTCCCACCGCTGACAGCCACTCGTTCAAGCGCTGGGCCTGGGCCAAAGTCTGCGGGAACCCGTCCAAAACCCAGCCCTGCAGCATGGCATCGGGCTGTTCTAAGCGTCTGCGAACCTGCTTGAGCATCTGCGCTGCTAAGTCAGCATTCGTGGACTGGTCCATTGACAATGCCGAGTCGGTGGCCGCTGCCAGCAGCGCTGCTGAAATGTGGGGAACGCCCCAGCGCTTGGCCAGACGAGCAGCATGGTCTCCGGTATCGATGCCTGGCGGACCTAGGAGAATAAATTGCTTAGATGTCATGACCAATCAATGGACAAAGGTGCCTAGCAATCAGCGGACAGATCGCATGGCTGTAATGTAGCGCTGATGTCAGAGCCGGTCCTGATTTTTGTGAGATTTCTTTTAGATTTGAAGCGGCTACCTTTTCATAAGTAGACTGTCCCCATCAAGTGCTAGATACCGAGGCCCCCTTTTCCAAATCTGGGGAGGACCAGACTCAGAGCCCCCATTATTGGGGGCTGGGGGCTGTGACGAGAAGGTCAAACATCCAGTGTGTATCTTCGAAATAATTACGTTCACCTACTTATCACCAAATGCTGTCTAGCGATAGCACAAAACCGGGCAAAATCGTCTCTCCTGTTAGCTGTTGTGGGTGTTCTAGAACTTCAACCGGACAGTTTGGCCGATATACCTCTACTCGTTTCGTTTGCGGATCGATTAGCCATCCCAGCCGCACCCCACAGGCGCAATATTCCAGCATCTTTTCCTGAAGCTGAGAAAGGCGGTCACTCGCTGAGCGGAGTTCAATGACAAAATCGGGCGCTAGTGGCAAAAACTGAGTCGGGTCAGGATCAATCGCTTCAATGCGGGACCTCTCCACCCAGGCAACGTCAGGTGAGCAATCGGCACCGTTGGGTAGCGAAAAGCCGGTCGAGGAATCAAAAACGACTCCAAGCCGAGCCTGACGATTCCAGTTGTTCAAGTCTGTCGTCAAATCGGCGTTGCGCTTACCTGACTCCCATCCAGTTGGCGGCCTGACGATAAGATCTCCGGTACTGGTACGTTCTAAACGCACGTCTCGATTGGCTTTACACAGGCTGTAAAACTGTTCACGACTGAGTTCTATGACTGGCGAGAGCGTTAGGGTTAAGTTAGCCATACTCAGTCAATAGATACCGGCATCAAAAAGTTTGGCTGGCCCAACCAGTCTATTCATTCCAGCCTGTTCATTCTAGTCGCGAACGAAACAGGAGATACGCCATTCGTCAGTATCTTATGGACTGTGAGTGCCCGTATCGAGCAGTTCAGTGGGCTCAACCAGTCCGTCCATTCTAAACTCACCAATGGGTTGAATACCGGAGCTGGTCACCTCTTGAATCTGGCCGACTTCAAAAATTAGCTCGAATCGGCGGTTCATGCGCTGCTCCAGATAATCCTCTAGCAGCATGACCTGCCGGGGCGTCAGGGGCTCGACCGACGCGACGACCAAACGCACCTGGGGCGGGTCGGTTAGCCAGTTGGTTTCGGTGCGAAAGGTGCGCAGCCGTTGAAACGTGACGGTGCCGTTAACCAGGGCATCCTGCACGCCCGCCTCTAATCGGTTTTGCTGCACCAGATTGACCAGGCTCAGGCCCAAGGGCACGATCAAGACACCGGTCATGACGCTGACCAGGCTGAGGGGGCGGCGCGCCTGCTTCATCGGGGCATAGCCCGTGAGTAAAAAGGCCAGCATGCAGGATAGGGTAATGCCCACCAGATTGGTCAGGTACAGCAGCGTTGCGCCCCAGCTGAGGGTAGTGAGTTCGGTTTGGGCGATGCCCAGACCAATGACGCAAACCGGGGGCATGAGGGCAACGGCAATGGCCGTACCGGCCAGGGTACTGGAAATTTTAGGCTGGACCTTGGCATAGCCGCTGATGCCGCCCGCTGCGATCGCAATCCCCAAATCCAGCAAGGTCGGCTCTGATCGCGCCCATACCTCCGACCCATAGTCAGAAAAGCCCAGCAGCAGGCCCAGCGCGGTAGCCAGGCCAACCGATAGGCCCGTACCCACCAGTAGCGATCGCACCCCTGTTTTCAGCAGGTCTAGGTCGCCCTCAAGAATGCCGAACGCCATCCCTCGAATTGGTAGCATCAGGGGTGCGACCAGCATCGCGCCGATGATCACAGCGGCGCTGTTGGACAACAGCCCCAGTGTTGCAATGATGCAGGCCCCAATCGTCAGCACGATATAGTCCCGATCCAAGTCAGAATCATCCATCAGGCTATCGCGCATGTGCTTGAGTCCTTGGGGCGACACGCGCCGGTTGCCTAGATGATTTATCCAGCCTTTTAACCCTTCTGTCATAGCTCCATGCCTCATTGGGCGTCCTAACGCCAGAATACTAAAGCTGGCCCATTCTTAAGATGTTTCTGAAGATGCTGCTCTGATTTAACGAAGCCCGCTACGCTATAGAGCGAAACGGACCCCTTCCGTTGATATTCACTTCGCAAAGGATGACTCCCAATGGGTTTTCTCAAAAGAATGTTTGGCATGGACAAGCCTAAAGATGCCTCCACTAAAGTAAAAGCAGGTCGCCGTCCCACTCGGTCCACACCCACCAAATCGACCCCTACGGTTACAGCTGCTAACCAAGCACCCGACGAAGCCATTCCTGATTACCGCGTGGGTTTGAGCGGCGAGTACGACGAAAGCGGTCTGGCTAAGCGCGTCGCCCTGGCCTTCGACGAGGACAACGAGCTAGATGACATTGATACCCTATGGGTCGCTCAGCTCAGCGGTACGGTCGTGCTCAAAGGTAAGGTACCCAGCCAGGACATCCTCAACAAGATGGTGCGCGTTGCTAAAGGCGTAGACGGCGCAGACGGCGTCAAAACTGACGAAGTCACCATCGGCTAGAGTTACGGCCGGCTCTGTTGTCTGAGTTAAATCGGCTGATTTAAACAGCAGGTGCCAGCAACTGGCTGAACATACTGGCTGAACATACTGGCTGAATATAAAGGAGTGTCCGAATCAGTGGGGTGAGCGTCCCGCTCGCCCAGTCTAAAGGCCGCCGAAATCTGGACACTCCTAAATGAGGCTTGCTGCCAACCGGGCCTCGTTTTTCATTCAAGCCCGTCTGACTCAAGCCCGTCTGACTCAAGCCCGTCTGACTCAAGCCCGCCTGACTCAAGCCCAACCCGGTAGCCGAACGGTACAATAGCGGCGGCAGTTTATAGCAGTACTTTCATGGCGAACCCCACCCCAGCATCCCCCCCTATCCCTGTCGTTGTGAACGGGGCCGCTGGCAAGATGGGACGGGAAGTCGTCAAGGCCGTAGCCCAGGCCGACGACATGACGCTGGTGGGCGCAGTTGAACGCAACCCGGTCTTGATGGGGCAAGACATCGGCGAAGTGGTCGGTTATGGCCCCCTAGAAGTGCCCATCACTAACGACCTGGAAGCCACTCTAGTCATGGCCCAAAGCGAAGGCAATGCGGTCATGGTGGACTTCACCCACCCCAGCACCATCTACGAAACGATTCGGGCAGCGATTGCCTACGGGGTCCGCCCGGTGGTCGGAACGACCGGACTCAGCAACGCGCAAATTCGCGATCTGGCCGAATTTGCTGAAAAGGCCAGTATTGGCTGCCTGATTGTGCCTAACTTCTCGATTGGCGTGGTGCTCATGCAGCAGGCCGCTCAGCAGGCCGCTCAGTATTTTAACCACGTCGAAATTATCGAGCTGCACCACAACCAAAAGGCCGACGCTCCCAGCGGTACGGCCATTCAGACAGCGCAGTTCCTCAGCGCCGCTAACCAGCAGTTCAACCCACCCCAGGTCGAAGAATCAGAGAAGATGGCTGGCGCCCGAGGCAGCACCACTGACGACGGCATTCGCATTCACAGCGTGCGGCTGCCGGGTCTGATTGCCCATCAGGAAGTCATTTTTGGCGCACCGGGGCAGATTTACACACTGCGGCACGACACCAGCGACCGGGCTTGCTACATGCCGGGGGTACTGCTGGCAGTACGCAAGATTCTGGCCCTGAAGTCGCTGTTGTACGGACTGGATAAGCTGCTGTAGAAGCGCCCGGCAGGGAGCAGGCCAGCACTATCCCCCATGCCCCAGTCCAATCGCATCGCTGATATGGGCCAACCTCTGCGCGTCTAGCTTCGCTAGGAGTCCCTGCAAAATCTGCCGCACAATCCACGGCCCCTCGTACACAAAGCCCGTGTAGACCTGCACGAGGCTAGCCCCAGCGACGATCTTCTCCCAGGCATCATCGGCGGTAAAGATGCCCCCCACACCGACGATGGGTAGGGTTCCATCGGTCTGCTGATAGATGTAGCGAATGACCTCCGTAGAACGCTGGCGAACGGGTGCGCCGCTGATCCCCCCGGCCTCCTGCGCCGGAGACTGGCCGGTGGCCTGAATCGTTTGGGTATGCAGGCCCTCGCGACTGAGGGTCGTATTCGTGGCAATGATGCCTGCTAGCTGGTATTCGCGGGCCAAATCAATCACATCGTCAATGTTTTCCCAGGCGAGATCGGGGGAAATTTTGACCAGCAGGGGTTTTTGCTGGGTATTGGCAGACTGCAGAGCGTCGAGAATAGGGGCCAACTGGGATTTAGCCTGGAGCGATCGCAACCCCGGTGTATTGGGCGACGACACGTTCACGACAAAATAGCTGCCCAGATCGGCCAGCAGCTTAAAGCTACCCAGATAGTCCTGAGCCGCCTGGTCCAGCGGCGTCACCTTAGATTTACCCAGGTTTACCCCCAGGGGTATCGGGTATTCTGAGGAGGCTAGCTGACTCAATCGTTGGGCGAGTTGGGCCGCCCCCTGATTGTTGAACCCCATCCGGTTGAGCGCCGCCCGATCCTGCGGCAGGCGAAACAGGCGCGGTTGCGGATTGCCGGGCTGTGGCTTTAGGGTCACTGTCCCCAGTTCGGCAAAGCCTAAACCCAGCTGCGACCAAGCGCTGGCAGCGCGACCATCTTTGTCGAACCCCGCAGCCAGTCCCACCGGATTGGCAAAGTCCAGCCCCCAAAGCGTTTGGCTTAGCCGTTCTGATTGGGTCTGGTAGGCCCGGTCAAAACTACTCTGCGCAAATAGCCGAATGGGCTGCTCCCAACCCTGATCGGCTTCGGCGGCGAGCCAGTTCAAAATGCTCAAGGAACGGCTCTGAGCGACTTCGGGGTCTACCCTTAGCCGTTCGAACAGCAGCGGTAGCAGGCTAAGCCTGTAAATGTCCCGCACGGGCGTCTCCTGTCGTTTCAGTTGTGTCAGGCCGTTGTGTCAGGCCGTTGTGTCAGGCCGTTTTGCTTAGCACGCTACACCCGATCTGACGGTAAACGGTATATCAAGTTTAGGTAAAGCTAGCTCAATTTCCGGGTGTTTCGCTATCAAGTTACTAAAGTATGGGGTAAACAAAGGGCACGGTCGTCGCCGCGATGTCGTTGCTACCGAGCGTTTAGGGCACATTGGGCAAGGCCAGAGGGATCCGCATCTGAGCGCGGTCTTCTGTAGCGGTTGAGACGTCGTTCAGGTCAGATAGCTCGGTATTCTCCTGAAGCTATCGCGTGATCTACCGGTTTGCTCGTCGTCCCCGTTTGAAATTTATTTTACGGTCCCTTTAATTTCTTGGATAAATGTCTGTAGTCTAGGTCAAGTGTTCATCTGCGTATTTCTAACGTCTTGCTAGGTTTAGCCGCATTCGCTTCACGATGGTAAAAACGAAAGCTCCTAACGCCCACGAGCATCAATTGGTCAGTCTAGGACAGCTGCTGCAGACAATTTGGGGCGCAGACGATCTAGAAGCACGCGTTGCGATCGCACTGGAATACATTCAAAATAACTACCCCTACTCCCTACTGTGGCTGGGGCAGTACGACCGCTTTAAGCACCAGCTGGTCACGAAAGGGCTTAGAGAAGACCCCAAGCAGGGATTTGCCCGCCAGCAGGTGACTCTCTACCCCGGCGATCTAATGGAGCAGGTGGTGGTGCAGCAGCGGCCTATCCTAGTCCCTGATCTCAAAGGCGAGCCGCGCTCTGGGGACTGGGCCACGATTGCCAAAAAGCATGACCTCCAAGCCGCCGCAATCTTTCCCATCCGCCGTAAAACTGACTGCTTTGGCGTACTGGTACTGGCCTCTAACCATTGGGGACTAACCCCCAGCACCGCTGAAAAATCAACCCTGATGACGCTCACGGGGGCACTGGCCGAAGGCTTTTACCAGGAGAGCCTGGAGCAACAGCGGCAGCGCGTCAAAAAACCGTCTAAGCCCCTGTTCAGCCTGCTAGAAAAGATGGAAGAGACAAGCGGGCTGGAAGCGCGTCTACAGCTGGTCGTGGACGAAACCCACCGGTTTATGGGCTCAGCGCAGGCATCCATCTACTGGTTTGATGGGCAAACGCGGTGCTTTCAGCGGCGAGCCATGAATCAGTGGAAGCGCCAGGGCAGCCTTAGCAGGGCCTGGAAAGGCACACAAACCCTGCTGGCTGACGATGTTAAGGGATTTTATCAGTCGCTGCTCAGCGGAGAGATGGTGATCGTCGGAGAGGCCGAAAGCTCTTTAAAGGCCGGCGTGGTCGGCCGCCTCATGAGCCACATTCAAGCGCAGTCCCTGTTGGCAGCACCGATTATGCTAGATGGCGAGCTGCTGGGCTTTCTGTCGGTCGAAGGCGCGGGAGCCCGAGTTTGGAGCAAGCCTGAAAAGAACTACCTGCGGGGCACGGCACGACTCCTCGGACTGACGCTGCCGGGGGCGGAAATGGCCGACGAGATCGCTCAAGTCAAGGCCAATCAGGTCTTGACCGCAGGGATTGCCCAGAGCATCCACAGCGATAGCGACTGGCAGCGAGTGCTGTCGCTATGTGCCGATCAGCTGTTTGACCGACTGGGGACCGAAAACCTGGTGGTGCTGCGCCCGGACCTGGAACGGGGCGGCTTTGAAAGCGGTTTTCAGAGCCACCGGGGAGAGGGCAAGCCGCCCATGCGGTCAGACTGGCGACCGCTGCACGATCTCGACTGGCAGCTGTTAGAGCAGAGTCAGGCCCCGATCTGCATCGAAAATCTGGAGGATGATCTCAAACTGGTCGCCTGGCGGCCCCGCTTTTTAGAGATGGGGGCCCGGTCGGTGATGGCCTGTAACGTCACGCCTGGGCGCGCTCCGGAGGGGGTGATTTTGGTAACGGCCAGCCACAGCCGTCGCTGGAGCCAGCACGACCAAGACTTGCTGCAGTCCGTGAGTCAGCAGGTGGGCCTGATTTTGCACCAGTGGCAGCTACAGCGACAGGCCGATCAGCAAACGCAGCTGCACGAAACCATGCAGTGGGGGTTGCGTAATCTGCAGCGCGTCTTCAAGCCCGCTCAGCTAGAGCAGACAGCCACTCACCATATTGCCCAGCTGCTTCAGGTACCGCTGGTGGCGCTGATTACCTGGCAACATAGCCAGCCCCAGGCGAAAATTGCCGACGTGGTCATTCGGCAGAAGGGGTTTGCCGTACAGGCTGACCACAGCATCTCTGTACAGGGGGACGCGATCGTCAGCTGGGCGCTGCAGACCGACGGCATTCTGCCACTGAACCTGGAAGACCTGCCAGACATTACCCGACAGTGGCTGCAGGGCCCCCACGGCTGTGAGATTTTGCTGGTAGCGCTACGAACGGCACCAGAACACGACCCGAACGGAGTCATTGTGCTGGCAGACCACCGCGATCGCCAATGGTCTGACCAGCAGATGAATATGCTAGCCATTTTGGTCAATCAGCTGGCCTGGTGCCGCCGCCATTTGATCCTCACCGAGCGGCTGACCCAAAAACAGCAGGGCTTAGCCGAGCTGAACTGGTACAAGCAGCACCAGATTGACCAGATGCAGCGGCAGTTGGGAAGTGCCCTACAGCGTCTCAATGCCTTTTCGTTTGAGGGCAACTTTGCTACCAACCAACGGTATCAGCAGATGCTCAGGCAGTTACAGATGGTCTCAGAGCAGCTGAACTATCTGACCAAAAAAGAACGATGGACCCTGCACACAACCTACGAGACGCTGCCGCTGGTGACCTTGCTCAATCGGCTCATGGAGCGGGTCAACCCGATCGTGCAGAAAAAGCAGCTCTGGTCTAAGGTGCACTGCGAAGCTAATCTGTCGCTGGGCGGTGACATGAAAAAGATTGAGTTCGTGCTGTACGAGCTGATTGCCCGAGCGTGCGATCGCACCCCCACCAGTGGCCGGATCGACATCTGGTGCCGCCAGCTAGACCGCAAATGGCTCGAAATTTCGATTACTGACAGTGGTGAAGTCAGCGAAGTCCTGGTTCAGGCACTGATGGACGAGCATACCCAGGATCCGCTGGCTGATTCTGTGCTGCTGCGCTCTCCGGGCCTACAGCTCGATATCTGCCGTTCCCTGATGGGCCAGCTGGGCGGCGAGTTCACGCTAGAACGGCTAGAAGACCACCGCACGCTGAGCCGAGTCATTTTGCCACTGGCGAAGTCAAACAAAAAAACTAAGCTGCCACCCAAGCCCCTCAAAGAGCCGATCATCTATAGCACGACCGGCAGCAGATAAGCCATCAAGAACCTGTCAGCCCTACGCTCGGGGAATAATCTCCCCTCTCTGGTAGAAGTTTCAGCTTACAGACCGACTCGCAGCCACCTACTATTCAGAAATTGCTGAACTGGCAACATCTGCCCGATTAACTGACTGGGCAGTCGTTGCTTGCAGCAGCGGTGTTCGAGTGATCGAATCGTTGGCCAGGGTAAAGATAGGATTCGACAGGACACCAGCCAGGGAGGTGGCCACGACGGCCAGGATTAGGCTCACCTGCAGTGGCCGCATGCCGGGCAGATTCCACTGTACAGGGGGGTAGTTTTTAACCGCTTCCGACATCTCGTGGGGCTCTTTGACCACCATCATCTTGACCACACGAATGTAGTAGTAAATCGAGATGACGCTAGTGACCAGGCCCACCAAGACCAACCCGTAGGCCCCTGCCTGCCAGCCAGCCCAGAACAGGTAAATCTTGCCAAAGAATCCGGCCAGAGGAGGGATCCCGCCCAGCGACAGCAGACAGATGCTCAGGCCCAGGGTCAGCAGCGGATCTTTCTGGTAAAGGCCGCTGTAGTCGCTGATTTGATCGGTCCCTGTCCGCAGCGAGAAAAGAATCACACAGGTAAAGCCGCCCAGGTTCATAAACAGATAAATCAGCAGATAGAACACCATGCTGGCGTAGCCCGCATCGGTGCCGACAATCAGACCAATCATTACAAAACCCGCTTGCCCAATCGACGAGTAGGCGAGCATGCGCTTCATACTGGTTTGGGCCAGGGCAACCACGTTACCGAGCACCATACTCAAAACGGCCAGGGCCGTGAAGACGAAGTGCCACTGCTCAGATACCAGCGGAAACGCCTCGGTCAGCAGGCGAATGGCGAGGGCAAATCCAGCCGCTTTTGAGCCCACCGAAAGGAAAGCCACTACCGGTGTCGGCGACCCCTCATAGACGTCTGGAGTCCACTGATGGAAGGGAACTGCGGCAATCTTGAAGGCGATCCCCGCAATCACAAAAACCAGCGACACCACTAGACCAATGGGGGCATCCCCCGTAGGCGAGGTAATCTGAGCTGAGATCGCACTCAGCTGAGTCTCACCCCCTGACAGTCCGTACAGTAGCGACACCCCGTAAAGAAAAATAGCCGAGCTCGCCGCTCCAATCAGCAGGTACTTGAGCGCGGCCTCGTTCGAGCGGGGATCGCGCTTCATGTAGCCGGTCAGCAGGTATGACGAAATACTCAGGGTCTCTAGGGAGACAAAGACCATCACCAGTTCATTCGCACCGGCCAAAAACATGCCCCCTAGGGTTGCCGTCATCAGGATGGTGAGAAACTCTGCCAGGGCTGTGCCCGACTGTTCGATGTAGCGAATGGCCATGGGCACCGTCACCGCTGCCGACAGGGCAATGATGCCGCGAAAGACAATGCTGAGATCGTCACCGTTAAAACCGCCCAGGAACGCAATCGGTTCGGCAGCGTCCCACTGCAGAGTCAGCGCACCGACAGCAGTCAGTAGACCTGCGATCGCAACGTAGGGCGTCCACCGCGCTGAGGATCGCCCGACGATCAGATCGCCCACAAGGACCACCATAATGGTCAGGATGACGATTCCCTCCGGGAGGATGCGGCCCGTATTGAGCTGAGCGGCTAAATTGGCAAAATCCATGGACTAAGAACGAGATGTGTGAGCATCTTAACGCGGATTAGACCCCACGCTGAGACAGGTTCCGGGAAAAAACTGAAGTCCCCCCCGGCAGCCCTATCTACTATATATAAGTCTTGGTAAGTCATCGTCTTGATAAGCCTCAGGCGGCCTGTCGAGGCCGCTGCCGATACATTTGCCGATGTATTGCCCGTCTAATGCTCTACCCGCAAACTCCGCGTCTACCCGGTCGGGCGTCACGTAGCCAAGGTGTGATGAAATTCTGAACTTAGTTGACAACTGCGCAAGGTCGTTCGCTATGGTTGACACTGTATAAACCCCAGTCCACAGATTCTTAGGCTGGTTTTCAGATTCGGAAGGCGTGCCGGACCAGTACGCTGGGAATGCTTCAAATAGCAGCCGAATTGGCAGACCCGCCGCTTCACGGACGTTATCGCTGCTAAATTCCGTCGTCACGTTCGTACTCACATCCACCGATTGATGCTTGCCCGCTAGTTTCCACCTATCCTGAAGCGAAGAGAGTTGGGCTATCGTTTGTGTAACCATCACAGTCTTCTATTTGTGTCCGCCGTATGTCTACGCTTGTCATTGTCGAATCCCCTACTAAGGCAAAAACCATTCGAGGCTTTCTCCCCAAGGATTTTCGGGTAGAGGCGTCCATGGGGCACGTGCGGGATTTACCCAAATCGGCCAGCGACATTCCTGCCAACGTCAAGGGGCAGAAGTGGGCTAACCTCGGCGTCAACCCCGAAGCGGATTTCGAGCCCCTATACGTGGTGCCCAGCGATAAGAAAAAGATCGTCAAAACCCTCAAGGATGCGCTTAAGGAAGCTGACGAACTCGTTCTGGCGACAGACGAAGACCGCGAGGGCGAAAGCATCAGCTGGCACCTGCTGCAGATTTTGAAGCCCAAGGTGCCCACCAAGCGCATGGTCTTCCACGAAATCACCGAGGAAGCCATTCAGGCGGCCATCGACAACTGCCGCACCATTGACGATCAGCTGGTGCGCGCTCAAGAAACTCGCCGTATTCTCGACCGGCTGGTGGGCTACACGTTATCGCCCCTGCTGTGGAAAAAGATTCGCCCCAAGCTATCGGCGGGCCGGGTCCAATCGGTGGCTGTCAAGCTACTGGTCGCGCGAGAGCGGGAGCGGCGTGCCTTCAAAAAAGGGACGTACTGGGATCTAAAGGCCACCCTACTGCAGCAGGACAGCCCTTTTGAAGCCAAGCTCATTAGCCTGGACGGGACGCGCATTGCCACCGGCAGCGATTTTGACGAAAACACGGGGCAGATTGCCGAAGGGCGCAACGTTACACTGCTGAACGAAGACCAGGCCCGCGATCTGCAAAGCCGTCTACAGGCTGGCGTTTGGAGCGTCAGCAATCTGGAAGAACGACCCAGCACCCGCAAACCATCACCGCCTTTTACCACCTCCACGCTGCAGCAGGAAGCCAACCGTAAGCTGCGGCTCTCGGCCAAGGACACCATGCGTACCGCCCAGGGTCTGTACGAAAAGGGCTTCATCACCTACATGCGGACCGACTCGGTTCACCTGTCGCAGCAGGCGGTAACCGCCGCCCGCGACTGTGTTGAGACCAAGTATGGCAAGAGCTATCTCAGCCCCAAGCCGCGCC
The DNA here is from genome assembly GCA_039817185.1 of Cyanobacteria bacterium J06648_16. Taxonomy (GTDB): domain Bacteria; phylum Cyanobacteriota; class Cyanobacteriia; order Phormidesmidales; family Phormidesmidaceae; genus CAWUKV01. The sequence continues at coordinate 158,072 of JBCBWI010000002.1, read as the reverse complement.
AGTATGCGACCAAGAGCAAGGGTGCGCAGGAGGCCCACGAGGCCATTCGTCCCTCTGGTAACGTGTTCCGCACCCCCCAGGAAACCGGCCTCAAAGACCGGGAGCTGAGCCTGTACGACCTGATTTGGAAGCGGACGGTCGCCTGCCAGATGGCCGACGCTCGTCAGACCAATATCACGGTCAGCATTGAGGTCGACAACGCCCTGTTCCGGGCAACCGGCAAGCGAATTGACTTTCCCGGCTTTTTCCGTGCCTATGTCGAAGGCTCAGATGACCCAGATGCAGCTATCGAGAACCAGGAAGTGGTGCTGCCGCCGATGAAGGTAGGCGATACCCCGACCTGTGCCGAGTTAGAGCCCATTGGCCACGAGACCAAACCCCCTGCTCGCTACACCGAGGCTAGCCTGGTGAAGAAGCTAGAAGGAGAGGGGATCGGTCGACCCAGTACCTATGCGGCGGTAATCAGCACGATTATCAGCCGGGGTTACGCAGAGCTGATTAGCAATAGTCTAGTGCCGTCGTTTACTGCGATCGCAGTGACCGATCTGCTCGACAAACACTTCCCTGATCTGGTAGACGTCAAGTTCACTGCCCGAATGGAGCAGACGCTGGACGATATCTCCACTGGCGAAGCGGATTGGCTTCCTTACCTCAAGTCCTTCTACTGCGGTGAAGCGGGGCTTGAGCACCAGGTCCAGGAGCGCGAGGCCAATATCGACCCCTCTGAAGCCAAGACCATCGCCCTTGAGAATCTAGAGGGTGCAACCATTCGCATCGGTCGCTACGGCCCCTACATTGAGGTTGAAGCAGAAGACAGCGAAGAGCTGCAAAAGGCGTCAATCCCCAACGGGGTCAGCCCTGCCGATCTAGACGACGAGCAGATCAAAACCCTGCTGAAAGGCCCCGAAAAGATTGGCATGCACCCAGAGCTAGGTGAACCCATCTTCTTGAGGACCGGGACCTACGGCCCCTACGTGCAGCTGGGCGAAGCCACTGACGAAGACTCTAAGCCCAAGCGGACCTCGCTGCCGAAGGGGATGAAGCCCGAGGACGTCACCCTAGACATTGCCGTAGGGCTGTTGGCACTGCCCCGTCTGCTGGGGCTGCACCCCGAGACCGGAGCCAAAATCAAGGCCAGCCTGGGACGATTTGGTCCCTACGTCGTCCACGACCAGGGTAAAGAGGGCAAGGACTATCGCTCGATCAAGGGCGACGATGACGTTCTGACAATCACGCTAGAACGGGCGCTACAAATGCTGGCCGAGCCTAAGCGCGGGCGCGGACGCAAAGCCGCGACCCCCATCCGAGAGCTGGGCGTCCACCCTGACGACGAGGCACCGGTTAATATTTACGACGGTCCCTACGGTCCGTACATTAAGCACAACAAGACAAACGCCTCGATTCCCGAAGGCAAGAAGGTTGAAGAGGTGACGCTAGAAGAGGCGGTTGAGCTGATCAACGCTAAGGCAGGCACCAAGAAAACCACGCGTAAAAAGAGCACCAAGGCAAAGAGCACAACCGCCAAAAAGACAACCAAAGCAAAAACAACTAAGGCTAAGAGTACGGCTGCTAAAAAGACAACGACAAAGAAAACGACTAAAACAGCAGCTGCGAAGAAGTCAACGGGAACTAAGGCAGCGACAAAATCAGCTGAAACGAAGAAAAAGACGTCCACTCGCACCAAAAAGGCGGCTGAGCCTACGGTCGAGGATCAAAAGGCGTCCTAGCGCCTGGGTTTGCGACTTACACCTCGACCAGCTCGGACTCAACCCTCTCGCCAGTTCCTGGCTGAGTGGTTATGTTCGAGCGAACTCCCAATTTTCTCAGCTTTACCCCACCCATTGGAGCCAGCGTGGCGCCGCGACGGACCGGCTTTACCGGTTGATATTCAGCCAGGGCTAGCTCAGACGACGTGAGTATCTGGTGCAAAATCAGCGTCATCTCGTACATTGCCAGCGCTGATCCAATGCAGCGACGGCTCCCTCCGCCAAACGGTAAAAACTCATAGGGGGAATATTGACGCTCTAAGAATCGCTCTGGCCGAAACGCATCGGCATTGGGATAGATGTCTTCCCGATGATGCACCAGATAGATGCAGGCCGTCACTAAATCCCCTGCCTCTAGGTCGTACCCCATGATCTGACAGGCCTTCTCCACCCGCCGCCCTAACGTCAGCAGCCCAACCGGATAAATGCGCAGCGTCTCATTACAGACCGCATTGAGATAGGGAAGGCGCGAAAGGGTCAGCTGGTCGGCCCATTGGTGGGCATCTAACTCATCTAACAGCGTTTGTTTCACATCCGGCTGAGCGTGAATCCAGTACAGCCCCCAAGCCAGTGCTGTCGCCGTCGTCTCGTGACCCGCCACGAGTAGAGTCATCAGCTCATCCCGGAGTTCTACATCGCTCAGCCCCTCGCCGTTCTCGTCGTGGGCGCTCAGCAACAGTGACAGCACATCACTACGATTTGGGTCATGGCTAGCCCGCCGTTCTTTGATTTCTGCGTACAGCAGCTGGTCAATTTCCTCAGACAACCGTTTGATATACCCACCGGGGCTCAGCGGCCCGAGATCGGCAGTGAGCTGGGGAAAGAAGACCAAAATAGACGTGAATGGAGAGCTCACCGCATCGAGGCGTTCGGCCAGCAGCTTTTCTAGCCGGCGGTAGCGATCGCCGCTGTGCAGGCCAAAGACGGCTTGCAAGATCACCCGCATAGTTATTTTTTGCATTTCATTGCGAGCGGTAATGACCTGACCTGTTTGCCAGTCGGCCATCACGCCTTGAGCAATCTGACAGATCAGATCGCCGTAGGCTTTCATGCGCTCGCCATGAAACGGCGGCAGCAGCAGCTTGCGGCGACGACGATGCTCAGCGCCGCTTTGCATCAAAATCGAGCTTTTACCAAAAAAGCCTTCTCCCAGCGCGTTGAGTTCGCCGGGGGCACTGAAGATATCGCCATTGTCCTGACTGAGCAAACACTGAACCGCCTGCGGATGATTCAAAAAGATGAGGGATTCTCCCTCCGGCGCGGGCGGCAGATTGGTGCTGAACACGTCGCCCATAATCCGAGAGCGGGATTCGGCATAGCCCAAAGGGTCAAACCCCCACTGCAGCGCTTCTAACAGCGTAGGCGTGTACGATTTCGGGATAGTGGACATACAATGCGGGAAACGCGACTCAATCCAGATTGTAGTGTTGCGACTCGTATCTCGCCAGGATTATCTCTACCGCTATGCGGCTTCGCGGCTTCCCACCAATTGTTTAATGCCACTCAAAAAATTGTTGCGGTTGAACGGCTTAGCAATGCAGGCAAGGCCACCCGCTTCTATGCTGCGGTTGATCTGGTCAATTTCGACTTCTGAGCTAACGAATATGACAGGAATATCGCGGCTGTAATCGAGTTCCTTAAGCCGTTCACAAATTTCATACCCGCTGATCTCTGGCATATTGACATCCATCAACACCAGGTCGGGCATAAACGCATGGGTCACGCAGGGGACCTCTCCACCCGTTGCCGTGGTGCAGACCTCGTAACCCTCTTTCTTCAACAGGCGGGCTATCAGGGTCAGATGCCTGACATTGTCATCGACGACCAGAATTTTAACCGGGGAATTTTTAGCAACATACTTGAATCCCAATAGCCAGTAAATTTTCTCCTCACACTGTAGGAGTTCTTGCCGGTAAATCGCTTTTTGAGCAGCGAGGCTTTGATGCACCAGGGCAAGTCGTTCTAGCTCTCTAACCGTCTCATTGATTTCATCGAGTTCAAGGTACAGACTCTCGACCACTGCGTTCAAGTCGGTGAATGAATCGGCTTCGACCGCCGCCCCTGGCGCGACGACCGACTTTAGCTGAGATAGATTCTCGCGCAGCAGCTTGCGTAGATAGTAGCTAATGCTCGGCTGTATTGATCGGACCGATGGAGACTGTTCGCCCTTAGTTGGCGAGGCTAGATTTTGGCCGTTCATAGTGACCTGAGAAACACATGTTAGGAACCTAAAATCAACAAATAGGGATCCTCTCAGTCAGTGAGGCCGCGATCCATTTTCGTTGATGCTATCTTTCTGTTGATGCTATCTTTCTACCGTAGTATCCAAAGTTTGGAAATACTTCCGTAGAATCAGTGATCTGTAACACTTAACATGTAAAAAAGCTGTTGGGAACTTTCTGGAAACGCTTTGCTTTACACATCAGCTAAACGTATCAGCTACAGTCGCGTTCGCTACCGTCGGGCATGATGGCCCCACAAAGATTGGTGCGATAGTCAAACTTGATTCCCTCTAGCGTGGCTCGCTGCAGATTGGCTCCTGTTAGGTTCGCACCCGAAAAATCAACAAAGCTCAGATCGGCTCCCTGAAAGTTAACGCCGCTCAGGTTGCTGTCTACGAATTGGGCCTCGCGCAGATTGCCGCCGCTAAAGTCCGCCCCGCTTAGGTTCAGACCACTCAGGTCCGCTCCGGCCAGGTCCGCGTCTAGCAACCGTACCCCTTCGGGCACCGTGCCCTGCAGTCGCGATGCGGTAAACTGCGTTTCGGTAAAGTCAGCGCCCTGCAGTCGAGCATTGGTAAAGTCCGTACCGTCTAACACGGCACGACGAAAATCGGCCACGAAGAGGTTGGCATTCCGCAGTTCCGCATCGGTCAGATCGGCTTCAGTAAAATACGCACCCGAGAGATCCGCGCGGGTCAGATCGGCGCCGGTCAGCTGGGCATTGCCCAAGTAGGCCAGGGACAGATCCGATCGGGTCAGGATCGCTCCGGACAGATCACCGGAGCGGACATCGGCGGCCACTAAGCTGCCGTTTTCAAACTGAATTTCGGTCAGGTCGGCCCCCTGCAGATCGGCGAGGAAGAAACTAGCCTCCTCTAGTCGTGCCTGACTAAACTGGCTGCCGCTGAGGAAGGTCCCCTCAAACGTGGCACCGTCTAAGGTCGCGCCGGTCAAGTCGGCGTTGCGTAGGTCGGCCCCGTCGAGATTGGCTCCGGTCAGGTCTACACCGGCCAAGTCGTGCTCGCCCAGCCCATTTGTGACCAAATCCCACACCAGCAGCCAGCGGTCCTCGAGCACGGTGCGGCGGTCGATGCTGGCGTTACCCAGGCGGGCTCCGGCCAGGTCCGCGCCGTACAGGTTGACGTTGCGCAGGTCCGCATTCCGCAGGTCCGCATTCCGCAGATTTGCTCGAAACAGGTAAGCTCCGCGCAGGTCTACGCCATTGAGGTCCGCGCCCTCCAGATTGGCTCCCCGTAGATTGGCCTGCTGTAAAAAGATGCCGCGCAAATCTGCGCCCTGCAGGTTACATCGCTGACACTGACGGGTCTCTTCTAGCTTTTTGAGGTCTCGTTCACTGGCCGCCTTACCGGGCAGGCAGATGGATAGGGTGAGTAAAACAAACGAGATCAGGCCTGCGAGCTGACGGTTCATAACAAGAAAACTCTAACTGTTCCTACAGTGCCCGATCGGCAGGCTGAACTCGCGTCGATCGAATAATGCCGGGTCAAAGGGTCAGTTTTTGTGATGTCCCAAATCGTGCCTTCGCGGTTTGGACTGGGAACGTTGAAAGTATGTCAATCAAAGTTGATGAACCCTAGCCGATGAGACGGATGTCTAGAGGAAGATTTAAATCAGCATGGCTTGCCGGTGCCATCAGCATTGCGATCGCAACCCCGACCCTCGCACAGGAGGGCGGTTTCGACGCGCTAGAAGATTTTGACTACTGGGCAGATCTCTGTCGTCTGCAGGCGGCTGCTGAAGCCTATGCAGAAGCCCAAACCGCCTGTGAGCAGGCCATTGCCCTAGAGCCTGAAGACGCCGACATCTGGGCTCGGCACAGCGGCATTTTGGTGAATCTGGAGGCGTATCCCGATGCGATCGCATCGGCCAACCGCGCTCTTACCTTTGACCCGGAAAACTCCCTGGCCATTGCTTACCAATGCGTGGCCTACACCGCCCTGGGTGACAACGAACAAGCCTTAGATAAATGCAACGACGCCCTGCGAGTGAACGGCAGCTGGGGCAGCGAGAATCCGGCGCTAGCGTGGTTTTACCGAGGCGAAATTCTTGCCCAAGCGGGGCAGCACGAGCTGGCGCTGGTGGCCTATGAGCGGACCCTGTTGTTAGAGCCAGAAGATTCTAAAACCCTGGCGCGGCAGTGTGAGGCCAATGTGGCATTAGAACGCTCCCGCAGTGCTCTGCGCACCTGTGAAGCGGCCCTGGCAGGCAATGGCGATTGGGGTGTGCTGGGGGGCAATCTCGGCCCGGCCCTGGCCTGGACCTATCAGGGGCAGGCCTATACGCAACTCAGCCGCTACGATGAGGCCATCTTTGCCTACGATCAGGCTATTGCGATGGACCCGAATAACGCGTTGACCTGGGCATCCCAAGGCTATCTGCTGGACCTGCTGCGGCGCGATCAAGAAGCCCTCGTTTCCTACAACCGGGCAGTGGCGATCAAAGCAGACTATTCCTGGGGGCTGCTGGGTCAGTGTACCCTGTTGAACCGGCTAGGCAGCTATGAAGACGCGCTGGCAGCTTGCGATACTGCCCTTGACGGCGATGGTGATTGGGGTACGCGGACCCTGGCTAAAGCGTGGAACGAGCGCAGCATTGCCCTCACTGGCTCGGGCCAGTACGAAGAGGCGCTGGCATCGATCAACCGAGCAGTGGGCATCGAGCCGGGCTATGTAGCGGCTTACAATCACAAGAGCACTATTCTTTGGTATTTGGGGCAGTATCCCGAGGCGCTGATCGCCAACCAGCAGGCACTGGAACTAGACGAAGACTATGCGCGCGGCTGGTTTACCCGTGGCGTCATTCTGCGGGCGATGGGCCGTACCGAGCAGGCGCTGACGGCCTACAATCAGGGGCTGGATCTGAACCCCTTCAGCGAATGGGCCTGGACCAACCGCAGCGTGATCCTTTGGCAGATGGAGGACTACCCGGAGGCGCTGGCTTCCGCGGAGCAGGCCATTGCCCTGGCCCCTGAGTCGGTATTTGCCTGGTATAACAAGGCGGCGGCGCTGGCGGGTCTGGGGGATTACTGGCGTGCGATCGCAGCCTACGATCAGGTCCTCGATCTTGAAGAGACCTACGCTGATGCCTTCACCGGGCGCGGCATCGCCTGGGCCTACCTGAACGATACCGAAGCGGCAATGGTAGACCTGCAGGCGGCGCTGGCGCTGAATCCGGAAGATGCTTTGGCGCAAGAAACCTTGACTGAGCTGATGCCTGAACCTGAAGAATGAACCATATCAATTTTTAAGACAGTCAAGGGGTCACTATTTGTCAGGATTTATCCGTTAGTCCATAGGCTTTACCGTGAAACATAGATATAAGCAGATTTTAGCTTTGGCTGAAACTGGCTGTTCGCTCCTCACAGTTCGCTCCTCACACAGCTTCATCAGAGAGAAACCGCTATGTCCAGTCGCGATCGCACCGCTAAAAAACAGTCCACCCCTCAGCAATCTACAACCCTGCCCGCCGCTAGATCCTTTGTTGACAAGGCGACCTCTGCAGAAACGACGATTGCCCCTAAACGTGCTTCAACAGCACCTTTTAGCTTTAGTGACGTGAGCGTCGTTGATACGGCTAGCGGTAGCCCGGTGCAGACAAAACTCAGCATTGGTGAGCCTGGTGACAAATACGAGCAAGAAGCCGACAGCGTTGCTAGGCAAGTTGTGCAGCAGATTAACAGTCCTCAAGCTGCCCAGAGAGACGAGGATATTCAGAGAGCTACGGATAGCTCTCTAATCCAGGCTAAATCGGCTGGCGGTCCTGCTAAGGACAAGTACGAAGAAGAGGCCGACAAAATGGCTAAACGCAAGATAGATCCATCTGTCAGTATTATGCGTCTGCCCTTGCAACGACAAAGTTCGATTCCTGTCGGGCCAGCCAGTAACGAGTTCGAGCAGGACCTGAACAGAGCCCGCAGCGGCGGCAGCTCGATGGATCCCAAAGTACAGACGAAAATGGAATCGGCTATGAGCGCTGACTTTAGCCGTGTCAAGGTCCACACCGACGCCCACGCCGATCAGCTGAGCCGCTCGATTCAGGCTAAAGCCTTTACTACGGGCAACGATGTTTTCTTTAAGCAGGGTGCCTACGCTCCAAACAGCCGTAGTGGCCAAGAGCTATTGGCCCACGAGCTTACGCATGTAGTGCAGCAAAACCAGTCTACGGTTAGCCGCAAAGCAGATGCAGTTCATACATCTGGATGTGGATGCTCCAACTGTACAGGGAAGCGGATTCAAAGAACCTTTGACACCGCAATACGGCGTTCAGTCGATAGTCTGAATCAGCCTCAGCTGTCGCCTATTGGTGAGGGTTCTGAACAGATTCAGAGAGCTGTGCACGAAAGTGCTACTACAACGGGAATCCGCATGAGCTTACCCGACGACTTTCTTGGTGGTGACGATGCGCTATACAATCTTGCGACAAAAGTGCACGACGTAATGAATGTTCCCAATACAATCAACATCACCAGCGATCGCGCCACGTTTGAGCGGGAATATGCCAAATACCTTTCTATTAGGGAGGTAGGCGATGAGAGCAAAGCTACAGATGAAAAGGTACTCAACGATGCGAAAAAAGCTATAGACGATGCGGGTTGCCGAGCCTTTACCAACCAAAAATCTCAGACTTGGTACTACGGTGACCAACCTGCACTGAGCGATGGCATTCACGAGATGGTTCATATTCTATCGGCACAGGGAGGTGAAACTCCGATATTAAAAGATTATGGGGCAGGGCTGAATGAGGGCTTCACTCACCTATTTACAACAAAAATGTGTGATGACTTAGGGATAGCTGTAAATCCTGCCTATGCTGAGCCTACGGCCTTTGCAAAGAAGCTAGACAACACTTATGGCACTTCAGCAATGTACAAGGCTTACTTCAAAGGAGGTATGGACGGTTTGATCGATTTAATGGATGCTAAATACAACTCTTATCTACAGTCTGGAAAGCTATCTAACGGAAAGAATGTTCCTTACTCAGAGAGAACATCACCACCTGACCAGCCAACACGCATTGATACAATAAAAACCAAGCTCAAAAGCTGGCAAAGCGACGGTAGAGCGTGGCTTGATCTGAGAATACTTTAGTAAGTAAAAAATCGTAAGACTAAGTATCATAGGCATCTTTCAAACTATGCCATCATCTTTTTCGATGATGGTGTAGCCTCGCTAATTCAAAGACACATTGAGAACTTCAGTAGATCGAAAACGAAAGTTGTTAAATACCGTCAGGCAAGACAATGGCATGGATAGGCGGGAATCGCCTTTCAACCGCATGAGCCAAAAATCCCAGCATGGTTTTGAGTGGGAATAAATAGCGCAAAACTAGCCGTCCTCCTTGCCTTCGAAGCGTGATACGAGTCCATAGCAGATAGATCCAAAGATTGACCAGAATAAAGCTAATGCTCACAAACAAGAGTCTCATCTGCTCACAAACAAGAGTCTCATCGCAGGATTTTTAGTGGTGGTTCGAATCCGACATTGATTTTTGAGGCGATAGCTGGTTTCAATGCCAAACCTGGCCCGATAATATTGGTGAGTGGCTCTCAAAGCAACTTTGATGCGATGCACGACATAGAGAAAATACTGCACACCATGACGTCCCCGTCGGCCCTTTTGATAGGTACAGACCACCCTGATTTGGCAGACCACCTGACCATAGGTTGGGCTTTTCAAGGTGTAGTCGGTTTGGTAGCTCATGCGACCCTGTAAAAGCGCTCGGGTGCCACCAGTTTTGCCTCGAATGATGGCAGGCATTAGGAAAGGGATATCGAGGGTTTGGAGCCAACGAATAATTGGCACGCTGTAAAAGCCTCGGTCCAGATACAACCGCTCAATCTGAACCTTGAGGGTCGCTAATTGAGCCAGTAGATAGGTGACAGTGGCAACCAACGTTTCGTGACAGGAGACGGCATGGAGAGCCAACGTCACTCGTTGGGTGCGCCGGATCACATAGGCGGTGGCATCAGCAAAAAAGGACGTGGTTCCCGCTTTGGCTTTGGAACGATAAATGTAAGGGGCTTCGACCTCGGTGGACTGGCCGTAGTAGGGCAGTAGATTTAGGTCTATTGCGATACGCTGTTTGCGTTGTGTCATTCCGCTCGGCAATCGACTTGCCACGTTAAACAAAGCCGTCGGCGTGCCCCTGGGCGTCGGTGTCGGGCTTGCAGGCGCGGCGCTCACCGTTCCAGAAATTGCCGTTCGGGGTACCGCTAAGGGGCTCGTTGCCGGGGGTAAAGCCGTTGGTAGGGGGCTTGAAGCTGGGGGTAAAGCAGTGACAAAAGGCGTTAAGGCCGGAGGCAAGGCTATCAAAAAAGGGGCTAAGTCTATTGCCAAGACCGTACGAAATACGTTCAACCGTGAGGAGGACTAGGCATGGCTGACGCGACATCAGTGCCGCAGCGGTTTGTTGGCCCGGTAACGGGGATTGCGATCGCACTTCCCCCTGACTGGCAGTCAAAAATTCTCAACCAGTCGTCCGAGACGCCTGCAGAACTCTATCAGCGCCCCCCAGCCAAAAAGTATTCGCCTCAAATCATCGTTCAAGTGATTCCCGTTCCTCCAGAGGAGCATTCCGATGATAGCTATCAGGATTTAGCTGATAGTCTGATGCTAGAACAGCAGCAGGCATCGCTCAACGGCAGCATTCGTGAGATTGACCAGCGTGAGATTACCGTAGACGGTCATGTAGCCAGGGTAGATGTGTCTAGCTACATCGATCCTAAGTCTGAAGCCTCAATTATTCAGTATCAGGTCTGCGTGCAGATGGAGACGGCGGTCGGCGCGATCGTTGGTTCAGTGACCGCTACAGAGATGATGCAATATTTTCCCATTTTTGAGGCCGCTGAAAAGAGTCTTAGGCTGTAAAGTTCGACATAGGTAAGCTATCGAGGGCTGTCCAAGTCTTGCCTGAACAGCCTTTGATATGCGCGAGCATCGCTCGATTGGTTTAGTTGCGGCGAGGCGGTCTAGGAGGACGACCCGATCCATTGCTAGGGCGGTTGCCAAAATCGGGCCTGCCACTGGCATCTGGCCCGCCGCCCGACTCTCGGCCCATGCCGCCCGTATTCGTGGTCGCCGCCGGTCGCGCAAAGGAGGCATCTGCCGTGCCCATGACGCAGCGCGGTACAAAGGGGAACATTTCGGTGACGTAGTAATGGTAAATGCCCTCGGGGTGCTCGGGCGTGACACCGAAGCGGCCGTTACACTCGTCCAGATCGCCTGTACCTACAACATACTCAAAGTCTTCGACAAAAGTACCGTCGTAGCTGCCGCCGGGGCCGCTGGGGCGCTGTCCCGTCTTGAGCTGGTAGCTGCTCTGGGGCTTGACGATGCCGCTGCTGGCGTCGTTGGGGTCGGCGTAGCCATACTGACCGTAAATGGGGAAGCCGTCCGCTGCGTAGCCGATCAGCGTCATTGCCTGGCCGCTTAGCAGGCCGGTAGGCAAACCGTGGTAGTGGTACGAGCCGGTGGGCTGCACATGGGCATTATTTTCGTCAGTACCCAGGTTAATCTTGCCCGAGAGGGCATCGTAGTTCCAGCCAGAGTTGCGATCGCGATTCCAATATTCCGCTGTGCCCGGTTCAAACGGCACCCCATTCAGCGCTACACCAAACGCGGGTCTCACAAACGTTGGTGCCCCAGTGTATTCAGGCGCTAGCGTTACCCGAAATGTGTGGTTCTGGGCTGAAATCGTGTGCGGATTGCCATCGTTCGGGAACTCGCCAGTTGTATGGACAGGAATGCCATTGGCGGTGATATAGCGATAGCCATCCCGCTCTTCGATGCGAACCTCGTTGCTGTTGGACTGGGTCAGCAGGGCTGACGCTGTTTGGGGTTCATCGAGCGCCATTGCCCCGAGTAGCCGCTGAGTGAACAGGTAAACCTCGTCCGCCTCGTCGGGGCCGTCCGTGACCGGATGAGGGTGAGCATCAAGGGAATGGACTGCGGTTGGTAAGTGAGCTATTGCAGCAGCAGAATTGAGAAATGCGATCGCACCCGCCAGAGAGCAACCCCAACCCAGCTTCAAACAGAATCTTTTCATCGATGTATCTTGCCAAGGCTATAGGTATACACTTCCCTGGCCTGTCCTCCCATGCTCAACAGCCAACCCAACGGGTAAGTTTTTGTCATGAAATGTGACTGGCAGCGCAGCTAATCTTTGGCCCCGTTGTCACTTTTTGTAGACAGACTGAGATTGGCGATCTAAAGGCACGGGCGCGGCCTCTGCAAATGCGGGATCTGAGTCCTGAGGTTCCAGTAACGCTGAGGCGATAGTCAACGCCTGATAGCAATTGGGTAAGAAATTTTGGCTGGGCAGCGTGGCCTGTATCTGAAACCGCCGTAGCCGTTCTCTAACTGGCCATTGGGCACCGACAATGAAAATTTGGCCACTCTGGTTTCGCTGTGCCGCCTTAATTTCAGACTCGATGGTCAAAGACGCGGTGACGCCCATCAGTGGCACATCGCTCAGATCTAAAATCAAAACATCATAGCTGCGCCCCATATGGTAAGCGATGGTTCTCGCCGCCCCAAAGCTCATAGGGCCGCTCATTTGAATAAGTAAAATTTGCCCCTGGCAGCGCCTCATCAGCTGCCGCTCTTCAGGCGTCAAAACAATTTTGGGATCCGCATCGGGGTCCGTTACTGCCCGAATCTGTTCAGATTGAATGCTGCTCAAGCGGTGAATAGTCAACATATTGGCCACAAAGGCACCGGCGACAACCGCCGTAATCAGATCGACAAAGACTGTCAAAAACAGCACTCCATAGGTGACCAGCGCCGCTCGCGTCGACACCTGACATACCCGCCATAAAAAGCTCCAGTCAATAATCTTGATGCCGACCTTAATCAAAATTCCAGCCAAGACAGCATGGGGAATCAGGGCAGTAATTCCACCCGCCCACAGCACAATGCACAGCAAAACAACGGCATGGAACATCCCCGAGAGCGCCGTTTGCCCCCCAGCCTGCACGTTAATCACCGTACGCATGGTGGCACCTGCGCCCGGTAAACCGCCAAACAAGCCAGAAAGCAAGTTACCAATGCCCTGACCAATCAGCTCCTGTTCCGAGTCGTGTCGACTGCGCGTGATGTTATCCGCTACCAGCGAGGTCAGCAGCGAGTCAATCGCGCCCAATATGGCCAGCATTAGCCCGTAACCGACGATGTCGCCAAGTTGGTTAACACTCAGCTGCGGCCACTGTATTTGAGGGAATCCCTGGGGAATGTCGCCAATACGGGCAATCGAACTGTCAGGAAAAACCAGCGCAGCCAGCCCCGTACACACAATCAGGGCAACCAGCGGTGACGGCACGATCTTCGCTAGGCGGCCAGACCAGCCGAACACAATCGCCAGGGTTAGCAGACCGAGCCCCGCTGCCACAGGGTCGGGGTTAGCAATTGCCTCTGGCAGCTGCTGCAGACCTACAACCACAGCGCTTTGGGCCGGATGACCGAGCAAAGGGGCCAACTGCAGGGCCACAATAATCACACCAATGCCCGACATAAAGCCAGAAATGACGGTGTAGGGCATCAGCGTAATGAACTGCCCCAGGCGTAAGACCCCAAACAAAATTTGGAACAAGCCGCTGAGCATCACGGCGGTGAAGGCCATGGCCAAGCCATTTTCAGGGTTCTCGGCAATCACCTTGGTAAACACCGTTGCCATTACCACCGTCATCGGCCCAGTCGGCCCCGTTACCTGAGAAGGCGTGCCACCAAACAGTGCCGCGAAAAATCCGGTAAATACGGCCCCATAGAGCCCAGCCGTGGCCCCGGCCCCAGAGGCCACCCCAAAGGCCAATGCTAGCGGTAGCGCTACGATAGCCGCCGTCAGCCCGCCAAATAAGTCTCCTCGCAGATTTGTAGACCGTAATCGACGGGGCAGATGCATGGAAATACCTCAGAAGTTTGACCCTCGGTGATTGGAATACAGCTTTGGCCACTTCGCTTAGGATACCGAGTATCGCTATCCCTGAAGCATAGAACGCTTCGTTTCTAGCTACCGCGCACCAGTCTTGATGGCGGTTGCCATATGTACAGCAATTCTATCTGTCAACCTACTGGTGAAGCTTACAGGTGAGTTCCCCCTCCCAGTCGTCGGTAACGTGGCTATAGCGATCGATATCGACCGGTGCAGGCGAGACCTTCCAAATCTTCTCGCAGTATTCCTGGATCGAGCGATCCGAGGAGAAACGCCCCATCCGCGCCGCGTTGAGAATTGACATCTCTAGCCAGCGGCTCCGATCTTGGTAAGCGTTGCTGACAGACACCTGACAGTCAACGTAGGCCTGATAGTCTGCCAGCAGCATAAACGGATCGTCGTACAGCAGCTTGTCTAGCAGGGGTTGAAATAGCGCTCCGTCTCCCTGAGAAAAGTGCCCCGATGCAATCAGGTCAATGGCATCCTTCAAAGACGGATTATTCTGGTAGTAGTCCCAGGGACGATAGCCTTCAGACTTTAGCTGGACAACTTCATCAGCGGTCAGACCAAACAAGAAAAAGTTATCGGCCCCCACAGCGTCCCGAATTTCGACATTGGCACCATCTAGGGTGCCAATGGTCAGTGCCCCGTTCATCGCAAATTTCATATTGCCCGTACCCGAGGCTTCTTTCCCCGCTGTTGAGATCTGCTCAGAGAGATCGGAGGCCGGATAGATTCGCTGGCTATTGGTGACATTGTAGTTGGGTAAGAAAATGACCCGCATCTGATTTCGCAAGTCGGGATCTTTGTTGATCATCTCACCAACGGCGGTGATCAGCTTGATCATGAGCTTCGCCATGTGGTAGCCGGGAGCCGCCTTACCGCCAAAAATAAATGTTCGAGGCGTAATCTCTAGGTTTGAATTTTGCTTCAGCTGGCTGTATAGGGTAACAATGTGCAGCGCGTTAAGATGCTGGCGTTTGTACTCGTGAATGCGCTTGACCTGCACGTCAAACAGCGATGTGGGGTCGATTAAGACTCCAAACTGTCGGTGAATGCGCCCCGCTAGCTCACGCTTGACCGCGCTTTTCATCTCGTGCCACTCTGCCTGAAATCCAGCATCCTTAGCGAGGGGCTCTAGCTGCTGAACCTGGTTTAGATCTTTAAGCCACCCCGACCCAATTTTATTGGTCACGATTTGGGTTAACCGAGGGTTACTCAGCGCAATCCAGCGACGGGGCGTAACCCCATTGGTCATGTTGCAAAACTTATCGGGAAACAGCTCATAAAAGTCTTTGAGGACGGTCTGCTTTAGCAGTTCGCTGTGGAGTTCTGCAACGCCATTGATCGTATGACTACTGACGCAGGCTAAGTTCGCCATCCGCACGTAGCGCTCTCCACTTTCGTCAATCAAAGACATTCGCGCCAAGCGAGCTGAATCCTTAGGAAATCGCATTCGCACCAGATCTAAGAACCGGGCGTTGATTTCATAAATGATCTCAAGATGGCGCGGCAGCAAACGCCCAAACAAGCTAACGGGCCATTTTTCCAACGCCTCTGGCAGGAGGGTGTGGTTGGTGTAGGCCATTGATTTTTGGGTAATTTCCCAAGCAGATGTCCAGTCCAAACCGTATTCGTCTACCAGTAGCCGCATCAGCTCTGCCGAAGCAATCGCTGGATGGGTATCGTTCAGCTGAATTGAAAACTTCTCGTGAAACTGTTCAACAGGAATGTCTTGCCCTCGCAGAATGCGGAACATATCCTGCAAAGAACAGGATACAAAGAAAAACTGCTGCTCTAGACGCAGCTGCTTACCGGCCAGGGTCTCGTCATTGGGGTATAGCACCTTGGTAACGTTTTCAGAAGAGACTTTCTCTTCTACCGCTCCGTAGTAGTTGCCCTGATTGAATACCTCAAAATCAAAGGACTCAATTGCCTCTGCCTTCCATAGCCGCAGGGTGTTTGCCGTATTGACCTGATAGCCCAAAATCGGCGTATCGTACGGAACGCCCAGTACCTGTTTGCCTGGCACCCAGCGCACGCAGTATTGACCGGCTTCGTTGGTATAGGGCTCGGTATGGCCACCGAACTTGACGGCTGTCGCCCATTCGGGGCGAACGACTTCCCAAGGATTGCCGTAGCGCAGCCACTTGTCTGTGCGCTCTACCTGCCAACCCGCCTGAATACCCTGCTCGAAAATGCCAAACTCGTAGCGAATCCCGTAGCCTAGCGAGGGCACTTCTAAGGAGGCCATTGAGTCAAGATAGCAGGCGGCTAACCGCCCCAAGCCACCGTTCCCTAGACCCGGTTCGACTTCCTGGGCCAGCAGTTCTTCAAAGTCTAGGCCCAGCTCCTCCATCGCCGCCTTCACCTGATCGTAGATGCCCATGTTGATCAGGTTATTGCCCAGGTGAGGCCCCATCAAAAACTCGGCAGACAGATAGCACACCGTCCGGCATCGATCCTGTGTATAACTCTCCGCTGTGCCATTCCAGCGATATAGCATGCGGTCTCGGACCAGATGGGCCAGCGCCATGTAGTAGTCGTGCTGGGTTGCCAGCGCAACCGGCTTGCCCTGTACGAAAAAGAGATTTTCTAAAAAGGCATGCTTGATAGCCTCAACGCTCATGCCGGTACGATGCTCTAGTTTCTCGTGGAGCGACCCGGTGGGGTCGGTCGTTGCCAACCGATCGATCATCTCTGTCTGCAACGAAGTTTCTGAAGAGGCCATGTCTGTGTTTTCGCAAAGGGGTGGGGCTGGTGTAACCGAGAAGAGAATCGCATTAACAGCCAGATAGGAGTCAAACCTGGCCGCTAATCCGTCCGCCCTCCATCAGACAAAATTGGCGGGGGTTCGCATTGTACGATCCACTACGCTTTCATGGGATTTAATACTGATTTTCGTTTTTGCAACCGGCTTGTAATCGACAGAAACCTTCTCCAGCAGGCGTTCTAGTCGATCATCCTGTCCTAATCTCATAGCAGCAGCAGCTATGCCCCTGTGATAGCGCTACGACATATTGGGCACTCTTGATTTGACCATTCCGCAACCTGTACGAAGGATCGCTGTGCTAGTCGGGTATTTGACCAAATCAATGCTGCGTCACTATCTGATGCGGCTCCCTTACCAGCAGCGAATCGTCCGCTATGGTGCGTTGGTCAATGTCAGATGGCTTAAATCAGCGCTCCAAGACATTAAGCCTGAGGTCTTGCCCGAAGTTGCTGTCGATGCTGAAGCAGCTATTCGCCCAGACGCCATCCAGCCACCGGCCTCCCACTACCATCAGTATCGCTGTCAGCAGGGTAACCCGCTCAGCTGCACCCATGTCATTACCGCTTCCCCCCTGTGTGAGCAGTGCTATTTTCCAGCGCTGCTCACAGAAAAAACGGTGCTGGTCGGCAAACAGGGACAGTATCAGATTGGGCCAAGCCTAGGTCGGCGAGGCATTGGCCGTCTCTATACAGGCACGCGTCTGGGTACCGAGCAGCCCGTTATCGTGCAAGAATACCTGCTGCCCGAGCGTTACTTTAGCCCGGCGGAGCAGCGTCAGTACCAGGATGCGTTCGTGAGCTTAGCCGGATTGGCTCTGGCCGATGGTCGTACTCAAGATTTGCGGATTGTTCCCCCGTTAGAGGCCATCAACGATCCGTCGGGTGAGCGCAGCTATGTTGTTTCACCCGACATCGATGGTGCTCCCACGCTCAACCGGACCTGTGCCCAGGTGGGAGCGTTCAGCAACGAGACCGTCGCTGATATTCTCAATCAGGTGCTGCAGACGCTGGCATTTTTACACCAGCAGAAGTTCACATTTCCATCCGGGCAGGTGCAAACGGGTATTGTTCACGGCAATATTAGTTTGGACAGTTTGCTGTGGGTCGGCGATCGCAGCGCCCCCGAAACTGCGCCAACGGGATTTGTTTACCTGACCGATTTTGCCCTGTGGGAAAAGCTGTTTGACCCGGCCTTGGCCGACCGGGGGCAGTTCGACCAACAACAAGATCTGACCGCGCTGGGTAAGATCGCTTTCTTTTTACTCAATGGGGCTACGGTCAATGCGCGGGGGCAGGCACTCAACCCGCGTCTAGAGAGCGACTGGCCCGATACGGTCTACCCACCGCTGAAGTTTTTTATTTTGAGACTGCTAGAGATTGAGCCTGCCTTTGCCAGTGCGGAGGCCGCCCGTCTGACGCTGCTGGCCATGCCGCCTATCCCGGCGCCCAGTCAGCTAGAAACTAGGGACGCTGAGGTGATTCTGGCCAGGCAGCCCTGGTACCGCCGCTACTTGCCAGTACTGGTGACAGCGGCACTGTTGGCAACCCTGGGGAGCGTGGCCTGGCTGCTGCTCAGGTCTAGGCGACCCAGCTATGCCGAAACGCTGCTGCCGCCCTGCTGCCTGGAAGCGGTGGGCGCCGTCCCTACGGGAACCTATCCCTACGCCATCCCGAAATCGGCCTACTGGTATGCACCGTTTCGCAATTCTCCGGAACTGGCCCCAACCGCGGCTCCAGTCTCTGCCCAGACTCGCACCTGGTTTGATCGGCTGGCGACGATTCACCCGGAACTGGTGTTTGAAACGAAGGTGACCGCGTCAGTGGAAGGTGCGATCGCAACCGTCCAATCGGGCGCAGCCGAGTTTGCTATCGTTCCCCTGACTGTACCCCTACCACCAGATATCACGGCAACGATCGTCGCCTACGACAGTTTGGTCCCCGTGATTGCGTTCAACTACCCCGATCGCCAGAAGGGGCTACCGGACGAGCTTGACGGGCACATTCGCCTGGAGCAGCTAGCCGATATTTACCAGGGTAACCTCGACACCTGGCGACAGCTGCGAGCAACAGAGCTGCCCATTCGCCGCTACTGGGCCGACGACCCTACTGTGCAATCCATCTTTGCTGAGCGCGTGCTGCAGCCGGAAGGGTTCGAACCAGAAATCCCTGTTTCCGCGTCAGACATGATTACGGGCAGTCAGCCTCAGGCGCTCCCGCCGCTGGCGATGCTGCGGCAAATTTTGCAGGATTTTGAAAACGATACGGTCGGCAGTATTGGCATTAGCCCGCTCAGCCAGGCACTGGGGCAGTGTTCGGTCTATCCGCTGGCGCTAACGGCTGATGGCAAGACGGTTTCACCGCTGGTCTTTGAAGATGGGCGGGCAGTCGATCCGGGGAGTGATTTGTGCGATCGCAAAGGCAGCTACGGCCCCAACGCTGAGGCCCTGCGCGAGGGCGACTATCCCCTGGCCTATCCGCTAGCCGTGGTGTACCCATTTGACAACACCCGCTCGGATATTGGCAAAAGAGTTGCCGGTTTGTTATTAACACAGGAAAGCCAGCACTATCTCAAATCCCTCGGCATGGTCTCGGCTTACCCACTAGAAAACAATCTCCCCACTGAGCCGAACCGATAGGTAGTCGCTACGCTCCTCCGCAAATCTGTCGATCGGCTGAAACTACCTGGGGGCTGTGTTGAAGATAGTCACTCAGCCACTGACAGGCGTAGTCCAGTGGGCTTGTCTGCAGAATCTCATTGACATGCCAGAGGACAATTCGGCGATCGACACCGGCGGAGGCAATCAATTGACCATCGGGGCTGAAGGTCACGGAGGTGAGGTAGCCACGATGACCGGTTAGCGTTCTCACAAAAGGATCTGTCTGGTCCGGCCGCCACAGCCTTAGCGTACTGTCGGTGGAGGCGGATACCAGCAGCTGACCGTCGGGACTAAAATCAAGGGCTTGAATTTCGGCCTCATGACCAGTCAGGGTACGGACCAGCGTGCCGTCGGGTCGCCACAGGCGAATCGTGTTGTCCGCCGCGCCGGAGGCGATCCACTCACCGTCGGGGCTAAAGGCGAGAGCCGAAATTTCGGCAGTATGGTCGTCGAGGGTCGCGACCCGCTGACCGTCACGCCAGAGGTAAATGCTGTGGTCTTCCGCACCCGAGGCAATCAGGTCTGGACCGGTTGCGATCGCACTGATCGCCGCATCGTGCCCTGCTAGGGTTTCTACCAACGCAAACTGATCATCCGGCTGCCGCTGCCAGATCTGGACGGTGCGATCACGACCACCCATCACGAGCTGCTGCCCGTCGGGGCTAAAGGCGACATCACCCATATGGCCCAGTTCAATATTTTGAACAATCGTGCCGTTCATTCGCCCAATCTGAACCCGATTTTGAAAATGAATCTTGGCAACTAGCTGGCGGTCTGGGCTCACCGCTAGACCATGATGGGAAATATGCGAAGCATGGCGGGCGGCGGGCGAGGGGTCAAAGGCATTGTCACCGTTCTGCTGCCAGACCTTGATCGACTGATCGACCGCAAAGGAAAATAGCTGCTTGCCGTCGAGACTAAAGGCCAGGCCGTGAACCGCATCGTTGTGGGCTGCCAGGGTTTGCTGCAGCGGCGGCTGTAGCTGCCACAGCCTGACCGAGCCATCATCAGAGGCCGAGGCCAGCCAGTCACCATTCGGCCCAAACACCAGATGCTCCACTTCGGCATCGTGGCCAGAAAAGCTGCGGAGCAGGCTGCCGTCTAGCTGCCACAGGTTGATCACGCCATCGCTATCGGCCGAGGCCAGCTGCTGGCCGTCGGGGCTAAAGGCCAGAACTTTAGCTTTGTTGCTGTGACCAAAGAAGGTCTTGACCCGCTCCCCGGTCGGTGACCACAGCTCGATGTTGCCATCTACCCTGGCGGCGGCAATGTAGCGACCGTCGGGGCTGACCGTCATCGCAAACACCGGGCTGCGCCCAACGGGAAATTTGCGAACTGGCTCACCCGCCAGGTTACGAATGACTAAATGGGGCTGGGTCTCGGGTGACCGGGCCGCTGGCTGGGGCGACGCTGCCCCCAATTGGACGGTTCTGGCTGCACCGGGAACCGTACCGGGCGGACGCCGGGGGCCTTGAACGGAGGCAATATAGTCCCCGCTGGGGCTGATTCGTATCGGGTGGGCACTTTTCTGTTCGGTCACCGCTTGCTCGTCAGTGTGAATCAGCACCGCATCACGGTTGCCGGTGCTAAGCGCGACGGACTGTCCGTCGGGGCTAAAGTGGAGGGCTCGTAGGTTGCCGGGCAGGTCTTCGACGGTGGTCAGCAGGGTATCGTCCTGCCAGATTTGTACTGCTTGGGTTTCCAGCGCGATCGCAACCCGCTCCCCGTCCGGACTAATCGCCACATCGACCACGCCCGTCGTCACCGGAATGGCCATGTCCGCCGTTTCTCCAGACGGTCGCCACCAGCTCAGTCGCCCGTCGGCGCCCACCACCGCGATTAGATTCCCGGTCGGATGAACCGCCAGTCCCTCAATGCGGGTGCCAATGTCAAACTGGTTGAGGGCATCGGTGCGGTCCACCAGGCTGTTCAGCACCGTCTCAATTCGCTGGGTCAGGGCTGCTGGGGGGGACGGCATGTTCTCTAGCGACGTCGCTGCCTGAATCGCTTGGTACATGGCCGGGAGCTGTCGGTGGGAGTCAAAGCTGCCCTCGGCCGCTGCCGCCAGGGCGCGAATTTCGCTCAGGCGCATCTGCCGCGACTGCCATAGGGTAAAGGCCCCAAACCCCACCGCCGACAGTAGTGCCACGCTGACCGCGCTGAGGAAGCGGCGCTGCAGGCGGGCCGTATGCTTTTCCTGCTGGAGCTGGGTCTGGAGCTGTTCGGCCTCCACGGCTTTTTGGTGGGCGGCGCGATCGCACTCCACCGAGGCCGATAAATACCGATAGTCCAGATCGCTAAGCTGCTTGCCGGTAGCCCACTGCTGCGCATCTACCAGCGCCTGACCTCGCAGCAGTCGCGACTCGTCCGCCTGCGCCGACTCGGTCCAGGCTCGTAACAGCTGAGAGTAGGGCCGCAGATTACTCAGCTGCTGGGCCACCCAATCGGCATTGAAAACCTCAGCGTAGATAGGATTTTTGATCTGCAAAGACTGACCGACCTTCACCACCAGCCCTGACAAAATCAGATCCGTCTGCTCGGGTGAATCGTCCGATCGCACCGGCTCACCCTGAAGCACCTGCTGATAGATCCCCAACAGCCTGCCGGACTTGTCGGGATTGCTGAGAATGCGGTTACGGATCGTGCGCAGGTGCTCGGGCTCGTCCTTGGTTTCCCAATTTCTCAGCAACCGGTCCCGCACCAGACTATCGATCCAAAAAGCTTCGTTACCGGCGGGAATCATCAGCCGCCCGTGGGCCGTTTGTGTCCCCTGGTCTACCACCAGCTGACAGAGTTTCTGGGTCAAAAAGGGCTGTCCCCCGGTCCACTTGAGCACCGACTTGAGGACGGCTTCAGGGTTGCCTTTTTCGAGGACAAGTCCCTGGGCTAGGGGACGGGCTTCGTTATAGGTGAAGCCCGTCAGATCGATAGGCCGACCAATGTTGAACGGTGTGCGGGTGCGATCGCGAATCAAATCCGACGGCGTAGCCACCCCGAACAGGGCAAAGTTGAGTCGTCGGTAGTTAGGGTCAACCGCTCGCTGGTTGTAGCAAAACCGAATCAGCGCGAAAAAATCGTCGACAGGAAACGGCAGGCTGAGGATACTGTCGATTTCGTCAATAAAAATGACCAAATTCTCATCTGGAAACTGCTGAAGAAGAACATCACCAATGAAGTGGCTGAGTCGCTGCAAAAAAGAGAACTCGGTTTCTTCGGCTTTCCACTCCGATAGCTTGACCTGCCGCCGCAGCTTAAACCCTCGCCACAGGTCATAGATGAGCCCGGTGTACCACTGAACTGGCGTAATATTCTCGCTACCGATATTGGTGATATCAATGACGCTGCAGCGGTAGCCTGCCTGCTGCAGGCGATTGCGGGTTTGTACCAGCAACGACGACTTCCCAACCTGTCGGGCGTTCAGCACATAGCACAGTTCGCCCTGCGTCAGCGCGTCATAAAGGTCAGTATCCGCCTGCCGTCGAATATAGCTGGTCGCATGGCTGGCCAGACTGCCACCGACCTGATAGCTGACTTGACCCATCTGATCCATGCTGACAAATCCGTCTCGATGAAAATGAAAAGGCAACCAAGGTCTGTTAAAGACGCTGCCCAAGGGTGTTCAAACTGCACCGCCCGAACGACCCCCATAGCTTGAGCGTACACATTAACGACAGCGGGATACTAAAAGCCATTTTAGTTTTCCCTAGAGAGAACTCTATGCTAGCAGCTCAACAGCAGGTATATTGGTGACGTTCGATTGAGCAATTAGCTTGATTCACTAGCAAGAACTGACATTTTTTCGACTTTTACGCAGTCTTTTTATACCAAAACACCTGTATCTCTCTCGGATGTTGATTTCTACTGCTAATCCGTCTATCCCGCTCAATCTCATCAATCAGCAGGTTCAAAGCAGAACCGGACAATCTCTCAGCGACCTGCAGCGGCTTGTTTTACAGGAATGCTGGCGATCTAACAAGAAAACCTACGACGAGATTGCTAGCGAACACAACTATTCCAGCGGATACATTCAGCAGCGGGTTGCACCGAGCCTTTGGCGACTGCTCTCCAAAACCTTTGGCACCAAAATTACCAAGGCCACCTGTAAGACTGTGTTGCTTTCCCAGCTAGCCATCGCTGAGCCTACAACAGCAGGAAACACCTCGGACTCATCCTCTACGGTTAGTACGACTGCGGTTCCAACCGTACTAGACCTGCCAAACGGGAGCGTTCCGCCCCGGTCGCAGTTCTATATTGAGCGCCCTCAAGAGCCCCATTGCTATCAGACCCTTCTGCAGCCCGGAGCCCTGATCCGCATCAAGGGGTCGCAGCAAATCGGCAAAACTTCGCTGGTTAATCGGATGGTAGCCGCCGTCGCTGATTATCCGGTTGTTGTCCTGAGCTTTCAGCAAGCGGAGCAGGCCGTTCTCTCGGACTTACCCCGATTTTTACGGTGGGTTTGCGCCAATATCACTCAGCAGCTAGGGCTGACGCCGGCTCTCGACGATTTCTGGGCTGACGATCTGGGCAGTAAAATGAGTTGCACCCTTTACCTAGAGGGTTACATTCTGGCAGAACTGAGCCAGCCATTCGTATTGGTGCTCGAAGATACCAGCGACCTGTTTGAGTATCCCCAGGTTGCCCGAGACTTTTTTGCCATGATTCGAACATGGCACGAGTATGCCAAGACCGATGAGTCGTGGAAACAGCTGCGGCTAATCCTGGTGCAGTCTACTGAGTCTTACATCGATTTGCCCATTAACCAGTCGCCATTCAATGTGGGCCTGGAGGTGACGCTGCCTCCCTTTACGCCATCCCAGGTCACACAGCTAGCGCGCATATACGATTTGGATCTGGATAACAGTGCAATTCACGCCCTGACAACGCTAGTCGCCGGACATCCTTATTTAGTTCGTCTGGCGCTACACCAGCTGAGTCAGGGAACCGAACGCTGGGAAGACTTGCTGGTGACGGCTGGCACAGACGCCGGCATCTTTGGTGCCCATCTACACCGCCACCTGCGGAATCTGCAACGTTACGGCGAGTTGGGAACGGCCTTTCGACAGGTTCTCGACCGGGATGAACCCACCGTTTTACCCCAGGAACAGGCGTTCAAGCTCCATAGTTTGGGGTTGGTTAGGCTTCATCAAAATCAGACTCAGATCAGCTGTGAGCTGTATCAGAATTATTTTCGGCAGCGATTGCAGGTGAGCTAGCAGCCAGTCACAGGTCGTCAGTGACAGACACAGGCATTTTTTGTCACTTTTAATTCTGTTTTGCTTTGAGCAAGTCACTTTTTGAATATTGTTCTTATTGGGCTTTCGTGGGCGGAAAGAGAATGCTGCAGTGCCCTGGCGGATGGGAATACTAAGCGGTAGCGTTGCGCCTTTTGCAGTAGATACCGGCTATCCCGGTCTTTGAAGTATAGGCAAGGCTACAACTTCAATGGATGAGGCAGATAGACTCAATGATTTCTTCTACAGCTGATGCGCCGGTCCCGTTCGATGTGATTGATCGGCTAGTGGTTGAACAAACGGGCCAGTCGCTCAGCGATCTACAGCGGCTAGTCCTGCAGGAATGCTGGCAGGCGACCAAACGAACCTACGATGAGATCGCGGCTGAGTACAACTACTCCGGCAGCTATATCCAGCAGCGCGTCGCGCCGAGCCTGTGGCGGTTACTGTCTGGAATCGTGGGTACCAAGGTGACGAAGTCGAACTGTAAAGGGACAATTCTGGCCTATCTGTCGTCCCAATCTGCATCTGTCTCGTCAGTGCCGACTAAGATGCCTGCTGGTGAGCAGCCAGATATAACCTCGGTGCTCACCGTACCGACCGACAGCGTGCCGTTGAGATCTCACCTCTACATCCAACGCCCGTCCTATGAACCGGCCTGTTACCGAGCCATCTTGCAGCCCGGTGCGCTGATTCGCATCAAAGCCCCCCGGCAAATGGGCAAAACCTCGCTGATGAATCGCATCATTGCCCATAGCGAAGGCTGCCAGACCGTCGTGCTCAACTTTCAACAGGCCGAGCAGCCAATTTTGTCTGACCTGAACCGGCTGCTGCGGTGGCTCTGCGCCAATCTGACCAGTCAGCTCAGACTAGCTGCTCGCCTAGACGACTTTTGGGATGCGGACTTGGGCAGCAAAATGAGCTGCACCCTCTTTCTGGAAGAACAGGTGCTGTCCGCAATCAATTCGCCGATTATTCTGGCCCTTGAAGAAGCCAGTGAGCTGTTTGAGTACCCCAAGGTCGCCCAGGATTTCTTTGCCATGCTTCGAACCTGGCATGAGTACACCAAATCTGATGAAGTCTGGCAAAGCCTGCGGCTGCTAATCGTTCAATCCACCGAAACCTACATTCCGCTCAATATCAACCAGTCGCCGTTCAACGTTGGGACTGAAATCGCCCTTAAACCCTTCACACCTGATCAGATTGGCACCCTAGCCCAGCGCTACGGTCTTGGCCTGCAGGAGTCGGTCATCCAGCAACTAGCCAGTTTAGTGGGCGGCCACCCTTACCTCACATCCCTAGCGCTTTACCAGCTAGCCACAGGCAGCGCGACCTGGGGTTGGATTTTGACCACTGCCAGCACAGACGAAGGCATCTTTAGCAGTCATCTGCACCGTCATCTTTGGAATCTGCAGCAGCACCCGGATCTGGCAGCGGCTTTCAAGCAGGTCTCAGACAGCGATGACCCCATCTGTCTCCCCCAGACACAGAGTTTCAAGCTCTGTAGCATGGGGCTGGTTGTTCTGGAGAAAAACTCGGTCAAAGTGAGTCACCGCCTGTACCGAGAGTATTTTGTGGGGCGGCTTTAGACCGAACAGGGCAACTCCGACAAAGTATATACGGATAAACGAGGTATGTACGGATAAACGAGTCCGTATGGAACTTATTGATAGGGTTCGCTAACCTGGCGAAAAATTCAGGTGCTACCATGCTGATCTCTTTCGGACGATCGCTCGCTGCAGCGTTGATAGCTAGCAGTATGCTGATAGTCGTGGGCAGAACGAGTCAGGCGACCGACTACTGCTACATGCGCACAGCGGAGGGGCAGTATATTTCGCTCAATGACCTCTGCGGGGTGTCTGGCCCATCCGACTCGACAGCTCGGATCGAAGCCCCCCGACAAACAACGCCCGAAACCGCCCCGGAAGCAACAGAAGCAACGCCCACAACCACCACAACTATCATTCGTCGTTCGGTCGGTGAACCTGGATCCCCTGACAGCGAAGCCTCCAATCCGCCGCAGCCCGATAACGAGCCAGAAACCGAAGCCGCGCCCACCGAAGCCGCGCCAAATGACAGCCCCTCCAGTGAAGCGGAAGCAACACCCAACGAAACTGCCGAGGAGACGCCCGACAACGTATTCACCCCAACAGAGCGATTTGACACTTCGCCCGACCCTGACGTAATCGACGCCCGCTAATGATATAGCAGTCGCCAGTCACGTTAGGACGCGACTGCGAGCCACGGAGCGCTCTGCGCTTTAGGGATACCGCTACTCGGTGTCCTAAGCAAAGTGGCCAAGGCTATATGTGTCGATTGGGCCAGAATACTGATTAGACCAAAGCAAACCGGTCAGTCGCTGCAACCAGCGCAGCTGTGATGCCCGCTTCTGTCGCCGAGTGACCTGCGTCGGGCACCACAACCAGCTCGGCCTCTGGCCAGGCACGATGCAGCTCCCAGGCAGAGGTCATCGGACAAACGACGTCATAGCGCCCTTGCACAATAGCGGCGGGGATATGTCGAATTTTGTGAACGTTGTGCAGCAGCTGATCGTCGGGGGAAAAGAAGCCGCTATGGATGAAGTAGTGGCACTCGATACGGGCAAAGGCTTCGGCAAAGGCGTCGCCGCTAAACTTTTCGATCAGGTCCGGGTCTGCGATTAGCTTACTCGTACTGGCCTCCCAAATAGACCAGGCTTTAGCAGCCGTTTGTCTCACTGTAGGGTCTGGGCTAGTGAGGCGTTGGTAGTAGGCGCTGATCAAATCGCCCTGCTCTGCCTCAGGAATCGGAGCCAGATAATGCTCCCAGGCATCGGGAAATAAATAGCTGGCCCCTTCCTGATAAAACCAGCGAATTTCTTTACGACGCAGCATGAAAATGCCCCGCAGAATGAGCCCATCGCAGCGTTCAGGATGAGTCTGGGCGTAGGCCAGGGCCAGGGTGCTGCCCCAGCTGCCGCCAAAGACGGTCCAGGTGGGAATTTGGAGGTGCGATCGCAACCGCTCAATATCTGCCACCAGATCCCAGGTAGTATTGTCCTCTAGTTCCGCATGGGGCGTACTCTGGCCACAGCCGCGCTGGTCAAATAGGATAATGCGCCACCGAGCCGGATCGAAAAACTGACGGTACAGCGGCACCGTGCCGCCCCCAGGTCCCCCATGTAAGAACACCACAGGCTTACCCGTCGGATTGCCCGATTCTTCAAAGTAGAGCCGATGCAGCGTGGAGACAGATAGCTGACCCTGACGATAGGGCTCAATCGGGGGATAAAGTTGCGCCATGCCTGACCAAACGGAGGACAATGCTCGCTATTGTGTCAGAGAATTTGTGATTGTGTCAGAGAATTTGTGCCAGAGAAATGGGGCCAAAGAAATGGGGCCAAAGAATCATGCTAAAGAAATGGCGCGTCAGGCATTCTGCAGTTTCCCTTCAGACGAACGCCGTTTGGCAGAGGGAAGTGGGGCAGTCGATGGGCCGCTCTGGGCAGGCTTGAGCACATTCGTAAAATAGACCTGCTTGATTTCCACAAACCACCGCCCCGTTTCAGGATCGCGGTAGGCCTCAAACGGATTTTGCTTTAGCGGTTTTTGACAGACTCTCACCATTGATCCCCGGTATCCAATGCTACACACATCTTAAGAAACACACGTGCAGAATGGGTGTGATACCCCCCAACCGAGAATGTGATGTTGGGCGCTAGCAAAAAGTGACTTTTATCACAAAAAAGCGGGGAAAGTTGATGACTTTCCCCGCTTTACGTGAATCAACGGAGACTCAGATGAGTCGATTGATAGCGACCTGAGTAAGGATGCTCAACTCTTCACTAAGACCCAATGGGTGATTGGAATACAGGAGGCAGGAGCTAGAAGTATTCTTTCTTCTGACTTCTTTCTTCTGACTTCTTTCTTCTAAACGCCAACCTTGAACATCTAACCTTTAATCAGGTCAGCCGACTTAGATGGTCCGACGACGCTTGAGTGACTTTGCGCCCAGCCCCGTTGCTGCCAGCAGGCCTAGAACAATACCCGGCTCGGGTACAGAGGCTGGGTTGCCGCTGCCACCGCTGCCACCGCTGCCGCCGCTGCTGATACTAGGCGCGATCGCAACTGCATCCGTGACAACGATCCGACCTTCGCCACCCTCAGGGTACTCGGTTGCGGTAATGAGGCCGTTCAAACCCTCTACACTGCTGATGTAGCTAGCCAGTGCCTGCTGGCCAACCACACCCAAGTTAGTAAAGGAGACATCACCGAAGGGATACTGATCACCCCCGTTTGCAATGAAGTTGGGCAGCGCCAGTGTGATGGTCTCGTCACTGACGATCTGGCCATCAACGATCAGCGGCGTGCCGTCGTCGAGGGTCACGTTGATGATACGCTCACCGGGCGTCGCCACGACAACCTGGCCGTCAGCATCGACCACCAAGTTGCCCTCTTCGTCAATCGCTAGCTCGATGGCAGTTTGAGTCGGGTTGTACTCAACCGAGAAGCCCGCGATTTGAGCGAAGCGGCCCGTACCGCCTGCGCCTTCGATCGTGATCTCGCCATTTTCGTCTAGCGTCGTCCGAGAATAGGCATTCTCCAGAACATTCTTGAACACCTCTAGGCTGAGGTCTTCGATCACGCTGACGAAGTTGCTGAAGGGCAGGATGTTGAACGTGTCTAACTCGGTGATATCACCCGCCGGAATCACGTTGTCGTTACGGATACCGCCACCGTTCGCCAGGGCGACATCCACATCACCCAGACCGAACTCACCCGCCAGGCCATTGGCGGTGAATAGCAGCGCATCGGCAATCAGATTGCCTTCATTGGTCTCCTGGGAGCGGATGTTATTACGAATCGCATCCAGGCCGACCTCGGATTGGGCAATCACGTTAGAAGCCAGGCTTTCTACCGCCGCGTCTACCGGATCGACCACAGCCGCCTGAGTGGCGCTGTCAACCTGACCTGTCACGGCGACTGGGTCGCTCGTAGTGCCCGGAGCAACAACAGTGGCCACGCCATTCTCAAACTCGACAACGAGCTTCCCGACGTACTTGTACTGGCCAGTGGTGGTCACCACAGGAACGTCGTTGCCATCCGCATCCTGCACAGTGATGGGGTAGCTGTCGGCCACTTCGGTTTCGTCGCCGGGAATGAGGTTGCTGGTGTCACCGCTGTCGAGCAGCTCATCACCGCCACCTGCGATCGCAACATCCACACCGGTCAGCCCCGCAATCAGTGCTTGGTCTTCGTCAACACCCTGCAGGTGACTGACGAAGATGATGTTCTCAACGCCAGCATCAGTCAAAGCGTCGATTTCAGCCTGGACAGCAGCCTGGACATTTTGCCCCACAGTGACGTTGCCGGGGCTAGAAATCGTTGGCAAGTTAGGCGTGGTTGCACCGACGATGCCAATCTGCTCACCGCCTTTGGTAACGACGACACTCTTAGCAATGCGACCGGCATCGACGAGCGCTTGCAGCGCAGGCTCGCCCGAGAAATCCAGGTTGGCGCTGAGGTAGGGAATACTGGAGTCAACATTAGGAATGAAGTCGGCCAGAATATCAGGGCCAAAGTCAAAATCGTGGTTGCCCAGAATGATGGCGTCATAGCCGATGTTGCTCAGGGTAATGGCATCGTAGAAAACGCCATCGGTGAGGCTAGCGTTGAACTCAGGGCCCGGCAGAAAGTTGTCACCGGACGAGAGAACCAACGTATTTTCAGCGCCCGCTGCATCCCGCAGGGCATTCACCTCACCCACAAATTGGGCTGCACCGCCGAACCCGTCGTCACTAGGCAGCAGTTCAGACTCACCGTCGTTATTGTGCAGAATAGTCAGTGTAAAGGCCCGTGCCGCATCAGCACCGATCAGGCCAACCAGGCTTAAGCTCCCTGCCAGTAGAGCAGAGCGCTTAGCAAATCGAAAGAAACCCATGAAACTCAAAAACTCCAGTCGTGAGGACAGTTAAAGACACACAAAGCCCCTCTGCGTTGAGCGCAGAGGGCCAGCTATCCCGATTCACTTATCAAAAAGCTACCGAGGCCACATTAAGACAGGCTCAAGCTCGGTTAAGGAAAGGTAATGAAATCAATAAGAGCAGCTTAGGTCGAGGACGTCTTTGTAAAAGATTGATACTTCGTTGGGTATCGCAGGTCCTAGCTTCACAAATGTGCGATTACAGCACGTTCAATTTTTCACCCGGCTAGCGGCCTCAGCGACCCACCGCCTATATCACTCTGGTTGTTCAAACTTGGCCCTATTGATAGAGCCAAGTTTCCCTACCCGGCTAGATGACTGCTGCCGCCTAACCGACTCGGCAAACGAACGGAATTGCGGTATTACGGTATCCTTTTAGGACGCTGCAAATCGCCGACACTATCTACATGAGTGTTTCTGTCTGGCCAGGACGGCCTTATCCGCTGGGGGCTCACTGGGACGGTGAGGGCACTAATTTTGCCCTATTCTCAGAAAATGCCGAAGCGGTTGACCTCTGCCTGTTCGATGCACAGGGGGCAGAAACCCGCATTCGCCTGCCGGAACTGACCTACGACGTTTGGCATGGCTATCTGCCTAACATTCATCCGGGCCAGCGCTATGGCTACCGCGTCCACGGTCCCCATCAGCCCAAGGAAGGTCATCGGTTCAATCCCCACAAGCTACTGATTGACCCCTATGCGCTGGCCATCGCTGGGGATATTCGGTTTGGAACAGCACTTTTTGCCTATGAGGACGAGGCCTTTACGGGGCGAGACCGTGACCTGGGCTTTTCGACCACCGACAGTGCTGAGGCCATCCCCAAATGCGTCGTCGTCGATACCGACTTTGATTGGGAAGGCGATACGCTACTCAATCTGCCCTGGCATGAAACCGTCATCTACGAGGTTCACGTCAAAGGCTTTACCCAAACCCATCCCGCTATCCCGGCCGAACTGCGGGGTACCTATGCCGGGCTAGGGCATCCGGCTGCGATCGCCCATTTAAAGTCGTTGGGCATCACCGCCGTTGAGCTACTGCCCGTCCACCACTTCAACGCCTATCCGGGGCATCTGGTACCGGTGGGTCTGCACAACTACTGGGGGTACGACTCGCTCAACTACTTCGCGCCCCATTCAGGCTACAGCACCTCCGATGCGGCCGACGTCCAGGGCGGCCAGGTCTGTGAGTTTAAGCGTATGGTCAAGGCGCTGCACCAGGCAGGTATCGAAGTCATTTTGGATGTGGTGTACAACCATACGGGTGAGGGCAACCATTTGGGGCCGACCCTGACCCTACGGGGGGTTGATAACGCGGCCTATTACCGCCTGGTAGAAGACATGCCTCGGTATTATATGGACTTCACCGGCTGTGGCAATTCTCTAAATGTGCGCCATCCCCAGATTCTCAAGCTGATTATGGACAGCCTGCGTTATTGGGTCACCGAGATGCACGTGGACGGCTTCCGGTTTGACCTGGCCTCAGCCCTGGCAAGAGAGCTGTATGCTGTGAATCAGCTGTCGGCCTTTTTCAACATCATCCATCAAGATCCCGTACTGTCCCGGGTCAAGCTGATCGCTGAACCCTGGGACCTGGGCGAGGGGGGCTACCAGGTGGGTAACTTCCCCCATCTATGGTCAGAGTGGAACGGACAGTACCGCGATACCATGCGCGACTTCTGGCGCGATCACCCCTGTCGCCTGGGTGAGTTTGCTTCCCGCTTCACCGGCAGCTCCGACCTGTATCAGGACACGGGCCGCCTGCCCTACGCCAGCATTAATTTCATTACGGCCCACGATGGGTTCACCCTGCGCGATCTGGTGAGCTACAACGAAAAGCACAACATGGCCAACGGGGAAAACAACCGGGACGGCGAAAGCTATAACCGATCGTGGAACTGTGGCGAAGAAGGAGAAACCGACGACGAAAAGATTTTGACGTTGCGATCGCAACAGCAGCGCAACTTTCTCACGACGCTGTTCCTATCCAAGGGCGTACCTATGCTGTTGGGGGGCGACGAATTAGGCCGGACCCAGCACGGCAACAACAATACCTACTGTCAGGACAACACACTGGCCTGGTTTGACTGGAACAGCCTGAATAATTCAGAGAATCAGCAGCTGCTAACCTTTACCCAACAGCTCATTCAATTTCGTCAGCGACATCCCGTCTTTTGTCGACGGCGCTGGTTTGAGGGGCGCATCGATGCCTGCGCCGTCGATATTGGCTGGTTCACGGCAGCGGGGAGCGAACTCACCGATAAAGATTGGAACAGCTCTACCGCTAAAACCGTGACCATCTTTCTCAACGGCGATGAACTGAGAACCGACGACGAATGGGGTCAGGCCATCACGGACGATAGCTTTTTACTCTGCATCAATGCAACGCCAAAGGCCGTTTCGTTTACCCTACCCCAAACCTCCCTCTCCAATCCGTCGCAGCGCCCCGGCTGGCGTCGAATGCTCGACACCAAGCTCACGACGGGATTCGTCCATGACGATGTCGTTTACTACGCGGAACAAACCCTGCCGCTATCGGCGCGCACGATCGTCTTGCTGCAATGCGCGCCCGGAAAGCGGCTGGTCTCGAACGAAACCAACGTAGCCGGAGCAGCAGGAGACGAAACCGAGTGAATCCGCCGAGCCCCAGCCAGAACAAGGTCGCGAAAAAATCGTCTACCTACGAGCGCATCTATCAGGTGGTACGCCTGATTCCATCCGGTAAAGTGGCAACCTACGGGCAGATAGCAGAACTTGCGGGCCTATTTGGCAAACCTCGAGTAGTGGGCTATGCCCTTTACCGGGTTGCCCCCGGTGACGATGTTCCCTGGCAAAGGGTTATCAACGCAAAAGGAGAGATTTCCACCTCAGCCTTTCGGGACGGTAACGACGACCTGCAGCGCGTTCTATTGGAGGAAGAGGGCATCGCGTTTGAGCACAACAAAGTCGATTTTGGCCAGTACCGCTGGCACCCTCCTCAGTCCCTGATTGATGAACTGGCAGCCGCGTTTGCTGCGGGGCACGATGAGGCATAGGCTGCAGGGCATTGCTGCGATTCCCCGCTCACCCGAGGGATATCTCTGGACGAGCGCCGATCAGCACCTAAGCCTGGAGCGGCTACTGTAAAACCGCATGCCTATTTCACCCAATCAGGCTAGAATGCGATGCTTCCAATCGGGGAAGTACGACCGACTCAGCGGTTTGCTTAAGGGACTCTTCTGGCCGGGCACCGTAGTGCAGTTCCCAGACTTTTAGCGTAATCAGGTACTCATAGAAGGCCTGTAGCACGCACCAGGTAAACCCGGCCCGGCCATCGAGGATGCCGCCCAAAATGAAATACATGTAAATAAATCGAACAATCGGACGACCCGGTAGCCGCAGAGAAAGGTCCTTTAGGGCGCGGCGGCGTTCGACTTCGGTACGGCCAAAAAACAGCACCTTCAGATCAACCTTCCCCTCGGTAAGCTGACGCTGGGTTTCCATCGCCTCATCGGTTGAGTAGCGGTTGTGCTTTTCAATCCAGCGGCTAAATCCCTTGCCACTCGTGTAGTGAGGATAGGTTTCCTTTAAAAATCCGGTCGGGCCGCTGCAGACTTCGCGCTCGGTATGGCCGTAGTCATCGAACCAGACCTTAGCCTTATCAAACAGGCGCATCTGATAGCGGGGATACTGGGTGCTATGGCGAATCCAGCGATGCATGAACATCACTCGCTCAGCAACGTAATAGCCGATGTGCTGCTGGCGTTGACTCGCCGCTACGCACTCAGCAAATAGTGCTGGGGTCATGCGCTCGTCGGCCTCAAGAATGTAGACCCACTCGTACTTCGTGGGGACATTACGCAGCATCCAGGTGCGCTGCTTACCGTGACTTTCAAAAGCGTGCTGAATCACGCGGACTGGGTAGTTAGCAGCAATCCTGACGGTGGAGTCGCTGCTGTAGGAATCGATTACGATAACGTCGTCTGAAAGTAGCGCAGATTCGATGCAGCCAGCGATTTCAGTGGCTTCGTTATAGGTCAAAATAAAAATCGAAAACATGCCTGTCCCTATGACCTCCTCCACATAGGAGGCGTGCTCTCACGTTAGACCATCGCAGCGGGATCTGTGTACGGCAAGGCTACGGAACAGATCGCGGATTTTGAGGGGGTTTTTAAGCAGAATCACTGAAGTCCGACTCGATCGCGGCCATCAAGCCACCCTTTCTGCCTCCTGGCGCTGAATGGCCGCATGAACAGCATTAGCCGTCTCGAAATCACCACAGCCGATAGCGGCTCGGGTCATGGCCTGCGACGGATGCACCGGACACTTGAGGTGATGACTGTTGGTAAAAAAGCGACAGTCGGCACAGGGAATCTGGTGCATGGTCTGAGCCTGACTAAGACTGTCACGAGTGGCCGCGATTAGCTGCCAAAGGCCCAGAATCACCAGACTCCAGGCAACGACAAAGCAGATGGGGGTAAGGTAGGGCTGTAGCTGGGTGAAAAACCACAGCAGGAAGACATGAGTCAGCTGTAGGAAGGCGTACATAAAGGGTGAGGGTGCAGGCTTTTCCACACCCTATGGGATCCAAAATTTATCTGCCTCAGAGAAAATATTTTGTTGCATCCGGTCGTCCGTCACGGCGCTTGGGTCGCAATCCCCAATCGCAGACCCTCGATCAGTCGCAGTTCGTCCATGGCCGTGACGACCCACCCGTGTTCGGCAGCCGCATCAGCATTAATAGTCACTAGGGCGGTTTGCCCCGGCGCCAGACGCGCTTTGACATCGGCAGCCAGGGTACTGACTTCGACCGGGTCGCGGTCAAGAAACAGCTCGTTATCGGCGGTGATCGTCAGGGTCAGGGTCGCTTCGGACTGTGCTTTGGCGGTAGCCGCTTCGGGCAGGGTGACGGGGAGTCCCTGGTTGGGGGTGAGGGTGAGGGAAGCGAGGATAAAGAAAGTAAGCACGGCAAAAACGACATCGATCATGGGGACGATGTTGATTTGGGCGCGGGAGTCCTCGTCAGGGGGTAGACGCATGATGGAGGGGAGTAAGGGGCTATGCCAATGCCTCTTTCAGCTGCTGCTTCGCGGCTGCTAGGGCCTCAGGCAACTTTGACGCATCTCGGCCCCCCGCCTGCGCCAGGTTGGGGCGACCGCCGCCGCCACCACCGGTGAGTTTGGCAATACTGCCGATGAATTTACCCGCCTGCAGGCCCTTTGCGATCGCACCCTTGCCAAAGGCCGCTACCAGGCTCACCTTCCCTTCGCTAGGCACCGAAGCCAGTACCACAGCCCCATCGCCCAGCTTCTGCAGCAGCCGCTCAGCCGCAGTTTTCAGTGAATCGGCATCCACTTCGCCCATGTCTGCGACCAACAGTGCCAAGTCACCGACGGTTTCAGCCTGATCGATCAGCTGGTCAGACTTGGCCAGGGCCAGCTGAGACTGAGCCGCTGCCAGATCTTTCTGAGCCGATTTGAGGTCAGACTGCAGGGTAGTGATCCGGTCGGTCAGTTCTTCGGGTTTAGCCTTGAAGCGATCGCACAGGTCGCGGACGATGCGATCGCGCACGTTCAGATATGCCAGCACCGCCGGGCCCGCAATCGCCTCGATTCTGCGAACGCCCGCCGAGATACCGGACTCAGAGACAATCTTAAACAGGCCAATCTCAGCTGTGTTAGAGACGTGGGTACCGCCGCAAAGCTCCATTGAGACGCCAGGGAAATCGATCACCCGGACCGTATCGCCGTACTTTTCGCCAAACATGGCTACCGCCCCCTTGGCCTTGGCCTCTTCGATGGGCATGGTGGTGACATCGGCGCCGTGGCCCTCAGCAATCCAGGTGTTGACCTGGGTCTCGACGTGGTCAAGCTCTTCAGCCGTCAGGGCGCGAGGAAAATTGATATCAAAACGGAGACGATCGAAGGCTACCAGGGAACCTGCCTGGGAGATTTCAGCATCCACCAGCTTTTTCAGCGCGGCCTGGAGCAGGTGGGTGGCCGTATGGTTGGCCTGGGCGCGACGGCGGCAGGCGCGGTCAATTTGGGCGATGACCGCATCGCCCACGGTCAGCTGACCGCGTTCAATATGGCCTAGGTGAACAAAGGTATTGCCCTCTTTTTGCACGTCATCTATGCGCACAATCAAGTCGTCGCCCATCAGATAGCCCTTGTCACCGATCTGGCCGCCCGACTCGGCGTAGAACGGCGTTTGGTCCAGCACAATCTGGACGATATCGCCCGCGCTGGCCTGCTCTGCTTCTCGTTCTTCGACAAATAGATCGGTCACCTGCGCTTTACCGCTGACGTCTACATAGCCCAGAAAGGGGGTTGTTTCACTGCGGAGCGCTAGCCGTTTCACATCGGACTGCAGAGTCAGGTCAATCTCTTCGCGGCCCTGACCGGAGATTTCTTCGTGTGCTTTGACCGCCTGCTGGTAGCCGTCCATATCGACAGTAAAGCCAATCTCTTCGGCCATCTCTTCGGTCAGTTCGACTGGAAAGCCCTTAGTGGCAAACAGGTAAAAGGCGACTTCGCCAGGGATCTCGGTTTTGCCCGCCCGCTTGAGCTTAGCGATCTCTTCGTCAAAACTCTTGCCACCGCTCTTGAGCGTGCTGAGAAACTGCTGTTCTTCGCGCGCCAGCGTGCGGGTAATGACGGACTGACGCTCGCGCAGATTGGGGTAGGCGTCAGCCATGAGTGCGATCGCACTTTCAGCAACGGGCACGATAAACGGCTGCTCAATCCCTACCTGTCGCCCGCTGCGGACGACTCGACGGATCAGCCTGCGCAAAATGTAGCCGCGACCGACGTTCTCCGGTACGATGCCGTCGGCGATCATGTGGGTTGAGGCCCGAACGTGATCCCCCATCACCTTATAGGCCGTTTTCTGAGTTTCGTCAGCCTGGTCGTAGGGCAGCCCAGCAATCTCTGCTGCAGCCTGAATGATCGGAAAAATTAGGTCCGTTTCGTAATTATTCGGCTTGCCCTGCAGGATCTGCGCCATGCGCTCCAGACCCATACCCGTGTCAATATTTTGCGCCGCCAGCGGCGTCAGATTACCCTCGGCATCACGGTTGTACTGCATGAACACCAGGTTGTAAAACTCGATAAACCGGGTGTCGTCTTCGAGATCGATATTCTGACTGCCGCGCTCGGGATGGAAGTCGTAGTAAATTTCAGAACAGGGGCCACAAGGGCCAGTGGGGCCAGAGGTCCAAAAATTATCTTCCTCATCCATGCGAATGATCCGCTCGACCGGCACGCCAATCTCATCCCGCCAGATGGCAAACGCTTCGTCATCTTCGCGGAAGACGCTGACCACCAGCCGCTCGGGGGGCAGCTTGAACACCTGCGTCGATAGCTCCCAGGCCCAAGCCGCCGCCTTGGACTTGAAGTAGTCACCGAAGCTAAAGTTGCCCAGCATCTCAAAAAAGGTGTGGTGCCGGGCGGTCCGCCCCACGTTCTCGATGTCGTTCGTCCGGATGCACTTTTGCGACGAGGTGGCCCGCAGTACTGGCGACTTCCGCTGACCTAAAAAGATCGGCTTGAATGGCAGCATGCCCGCAATCGTAAGCAGCACAGTCGGATCTTCCGGGACCAGCGACGCGCTGGGCAAAATCTTATGCTGACGGGCCTGATAAAACTCAAGGAACGCTGAGCGAATGTCAGCACCTGTCATGGACGATTTAGAGGAGGCGGTGGACATGGATTGACTAAGCTGAAGAAGCAGGTACTGAGGGTGGGCTAGGGTTAAGGCTACCCATGGGCGCTAGCCTTACCATTTTGACTGAGATTTTGACCAATATTCATTGCTGTGGCTACTTTGTCTAAAACATCCAGTAGCGGTATCCCTCCAGCTCAGAGCACTCCGTGGAGCGTGCTCATGCACACCACAAAAGAGAGCCTTAATGGCGAGCCCTATATCCCAAGCCAGAGTAGCAGGGTGTAGTTATCGAGCCCAGACGCGCATGGCCTGACGGGGAAGCTGGATTCACAAGACCTTTGATACATGTATAGACAAAAGGTAAGCATTTATACTCACTTCTAACGACACCAATCGGTACGATAGCTAGCATTGTCTAAATGCTGACTGTTTAGACGAACAGGCCTACGAAGGTGCTCCAACTGGGCCCTGCTTAAGCAGGGCCTGACACACTTTACTGCGGATCAAACTATTTATTAATAGATATGGTAGCGATAGGCTGGCAGGCGCGATCAGATAGCATTTAACCGTCATTTTTTATGGATTGTAAACGGGTCCTTAAATTGAACCCGGTGAACCGTCCCTAAGTGCTTTGCAGACTTGAAAATAAAAAAGCGCTCAGTTAATCGCTGGGCTGATATCCCGAGTTCTACGTTACACGGTGTGTTTGTTTCCCATGTTTGGATGACTCAAATCGATGACTCATCAGATTTTATTAGTTGGCGATGCGCAGTTCTCAAGTTTAATTAATCAGCGAGTTAGGGGCATAGAAACGCTTTCGGTCAATATGTCGACGTCGGCAGACCAGGCAGAACGGCAGATGATGGCCTCGGCTCCCGATTTAGTGATTGGGCAAGCTGGGCTGTTTGATCGATATTCAATCGCTGAGCAGTACCGTCAGCATCCCCAGCTGACCGGCATGTACGTGGTGTTAGTTGAAGACCAACCCAGTTGGGATACGCTCTCGGTCCTGCCCCTGCTACAGAAAACGGCGGCGGCGCTAGAGTCGGGCGCAGATGCCTACGTCTGGCTGGCAAACGATTCGGAAACGGGGCCCATCACGCAACGGCTGCTGCAGCTGCAGGTCAAGCAAGGACTAGAGCGGGCCAGGGCCCATCGGGATCTGCTGCGAACGAACAACTGGCTATCTGCGATCGCACTGGTTGATTCGCTAACCCAGCTCAGCAACCGCCGCGCCCTCGACATCGAGCTACCCCAGCAGATCAAAATGGCCCAAAGCCGGGGCTACGAGCTGAGCGTGATGATGCTCGACATTGACCACTTCAAGGGGGTTAACGATCGCTATGGCCACCAGGTCGGCGATCAGGTGCTGCAGCAGCTAGCCGAGCGACTCAGTCAAAACATGCGGTTTTACGATACGGCCTACCGCTACGGCGGCGAAGAGTTTGCCCTGATCCTCAACAAGACCGGGGTCGATGAAGCCCGCGCTATCGGTCAGCGGCTGTGCCAGCTGATCGCGACCGAACCGTTCACCATCGGTCAGCATCTAGCAGTGTCTACCAGCGTCAGTATTGGTGTGTCCTGCCTGCAAGTCGGAGACGATCTGCAGGGTCGAACGCTAATCATGCGAGCCGACCAAAACCTGTTGGCTGCAAAAAAGCGAGGTCGAAATCAGGTGGCCGTGCAATAGCCGGTCTGCTCTAAACCAGTTCCTTCACTCGATGCGCTTCTATAGCGGCCTGGCAGTCAGGAACGGATGCCCCTGCGGTCATGGCTGCGACTAGGGCCTGGTAGGCGGGCTCTTGCTTAGAGAGCAGCGTCTTGGCCTGTAGGGTTGACCAGCGCAGCTTCAGCGGGCCTTCCCTGGCGGGGCGATCCAACTGCTGCCACAGCGCCTGCACCTGCTGCCGGTCGTCGCTGCCCCCCTGAGCACTGCCGTAGAGCAGTTCTTCTGCAGCGATGCCCGCCATCCAAACCGTGCAGTAGCGGTTAAGCTGCTGGGCAGACAGGCGACCCTGATCAACCTCGGCTTCGATCTCACTGGCGTCAAACTGTACCCCACCGCTGCCCGGAACACCAGCCCGCAGCGCTTCCCAGGCACTCAGATAGTAGTCCGTTACCGGAATGCCCAGCAGGTGGGCGGTGAGGAGGTGACCGGCCTCGTGCTGCACGATCCGCTGACGATACTCAGGGGACTGCTGGGCAATCCAATCGATCAGCAGATTACCGCCCAGTCCCTGCCAGCCAAATCGGTCAATGACACTCAGTCCGGCTAGACCCGCGACGGCAATGCCCAACGCCTCTGGCGTGATGTGGATCAGGGGACCCAACAGGCTCAGCATCGTGGTCAGGAAGATTGCGATCGCAACCAGGTTCAGCGTAATCGGATTCATAACCGGACGTGTTAACTTCTTTTAAGCTAACAGGTCTTTGCCTATTCCTGTTCCTGAAAGAATACTTCTAAGCTGGCCGGATCACCCACATAGCGCCAGTGCCAGGGCTCATAGCTGATGTCAGGGTTGTCCTTGGGAAACGACATTTCAAATCCGTAGCGGTTCGCATTCTCACTCAGCCAACGAAACGCCGGTGTTTGCTCAAAGGGTTCTTCCAGGTGGGTTTCCGGTGCAGATAGGTCAATAAAATCGACCGCATAGCCCGTGTGGTGTTCGCTGTATCCCGGCGGCGCACTCACCTCAGCCCGCGTCTCAGTGTTTTGTCCCCGTTCAGCCTTCACTTCAAAAAACAAGCGGCGCTGCTCTTCCCAGGTACGAAAACCAGAGATCACCCCCAGCTGTATCCCCTGCGCTCGAGCCGCCACCAACATTTCCTCTACTTTTTCGGCCGCATCGGTGTGGAGTCGCACCCCCGCATTGTTCTTTAGCGGGACCAGCGCAGAGGTCTCGACTTCTGAGTATTGACGATGCCCGAGCAAAGACGCTTGCTTCGCCGCCGCTTCGGGAGAAACTTGCCCGGATGCCGGCTCAGTCGCTGGGGCTAACGGCGTTGCAGCCGCCTCTGTGACACTGGCCAGAGCCGGTTCCGTCTTGACCTCCGTGGCCGTAGCCACCGGACGGATCAAATACCAGAGTGCACCGACAGCCATCAGACCCAACAGACTACTGCCCAACCACAGCCATCGGCTGGGGACAGCGGTCTGAACAGCCGCTCTCGGCGAGTCGCGGCGGGCCTCAGGGATATCGTCCATAGGTACAGGGGGGGACCCAAATGAACCGGGCTTTAGATGATTCACCGAAACACTCCAGTGAGGGTAGGGCAAGTAAAGCGAGGCAGGGCGGGCGTTCGCAGCTGAGCGATGACCCTGTATGCCAAAATCACTGGGATTGTACATCGTGTCTGCCCCGACCCAGTGAACTTTTGTCGACTTTTAGCCAAAAAATGCTCCGAAAGTTGTATGTACTTTGGCATTCAGTTGAGCATGCAACCGTTGAAGCGCTAACCAGTCACCCGAGCCACGCATCCGATGCGACCGACCGGCTCACTCCCGACATTATTTTGCCCTGGCAAAATTTATATCTCAGGAAGGGGCTAGGTATGCACCGCCGTTAGCGATTCCAGATCCATTTCTTCATACTTTTCGAAGGGTTGATGAATCCAGGGGTTATGGGACAAGTGGGTGACGTAGTAATCAGGCTTGATGATCGAGCAGGCCTTGTACCAAAGCACTGCAGTGCGCACCTCATCAATATAAAACCCATATTTATGGTGCAACCACGCAATACTACGCTTTAGACTTTGACCCGAGTCCACCAGGTCATCCACCAACAATACGCGACTGCCCAGATTGGCAGTGGTCATGCTCAGGTCCTTTGAAAAGGTCAGCGACCCGCGCACCCGGTTGTCAATGCCACCGTAGGAAGCCGTGGACAAAATCGCCAGGGGCTGGTCGTACAGCCGACAGAGAATGTCACCGATGCGAAGTCCACCCTTTGCCAAACACACGATCTGGTTAAAGGACCAGCCCGACTGGTAGATTTTGAGGGCGAGCTGCTCAATGCTGTGGTGATAGTCGTCCCAAGTAACGTACAAATCAGTCGTCGAATCAGTCGATACATCCTGGGATGGCGCGTTATCAGCAGGCTGAGCGGGATTAGAAACGGATTGGGTCATGGTCCAGATGGCGATGAGGAACAGAACACCCGATGGATGGGGCAGAAATTAAGGCACTATAGGTCTCTGGCCACGTCCTGTTCTCTGGTCAAGGTTGGGCAGCATAGCGCGCTGCTCAAGGTCATTATCCTACTAGCTTGCTGACCTATGGAAAGTTCTCCGCAGTACTCCGAACCTGTCCCAGTCGCCAGACCCAAGCTGACGCTGCCAATCAAGCTGGCCTACGGTGCAGGTGATTTGGGGGCAGGACTCACCTCAAACCTACTGGCTTTTTCGTATCTGATTTTTTTGACCAACGTAGCCGGGCTCAGTCCCCTCACGGCTGGCACGGTGCTGCTGATCGGCAAAATTTGGGACGGGGTGAACGATCCGCTGGTGGGCATGCTGAGCGATCGTACCCGAACCAAGTGGGGCCGTCGCTATCCCTGGATGGCCCTAACGGCCATTCCCTTTGGCTTTACGTTTTTTTTGAACTGGATTGTGCCAGGGTTTGAGAGCGAGCTAGCAAAATTCTGGTATTACGTCTTTATTTCCATCGCATTCCAGGTTTTTTTCACCACGACGAACCTGCCCTACAGCACTCTCACGGCAGAGCTGACTCAGGACTACGATGAGCGCACCGACCTGACCTCATTTCGGCTAGCCTTTTCGCTAACGGGGGCGGTAATGATTCTGGCGTTAGGACTGGTGGTCAGTCAGCAAATTACTAACGAAGCGCAGCAGTATCTGGTGCTCGGCGGCTTGGGTGGTGCGATCGCAGCCCTATCGGTGTACTGGTGTACGTTTGGCACCTTCGGTCATGCAAAGCGGCAAGCCACCTACCAGGGGCACTCGCTTAATCAACAGGCCGAGTCTGAGATGCCCTTTTTGCAGCAGGTCAAGATTGTCTTCAGCAATCGGCCTTTTCTGTACGTTGTGGGAATCTACCTGTTCTCCTGGCTAGCGCTGCAGATTACGGCCACCATCATCCCCTACTACGTCAAGTTCTGGATGGGTAGCGACAACTACTTTCTAGCCGCGCTGCTGGTGCAGGGAACGGCCATCTTTATGATGTTTATCTGTAGCCTGCTGAGCCAGCGTATCGGCAAGAAGGGGCTCTATTTTCTTGGTTCGGGTCTATGGATACTGGTGCAGCTGGGGCTGTTCTTTTTACAGCCGGGCCAGCTCGGAACCATGTACGGGCTGTGCGTGCTGGCGAGCTTTGGAGTGGCCACCGCCTATGTTGTACCCTGGTCGATCTTGCCCGACGTGATCGAACTGGACGAACTACAGACCGGATGTCGCCGCGAGGGCGCGTTCTACGCCTTTATGACGCTGCTACAAAAGGGTGGACTGGCCGTGGGAATTTTCTTAGTCAGCCTGGCACTAGAGACCTCAGGATTTGCCCAAGATGCGGCTCGGCAGCCAGACTCAGCACTGTGGGCGATTCGATTTTTCATGGGGCCAGTACCGTTGACGCTGCTTATTTGTGGCATGATTTTGGCCTACTTCTATCCGATTACCAAGGCCAAGCACGCCGAAATCTTGCTGCAGCTAGCAGAGCGCAAGCGCAACCCAAGTCGCTAAGCTAACCCGCGCAATTTTCGCCCTAAGCGACGCTATCTAACGGAGAAGGGGGGGCCGCGATCAGCGGGGGAGCCAGCGGCGTCGGTGTCCTGTCCCGTCCTGAGACGTGTCCTGAGGCCGAAAAGTCAGGCTGCAAATACCCCTCAGCGACGTTAACAAAGGTTTCAGCCCGGCGAATTTGCTGCACCGCATCGTCCGCCTTAGCGTGTTCGAGGGGATGGTAGTCAGCTTTAAGCCGCGCTGCGTAGGCATCAGACAGGTAATGTTGATAGGGGCGGAATAGGGGTTCGGCCTCGGCAAACAGCTGCTGAAAGTGATCAATCACGGGATCGTGCTGCCGAAAGGTCAGGCCATACTTCAGCAGTAGCGCTTCGGCTGCATAGAACATTGCATAGTACGCTCGAGTAATCGCGATATCGTAGTAGCGCTGATGGGCTAAAAGTCGAGCTGCTTCGACATTATCAATCGCGTTTTCAAGACGTTGTATTTGTTCCGAGTGCATATAGACGGCTCCCAAGGACGACTAGCCCAGATTGTATGGGTGAATGAACGGATTTTTGTCATATTTTCAGCATCTCTATGGAAAATCCGTAGAACCACGGAACCCTTGTGCTGTACTGTAGACAGCTTTTTTTCTGGTTGTTTTGTGCCCGTGGATAGAAGCGTTTTGTGCTAAACCGGTCCCAAGGTCTGGGAGACTAAAACGTCAGGTAAGTATGAGCAATCAAACCGGCACCGTTCTTCAAAACGGCAAGTACCGAATGGAGGCGGCTTTGGGTGAGGGTGGCTTCGGCATCACCTATCGGGCCGTCCGTCTGCCGCTCAATCAGACGGTGGTCATCAAAACGATTCTTGCCTCTGCCT
Organism: Cyanobacteria bacterium J06648_16; assembly: GCA_039817185.1. GTDB lineage: Bacteria > Cyanobacteriota > Cyanobacteriia > Phormidesmidales > Phormidesmidaceae > CAWUKV01. The sequence continues at coordinate 113,320 of JBCBWI010000002.1, read as the reverse complement.
GGGGGGGGACAGACCCCGTGCAACAGCAGCAGCAGTTTCAGCAGGAGGCCCGCCGACTGGCCCAGTGCAAGCACCCGAATATCGTCAACGTGACCGATTTTTTTATTGAGCGGGGCCAGCCCTACCTGGTGATGGACTATATTCCGGGGCGGCCCGTCTCCGAGATTGTGTTTCCACACCGGCCCCTCCCCGAGGTGACGGCACTGCAGTACATCACCCAGATTGGCGACGCCCTCCAGGCGGTCCATCGACAGGGACTGCTGCACCGCGATGTGAAGCCGCAGAACATCATGATTCATGACCTGACGGGGGATGCGATTTTGATCGATTTTGGCATTGCCCGCGAGCTAAGCGCAGGCCGCACCCAGACCCACACCAGTATCGTGTCCGACGGGTACGCCCCCGTAGAACAGTATTTGCCCAAGGCGCGACGGTCGGCGGCCACGGATGTTTACGGATTGGCAGCCACCCTGTATTCGCTGGTTACAGGCGAGGTACCGCTGGCCTCAGTGTTGCGATCGCACCAGCCCCTTGTCCCACCGCGTCAGTTCAACCCGACCCTCAGCCCCCAAGTTGAGCAAGCCATCTTAGCCGGCATGGCGGTAGAGCTGACCGACCGGCCCCAGTCCATTGCCACCTGGCAATCTCTGCTGCAGGGCAAATCACGCCGTATAGCCCGTCCGCGATCATCACAGACCGGCCCCACCCAGGTGGTTGCCCCCCGCGCCCCGAGTCATGTCCAGTTTGGGAAAGGTCGCACTAGCGCTCGAACTCGTCGAGCCCCGAGCCCACCCCAAACCCGCTCTAAAACCGTAGCCGCTCCTCAGCCACCAGCCTACGAACCTGATTACGCGTCGAAAAATGAGCTGACCTACCTGCCTGATGACCCGCAGCAAGAGCGGCAGCCCCGTCGTCAGGCCAACCCGGTTAGAACCCTGGGCTCGATTCTGGCCCTGTCGCTAATGGCCGCAGCAGGCGTGGGCGGCTACCGACTATATCAGCAGGTGAGCCAGGCAATTGCCGATTTTGAGCCCACGTTTGAGGTCAAGCTACCTGAAGTGGACTTGCCTGATGTGGCCAGCTGGGGTGACGCAGTGCGCGACGTGCTCCAGACAGACGAGCCTCCGGTGGAGCCTGCCCCTGAGGCCCCAGCAGCAGAGACCCCTGATCCTGACGCTGCCCAGAGTGAGCCTTTGCTGCAGCGCCTACCGATGCTACTGAGCAACCTCCGCAGCCAACCCGCTGGCAGCGGCGAAACTTCTGGCATCGTTTCGGTACCGGGCTTTGCCCCCGGCACCCAGGCCAATCAGATCCTCAGCCGCCTGGGCCAACCAACCCGCCAGTCTGCCCAGACCGACTTCACAACCGCCGTTTATGATTTGGTCCCCAACCGCGCCAGCGTTGCCTATGTTTACGACCAGACGAACAACACCGTACAGCAGGCCGAAGCCGCATTTGCACCGACCTTCGATCGGCTGATGATGCGCATTGCCCTAGCGGGCATGCTAGACGGTCAATCGACTAAGCAAATCGAATCAGGGCTAGAGGCCGTGAGGACCGAAAAACAGAGCCAGTATCGCTTTGAGCAGGGGCAGTTCGAAGGCGTGATTGAGCGGACAGAGAACGGCTATGTTCACATTTATGTTCGACCGAGGGGAAATTAGCAGACGCTATCAGTCCCAAAAATGAGCTGTCATGCGCGTATCCTTGTCTGGCAGCGATCACCTTGTCTGGCAGCGATCACAATGCCCGCATCGTCCCATTGCCGCAGCCTCCGCCTCACAGCCAAAGGCCGTCAGAATATGCTGCCAGCGGCAGTCCTTAGACCTTAGAAACCGATTCATCTCTTTCATCGCTGTATGCTGCCCGCTCTTTGCATGACGGTGGCTATCCCGATGGATGACGTAGGTGAACGGATCTTTCCACTCCAGTTGGCCGACCGTGTGTAAAACCGACAGCGCTATGGGCGCATCCCGATGCTGCTGGATAACGTCTTGAATATTTCCCTGTTGAGGGATGCGCTTGGCTAGCTGCTCAGCCTTGACCAGCTGTTGTTGCTGACGCTGGGCGAAAAACTGTTGACGCTGCTTGTCAGACGAATCTAGCCAGCCCGTACGCTCACTGACCAACGTGAGCGCATCGGCACGCTGCCCATTTCGCCCACCGCGACCAATCTCTTGAATGTATTCGCTTAGCAAACTCGGTGCCTGATAGTGAGCAACAAAGCGAACATCAGGTTTGTTGATCCCCATGCCAAAGGCGCTGGTACAGACCACAACCGGTATATCACCGGCCAGCCACGACGCCTCAATCTGTCGCCGTCGCATCGACGATAAACCTGCATGATAAGCTGTCGTTCGAGAGCCTGTCTGAGCCAGAGTATCCGCAAGCGTTTCCGCATCTCGACGCGTTCTTACGTATACCAGCCCCGACCGTTGCGGATACTGGCTAATAAATTTTAGAAGAGACTGTTGGCGTCCCCGAGCTGTCCAGACCGTCTTAATCGAAATGTGTAAATTCCTCCGATACGGGCTCAGACATATCCGCTTAGGCTTGGAAAGCTGCAGCACGTTTTCTAAAACCTGTTGAGCGTCTGGATTCGCTGTCGCAGTAAACGCGGCAACCGGAATGCGCGTCCCCGCTGGTTTATATTTCAACAGCGCCGACCGCACCGTTCCCAAACGTCGATAGGCCGGACGAAAGGTCTCTCCCCACTGCACCAAACAGTGGGCCTCGTCCAATATCAAACCGTTGATCTGTACCTGTGGCTGGCAGAGAACCTCCCAAACCGACGGGTTTAGAAGTGTCTCAGGCGACAGATAGAGTAGTCGCAGCCGATTCTGACTCACCGCCTGCAGCGTGCGACGCCGAGAAAAACGATCTACCTGGTTGTGGACAACCGCTGCCGACAATTGTCGCTCGGCCAGTTCACTAACCTGATTTTCCATCAGGGCCACCAGCGGTGATATGACCAGGGTGACACCTGACTGCAACAGGGCAGGTAACTGGAAGCAAAGCGATTTGCCGCCGCCCGTAGCGAGCACAACCAGCACATCCTGCTGGGCTAGCAGCGCTTTAATAATCTTGTCTTGGGGCGGCCTGAAGCGGTCATATCCCCAAACTTTTCGAAAGGTCTCTTCGACCTGGCGCCAGGACGGCGGCACACATGTGACCAAAGCTCGATACCGATGACTTGGCTCAGTGTGCCCGTAAAAAAAGAGACATCCAATACGGATGTCTCCACTCAAATAGATTTTGTTGTGTTGGTCTATAAGCTGTCTTTAGCGACCGCCAAGGTTGTAGCCTAACCCCAACTGAATACCGAAGGCCGTATCGTTGAAGACACTGAGGTTAGCCTGACCATTAACCGTGAACTGTCGTGAAATCGGTAGATCGACTCCTGCACTGACCAGTCCACTGGTCTCAGAATCATCGCCGGTAGAAAAGGCAACTCCACCCCCAATATAAGGAACAAGGGTCGTCGGCCCCACATCGAAGTTAGTGCCGGTGAAGTTATAGGTTAGGGGCACCAGAATAGCCGTGTTGTCGGAAAAGATCACCGAAGGTCGAATGGACAGCTTATCGGAGAAGGAATATTTGCTAATGATGGCAAAGCCAAAATCGCCTACGGCATTGTCCTCATCGCTGAAACCAATATTGCCGCCTGCCCCGATAAAGTGAGGTGCAACCCCTACCTGCTGGTCGCGGCGACGTCTTTGGGCTAATTCGATCGGCTCGTTGCCCAGCTCAGCAGCCGTGGGTGCGCTTGTGCGCGCTTCCTCCGTAGTCATTGACAGGTGATCTTGGGCAATACCTGGCAGTGTAAGACTACCTAACCCCAAGAACCCTAGACCAGCCGCCCCAGCAAATTGCTTAATCATGACGTGTCCACTCCTCAAAATGTAGTTCACTCAGCCAACGAAAATCTAGCTGAACTATCGTGAGCGATTCTATCACCCGTTTATTCTGCCGGTGGATATAAATTTTGAGCTACCGTTTTGTTGCGTTGAAAATCTGAGCCGATAGGAACGGTAAGATCGCTGCGTTGTCAGTAGCGGACGGCCCCTCAGTAAACGCGACGAGTAAATAGGAATGATGTCCATCACATTCCACATAGGCAGCATCGTGATGAACCCGACTCGTCCAGCCCGCTTTCGACCATATTTTGGCTGAGCTGGGCAGCGCAGCGCCAAGAAAGCCAGTAATTTGATTTTCTGGATCGGTTTGTTGGCCAACCGACGACAGGTCTCGCTGCATCAGCGCCATCATGGATTGGGAACGCTTGGCCGTGACGGAGACGCCCCCAATAATGCTGTGAATCAGTCGGGCAACTGCCCCCGTGGTTAGCATATTGCGGTTTTCGTAGGCGGGTCCTAGAAACACGCGCTCACGCCCGTAGGGACCATCGCACCAGGTCTTTTGGTTGACGTTGATCGTGTCCAACTCGGGCCATTGCAAAGATTGCAGGTAGCGATTGACCAGATTGCGCTGCTGCTCCCAGGTCTTCAGCGGCCCCTCTGGCAGCTCTGGACCACTGGTGGTGCCGGTCAGCACATCGATGATGTAACTGGTCGCATCGTTACTTGAATCAACAATCATGTCGGTCATTGCCCGCTCCAACTCTGGGCTAGGCTGTACCATGCCCCGCTCTAGCCATTCGTGCAGCGCCACCAAATAAAATAGCTTCACCACGCTGGCCGGATAGATGCGTTCCACGTCGCGATAGCTAGCACCCGGTGGCTGCTGTTGCCAGAAGGCTTCGGGGCTAAGAGCCCCGCCAGTGTTGACCCCATGGGGAGAGCGATAGCACACCCAGGTCACGGCAATTTGATTTCTGGCCAATGCAGGAAACGCTGACCAGGTGGCCGTTAATGCTTGATCGAGGGCAGATTGCAGGTCGGCATCGGGCTGAAAAAAGTTAGAAGGCACGACTGAGCAGTGGACGTATCAACCGTAGGATTATGCCAGGACCAGGGACGATCGAACAAAGTCTCCGTCACCCAAAACCCTGATCTTGCAAGGCTCAAGTCACCCAAAACCCCAGTCATACAAAACCCAAATCCTTTCCAGTACCTGCATGCACTCGGGCTAGCTGCTCGTATTTCTTAGCGTGCTCAATCAGGTCAGCAGACTCCTCCGCTGAGAGCGGTCGAAAGATTTTACCCGGTACGCCGACGACGAGTGAACCGGGCGGAATATCACGGTTAACAACCGCACCTGCCCCCACCATACTGCCTGCCCCGATGCGGACTTTGTTGAGAATAATCGCCCCAATGCCGATCAGGCTGCCCCGCTCGATGTGGGCGCTGTGAATGACGGCGCGGTGACCAACGGTAACGTAGTCTTCGAGAACGGTCGGCAGATGAGGGTCCCCGTGGAGTACGGCCCCATCTTGTACGTTGCTGACGGCTCCGATAGAGACCTGATCAACATCGCCGCGCACCACTGCGCCATACCAGATGCTAGCCCCGACGCCCACTCTGACATCACCGATAATGGTCGCGTTCGGCGCGATAAAGGCCGCCTGAGACAGGTCAGGAATGGGCCAAAACTGACTTGGGGCACTCAGCAGCGCAGCCATATCTATATCTTTCATCCTCAAGACTTGGGTGAGTTGAGATGTCGATCCGGGAGGTCGACATCCTAACAATGATTCATTATGACGGGATGGCAGGCTTCAATCTTTGAATAGCGAGGAAATCTGTAATAAAAACCCTGTCTATTTTTCCCAAGAGTATAATGGGCGTAATCTAAATTCAGTCCGTTTTAAGCACCTTCCGCCCGTGCCCTTCTGCCTCTCACGATCGCACCGTCACCCTTACTAGACGACTGGCCTGACATGTTAGACATGCTCAACTCTGCTTCGCAATATCCTATTTTTGGTCCTGAAATTCAGTGTCCTCACTGTCGTCAAGTGATCCCGGCACTGACGCTGACCGATAGTTATCTCTGTTCTCGTCATGGTGCGTTTGAGGCTAACCCCGATTCGCGAACGCTGGTTCATGTGCAGTCCGGGCGGCATTGGCGACAGTGGAACGATGCCTGGTACCGGCAGCACACCCACCCGGACGGCATTCGTTTCGAGATCCACGAGGCGCTGGATCGGCTTTATACCCAGGGCTATCGGGCAACACGGGTCATTATTGCAGAGCGCTATAAGGAACTGGTGCATTCGTACTTAGAGCACAGCTCACCTTGGCGAGGGCAGGTGGATGCGGCGACGCCTCGGCTGTATGGTTTGCCGGTAACGTTCAGCCCGTCGCCCGAATCTGAGCCCCAGTGGGAAGTGATTAATTTCGACCTAGAAAAAGAACCGGGTGTACCGACTCACCATCGCTATTTGAAGTTTTTTGAGTAGTTGAAAGGGGCCGATGGCCGTGCACCACATGTCTATTCGTACGGCTGATATTCACCGTGCGATCGCATTCTACGAGCGTCTGGGATTTGCCATTACCGAACGCTTCACGACGGGCATGACCCTAGCCTGCTGGATGGAAGGGCTGGGGGGGCGGATTGAGCTAATTCAAATTCCTGAACCGCGACCGGCTGCGGACGCTTTTGGCGATGAGCACTACACCGGCTACTACCACCTATCTTTTGACTTAACCCAACAGGCCCAAAGCCTGCCAGACTGGCTGGCATCCCTGTCGCAAACCTTCGAGCAGGCTGCCCGGTCTCAACCGGGGCAGATCCAACCCCTGAAGGTGCTGCTACCACCCCAGCAACAAATGATTGGGAATCGGGCGTATGAGGTAACCTTTATTGCAGATCCCGATGGACTGCCAATAGAGTTTCTTAGACGCATGGGTGATGAGTAAATCCCCAACCCCGTTTGCCAACAATTGGGCCTACCTCAAAACAGAACTCAACTGGCTCGAGCGCCTGCTGATGCTGGCCGTAGCCCGTAAACGGAAGGAACTTAAAGAAATTGGGCGGGTCGCCCACAATCGGGGCGATAAGGTGACGAGCCACTGGTGGCAGGGCCTAATCAGCGTAACGACCCGTGCCTACGACGAAGGTCCCCCACAGAAGAAATCCGCAGACAAATCGCTTGGCTACCAAAAGCAGCTGGATCTGCGGATTCGAGCCAGCCTATCCCAAAATATTGCGCTAGCCCTGCCGCAGCTCCGCCGTCAGCTCAATCTCAGTCTGTTCGAGAAAAACGCGCTGCTAATGGCCCTCGCCCCAGAGGTTAATCTGCGCTATAGCCGGCTCTACCACTTTCTGCAAACGGGCGAAGAGAACAATCGCGGGACGCTGCCAACGGTTGACCTAATGCTGCAGCTGCTTTGCCGAAACGAAGCGGAACGTCGTTTGGCCCTGGCTCAGCTCACGGGTCCGCAGTCGTTAATTCAGCGGCAGATACTGCAGCGGGTAACGCCCGACCCGCATACGCTACTGGGCAGCTACCTGCAGCTAGCGCCTGACTGGGCCAGCTACTTGTTGGCTGATTTTCCTGAGGCTACGCCCCACTTGGCTTTAGGGACTATGGCCCAGCCGGTGCCCCTAAAGCTCAAGCCAGTGCCCGCGGTCTCCTGGGATCAGCTAGCATTGCCCGCAGAGCAGGTGAGATCGCTACGGTCTGTGGCTGATCAGGCCCAGGCGCTGCTGACATCCCAAACATTGGGCCTAATGGTTCTCTTGGTCGGCGAATCGGGAACTGGGAAAACGGCCGCAGCCGGTGCGATCGCAGCGGCCCTAAGCCAACCCATCAGATCGATCGAACTGAGCCAATATCCGGCTGAGCAAAGGGCTGCGCTTCTCCACCAGCTTACGCCCCAAAAGTATCCGCTGCTGTTGGTCGGGTCGGCCCAGCTATGGCTCGGTCGAAAGACCACCATCGATCCAGCCAAACTGCGGCAATGGTGGCAACAGCGAGCTGAGTCACCAGCCCTCACAATTTTTACCACCTGCTATAGCTATACCGTTCGAGCCCATTGGCGGCAGCTGTTCAACAGTACTTTGCACTTCTCACCGCCTGACCCACAACAGCGGCAACAGCTTTGGCAGCAGTCCTTTCCAAATGGGATTCGAGCTGTTCGCAAACACCACTGGGAAACGCTCTCAGAAATCCCCCTGACGGGTAGTCAAATTCAACAGATCGCCAAAACAGCACAGGCGACCGCAGACAAACCGACCCTCGATCAGGTCCAACAAGCTCTGAGCCTGCATGGATACACCACACCGATCAAGAAAACGTCGAAGCGGTTAGAACAGTAGCTGCTGGTGAGGACGCTGCACACGCAGCAATAGAAGCTTGAGATTCCGTCTCAGCAGCCAGGAGCCAGAGATAGAAGCTTACGAATCCAGCGACGCCAGCGGTGCAGGCGTTGGCTCTACGGGTGCGTTCGTGGCCTCTAGCGTTTGCCAGACGGCCTGCATCAGCTCGTCTAATCCCCGCTGGCTGACGGCAGAAATGAGAAAAATTTTGTCATGCCCGCTGCGGGCCTTGAGCTCTTCGGCCACGATGTCTTGCTCGTCCTCGGGAACAGCGTCGATTTTGTTGAGTGCCAGTATCTGGGGACGACCGGCCAGCGGCTCGCTATAGGCCATCAGCTCTTGCTGAATGGTGTGGTAATCAGCGACCGGATCGGTCGCCGTGATATCGATCAAGTGCAGCAGCAATCGTGTGCGCTCAACGTGCCGGAGAAAGTCGTGACCGAGCCCGGCTCCGGTATGGGCACCCGCAATCAGCCCTGGAATGTCCGCGAAGACGGTCCCGTCTCCGGTTGGCTTACGAACCACGCCCAGATTGGGGATCAGCGTTGTAAAGGGATAGTCGGCGATCTTAGGCCGAGCGGCCGAAAGTGAGGCAATCAGGGTTGATTTGCCCGCGTTAGGCAGCCCCACAATGCCCACTTCAGCCAGTAGCTTCAGCTCCAGACGAATTCGACGCGTCTGTCCTGGCAACCCCGGCAGCGAATGCTCCGGCGCCCGATTACGGTTGCTCAAAAAGTGTTTGTTTCCCAATCCGCCCTTACCGCCTTCAGCCACGCAGAGCGTCTGCCCTGGCGTTACCAAATCACCTAACAGCTCTCCAGTTTCGGCATCGTAGACGAGCGTGCCACAGGGCACGTCTACGCGTCTGTCCGCACCCGTTGCCCCCGTCCGATTTTTTGAACCGCCGCGCTGCCCCCGCTCAGCCACAAACCGATGGGCATAGCGAAAGTCAAGCAGGGTTTGTAGATTGGCATCGGCAACTAGGATGACAGAGCCACCATTACCGCCGTTGCCACCGGAGGGACCGCCGGTCGGGACATACTTCTCTCGACGGAAAGAGACCATCCCGTCACCGCCATCACCGCCAGCGACCTCAACTTCTGCCTGATCAATAAACTGCATCGCTACTCTGTGTGTCGAAGATTAAGGGCATTGGCCGGAACTGCCCGTTTACAGCTGCAGCGTGCTAATTTCATCGCGAATGCGCTGGGCGAGGTCGCTGTCGTTGCGATGCGCTTCAGTAATCGCGTTAAACCGACGCACCGTGAGGCCGCTGTCCTCGACGATGGTCCGGGCATTGTTGCAGTACTCTACTAGGATAGCGCTGACTCGAGGACGCACGGGACGCGGTACATCACTGAGGGTTTGAGCATTGGGGCAGGTCAAGGTGTATTGGCTAACGTCTAAGCCTGCACTGGTCATGATGTCGCTGATCTGGGCGTAGGCATCTTGGCGCCCCACATCCATCGCCAGTACCGCTTCGGCGTAGTTAGTGATTTCTTCGTTGGTGACGGTTTGGGCATGGGCGACTGGCGGAGCGAGCAGCTGCGGGCCGAGTACGATTGTTCCACCAAAGAGCATCAAACCTGTTGTGGCAGCGCTCAACAGCCATCGAGAGGCCGCTCGACTCGGGGAGAAAGGCAAGGTTTTCATAGCAGCTAAGGTTGATTGAGTCACGAGAAAAACATGAGGCATTGGCGGTTAAAGATGACCGCTTCTAGCCGAGTCAGTTCCGAGCGATGGCTTGGGTGGGTTGTGTAGCAATCGTCCCAAAACATTGTGCAGACAGGCCAGCTATATCAGGCCCTAGACCGCCTAGACAGCCCCCGAGGCTCCAGCGGGGTAGCAGCGGATAAGTCCGATTTATGGTAACTGTCACCCCGACGCAAAGCAATGTGCAATTTCGATTATGTGGGTAGGCAGGGCGACGGCTTCTGGTGCCCCTAACTTGAGATTGGCCTCTAGCGTGAGAAGATGAGCCATGGCCTGCTTCAGCTGGATTGTGCGGGTATCTCGTACTTCTTTCTGCAAGAAGAATACGCGTTTGGGATTACCGATTTCAGCGGTTTGGGCAATGATGCGATTGTCTCGCTCCCCAGCGTCTGCCATGAGCTTGACCCATAGCCAGGTCCGAAACTGCCCAATTAATGTAGCCACAATTCGTAAGGCAGGTTCATTGTGGCTTAGCAAACCATTGACCAAATCCAACGCTCGGGCCGTTTGCCCCTGTCTGAGGGCATTGGCAAGCTGCAAACTATTTTGAGTGTTCGTCGTTACCAGTGTCGTCACCGCTTCCGGCGGTAGGGGCTCAGTGCCGTTATCCCAATAAAGTCTGAGCTTGGTAAGTTCGTTGTAGCATCGCCGCGTATCCGCCCCGATCGCTTCGGCCAGCAGCTCGGCCGATTGGGGTTTAAGTCGCAGCCCAACGTCTGCGGCGATCTGATAGATCTGGTGAACGATCTGGTCGGTTTTCCAGGGGGCGATGGTGGCAAACTCTCGTACATCGGCGTACTTTTGAATCAGTTTCGTTGACTTAAGACGCCCGTCAGGTTTGCTGATACTCGTCATCAGGAGCACGCTGGTTTCGGGGACCGCAGGCAAGGTGCGCTGCAGTTCGGCCAAGACCGCTTCAGAACAGCGCTGTCCTACAGCGGTGTCTTGCAGCCAAACGAGGCGCTGCCCCTGGCCAAAGGGAGGGGTCATTGCCTGGTTAAGCGCCTGAACCAAAGCGTCGGGCTGCTCCGCTGGAATCTTGTCAAAGTTGAAGCTGGCCCAGGCCGGATCGAGGGTGCGATCGCACATGCCTTTTACAGCCTTTTTGAGGCGAAACTCGTCCGCACCCCAAAAAAAATAAACCGGCATCTATCGACTCCCCATCAAACGCGCAGACAGCGCTTTTGATAGCTCTAAATTGCCAGGTAAAAAAGGATTAATCATGATTGATCATTCACATGGCGCATGAATGGGCGCTTTGCGGCACACCGGTAGCGCTTTAAAGTAATGTGAAAGTAATGAGCCAAAGTACAGAGCCCATCTGAGCATTGCAAAAATAGGCGAGTGCAAAAATAGGCGAGTCAAAATGCCTGACAAACTTTAGCGCATTTGACTGAAAATTGAGCATTCCCGCTTCAAAATGCGGATACAACGATCAGAACCGCCGTCTCCGTCCATTCCACCACAGCGCCATAGGTGTCACCCGTATGTCCCCCTAGCTTTTTAGCTAGCCAGGCGGCCATCCCCACTGAAGCCAGCAGCCCTGCCGTCCCTGCCCCCAGGCCCAGCGGCCAGGTAACACGGGTCAAACAAACGGCAATCAGCGTCAGGCCAATCAGTAGACCGAGCCCCGGCAGCGTATCGACTTTGGACCGGATTGCTTGCTTATGGATAGCCCCCTTGCCCTCGGCTTTGAGGTAGGGATAGCTAGCGATCGCCCATTGCTGCCCCCAGCGCCCCCAGGCTGCCGCTGCCATGAGCGCAAACCACCGGTGATGGCTCGTACTGGATAGCGCCGCGATCTTGAGCGTGAAAAGTGCGATCGCAACCATCACGGCAAAGGCCCCAGCCCGACTATCCGCCATCACCGCCAGTCGACGCTGCGGCTCCATCACCGCCAGTCCGTCTGCCGTATCCATAGCACCGTCTAAATGCAAACCACCGGTCAGCCCCGTGCTGAAAAACACCACCACCGCACTCACAACACCCTTTGCCAGCCCGGTTTGTGCCATCAAACCATCGACCAGCGCCAACAGCCCCCCCAATCCCAACCCAATCACAGGTGCTAGCAGCGCTACTCGGCCTAGCTGAATCGGCCAGGCCGCTGACAGCGGCAAACAGGTGTAAAACAGCACCGCACCATTTAAGTGAGACCACAGACCTTGTCGCCTCTGTTCGGGCTCATTGATACTATTCACAACAACCGAAGAGTCTGTATCGGAGAGGTTCTCAGTAGTTATCGAAGATCGATCAGACATGAACTATGAAGCCCGTATAAAAGGAATAAAAACGTTATATAAATTTTATTTTTTACGCATTCTGGCTGAGTGAATTCCGGTGTTTAGCTGACAAAATAGGCTTAGCTTAAAGCAGGCTGGATTTTCTAATAACCTGGTGTTCCAGATCTTGTGACTTCGACTATCTTGAGGTTAGATTGAGCAGGGTCCGTAATCTAATCAGTTAACTGGAAGGTTTCTCCCTTGCTTTAGCCTAATATCAATAGTTAGAAATACATCAGAGCTATCTCTTCTTCAATTCCATGAGTGCTTACCCTGTTGGCCACATTGACCGCCCCGCTCCGTGCCTGATTGATCAGGGGCTAGTCGTCAGTAAAACAGATATGCTGAGGCTACTCAACGACCTTAATCGGGTCCGCTACATCCATTCTGAAGAGGGACAAATCGTCCAACAGGGTGAAGGGATTGTTGTCGAGGCGTTCGCTGCGTCACAGGAGGCCACGTTAGTTGCTAACCAGAGTCTCTATCTCAACGTCCAAAGCTTTGATTATCTAGAAATGGGCCGCTCCGACGACGGTAGCTATTTCGATCTCGTTCAAGACCAGCGGCGACTGCGAATTGTCCCGCTCTCTAACCCCCTGCAAGAGCAAACCACCCGTAATTTGAATGCAGCCGCCCTAGAGGCCGTCGTTACTGAAGCCCTTAACGCTCGATGGGATGCCTGCATCGACGATGACAACACCAACAATTTCTCCGAGTAAGCGCTGATTAGTCACTCGGTAGTTGCTCGGCGGCGACAGTGACTGGCCGACAGGAATGTGCTTGAGTGATGCATCGTATGCTGGTGCGCTGTACGCTAAGATGCAAAGCGCTGTTAGGAACCTTCACTTTGGCTTCGGTTTTTACATTTGCCTGCCAGGCTCGCTGTAGCCATACCCAGGCTAGGGCAGGCCGCTTTCACACTCCCCACGGCCCGGTCGAAACGCCCCGGTTTATGCCAGTCGGCACGCTGGCAAACGTCAAAACGGTGACGCCTAATCAGCTTCAGGCGACGGGCGCACAGATGGTCCTCGCCAATACTTATCATCTACACTTACAGCCAGGTGAAGATCTGATAGCTGCTGCGGGTGGGCTGCATGCCTTTATGGGCTGGTCGGGTCCCATGCTGACTGACTCGGGTGGATTTCAAGTGTTCAGCCTGAGTAAGCTGCGAACAATTAGCGAGACAGGGGTCTCATTTCGTTCTCCGCGCGATGGTCAAATCATTGACCTTTCTCCAGAGCGATCAATTCAAATCCAAAACCGGCTCGGGGCCGACGTGATTATGGCATTCGATGAATGCCCACCCTACCCGGCTGAACGGGATGCGGTGATCGCCGCAACTGACCGCACCCATCGTTGGCTAGCCCGCTGCATCGAAGCCCATCAGCGTTCGGATCAGGCGTTGTTTGGCATCGTTCAGGGGGGCGTCCATCTGGATCTGAGAGCAGCGGCCGCCGCTGCCCTCGCTGAATTTGACCTACCAGGTTACGCCATCGGCGGGGTTAGCGTCGGCGAACCGCCCGAACTGATCGAAAAAATTGTTCGTGCGACTACCCCCCTATTGCCCGACCACAAGCCCCGGTACTTGATGGGTGTGGGCACCTATCGCGAAATGGCCCAGGCCATTGCAGCAGGCATCGATTTATTCGACTGCGTGATTCCCACTCGATTGGCCCGACATGGTGCAGCCTTGGTACAAGGCGAGCGCTGGAATCTCAAAAACAACCGTTTTCGACGTGATCTAACTCCATTGGATGCGACTTGCGCTTGCTATACCTGCCAAACATTTACGCGCGCCTATCTCTGTCATCTCATCCATGCCCACGAGCTGCTGGCATTTACCCTGCTTTCCATCCACAACATCACAGAGCTTGTTCGCTTCACCCAAGCCATTCGTGCCGCTATTTTAGAAGACCGGTTTCAAGCGCAGTTTAAACCCTGGCTAGAACCCAGCGCGCCCGACTAATCGGATAGCGACCCATGTTAAAATGTGACTCAATTCTTAAATCTGTGTTGAATAGAGGTCCCCGATGGAAGCTGTTTTACTGCTAGCCAAACTTCCCGAGGCGTATCAAGCGTTTGGTCCGCTAGTCGATATTTTGCCCCTACTGCCCGTTTTCTTCCTGCTGCTGGCATTCGTTTGGCAAGCGTCTGTCGGTTTTCGTTAAGGTTGAATCCAGACCCTTTGCTAAGGCTTTCACGGCAAGAATCCGGTGAAGGGCGATCCGTGACCAAGGGGGACTGGTGGCAGGGGTTAAACGCCAGCGTTTCATAGCCAAGCTATTTCATGGCCAAGCTCTATTTTACGGCCAAGCTTAAGTAGGGGAGCCGACTTCTGTCGCTCCCCTACTTTTTTAGATTGTTTGCTCCATCGGCCGTTTCTACAGGCGTTGGTGCGTGTAGGCGTGTTGCTTGACGTTGTCGTCGTCGTTGATGACCGTCACGTTGTTGAGGACACGCTTTTTCTCGGTGGAAAAATTTATCTCAGTTTGGGTCGTCCCCAGGGGAAAGCCTTGCTGAATATGCGGATGGGTCTGGTAGGTTCGAGCTGCCGCCTGCAGGCGTTGGGCAAAGTCTTCGCAAAGCTGAACAGGGGCATGCTGGCCGACCAGGGGTAAATCAGGCATCTGAGCCAAGCCGTCAGCAGACAGCACGTTCCTCAGCTGAATCGCACAAACCCCTCGGTATGATGTCGGCACGCCCTTCAGCAACACTTCTAGATAGGCCGAGGGAACGGGTTCTAGTAGATTGACGGTCTGCACTTCGCCGTCGGCCTTCACAAAACAGGTGGCCACACCCACCACCACATAATCGCTGGAGGTGAGATCGTCCGAAAAAGAGGGTTCAGGGGACGAGATGGCGCTAGCGGACTGGGTCATATCTTCGAGGGTCGTAAATAAAAAGCAGAAAAAGGCAGACTCCCCCTCACCTCGCGGCGGAGGTGAGGGGGCATTAGGCTGATCTTATGGCAGTCTCTCTAGGCCGAAACGGTTGCGCATCAATCTGTCACAGTTGGCCGATGGCGCATCAGCCCAACAAAGCCTAGGGCAACTGCTCATCCGTAAGGCGGCTCGAATTCAGTGGTCACACGACTGTCATACGTTTAAATATCACCTTGCGTCTAAGCTGATTTTGAGTAATTGCCAGCGATTCTAGACTTTAGTCCAGTAGATTTGCGGAGCAAACAGGGTAAATCTGCAATTTTTCTCTGAAAACTACGTTTATTCTCGGTTGGGGTAACAGTAAAGTCGTGTAAAGATTTTTTATGAAGCATTCATCAACTCTGCTTCATTAAGGGGTCAAATTGCCATGCCGCTGCCAAATTACACTGACGTAACCCAGCATTCGTTAGCTCGGTCTCCACAAGCTGTATCGAGGGGTGCGCTGCCCCGTTGGGGAGCAGCGCTGTCGCCAGAACAGACCCACCAGCTACAACAACAGGTCTGTAAGCTGGCTCGGAAAAAAAACTATCCGGCAGCGATTCGGCTACTGGATCGATTGATTGGCAGCCACCCTCATCATGCCGAGTATTACAGCAATCGTGGGCTCATGTACTATCGCTGTCGCCAGTGGGGTCACGCCCTACTCGACTACAACCGGGCGCTCACACTCAACGGACAGTGCGATCGCACCTACAACCATCGAGCCAACTGCTATGCCGCACAACGCAGCTGGCACGCTGCTATCTCTGACTACGACCGGGCCATCGATATCAACCCCTTCAATACCCAGGCTCGCCTTAATCAGGGCATTACCCTACGCAGCATCGATCGGTATCAGTCTGCTCTGATCTGTTTCGATATTGCCCTTTTCTTTGGCGCTGCAGCCCCGGCCATCTATGCCGAACGCGGCAGAACCTACCACCTCATGGGGCACTGGAACTGCGCCATTGGCGACTACCAGCGAGCCTTGACGGCTCTCCACAGCGCAGACATCCCCGCCTTTCAAGCCAAGCGCCTCAGGAAGCGCATTCACCGCTGGCAAATTCAGCTTCTATCTGTCGACTAGCGAAACGACTCGGTAAGACAGCCAGAGGAGACCAATTAGCCTTGGGGAAGCAAGCAGAGTAGCCCGGGCGCGAATACGGTCAGCCAAACCATCACTTAGTCAATGGAAATATTTTGTGGTCCTTTGGGCGGCGTCGGTGAAGTTGGCGGCGTCGGTCCACCCGCTTTTGATTGTTGGTCGAGCCAAGTCTTAACCGGGTCATCGGACAGGTCTAGGCGAAACAAACCAGAGGCAAACCCACCGAGAAAGGCAACGGGTTGACGCACCAGCGTTTGCACAATCGGAGTCAGCTCGTCCAAGAACATAGAGTTTCCTTTAATTCAGGCTTACCCCGGTTATCGTAGCGCGTTGCCACCCCCTTCAGCAGAGTCAACCGCCTATCTTAAGCCCCGTCTACCGTTGGGATAGATAGTGGCCCAGTTGGTACGAGCGGTCGCCAGCTGGACGTCGCTAACGTCTGCACCTGTGAGGTCCGCACCGCTCAGATTTGCGCCTTTAAGGTTGGCATCGCTCAACGTGCAGCGGCTCAGGTTGGCCCCGCGCAGATCGCTCTCCTCTAGGTCAGCAGCGCCCAGATAGGCGCCAGTCAGATTAGCGTTGCGTAGCAGGGCCCGTCGCAGGTCGGTCTTGCCTAGATTCGTGTTGGAGAGGTCGGCCTGCTGAAGATTGGCCCGCTTGAGCTTTGCGCCCGAAAAACTGGCCCCAGTCAGCGAGATTCGCTGCAGATCAACCGCATTCAGCGCCTGCAGCGAAAAATCACGATGGCCTTTCTCATAGGCGTTTCGCAGAGCCTCAGCAGCCACCTGTGGATTCGCAGACGGCTTGCGGCCTGCGCCCGAATCAAGCCGAGTTGCCAGCCCGCTGCCGGACGATAGGTTGAGCGGTGTCCGCCGGTAGCGACTCTGGACTGAGGAGGAAGCCTTGGCGTTGGCTCGCTCTCTGCGTGCCCGAATCGCTGCAGCTAGACGAGAAGAAGGGGAAGACGGCCCCGACGTGGTCAACGCCTCTTCAGACAGCGCAGCCGACTCCTGACTGGTGGCGCCACCCGTGCTATTGGCCGGACTACCGGGCGTTGGAAACGCCATATTCTGGGCCAGACTATCTAGATAGGGCTCTAGATCCAAGTCTCGCAAGATAGCATCCGCCGATCCGTAACGATGGCGAACAGAAATCTCTAGCATTTTACGTAGGACCTGGGCAATGTGATCGCTGACCTGCACGTGCTCTTGCCAGAGCATTTCACCCGTTTGTGGATCGTAGGACAGATCCTTAGGAGAACGACCGGTTAGCAGATAAATGCAGGTGACGCCGACAGCGTAGATGTCGCTGGCGTAGACTGGGCGCATCGCCATTTGCTCAGGCGGCGCGTAGCCAGGCGTACCAATGGCATAGGCCGTCAATGCAGTCTGTTCAGACTGGCTCGCCTTGACCGGATTGACCTTGTCTTTGACCGCACCAAAATCAATGAGCACTAGCCGCTTGTCCTGTTCACGACGAATCAGATTAGCGGGTTTGATATCACGGTGGATGACCTGATGGCTGTGAATATACTGCATCACTGGCAGAACTTCACACAGAAACTGCTTGACACCGGCTTCGCTGAAGGGGCCGCCTCGCTTTACTTCCTGCTGAAGCGTTGCACCACTAATGTATTCCTGGACTAAAAAAAAGTCTTGCTCGTAATCGAAGTAATCCAGCAATCGTGGCAGCTGCGGGTGATTGCCAATCTTGCCCAGAATTTTAGCTTCTCGCTGAAACAAATCCCGCGCCATTTCTAGGACGTGGTTAGCTTCAGTGGTTGGCCGTAGCTGCTTGATTACACAGGGAGGACGTCCTGGTAGCGACTGATCTCTGGCGAGAAAAGTTGCGCCAAAGCCACCGCGACCCAGTGCCCCTACCACCTTGTAGCGATCGCGCAATAGCAAAGGCAAACCACAGGCCAGACACTGCTTTGCTGTAGGCGGATTTTTGGGCTGAGGACAGTCTGGGTTAATACAGTAGGTCATGAATTGTAGCTTTGGCGCGGGCGCTGAGCCGAACCCATCCTCGCGAGTGCGATTCTCTCCAGCTTTGTCAATTCTGCCTTAAGAAAGGTATCTGTAGCAGATGACCTGATTCAATTATTCCCCGATTTGACGGGGAGGCAAAAGCACATGTGCAAAAGTTGCACTAAGACAGATATTTTTAAGCTACCGGGCTTCAGTCCTTCCACCTAATATTCACATCTGTAAACTTGCCACCTCATCCGGAAAACGACGGAACACAGACTGAGCTCGGTGCCCGAGTCATGACCCAACCTAGGAAACAAGGTCCTTGCCTCTCAGGATAGCCCCCAGACTCCACCTGCCTTTAGATAGCTGGCTCAGCCAGCGGTGAAGCCATTGACCACCCTTGCCAGGCTGTTTCGGGAGAAAAGCTTTTTATGATTTAGCACAGATGAAGGTCGAAATTGAGCCTTGGTCCAAACTCTATCCGTG
This sequence comes from Cyanobacteria bacterium J06648_16, assembly GCA_039817185.1. Taxonomy (GTDB): domain Bacteria; phylum Cyanobacteriota; class Cyanobacteriia; order Phormidesmidales; family Phormidesmidaceae; genus CAWUKV01. Next base: position 94,623 of record JBCBWI010000002.1, on the reverse strand, counting down.
ATTAAACAATTTGGTGAAGATTCAACGATAGAATGATGTGACTTTGTCAACGCCAGGTGCCGCCATCCCCTGGCGATTGATACCGGATTTTGCGGTCCCAGAAAGTCCCTTTTAAATAGGCACATTTACTAACACCTGTAGACTTCTTTAGAGCACCTAGAGTTCATGCGGATTTCTCTTAACTGGTTGAAGGATTTGGTCGCGCATCAGCTAGAGCCCGAAGCACTGGCCGATGCGCTGACGATGGCCGGTTTCGAGGTAGAGGACATTGAAGTGCGTCGGAGCTGGGCAGACGGCGTCGTCATTGGCCGCGTAATTGACCGGCAACCCCATCCCGATGCGGACAAGCTAAGCGTGTGTACCGTCGATATTGGCGAGGCAGATCGCTCGACGATTGTCTGCGGCGCGTCTAACGTACAGGCTGATATCTACGTGCCGGTTGCCAAGGTGGGCACTTACCTGCCTAAAGTTGACCTGACTATTAAGTCGCGTAAGGTGCGAGGCGTACTGTCATCCGGCATGATTTGCTCGCTGGCGGAGTTGGGACTAGCAAAAGAGTCTGAGGGGATTCACATCTTTGCGTTCGATGAGCTTGAGGTGGGACAGGATGCGCGCCCGCTACTGGGCCTCGATGATGTTGTGTTAGATCTATCCTCAACCGCAAACCGGGCAGATGCCCTAAGTATGGTGGGCATTGCCCGCGAGGTAGCGGCCATTACCGGGGCTCAGCTGAACCTGCCGATTCGGGACAACGGCGCAGCCCTATCCGCTGAGCCGGATAGGGTTTCGATCAAGTTGGACGATCCTAAGGCTTGCCCCATCTATATCGGTACAGTCCTGGAGAACATCAAAATTGGCCCTTCGCCAGATTGGATGCAGCAGCGGCTAGAGGCAACGGGTACCCGAGCCATTAGCAACGTGGTGGATATTACCAACTACGTATTGCTGGAGTGGGGGCAACCGCTCCACGCCTTTGACCTGAATCGGCTCCAGTCCGTGGCGGGCGATGCGCTGACGATTGGGGTACGGACCGCTAAAACTGATGAGAAATTAAAAACGTTAGACGGGCAACCCCGTGAGCTAGTAGAGCAGACGCTGCTGATTACTGCCAATGACCAACCCGTAGCCCTGGCGGGGGTGATGGGCGGCGAAGAGACTGAGGTTCATGACCAGACCCAAACAGTCTTTCTGGAATCCGCCTACTTTGACGCGGCCGCGATTCGTCGATCGGCCCGCAGTCAGGGGCTGCGGACGGAGGCATCGGCCCGATATGAGCGGGGAGTGAACCCGGCAGAGTTGGAACTGGCGTGCGATCGCGCCATTCAGCTCCTGACCGAATTCGCCGGAGCGACCGTTGCGGGACAAACCGAAGACCGCACCGACGTGGGCCGCATCACTCCTAGCCGGACAGTGGGTCTGCGCCTAAGTCGGGTGAATCAGATTCTCGGGCCTGTCCGTACAGAGGATGGCTACAGTGAACTAGATGCGCCAACGGTCGAATCTCTGCTGAGCAAGCTAGGCTGCACCGCAACCGCAGAAGCACCCGGAGAATGGACGGTACAGGTACCGCCCTATCGGTACCGCGACCTGGAGCGAGAGATTGATCTGATTGAAGAGGTCGCACGGCTTTACGGCTACAACCAGTTTGCCGACACCCTACCACAGCAGACTTCAAGGGGCGTGCTGTCGCCTGAAACAGTGCTTTCTCAGCAGCTACGGGCTGCGTTTCGAGGTGCGGGGCTGACGGAGGTAATGCATTACTCCCTCACCAATCCTGAACCGGGGCGGGTAGTTCTGGCCAACCCCCTGTTCACCGAGTATTCTGCCTTGCGATCTGATCTGATGACCGGGTTGATCAATGCCTTCAAGTTCAATCTAGAGCAGGGAAATGGGCCGCTGAATGCTTTTGAAATGGGCCACATTTTCACTGCAGCGCTGCCAAATGCGGATACATCAGGCTCCACTGAGAAAGAGTCCGTTGGCGGCATTATGGGCGGCGATGCGAGCAGTGGTCAATGGTTCAACGGCGGCAAGCCGCAACCGATGAGCTGGTACGAAGCCAAAGGCGTGCTGGAAGCCGTCTTCCAACAGCTAGGCTTAGCTGTGAACTATCGCCCGGCGGACAAGGAATCTCTGGACGAGCGACTGCATCCAGGTCGCACGGCGTCGCTATGGGTACGCGGTCGTACGGCGCTGGGTAGCTTCGGTCAGCTGCACCCTCGTCTGCGTCAGGCCGAGGGATTGCCAGAAGAGGTCTACGTGTTTGAGCTGGACTGGCAGGTGCTGGTGACCTGCCTGGCGAGCCAGCAGCGCAAGGTTGCGACCTTTAAGCCCTACTCTACCTATCCAGCATCAGACCGGGATATTGCTTTTTACGCGCCGACTGCGGTGACCGTGGCGGATTTGGCGAAAGCCATGACTAAGGCCGGGGGCAAGCTGCTGGATGAGGTGACGCTGTTTGACGAGTATCGGGGCGAGACTGTCCCCGACGGGCAACGCAGTCTGGCATTTCGTCTGGTCTATCGGTCCAATGACCGCACCCTCACTGACCAGGACATTGACCCGGTCCACCAAAAGGTACGTGCCGCCCTGGAGAAAAACTTCAGCGTCAGTTTGCGAAGCTAGGGGTCAAACCGCACGTAGCGGTAGTCCGTCCAGCCTATTCAGCATTACTAGCGACAGCCCTAAGGCCAGCACGATGGCGACGGGCGGCAGGACTGCACCCAGGAAGATTAGGGCCAGCGCAACTAGGGTCAGCAGCAACCGGGTCGAGATCACCCGGCTGGGAAGCGATCGCGACGAGGCCCACTGTAGCAGGGTTGTCCCCATCAAAAACGTCGCGATACTGCCGCAGAGAATAGCTCGCATGGGAGTAGTGAACTCGCCCCCAGTTGTCTCAATGGCAAACTGGACCCCAACCCCCGTACCGACAATGCCTATAAAAGTGAGCAGGTGGCTGTAGCCGTAAATGTAGGACCGCAGCAGGGCTCGCTTGCCGCCGCGTAAGGCCCAGTTGATAGTTGCCTCGTCCGCCCGCTCAAAATACATCCACCACAGTGCTACTGCGGTGAGAAATCCGCCCGCTCCGGCTAGGACGCTCTGCCACTGCCAGATTGTTTCAGACACGCCCGTTGCTACGGCAATAATCGCCTCACCCAACACGATGATGACAAACAGGCCAAACCGCTCGTCCATGTGGGACTGCTGCTGCGGCACTTTGCGAATGGTCAGGTACGTGAAGGGACCGTTGCCGATTTCAATCAACAGCGCCAAGCCCCATAGCCAGAAACGAAGCGGCTCTGGCACTGCCATCGACAATAGCCATAGGGCAAAAGCAACAGAGAAGCTGAGGGTGTAGCGCCCGGTGAGCTGTCGGGAAGCCCGCACCAGCCGCCATGCCTGAAAGTACAGCAGGATAATTACTAGCCGCAGCATCGCGTAGATGGCCGCGAATTCCAGCGACCCGCCGTGGAGCGCATCGTGAATGGTCAGGGCCATCACCACCAGCCCAAACATGACGCCCAGCATCACCAGCCGATATGGTCCCTGGTCCACGTTGAACTGGTCGGCGTAGTAGCTAAAGTCAATCCAGAGCCACCAGACGGGGACGAAGAGGAAAGCAAATTCGGCAATGCCGGCCCAGCTGGGGTTGCCGTGGAGCAGGTGGGCGAGCTGTGCGATCGCAAACACAAACACCAGATCAAAAAACAGCTCCAGCCAGGTCGCATGACGCGCCGTTGCAGCGTCCTGCCGCTGATGGGGCCTAAGCTGGGTCAGTCGGGTCATGAAAGAGAGGCTCCCGAATAAGCAGTAACGCCCCCATTATTAAGGAGAAAGGGGAATTGCCTAACCTTCAGATTCGGCATCCTCCAGCGCTTGAGGCCCATTGAAGTAGACGTCTAACACCTTTTGCACCATCGGTAACGCGACGGCACTACCGCCCCCACCGGTATGCTCACCAAAGGCGACCACGATAATTTCTGGATCGTCGTAGGGACCGTAGGCCCCAAACCAAGTATGGTTCTCATAGGGGTCCGTTTCAGCGGTACCGCTTTTACCCGCTAGCGGCGGCAGTGACGGGTCGTTCAGCTTTGCCCCGGTTCCCGCTGTAATAACCTGACGCAGGCCTTCCTGCAAGACCTTGATAGTGGCTGGGTCCATTTCCATGTTGGTACGCCAATCTTTGGTTTCAGCCTCGTCTTGCAGCAGGTGGGGCGTTACCCGATAGCCCCCGTTAGCCGGAACTGCAAACATGACCGCAATCTGCAGCGGCGTCACCTGCATAAAGCCCTGACCAATCGAGATATTAACTGTATCGCCCACCAGCCACTCGTAGCCCAGGTTCTCCATCTTCCACTCATTATCGGGGACCAGTCCGGCAGACTCTTCATCCGCCAGTTCAATCCCCGTCTTAGACCCAAACCCGTAGCGGCGCATCCACTCGGTCAGTGGCTTTTCGGTCATCTTGATGCCAACCTGGTAGAAAAAGGTGTCACTACTCCAAGCCATCGCTCCGCGAAAGCCCAGCGGTCCAAATCCCGCCTTATTCCAGTCCCAAAATAGGTGGCCGCCCACGCTAACGTAGGGATAGGTCGGTAGGATCGCCTCGGCATCGAAGTTGCCTGACTCAATGCCCGCCGTGGTGGTGACCACCTTGAACGTACTTGCGGGCGGATAGCCCCGCAGCGAACGGTTCACAAACGGGTCGCCGCGTCGATTGAGCTGCTCCCACTGCTCGGGCGTTACGCGCGTGGTAAACAGGTTAGGGTCAAAGGTGGGGCGGCTGACCATGGCGCGCACGGCACCATCGCGGGGGTCAATGGCGATGATGCTACCAATAGTCTCACCCAGCGCCGCTTCGGCAGCCTTTTGCAGCTCTAGGTCGAGCGTCAATTCAATGTCCTGACCAGATTTGGGGGGGCGTTCACCCAGCAGCGCGACGACGCGCCCCGTGCTGTCTACTTCGACCTGCTGGCCGCCCCATTCCCCTCGCAGCAGGTGCTCAAAGGCGTCCTCTGCCCCCATTTTGCCGATAAAGTCACCCAGTCGGTACCCTTGGTCCTTGCGGGCTTCCAGTTCCTCGGCATTGATCTCACGGGTATAGCCAATGGCATGGGCCGCCAGGTCGCCGTGAGGATAGTTGCGAACCGCTTCTGCCTCGACTCGGACACCGGGTAGCTGATCGCTATATTCTGCTAAGGCCGTGGCCTGGGCCGGGCTAATCCCCCTGGCGATGGGCACCGACTCAGCCGAGTCTTGGTCAACCTGCTCCAGGCGTGCCGCAATCTCTGCTGTGGGCACGCCCAGCAGTTGGGCCAGGCGCTCAACCACTGCCGTCCGTTCCGGTTCGTCCTTTGGCAGAGACACCGGCCAAATGGAGACAGAGTGGGACAGGCGACTACCGGCCAGAATTTTGCCTTTGCGGTCAAAGATGGTCCCTCGAGCAGGGCGGCGAGGCAATAAGAGGACTCGATTTTCTTCGGCGAGCTCACGATTGCGATCGCCCTCGACCAGCTGTAGATAAAATAAGCGGCTACCGATGCCGCCCAGCATGACCAGAGACAGCATAATCATCATGACGACCGACTGGTATTGCCGACCAACGGTACGCCCACCCTTCTTCTCAACGTCGTGGGCAGAATACTGCAGAAACGCCATAGAGCCTTAAACCACTACAACTACTATCTTGGTTCACCTATCTTAACCCCTCTAATTCTGGACAATTGAAGTGAGTTTGTGGGTCTGTTCTGAATTCGGACGGGTACGCTGATAGAGAGGGGCTTTTGATAGAGCGGATGCGTGGATAGAACGCGCTAACAACCACGGTGTCAGCCCTAGATTGGCGATGAGATCGGTTAGGAAGATTGGCTATGAAATATACGGCATCGATGCGAGAATCTGCATACACTACCTGACAGTTTTAAGACTGACGGTTTAACATCGCCCTAGAGCAGTTTTCTCAATCTTTCCATGGCTTTAGCCATCCTTTCCATGATTGCCCCAGCCTGCCAGATCTCAACGGCACTGCTCACCCCAGTCGCCAATCGCACGATTACCGATCCGTAGCGCGTTCTCTTTTCAGTGAGAGGGCCGCTACTTAGCCGTAGCGCCACCGCTTAAGCCTCGACCTATGTCCCAATCCCTTTCCCGTTCGCCCCTGCCTCGCACCACCTCGTCTCAAGTACCGGATGTTGAGCTGCAGGGATTGCTTAAAACGTTTGGACCGGACGTAGCGGTCAAGGGGCTAGATTTAACCATCAGCAAGGGTGAATTTTTCAGCATTCTAGGACCGTCAGGCTGTGGTAAAACCACGACGCTACGGATGATTGCCGGGTTTGACGACCCCACTGACGGGGCACTACTGATTCAAGGTCAGTCGATGGCCCAGGTCCCAGCCCATCGTCGTCCAGTGAATACGGTGTTTCAGAACTACGCGCTGTTTGACCACATGAGCGCCTGGGACAACGTGGCGTTTGGGCTAAGGGTGAAGCGTGTCGGGAAGGGTGAAGTGCGATCGCACGTTGGCGAAGCCCTCAAGCTCGTCCGCATGGAAGGTTTCGCCCAAAAGTATCCCAAGCAGCTCTCGGGTGGGCAGCGCCAGCGGATTGCCCTGGCCCGCGCCCTGGTCAACCGTCCGGCGGTGATGCTGCTGGATGAGCCGTTGGGAGCCCTGGACCTGAAGCTACGTAAACAGATGCAGCTAGAACTCGCAAACCTGCACCAGCGGCTGGGTATCACCTTTATCATGGTGACCCACGACCAGGAAGAAGCCCTATCGCTGTCGGACCGCATTGCCGTGATGAGAGACGGCCAGATCGAGCAGGTCGGCTCCCCCAGTGAAATTTACGAGCAGCCCCAAACCGCCTTTGTCGCCGACTTCATTGGCGAAACCAACCTATTCTCAGGTCAGGTTCACGCCAACGGCAGCGGCTTACCGCAGGTGGCGACTCCCAGCGGTCTGCAGATTCAGGTCGCTGAATCGCTCACCCACGGCCCGGTCGATGTCAGCATCCGACCTGAAAAGATCGACCTCAGCCCCCAGGCGCCCATCCGCGCCGACAACTGTTTTCAAGGGCTGGTCCGGCACACGATGTATCTAGGTACCCACGTTCACTGTGTGGTAGAACTGACAACGGGCGATCGACTGATGGTCCTACGACCCAACCAGGCCAAGCATCTACCCGATTCTGAAATGCCGGTCTACGTGTCGTGGGCGGCGACGGACTGTCGGGCGCTGGTTACATGAAGTCCGTCAGCCAGGGTAGCTAAACACATTCAGGTTTTCAGATAATTTTTCAGAGTCATCGCATTAGTGAGGTTGTGCCATGCCCCGTCGTTTTCCTATTCGGTCCGCCACCCGGCGTCGGTTTTTGCAAGGGTCCGCAGCGGCCCTCGCTGGGGTTGCCTTGTCTAACTGTCAGGGCGGGGGCGTCAGCGATGTGCAGTCGGACGCTAGCGGCGAAACCGCCAGCGGCGGCGATGACGGCAAGCTTTACATCTATACCTGGGCCGACTACACGGACGACGAAGTGGTGCAGCAGTTTACCGAAGCCACCGGGATCGAAGTCGAAATTGATCTGTACGAGTCAAACGAAGCCATGCTGGCCAAAATGCAGGCGGGCGGGGGCGACAAGTACAGTCTGATTTACCCATCGGACTATATGGTTGCTGAAATGCGCGATCTAGAGCTGCTGACAGCGATTGACGCTGCCCGCGTCGAAGGTATGGATAGGCTGGTCGATAACTGGCAAAGCCCCGCCTACGATCCGGATAACGGTTACAGCATTCCCTACAGCTGGGGTACTACGGGCCTGATTTACAACACGGCAGCGCTGGCAACGCCGATCAAAGACTGGGCCGATGTCTGGCTGAACATGGACCAGCTAGACCGCCGGATTACCCTACTCGACGACGTTCGCGAGACGATGGGGGCATCGCTGAAGTCCTTGGGATACTCTGTCAATAGTACCGATCCGGGTGAACTGGAGGCGGCCTACCGCAAGCTGTTAGAACTCAAACCGGCCCTGTCGGCGTTCAAATCTTTTGGCTGGCAGGAAGAACTGCTGGGCGGTGACCTGCTGGTGTCCCACGCCTACTCGGTTGAGGCCATTCCCGCCACCGAAGAAGACGAGAACCTGGACTACATCGTCCCTGAAAGTGGTGCCGTCATTTGGACCGATACTATGGTCATTCCAACCACAGCGCCGAACGTCGATGCGGCCTATCAGTGGATTAACTTCAACCTGCAGCCCGAGGTCTCTAAGGGGCTGGTCGAGCGGCTGTCCATTGCCACACCGAACGGCAAAACGCTGGAAATTCTTTCACCAGAGCTGTTAGGGAACACCGACCTCTTTCCTTCGGAAGACGTGCTGGCCCGGTGTGAGGCACTGGGGCCGGTTGGCGAAACTGGCGAACTGTACGACCAGTATTGGAATCAGCTGACTAGCGCGTAGGACTCCACCGAAGCTAGAGACTCTGGTAATGAGGGTGAGTCGGTGGGGGCCTCAGCACGCTGTGCCCGTACGGAGTGAGGTCGTGACGTAGTGGAATGGCTATGAATGTCTACGCTTAATCTGCCTGAAGCACCTAAGTCGGAGCGTGTTGTGGCGTCGCATCGCACTCGCTGGTGGCAGCGACTGGCTGGGCCGCTAACGCTGTTAGGGCCGTCGGGGATTTGGCTACTGCTATTTATGGTGTTGCCCACGCTGCTGATTTTAGACATCAGCCTGATTCCGGGGCTGAGGCCGGGGCAACCCACCGATGGGTACGGCCTGGGGAACTATCTGCAGATCCTGCAGCCGGTCTACCTGACTGTGGTGCTACGAACAGTCAAGTTTGCGCTGGTTACCACGGCGGTGTGTTTGGTCGTGGGCTTTCCGGTAGCCTACTGGCTGGCGCTGATGGCCCCGAAGCGGTGGCGTAATTTGCTGCTGGTGGCCTTTATTTTGCCGCTGTGGACCTCATCGCTGCTGCGGACCTATGCCTGGATCATGCTGTTGCGCCGTTCGGGACTGGTGAACGTGCTGCTAGGTGCGGTGGGGCTACCCGGTCAGGATCTGATGAATACGGAATGGGCGGTGTATGTGGGCCTGGTGTACAACTTTTTGCCCTATATGGTGCTGATTCTCTATGCGTCGCTGGAGCGGCTAGATACGCAGCTGCTAGAGGCGGCGGCGGACCTGGGGGCCAGCCCGAATGCGGCCTTTTGGAAGGTGACGGTACCGCAGACGCTGCCGGGTATTGCGGCGGGGAGCCTGCTAGTGTTCATTACTAGCGTGGGGGATTTTATCGTCCCGGCGCTGCTGGGGGGGCCGTCTAGCATGACGCTGCCCCGTTTGGTATACAACCAGTTTCTGGGGGTATCGCGTAACTGGGGCTTTGGCTCGGCCTTGAGCATGACGCTGATTTTAGCGGTAAGTATCGGGATTGCGCTGCTGCTGCGCTATGGCGATAGAAATCCGGAGGCCTACTCATGACCCGTGCGCGTTCCGGCAAGCGACTGCCCTGGCAGGGCATGGTCACGGTGCTGATGTATGGGTTCATGTATGTGCCGATTTTGGTGCTGGCGGTCTACAGCTTTAACGAGTCGCGCTATGGCGCAACCTGGACGGGGTTCAGCCTGCACTGGTACGGCAAACTCTTTCAAGACGAGCGGCTGTTTAGGGCGCTGGGCGATAGCCTCAAGATTGCCTTTTGTGCGGTCGGGGTGGCAGCGATAATCGGCACCCTAATGGCGATTGGGTTAGCAAAATATCGGTTTCCAGGGCGATCGCTATACCAGGGTGTGTCTTACCTGCCGCTGATCGTGCCGGATATTGCGATCGCAGTGGCTACCCTAGTCTTTCTGGCTACCGTCGCCGTACCGCTGAGCATTTGGACTGCGATCGCGGCTCACCTGGTCTTTTGCTTGGCCTACGTGGCCGTTGTCGTGTCCAGCCGGCTCAAGGGGCTGGATCCTAATCTAGAAGAAGCGGCCCTGGACCTAGGGGCCACTCCTCGTCAGGCGCTGATTCGCGTCCTGCTACCCCAGCTCACCCCAGCGATTCTCTCGGGATGTCTGCTGGCGTTTGTCCTCAGCATGGATGACCTGCTGATTTCTAGCTTTACCGCAGGTGGGGCGACTCCGCTGCCGATTGAAATCTTCAGCCGCGTTCGCACAGGGGTAAAGCCTGATATGAACGCCCTCAGCGTCGTCTTAATTCTGGCCTCTGGCCTGATTGCCGCGGCATCTGAGTATTTCCGCTATAAAAGCGAGCAGTTTTCTAGCGAGTAACCACCCTGCTCTGCGACTTTCCCTTTGGCAGACATCCCGTTTGGCCAGGGTGCACTGGCGCTCGGTTCAAGCCTCCAAGCCCAACAGCCTATCCACTGTGTATATTTCCGTCTGCTTAGCGCGACCTCTGAGCGCAGCAGAGCGAACCAGGGGCGTTTTGAAGTCGTTTTGAATAAGCGCCTGTGTATCGGCACTGATGAGGACGCGGTAACCAGCGGTGGGCGGCAGATCTTTGGTCAGTTTCTCTAGCCGAGCAGCGATGTTGACCGTATCACCAAACATCGAATAGTTCATCCGATGACGGTTCCCCACTGTCCCAGCAATCAGCGGACCGGTGTGGATGCCAATCCCAAAAGCAATGGTCGGCCACTGTCTGCGCGCAAAGCGATGGTTGAGGGCGATCAGCGCCTGGTGCATTTGCAAGCTAGCCCTGACAGCGGCAACCGCGTCAGCCTGAATCTGCTCGGGTTGAGATCGCGGAAACGGGGCACCAAACACCGCCATAATCGCATCGCCAATGTATTTATCGACAACGCCACCGTGGGCCATGATGCCGTCCGTCATCACCTCAAAGTATTCATTCAACCAGTCCATCAGCGCCTGGGAAGAGAGCTTTTCGGCAATGCCTGTAAAGCCTCGAATATCCATAAACAGCACCGTGGCGGTCAGTTCCTGCGCTGCCAGCTCGCCCTGATCAAAAATTTCCTGCTTGCGCTGCCAGATGATCTGGGCGGTTTCGGGGGCAACACTCATGGCAAACAGATTCATGAGCTGCTGTTTATCTCGCTGAATCTGCAGCTGCACCCCAGCTGCAGTGAGCCATACCGTCCCGATAGGGGCCGCTAACGGTAGCCAGTACTGCATCACAAACGCGCCGTAAACCAGCCCTAGCCACACAATCGGAAAGCCCACACAGCCCAACAGTTGCCCCTGAGCACCCCGCCCATAAAACAAGCAACCGGCTACCCCGCTGAGCACGATTAAGCCTAAGTAGGCGTCGCGACGGGGTAGCCGAGTCAAAAAGCGCTGGCATAGCAGATTATCAACGATGGCGGCATGCAGATAGACGCCACTGGTCGGCGCGGCCAGATGGAACGGCGTGCGGATAGGATCGATGCCCAGGGCCGTTACTCCAACCAGGACGATTTTGTTTTGCAGCTCGCTGAGATCGATTCGGCCTTCGGCAACGTCTGCGAACGAGAGCACTCGTAGTGACGAGCCAGGGGCAGCATCGCTGGGCACCGGGCCCGGCCATTTCAGCCAAACGGGGATGTCAGGGTCGGTGGCCCTCGTCTCTGCCAACCGCTCCAATTGGCGTGATTCGACAGGTAGCGCTGCCTGCTGAGTTTGGGCCAGACTACTGAGATAGACCGCTGTGGTGGCGACCCCGAGCGAGGGGAATTGATTGATATAGAGAGGGGCCTGACGGCTGACGCCATCGGTATCGGGCCAGTTATTCACGTGCCCGGTGATGAAGGCTGACGCCGCTGGCTCAGCGAGGGTGGCGGCGACCTCCAGAGCATACCCATTACCATCGTTGCCTACAGCCAGAACCACGTTGCCGCTATCGGCAATGGCCTGGGCAAACAGCGCGTCCTCAGGGGTAGTCTCGGGCATCAAAACATCAAACGAGATGACCGCTGGCTGAGTCACCCAAAGGGTCTCTAAGAGCTGAGCATAGCGATCGCGCGACCAGGGGAAGCGGCCATATTCGGCCAGGCTGGGTTCATCAATGGCCACCACCACTATCCGACTGTCCCAGTCAATCGGGTGGAAACGGGCCTGCAGCTGATGCAGCAGGCTGTAGCCCTGCTGCTCAAGGACGTCGGTACCGCCCACGCTGCTCAGGCCCACCACCAGTCCTGCCGCCGTCAGGCTAGCCGGTAGCCACGGACAGTTGCGCTCTATCCAACCGGTCGTCCTTCGGATCAGCCCGTCAGGAATACCCTTCGATCGGCGCGGACTAATCGTCATGGTGAATCCAAACGCGCTGGTGACGACGCTCACCCAGGGGATTGCGAATCTCTACGTCTACAAAATTTCGGCGTTTCTGCAGGCGGACGATGGCCTGCACCCGGCCCTGTCGGGAAACGGCGACGGGCTCATCCTCAATCCAAACCGTGTTGGTTGGATTCACGTCACCGATAATCGACACTTGTTGCCCGGCCCGACCATACCCCACCACGTCAAAGGTGAGTGCACGGTCTATGGGGAGCGGTTCAGACGGCGGCTCGCCGGGTCTAATCACGCTGGCAAAACCGGGATTAAGCAGCACGGTTTGGTTTTGGGCGCTGGTGGCAACGGCTCCAGAGAGCGTAGCAACGGTGGTTCTACCATCCTCGGTGGCACTCACGCCAAACTCGGTGCCGCGCACGGCAGCAACGCCGCTGGGGGTGTGGATTTCTAGGCGGCTGTTGGGATTTGAAAACCGACGGACCTGCAGGCGAACTTGCCCCTGAGGGACATCTAGCACTGTCACCCGGGCGCCGTCTGAAAGCACGGCCAGGGTCTGGACGCGAAGGTGGGTGTTTTCGGCGACTTGGACAGTACCGAGGCTGTTATCGAGGACTAGACTCGCGCCAGAACGGCTGGCGGTCGTCAGGCTGCTGCCGACTTGGTCGAGCCGGTCGCCTGAGCGAGCCGATCGCGTCTGCTGACTGCGGTAAGTAACGCGACCTCGCAGCCTTTGTACCATTAGCCACCCGGCGACGCGCTGCTGCTGCGCCTGGGCAGTCGGTGGTTTGAAAGCAGGAAAGGGGGAATGAGTAAGCGTGAGGGAAAGTGCGATCGCACCGCTGATGATCAGCCTCTGAGCCAGCGGTCGAGTCGATACAGAATGGAGCATGATTCAGGAACGGATAGGACGAGTCCACAAGCGCTGCGCCAGCCTCCGTAAGGGCTAGCAGCCAACCGTCATCATCTTGCGTCTCGAATACAGACAATCCGTACAGTTCTCTAGACAATCCGCTAAATCGCGTAAGCCTACCTGAGGTTGCCCCATTTCAAGATTGCGCCAGTCCTCCATCACCCCAGACTGTGCGGCACATCACCTATCAAGCCAGCTTGAAATCACGGTAGGCCCTGCTGTCGTCGTGGCAGATTGAGAGCGCAGATTAAAGTTGTCCACCCGGCAGTGGGTTCCCCATCATGATCCAGACGCAGACGATTCAGACCTCACAGCAATCGCTTCAGACCATCATCGACGACATTTTTAGACAGCGCTGCATCAGCCGCACTACGCAGCAGCAGCTCATGCAGGCCCTGTTTGATAAAAACGAGCTCAGCCACCAAGAAGAAGCTCAAATCAATCGCATGTTCGATGCGATTAATCGAGGACAGATTCGTGTCACAGATTAGCGGATCCAGTCAGTCTTGCTGTATGACTCCATGTAGCTGATTTAGCTGAGGGAGCGAAGGGAAGCAGTCCCTTTCGGTCCCTCAGCTGCTTTACTCAGCCGTGTCTTCTTCTTCACTGGACTGGGTATCCATGTCGGGCACAAAATCTGGGCGCTCGGCATTTTCCCAACCGGCTGGCCGCTTGGAGTTGTACCAGGCAATGGAGCCAATCACTACCGCTGCAATGAAGCCAACGATGTAGACCAAATTGAAATAGGTCATCGAAATGCCCGATGCGCCTGCAGCGCCGATTAGTAGTGTCATTGTTCTAATATTCCTCGATTAGGTCAACAAAGCTTACTCACCCGCAGGTGCAGGCGCAGGCGCGGGGGCCGGAGGGGCTGGGGCCGGTGCTGGGACAGGTGGCGGGGTCGGCGCGGGGGCTGGACGGGGCACCGGCGGTGGCGTGGGCGCAGGTGCGGGGACAGGCGGCGGGGTCGGTGCGGGGGCCGGGCGGGGCACAGGCGGCGGCGTGGGGGTCGGGGCCGGGGCCGGGGCCGGGGCCGCAGGGGCAGGCGACGGGGCTGGGCGGGGTACAGGGTTGGGCCTAGGAACCGGGCTAGGACTCACCCCTGACGGAGCAGGGGAGGGCGAAGGACTGGGTGAGGGGGGGTCAGACGGGGTGGGCGAGGGGGACGACTGGCGACGGTTGCTACTGCCCGAGCGTCGAGACGAGCCCGACCGACCACTGCGGCCTTCCTCGCTGCTAGAACCAGGCTTATCGGCGATCACCCTACCGGGTTTTTCGGGTTCGGCGGCAATTGACCCCTTGCGCCCAGACAATCGAGGCAAGTCGGGGAATTTTTCGACGGGAAGATCGTCAATAAACTGGGAGACGAACTTGCGCCAGGCCCAGGCGGCAGTGCTGCTGGCACCGTTGGTCGGGCTGCTGTCATCGTTGCCGAACCAGACACCGACCGTTAGCTGCGGTGTGAAACCGACAAACCAGAGGTCGCGGTTCTTCTCAGAGGTGCCCGTTTTGCCGGCGATCTGGCGACCGCGAATGTAGGCGTTGCTACCGGTGCCGCCCTCGACCACGCCACGCATCATCCAGGTGATGATGGCCGCCGAGGTTTCGTCGATAGCCGGTTCAGCCTCGTTAGCAAACTCGTAGATGGCCTCGCCATCGCTATTGAGGATACGGGTGATGCCGTGGGCCTCAACGTGCTTGCCAGTGTTGGCCAGGGTACCGTAGGCGCTGGTCAGCTCTAGCAGGTTGACCTCGGACGAGCCCAGGGCCAGCGAGTAGGCCGGCAGCAGATCAGACTGGATGCCCATGCGCTTGGCCATCGCAATGGTAGGTTCAAAGCCGACATCGACCAGCAGCTTGACGGCCACGATATTAATGGAGGAGACCAGCGCCCGCCGCAGATCGGTTCTGCCGCTGTAGTTTTTACCGTAGTTTTCGGGTTCGTAGCCGTCAACAATGTAGCGAGCGTCATCGTAGCCCTTGTAGGGCGACATGCCGGTTGCGATCGCAGTTGCATACACAAACATTTTGAAGGTGGATCCGGGCTGTCGCTGGGCCTGGGTCACCCGGTTAAACTGGCTATCCTGAAAGTCCGTACCGCCCACCATCGCCTGAATTTCGCCCGTGCGAGGGTCAATGGCGACGATGGCCCCCTGCTCAAACCGCTGCCACTGACCGTACCGCTCAATGGTCTCAACCAGCGTGGCCTCAGCAGCCTTTTGCCATTCGGTATTGAGCGTCGTCTCAACAGTCAGTCCCCCGGCCTCTAGCTCGTCCTGACTCAGTAGCTGGGCCAGCTGTTTTTCAATATAAATAGTGAAGTAGGGAAATTCGCTGTACAGATACTTTGGCTCATTGGGCGTAGTGGCAATTTCGCTGCCGTAGGCCGTGCTGGCCTGAGCCTGGGAAATCGCTCCCACATCCAGCATGCGCTTGATCACGCTGTCGCGCTGAACGCGAGCAGCTTCAAGATTGAGCAACGGCGAATAGCGACTGGGGGCCGGGGCCATCCCGGCAATCAGAGCAATCTCAGAAACGGTCAGGTCGTCAACCGACTTACCAAAGTAAATCCAGGCCGCATCAGCGACACCGTAGGCCCCCTCACCCAGGTACACCAGGTTGAGGTAGCGCTCCAGAATTTTCTCTTTGCCCAGCTCGCTCTCAAGCTTCTGGGCCAGCAGCGCCTCCTTAAACTTGCGCTGAAAGCTACGCTCCTGATCTAAGAAGACAATCCGCGCTAGCTGCTGAGTGATGGTACTGGCCCCCTCCACCAGCTCTCGGTTGCGCAGGTTGGCCACGATAGCGCGGGCAATACCCTTGTAGTCAATCCCTTCGTGCTCGTAAAACCGTCGATCTTCGGCAGCAATAAACGCCTGCAGTAGGGGGTCAGGAATGTCGTCGTACTCTAAATATTCCTTCGTGGCCGGGCCCAGCTTCTGCAGAACCGTGCCGTCTCCGGCTTTGATGGTGATCGTTCCCCGACGCTCGAAGGTTAGCGCATTCGAGACGTCAGGCAAGTTGGCATCGACTTCCTGCCAAAATCGATAGGCCCGGGTGGCGGGCACGGCAGATGCGCCCACCAGCAGCAGCAGCCAAAAGAAAAAGCGCTTGTAGACCGGGCGCGGTGGTCGTCGCTGTTTGGGTGCGACCCCATTACCGTTAGTTCCCGTTCCCCGCCTACTCGGTGACGTACCCGGCCTCGTATCCGATGGGGGTGGACTGATCGACTGATTGATCCCCTGGTCAGAGTTTCTGCGATTTGAACCGGGTCTCAGCCCCGAAATCCAGTTAGCCACGTTCAATTCCTATTAGCTGAATCGTCCAAAGATATTGATATCAGGGAACTTAGCTGGATCAATAGCAGCGGAACCCATACCGATTGCCGGTCGGTATTAAGCATTTCTTAACGGAAACCTTTACAAAGGCTACCAGACCCAGACCCCTGTCAACAAATATCCGCTCTACAAAATCAATCATCCGGGAGCACCGGCATGGGTCTACTCTCGACTAGCTAACCAGATAGTCGGTATGCCCTAATGCCAGGGCCATAATCAGCATGCCAAGGACCAGAAAGGGCTGAGCGCTGGCCTGGTATTTAACGTCATTCTTAAGCGGATCGCGCAAAAAGTACATATCTTGGAACGTGATCTGCGGAATAATCATCAAAATCAGCAAAACCGCGTACAGGTTTTTGTGAATGCTGATTAGGTAAGCCGCCATGCCCCCCTGGAAGATATCGATCATCAGCACACAGATCCAGGCAGCAGTGCCAATGCCAAACATGACCGGCAGCGATTTCAGACCCAGCTGCTCGTCGCCTTCAACGCTTTTGAAGTCGTTCACAACCGCAATCCCCAATCCCGCCATACTGTAGATGAGCGTTAGCACGACCACCGTTGGATTGAGTTCACCAAATAGGGCGTGACCAGCCCACCAGGGTAGGGCGATGTAGCTGGCCCCTAGCGCATAGTTGCCAAGCCAGCCATTCTGCTTGAGTTTGAGTGGCGGCGCTGAGTAGATGTAGCTCAAAAACGACCCGCCAATGGCCAGCGCGGTCAGCGTCGGGAAGGGATGCCCAGCCCACTGGTCAAGCGCATAGGCAATGGCGATGCCGCCTAGCAAGAGAATCCAAATCTGCACCTGTACCTGGGGCAGCGAGATCGCCCCCGACGGAATCGGACGGTAGGGTTCGTTGATGGCGTCTAGCTCGCGGTCGTAATAGTCGTTGATGGTCTGGGTGTAGCCTGTCATGAACGGCCCGGCCATCAGCATGCAGGCTAGCGCAATCAGGACATGCTCTACCGACCAGTCAAAGTGGCCAGACGAGGCCGCGCCGCAGATCACCCCCCACATCAGCGGAATCCAGGTAATCGGCTTCATCAGCTGTAGCCGAATCTTCGCGATGCTGGTTTCACCGGCATCGGCCCCCTTCATGCCTAACAGCTGGCGGGCTTTGCCGCCGCTGTTAGAGGGGGCAGCCGTGGCTGGAATCGTGTTCTGAGTCACTTCTGGAGAAGGCGTGTCTGACATGGTTTGCAGAAGAATTGGGCAGAAGAATTGGATCGGGTAAGGCGGACCAAAATTCAGGCGTTTTCTAGACTAACCGAAAGCAATGATCAGATAGCCGTCTTGAAACTTGGCCCCAGAAATTGAGCGCCCCTGCAGCCCCTTGGGTAGCGATAGGTTCCGACGCTGGTCGCCCGCTTCGACCGTGACTTCTGGCCCGTACTGGGTGAGCTGAATCTGCTTTTTGTCCAGGCTTGGCAAGAACAGCCTGACGGTTAGGGCATTCAGGTCCACCGTCATCGATGGGGGAACGTCGGGGATCGTCTGGAAGTCTGGCAGGGCGTCGATCAGCGGCTGCCAGTTTTTATCCTGTTCTGACCAGTCAGGTAGGCGGCTAGATGGAAGGGGCGCGAACCGATCCTCAACGCTGCCACCCGTCCGATTGAGCAGCACCCCACCGACGGTGAGGCCTACCTGCTGAGCCGCGCCCCACAGGTAGCGAGCGGTTGCGATCGCACCTTCGCTCCCCGTCGATACCAGATACGCCCGCACCCGCGCCGGGTTTTTCACCGCCGCCTTGCCCTCAGCGATCATATTGGTGGCCTGGCTGACCTGGGGCTGGTCGAACATGTCACTACTAAACGACACGTTACTGAAGACCGCCGCCGCCACTGGCTGCACGAACGGCGTTACTGCCTTGGCAAACTGAGAGGACTGAAATACCTGCTTAAACCGCCGAAAGTACCAGTCAACGCCCTCGGGCAAGCCCCACATGCGCAGGCTGGCCTGATCGCCCGGACCGTCATGAACGATGACATCGTAGGCACCGCTACCCTCGTATTCGCGAATGGCATTAAGGGCCAGGGCCGTGTCCATACCCGGCAGCACGCTCAGTTCTTGACCGTATACGGCCTTAAAGAACGGATCGCGCAGGTACTGGGCTTCGAGCTGCTTGACCCTATCCCAGTTTTGCTCAAGCAGGGCGGTTGGTTTTAGCTGGACGGCGGTGAGTTGAGGCGCAATCGTCTGCAGGTCGGCGCTAACTGGGCTGCCCAGCAGCAGCCCGAAGGCCGGACCGGCATCTTGGGTCACCAGCAGCACCCGCTGTCCCTGACTGGCGAGCTTTTTTGCGGTTGCGATCGCGCTCACCGAACGCCCCACGCCCCCCTTGCCCAAAAACGTCAAAATCAGCGCCATTGTATTCCCCAATAAAGCCTCTATCGTGTCGCACGCGGGCTAGCTAAAAATCTAGCCCAGGATGCAACTACCCGACCGGCTTGAGCTCATCTTCGAAGAACCAGGTGGCATAGTCATCCTCAAACTTGACCACAACACCCACGCCGCTACCGTCCACCATTTTGAACTGCTTGACTTCGCCAACCTTGCCCAGGCAGCCCGCCACGGTGTCTGAAACGCGGTCTCTGAGCCGCAGTACCTTGACCTTTTGCCCCACTTCGATCGCCATGCTTTCGACTGCTCCCAACACAATTATTAAGAATTAAAACCAATCCTCAGTTTATCAGCGTCCTGGTTCGGTGCCTATGGGATTCTGTCAGCGCATATTTATTCTGTCAGCGCATATTTATTGTCTTCAACTGGGGTGTCATTAGGAACTGCCATGAGGGAACTGCCATGGGGGGCTGTAATCGAGCGCTTTAATTGGGCGAACCATCCTGTACCCTAGGAAACTGCTAGAAACCTTTTCCGATCCGTCGTTTTACCCCATTCTTTTACCTGCTGTTATGCTTGCCAAACGCATTTTGCCCTGCCTCGATGTCAAAGCCGGACGGGTGGTCAAGGGGGTGAATTTTGTCGATCTCAAAGATGCGGGCGACCCGGTCGAGCTGGCCCAGGCCTATAACGAAGCAGGGGCAGATGAGCTGGTGTTTCTGGATATCACCGCGACCCACGAAGACCGGGACGTCATTTTTGATGTGGTGTATCGGACCGCCGACCAGGTATTTATTCCCCTCACGGTTGGCGGCGGCATCAGTACGGTAGAAACCATTAAGAAACTGCTGCGGGCCGGGGCTGACAAGGTTAGCATTAACTCGGCTGCTGTCCGTAATCCTGACTTTGTGGCGGAGGCCAGTGCCCAGTTTGGAGCACAGTGCATTGTGGTCGCCATTGATGCGCGACGCCGAGAATCGGGCACCGGTTGGGACGTCTTCGTGCGGGGCGGCCGGGAAAATACGGGCATCGATGCGGTGGACTGGGCTGCGGAGGTCGTCCGGCGCGGCGCCGGGGAACTGCTGGTGACCAGCATGGATGCCGACGGAACCCAGGCTGGGTATGACTTAGAACTGACCCAGGCCATTGCTCAACGCGTTTCGGTACCGGTGATTGCCTCTGGCGGCGCAGGCACCTGTCAGCACATCTACGAAGCGCTTACCGACGGTCACGCAGAAGCGGCGCTGCTGGCCTCACTGCTGCATTACGGGCAGTTGACGGTGGCAGAGATCAAGCAGTACCTGTGCGATCGCAACCTGCCCGTGCGTCCGAGTTACAGCTAGTGCCCATCCGGTCTTTTCAGGTCTGTCCGTCAGCACGCGCCAATTTTGAATAGCGCTGTTACAATGCTTAATAGTGGGCTCATAAAAGCGTGGGGACATCCTGCCTGCTTTGATTCCGTCTACAGATTTATGCCCACCCGATAAACATGACCCTGCTGATTATTCTTATTGTTGTCGGTCTTGTAGCCTGGGCGCTTCGATTGATGGACCGGGCCATCGCCAATCAGGAGTTTTCTTTGATGTTGGCGGGGTTCCTGGTCGCCTCCTCGGCAGCGGCGATGATGGGCGTCTATTTTCTCATGGGCGATTACCTGCTGTACCTTCATCAGACCGAAGGCTTTGCTCGTGTTTACAGCGCCGAACTGAATGCTGATTTTGACCTGACCGAGATAGAAGCGACGATGACGTCTTCGGCCTTGTAGGGGCAGCGCATCCCTTCTGCGCTTTGGGCGACGAGGGTCAATTCTTCGTCAATCTGATGGGGGTTAAAGGCTTGGCTGTCGTTGGGTTACCTTATGGGCTATCTCAATAGTATTGACCAGGTTCTCGGTCCCACCACCCCGTCAGCCTCCAGATCATTCCGCTGCTGAATTTGCCGGACAGCTGCTGCTGTCTGCGGTCCAAACACGCCGTCGATCTCGCCACCGTAGACCCCGAGCGTTTTCAGCCGCTCCTGCAGTCGCGTCACCGCTGGACCGTACATGCCTTCGCGCAGGACCGGCAGTCCTACTGCCGCCGGTTCTGGGTCGGGCGTCGGTGTCGGCGTGGGCGCAGGTGTCGGCGTAGGGGTTGGTGTCGGTGTTGGCGTCGGCGCAGGCGTGGGCGCAGGTGTCGGCGGAGCGGCGGCCTGAGCGACTTCGCCAGGGCGGGGCAGCAGCTTTTGCCAGGTGGTCGGCCCGACGATGCCGTCAGCGTTTACGCCCGCCGCTGTTTGAAATTGGGCGACCGCTGTCTGGGTTTGCTCACGGTAAAAACCATCGACGGGGCCATTGTAGTAGCCCAGCAGCGTCAGGAGCGCCTGTACTTCACTCACGGCACTGCCGACGCTGCCCAACTGCAGCACAGGCCGATCGACCCCCTGGGCCATTTGCGGAGGCTGTACCGGCTCGGTGATCTCGGCGGCGGTCCCCATACGACCGGGCAGCAGCCCTACGCTAGCTGCTAGAATGCTGAACCATTGAACGGAACGACGCGCGTTTCCCATACTGACTGGCTAACCTTAACGACTAAATTTTCAGGGCCCAGTTTTTCAGGCAATTGCTGAACTCGACTACTCTAAACTGCCAAGTTTGATTGCCGTCAAGCGGCTTAGCGAATCTTATGCAGACCGTTTCGATTGCGCTTCAGTTTCAGGCCGCTTTGCTCGGGATTGTCGGGGCCGCTCCTACGGTTCAGCCCGCCCTGAATACTGGCATTGAAGCCCTTTGCCAATCGAGGCCGTTGGCGCTGCCGGAGGGCCCTGCCCAGCAGCTGATTTATCTGCTGCCTTACCTGCTGTGCGCCCATGACGTTCAACCGCTGCTCGCTCAGCTAGCCCCCACAGTTCAAAGCGATGTGATTTTAGTCGAGGGTGCGATCTCACTTCTGCGAGTGTGCCCCTTGGGTTTCGCAGCGGCAGGAACCGCGTCATCAACGGCCCACTTGCCACCACCAGTCCAGCTGACCCAGGCGTTAGCTTCTTCGGGATTGTCCCCCCTGGCAGGACTATTGACCTCGGCAATGGGCCAGGTAGCGCCCAAATCGCCGGCTACGGCGGCCTGCACACCAGCCACCGTGGCCCTGAGGGCGTTTCTGACTGCGCCTGAGAGCTATAGCTTGACCGTACGGATGGCTCAGCTTGCCGCCCAACAGAACCAGGGCCGAGTCGAGTCGAGTACGACGATGGGGATTGCGGGGCTGCTGGCCGGACTCAGCACGCCCGACTCGACCAGCCTATGGGCTAAGGGCGCTGCGCCAGTGGTCGTTACCCAAGCCCGACAGCTCTTTGCCCACTGGGCCGGGCTGCCCGCCACCGCCGCCGCATTGCCCATTTGGCCGCTAGCGGGCGAGCCGTTACTGGCCCTTTCACCGGAACGGGAAGGGACCGGTTGGCCCGATCTTCCTTAGAAAAAAATCAGACTATAATGTCGAAACGACGATAACCCCCCAGGGTAAGTGCTCGGCTATGGATACGGTGCATATCTACGCTGGCAGCCCATGCTAGCAATCTACGCTGGCGACCCATGTGGGTAAGGGTGTATCCAGGTTAGCTGGTCCCAACGAGCCGTCAATGAGCCGGTCATGCTTGTCGCATTGATGGGCACTCTGGATTAGTGGGCGTTCTCTATCTACCCCCGTTTCATGTTCTGATTGTGACGATGCTGTCTTCGTGGCCGTGAGGCTGTAGCGGTCATGTCTACCTCGTACTTTCATCCACCCATCGGACCTAGGCCAGCTCGGGTAAGACCATGAAAAAACGCCGGTCGCTTACCAAACAGGTTGCCAAACAAGGGCGACTCTCTCTGTTTCTGAGCCGATTTGTGGGGACGGCATTAAGCCCTGTAAGGCAGGCGCTACAGCGCTTAGGAAGGCCCTGCTCTAAGCTCATACACCACTGGATCCCGTGGGAAGACGTCTCGACCTCTTTGCGCAGCCGCAATACGGCGATTCGGCAGTCTACGACTTCGACCAATCGCTCGGCTGGCCTGCACCTACTTTCCCGACACACCCCTTTCAACCAAACTCAAATTGTCAGCCTGCTGGCCATGCTGCTGCTGACAGCCGCGCTAGGGCAACGGTTTTACAACCAGCCGACGCTAGGCGTTGAAACCCTAGCCCCCGAGACGGTGTTTGCCCCAGCATCGGTCAGCCTGGTCGATGTGCAGACCACGGAGGCCAACCGCCAGGCTGCTCGTACGGGCTCGGTCCAGGTATTGATGCTAGACCAGACCGCAACCGACCAGTCCAGTCAGGCGCTGGAACTCTTGCTGCAGCAGGTGAATTCAGCTCGGGCGAAAATCGAAGCAGGCCCGTCCTTGCCACTAGCCAACCTTTCTGAAGGGACGGAGGATTACCTCTACCGCAGCAACAACGCGGAGTGGAACACGATTTGGTCGCTGGCTCAGCGGACCGATGTGACGGTGCCCCTGCTGCAGCCAGGGGCAGCTCGCGGTGGGAGCCTGCCCGCTCAGATCAACAGCCTCAGCCTGGAGCAGGCAACGGCCCTCAAGGAGCTATTGCAGTATCGTCAGCAAACCTCGCTGCAGTCCCTGCGAGCCGTGGGCGCCCAAATACAGGCTCAGAGACTGCAGTATGCAGCCGCGCTTCAGCAGCTGACCAACACGGTAGACGTCAGCGACCCGCTGGCAATCGCGCCGAGCCTCCTCAAACTGTCCACTGAAGAATGGCTCGATCTGCAGCGGTTGATGCGGCTGGTACAGCAACGCATGCTCGCGCAGGGAATTGTTCAGGGCATGCCTGACGATCTGCTGCGTCAGGCCGTTCAGGTGCAGCTACAGGAAGCGGTGGTCCCTGCGTCTAAGCTGGCATCCCCCGAAACTCAAATTGCGACCCATTTTCTCGCAGCCACCCTCAGGCCTAACCTGATAGAAGACCCAGAACGTACCCGACAGCGGGCTGAACAGGCCGTGCAGGAGGTGAAGCCAGTGATGGTCTCGGTGGCCGCAGGCGAAACCATCGTGAAGCGGGGAGAGGCAATCACCCAGGAGAATTTTGTCCTGCTCGATCACTTCAAGCTGACCCGACGTCGGTTTAACTGGCTGGGGTTCACGGGCTTTGGGCTGCTGGTAGGCGGGGCCGCTGCTTTGTTTTTGTGGATTGACCATGCCCAGGGGGTCAACCTGCGGCAGAGTGACCACATCCTGGTGCTGTTCTTGATTCTGGTGATTGCCGGGTTTGCCGTGCTTAAGCTGCCCAACCTGGGGATGCCAACCCTGGGGTTGCTAATTGGCAGCTTTTACGGCACGGTGCTGGCCGTTGCCGTGGTGAGTATTTTGGTGGTGCTGCTGTTGGTTGGGGCTAATGTGGCCACGACCGCGCTCTTTGCCGGTGCGATCGCAGCCTTGGTTGGCGCTTGGATTGCCCCCCGTCTGCGTTCTCGCGAAGAGTTTGCTCTGCTGAGCGGCTTTGTCGGCATCAGCCAGGGCGTCAGCTATCTGCTGCTGACGATGATGTTTAACACGGTCTCGGCTTCGGCCTGGCACACGCTGCTGACCAGCGCGGCATTGCAGGGTTTATACGGCGTTGCCTGGAGTATTGTTGCGCTCGGGGTCAGCCCCTACCTTGAGTCGGCCTTCGACGTGATTACGCCGATTCGGCTGGCCGAGCTGTCTAACCCTAACCGCCCATTGCTAAAGCGATTAGCGGCAGATGCGCCCGGCACCTTTCAACACACCATGTTTGTAGCCAACTTGGCCGAAGCGGCGGCCCGCGCCCTCAACCACAACGTCGAGCTGGTCCGAGCCGGGACGCTGTATCACGACATTGGCAAAATGCATGACCCGCTCGGCTTCATTGAGAATCAGATGGGCGGCCCCAACAAGCACGACCTGATCAACGACCCCTGGGTCAGCGCTGACATCATCAAAAAGCACGTGACCCAGGGGCTGGTCATGGCCCGCAAGCATCGCCTGCCCCAAGCTATTCAGGCGTTCATTCCTGAGCACCAGGGCAACATGCTGATCAGCTACTTCTACCATCAGGCGAAGGAGCGGGCCGCGAATGACCCGACTATTACGGTTAAGGAATCAGACTTTCGTTATATCGGCCCCATTCCTCAGTCACCGGAGACTGGCATTGTCATGCTGGCCGATTCCTGCGAAGCCGCTTTGAGATCGCTCGATAAAAACGCATCGGTCGAAGAAGCCTATTCGATGGTGAACAAAATTTTCAGGGCCCGCTGGCGCGACCAGCAGCTGGTGGACTCTTGCCTAACCCGAGACGATATGGGCATCATCGCCAATATCTTTGTACAGGTCTGGCAGCAGTACAACCACAAGCGGATTGCCTATCCGAAGGGGGCCCTGGCACCAGCGGGCTCATAGAACGGAGCTGTCCTAACGGACATCACGACGCGATTCGAGCCGAGCCAAAGTTCGCGTGCCAGCGAAAACACCATATGGTGAGCTGGCACTGCCGCCAGTCAAGAGGCTTTATCATCAGTCCACTCCTAAATAGATTTAGTAGAAACTTACGCAGGTGCGAATTTTATGGGGGGCTTGAGTCGGTGATACTGGCAACGTTCCATCCCGTAAAGAGCCGCTTCACTCGATAACCTGCCTTTATCTTGCGCCTCCAGGTTCTAACTGAAACCATCGATGTTTATAGCGCTGGCCCCTTTACTTCGGACACCAAGTAAGGCGATCCCTCAACCATCAAGCGTTCTGTGGCTAGCAATCGCGTACAAACGTTTGTGGCGATTGCTAGATCAAGAGGCTATGGCTTCCGACTCAGCAGGCAGTGCTAAGGTCTTTCTCACCTCAGCCAAGGAGCGCGACCACTGTTCTTCAAAGCGATAGGCCAGCAGACAATCAGCCTGTATTCCTAGCTGATATCCTTGCTGCTTGCTATCAAAAATCTGCTGAATCTGACCAGGGGCCAGCAGCGGATACAGCACCGTTGCTAGCCACAGCCCAATCTGCTGCGAACGGCTGTACCCCTGAGCAACGGCAAAGGCCAGTACTCCCATTTCTCCGGCATAGCTAGTGTCAAACCCCAGCAGCACATGAAAAATGTCGTGAGTGACCGCGTAACGCAGGGCAAAGACATTGCGACGGGCGACGTCTTCTAACTCAGGGCTAACGGTAAACGGTTGCAGACCATTGCGCTGCATGTGGGCAGCGTAGGCGTGTCCAAACGTATCAGACGGCAGCTGCAGTAGCGCATCGAGATCGATCGTAGGATGATAACCCACGACGGACTGTAGCCGATCCATAACGGCTGGGCTTGCCGTTGCACCCAGAGCATCCGCCTTTAGCAAGGCCAGGTCACCCAGCTCACCGTCACCCCGACGGGCCTGTTGAATCACTGCCAGCAGCTGACGAATCTTGATCCGCGCCATACGGCTCTGAACCTGAGAACGTTTCTCAAGCCTATGCCTAGCAGCAGTGGTGACCTAGAAAAGTCTTAGGAAACTTAAGGAAACCGACGATGCTGTTTAAGTGGCCCCCTTCGACTCCGCTCAGGGGGCAGTTCTCAATACCGTAGGCGAAGCGAAGCCGAAGCCAACGGTATGAGGGGGACAGCGGCGGTGCAATAGATGGCGGTGCAATAGATGACAGCGATCGCTGTCATCTATCGAGCCTTAATCAGCACCAGCTCGTCTTCGATCTTGGCTTCGTACTGACTCAGCGGCTCCGACGCGGGACCGTTAGCGACCGTACCGTCAGCGTTAAACTGCGACCCGTGACAGGGACAAACCATCGCATCACCGGACCATTCCACCGTACAACCCTGATGGGTACACATGGAGTTGAGCGCCAAGACCTTTTCACTGTCTGCCGGGTCACGGATAGCGACTACAGGACCCGCGACAAAACCAATTTTGGCTAAGGAACCGTTGGCGTCCAAATCGGCAACGGTTCCCAGCGCCGCAAAGCCATCCTCACGAATGCTGCTGTCTACTTTTGTCGGGCCAGGGTCCGCTGTCTCTTCTGCAGGCGCTTCGGCAGCCTCATCCGGGGTGCAGGCAGCCAGCACCACCGGTAGCGAGGTGGCCATAAACCCAAGGCCAACCCAGTTGAGAAAATCGCGGCGTTTCATAATTTCACTAATCTTCGACTAATTACTCTGAGGCTCGGGCCGTGAGAAGAGACCACCTAGCTTGAGCAGCCAGCCCCGATGTCGAGCAGCCGCAATCAAAACAAACAGCAAGTCTGCACCGACCACGCCCACGATCAGCAGTTCTGAACCGCCCGTGCCAAACCCGTAGCTGTGTAGCCCCGTACCCAGCACAAAGTTGACCCCATACCAGGCCATCAGCACTGCGTTAAAGGCGACCACGCTGGCGACGCTGATGCCAAAATTGCCAATCCAGCCCACCAGTCGCCCGTGGAGCGGAATCAGGTAGCACAACAGCGCAATCAGCGCCCAGGTCTCTTTCGGATCCCAGCCCCAGAAACGCCCCCAGGAGAAGTGCGCCCAAATGCCGCCCAGAATGATGCCCGCCGTCAGCAGCAGCACGCCCACCTGCAAGACTCGGTAGTTGAGCTGGGACAGCAGCTGAATTCGCTTTTTGGCGTTGGGGGTAAACAAATAGCTGCCCAGGGCCACGTGGCCCAACCCCAGCGCCAGGGCAAAGCTGGCGTAGCTGAGCGCAATTGTGGGTACGTGAATGCTCAGCCAGAAATTGTCGCGCAGCACCGGCACCAATGGCGAAATGCTCGGGTCTAGCACGGCGGGCAGGCTGTCGGCCAGAATCAAACACACTACCGACAGCGGCGCGGCAGCCAGCAGGTAGTACTTAGAGCGGTAGATGAGTTCAAACGTAAGTGCGATCGCAGCAATGCCAAATCCGACCCACACGACCGACTCGTACATATTAGTGACCGGGGGGCGTCCCGCAATCTGCATCCGCTCCCAAAAGCCGTAGGCCTGCACAGCAACGCCCGCCACAAATAGCCCAATCGCACTCCAGTAGGCTTCGAACGGTTTGATCAGCAGAGCGGCCAGCATCACCACAAAGGCAATGCCGTACAGCTGCCAGGCTTTAGCGAAGGGATGGAAATGATTGAAGAAGACCTCTCGGCGCATGGTCGCATCCGCCGGATATACCTGAGGACTCAGACCTGCCAGGCCAGACTTAAGAGACGCTGCCAGCGGATTCACCATTGGCAGATGGCTGATGCCAGAAAAGACGGTTTGCTTGATCAGGGCAAAGTTTGCGATGAGGGGTGCAATCGCCTCAGGCGAGTAGAGGGTTTGGCCTTCGGTAATGCCTAGCCACTTGCCTTTCGGATCGGTGGGGTGAGGAACGATTGCGATCGCATCATCGCTGACCATGCCCAGCATCAACGTCAGCCGATCTTCTAACGTCAGCGCCTCCCGCTCATCGCGGGTCAGGTCTTCATCGTTGAGCTGCTTCTCGTGCGCTGAGCGAACAACCTCGCCCAGCGCCCCATTTCTCATCAGCGTCTGAAAAGAGAAATACTTTTGGTCAACAGCTAGCCCGACCCGCTCTTTGAGGGGGCGATAGCTGACGAGTACAAACGGCTCCTCATTCCAGTTACGGTTGTTGAGCCACAGCGACAAAAAAGTCTCCATTGAGCTTTCTTTGACGCCATCATGCTGGTAAGTCGTTGCCCCGTGAATCTTGGCAACGGTTTCTTGAGCCACGGTATCCAGTGGTTTCTTCCGCCCCCCCTGCTGGACCACTAGCGTCTCTAGCGCGTCTAGATTGGACGACTGAAACTGAGACAGCGGCATCACAATCAGCACGAGCCCAAGGCAAAGCCCAATGGCAAACTTGAGAATTTTCATCATCCGTTCTTTTGACGTCAGCATAAAAGAGAGAAGATTATTGGCGTCAGCGCCCGGTAAAAAAGTTAAAAATCGGAATCGTGTCAGCCGTCTCTGGTTCAGGCTCGGGTTCGGGGCCTAGCAAACCCGAAAGTCCCTTCAGCTTTTTAGCCACAGCCCGACCGTAGAACATCGTACAGATGCCCGCAGTCACCATGAGCGATCCGAGCCAGGTTAGCCCAGTCACCCACCAGGGCTCGCGCTTGACCTGCAGCGTTGACTGATTTAAGTCACCGGGATTCCAGGAGGCCTGGGCCAGCTTCCACCCTTTGAACCACGTTGGGTGATTCATCCATACCCGCCGGTCAGCGATCTGTCCGGTGTAGAGATCGATCAGGCGGACCACGCTAGTCCACATGGCGACCGATTCAGACCCTTCATTACGCTCCACAATGAAATCGTCGAGCTTGACTCCAAAGGGCAGCTGCAACAGCTTAGGACTAAAAGACACGTACCAGTCGCCGGTTAGAGTATTGAGCGTCGTTGCCTCACCCCAGGGCACCCAGGTTGGGTCACTCCCCGCCGCAGATACCAATAGCGCAGGCTCACCGCTATCCGCAGAGGCCGTTTCGGGAAGCGGAACAACATCTCGCTTCACCTGGGCATGGGAAACAAACGTCGACAACGTGACTTTAAAGTCGGCCCATCCCGGCACAACAGTCTCACCAATAGTCAAAGCACCCGACTTAAATCCCTTAGAAGAACGCGCCGCGTAGTGAAGCTCACCCGCAGCATCCACAACGACTCGGAAGAACGCATCGGGCGAAGTAACCGTCGGCGTCACTTCGTAGCGGAACGCGGCGTCAATGGCCTGGGCTGAGTCCTGGGCTAATATCCCCTCGCCCGACGAACGAATGGGATCGAAGGCTGCATTTGCGAACACGTACCAGCTTTCAGTCGCCTCACCGCGATCGAGAACAACCTCCACCGCAGGGTTGAGCAGCTGCGCTGAAGCCGAATCGGGCATATGGTTGCTATCTAGTCGAAAGTCTGGCCAGAAATTAACAACCTTGAGCTGGTCCTGGCCCATTGCGATGGGCTTTTGCTGTTCTGTTTTGACATCGATGACGCGGGAAGCGCCAGCCCAGCTGGCCGTGAGCGTGCCGAAAGGATGCATCGGTGCCTGTTCATCGGGTGGCGACAGCGCCTGTTTGAGCGCCGAGTCAGTCTCTGCTTTGATGATCTGCAGGGTGGCGGGACCGACCTCTAGCTGGCTGTAGGCAGCAGGCGCGGCCGCGACCCACCGCGCTAGCGATTGCCCCATGCGATCGCTACTGAGCGTTAGCTGCACCGCCGGGTTCTCAACCGTAGCCCCTTCTTCAAAGCGAACAGTTTTGATCGTGTTGCGACTGTAATCTAGCAGGGCCAGAGAGCCCAGGCGGTCGGGTACCACCGTTCCGTCTGACTTGATAAATAGCGAGGCCTGTTCTACCGCCTGGCCCGGTGCGGCGACCTCTAACAAGTCCCCCTCTACCCGCAATGTGTTAACCGGCCCGGCATCGGTGCGGGCCAGCAGCATGCCTTCAACGCTGAGGTGAATCACCGCAGCGGAACCGGCAATAATGACCACCAGACCCCAGTGGGTCAGGGCAAAGCCAATCTTTCTCGCCCCCCGCCAGGGATAGCGCAACAGCGTCGAAATACCCAGATTGAGCGCCAGCATGAACATGAGCGCGCCGAACCACGGACTCTTATAGATGGCTTGCTGAACCACTGCGGAACCGACCTCAGACTCATAGAAGGTGGCACCGACAAGAATGGTTGCGATCGCAACGAGTAACGGTACCGCCAGCTTGATTGAGCCGAGCAGCTCGGGCAGTTCAGAGAGCTTGAGTGAAGAAAATTTCGCCTGCATCACCTATATATGAATCAAGAGAGACGTTGACCGAACCCGCTCCTTAGAAATGTAGCGATCGCGCCCTGAGCGAGCTGTTGGAATGAACTGTTGGCGCGGACTGTTGGCGCGGACTGTGGGGATCGAATATTGAACTATAGACTCAGATAGCAAAAATGTTCAACTAAACTATGCTTTATCGTCATCGGAGGCCTGAATGTTTTTTGTACCTAAAGTTACAGAAGACCCCAAAAGAGAGGGAATCTATTTAAAAAACGCATTCGAGAAATCCGACTTTTGCATACACCAGAAACTCTTAATTCTTGCTAAATCTTTTCCCCTGACTAGCTTTCAAAAAGCGCTGTGTCCAAAGCAGCGCAATTGGTTGCAGCAAGTTATTTAATTTCTGCTCAAAAAATTATAAATGCGCTTTTCGTCTTTGAATTATGCGCTTTGTTCATAAGTCGCCTCCTTTCGGTAGCTTCATATACGAAAAAAGACTGAGGTTCGCCATAATTTATGTCTAGCGGCTACTTAGGTATTTCTTGATATCTGTATTTAGACAGTCGCCTAGCCAGTTCGGGTTCTCTCTTGTCTGCCCAGTCAGCGTGTACTTGTCCTTGAATGTTCGCTGTATGGGGTAAATGAGTGGAAGCTAATTGGGTGCGGTTTGCTCATTGTTTTCACATCGGCGTTTTTGGATGAAGCGCTGTTGTGTTGTTCGTATGTGCGGGTCTGGATGCCTGTTCTGTGAGGCATTTTTTAGCGGGTTGATCATCAGTGCCTTGGCAATCGAGTCTATTGCCGTTACGCCCAACTGCCGTTATGCCTAAGTGATTTGACCTGGCCTGTCTGTTGCAATTGGTTGTTTTTGATCAGTCGTTTGGATATTCGGTGGAGTTAGTCCGTTATGTCTTTGAAAGTTGAGCTGTTAGAGGAGAGTTTTGAGCTGGTTAAGCCCAAAGCAGATGCGTTCGTCGGCAGTTTTTACAACAATCTGTTTACCGACTATCCGGCTGCCAAGCCCCTGTTTGAGCACTCTGATATGGCTAAGCAGGGTCAGATGCTGAAGGGTGCACTGGTGATGGTGATCGAGAATCTGCGAAAGCCTGAGGTGCTCAGTCAGGCGCTGAAAGGACTGGGTGCTCGTCACGTCCAATACGGCGCCCTGCCGGCTCACTACCCGCTCGTTGGCAACAGCCTACTTAAAACCCTCAGCCAGTATGCAGGCGAGGCTTGGACGCCTGAATTGGAAGCAGCCTGGACAGAGGCCTATGGAGCCATCACTGAGTTGATGCTAGAGGGTGCGGACTACAAGGAGGAAGAGGTCGCTTTAGAGAATGCGCCGGTTCCCGCCACAGCCCCGGAGGAGGAAGGCGGCCTCAAGGTCAAACTGCTAGAGGACAGCTTCGCCCTGGTCGCCCCAAAAGCAGATGATTTAGTCGCAAGCTTCTACCATAACCTGTTCACCGACTATCCGGCTGCCAAGCCCCTGTTTGAGCACTCTGATATGGCTAAGCAGGGTCAGATGCTAAAGGGTTCGCTGGTGATGGTGATCGAAAACCTACGCAAGCCCGAAGTCCTGAGTAAGTCGCTCAAGGGACTGGGGGCGCGTCACGTGAAATACGGCGCGCTGCCGGAGCACTATCCGCTGGTGGGCAACAGTCTTTTGAAAACGCTTGAGCAGTACGCAGGCAGTGCTTGGACACCCGATGTTAAGGAAGCTTGGGTGGGGGCCTACGGGGCCATTACCGAGCTGATGCTAGAAGGTGCCGATTACAGCAAGCAGGACATTCAACTCAGCGACAGTGCCGCAGCTGCGGCGGTGCCTGACTCGCCTGAGGGGATCTCGGTTGGGGCTGCGGCTGGCATTGCCGGTATTGGTGCAGTCGGGCTAGTAATTCTGTTGTTTATTTTCTTGTAGCGGCAAGTCTAGTATTCGTCTGATGGTGAGACATTCTGGCCGACGGTCACGCTTTCGAGGGTTTCTAAACCTAAAAACGGCCATGATCTTAGCGGCTGTCATCGTTCTAGCCTGGTTTGGTGCTGCCTTTGCTTTAGAGCAAAAGCAAATCTTTCTGCCAGGTGAAACCTCTGTCGGTCACTACCTGTTCGAAGAATCCTGTGCTTCTTGTCACGAGGGCTTTAAACCGGTCACCAACGAGACCTGCAATCGCTGCCACGAAGCCGAACTGGCAGAAGATGTCCATGGCGCGAAGAAGTTCCGCGATCCCCGCTGGGCGGAGTACCGC
Source organism: Cyanobacteria bacterium J06648_16 (assembly GCA_039817185.1). Taxonomy (GTDB): domain Bacteria; phylum Cyanobacteriota; class Cyanobacteriia; order Phormidesmidales; family Phormidesmidaceae; genus CAWUKV01. The sequence continues at coordinate 61,865 of JBCBWI010000002.1, read as the reverse complement.
GATCGGATAGACATACTCACCTGCACCGCCTGCCACAACGAGCATGTTCACATGTTTGGTCGCGGGGTCAACCTGCAGCCTGACCTGTGCATGCTTTGCCACGAAGAACTCACCGTGAGTCAGCTCAAGAGTCACGAGGGGTTTGCGGCCGATGGCTGCTGGACAGCAGGGTGCCATAATTTCCATGACCATCGGACCATCTCAACCGGTTTCTTGCGGAAAAACATGGGCGAGCCCCCCATGCTGCCGGTACAACAGCTGCCGGACCGGGCGGTGACCACATCGCTAGAATCGCCCCCATCGCCCAACCTACAGAAGGAATTTCTGGGGGGTGGCGCATGAAGCGATTGAGAATGGGGTTGTTGACCGGACTCATGGTCATCGCACTCTGTCTGGGAACCGCATTGCCAGCAGTGGCGGTCTCTGAGATGGAGCTTGATGAGATTACCGGGCTCTGGGAAAATAGCGTCCACGCACTCAACGACATCAACTGCGCTAGCTGTCATCAGGACAGCGAGACGAAGGCCTTTGTTGCGAATCCGAGTTTTGAAAGCTGTCAGTCCTGTCATGAGCAATCGGTTGACACCTTTTTGCTGGGCAAGCACGGCATTCGCCTGTTGGAGGGTGAAACGCCGCTGAGTCCAGCCATGGCTCGCCTGCCGATGAAGCATGAAGCGTTTGACCGGCAGATGAACTGTAATGCCTGTCATAACGCCCACTCAGTCAATACCCAACAGGCGGCGGTCGATGCCTGTTTGACCTGTCACAACGATACGCACTCGTTGAACTACGAGAACTCTAAGCATGCAGAACTCTACCTGGCAACCCAGGAGCTGCCGCGCCCAGGGCCGACTGCAGTGACCTGCGCCACCTGTCACCTGCCGCGCACCGGCATCGAGAAAAGTGACGGCAACACTGTGGTCAAGGTCAACCACAACAATACCTATACCCTCAAGCCCCAAGACCGCATGGTGGGCGAGGTGTGTCTCAACTGTCACGGCGTTGAGTACGCCTACAACAGCATTTTCGACCCCGAACTGGTCGAAGCCAATTTTGACCGACCTCCAACGTTAGCTCTAGAGACCTTCGACCTGGTAAGGGCGCTTGAAGAGCGGAGATCGGACAATGCATCTGACACGGAGGCAGAGTGATGGCTGCCTTCTAGATCAGACTACCTGTTCGTTTCATGATGCAGCCTACTGGGCTGCTCGAACACCTTTTTGTGAACGTCAACTACATTCGGAGACAATTCAATGTCAATTACTAATTGGATACGCGGTATCCGCAAGCGAACCCTTGGACTGCTCGCCGTAGCGGCGGCCGTCTGCTTTACTGCGGTTGCCTGCAGCGGCGGCGGATCGACCACAGCCACTGCAACAGGGCCTTCGATCGCACCTGAGCTGGTGGCCGACTACATCCACACGGTTATGGCCGCCGACCGGACGGCTTATACCAAGCACGTGGTCAACCGTGTTAAGACCCTGGAGGGCAAAGCAAAGGACACTGGCGTTCTCGAGGTCGAATCGACTGAAGGCTGGCAGGAAACCGACGGGATTCCCCTCCCGGCTCAGATGTTCCGCCTGGGCTCTGAGATTGCCAACGAGTCTGGCTATTTCACCTACAACCTGATTTCGCCCTGGTACATCAACGACAGCCACGGCCCTAAGAGCGACTTCGAAATCGAAGCGATGGACGCCGTTGTCGAATCAGGCGAGCCTTACAAGAGCTATCAGGAAGTCGGCGACCAGGCTTACTTCTCTGCACTGTACCCTGACAAGGCGGTTGCGGAAGCCTGCGTCACCTGCCACAACACCCACCCCATTCACCTAGAGCGCTACCCCGACAAGGTGTTCGAAATGGATGAAGTCATGGGCGGCATCATCATCAACATCCCTGTTGATAGCGTGCCTGCTGCCTAGTGATAGGCCCTTCCGTAAGCGAGGAATAGAGCGGCAGGTTGTCACTCTGTTCCTCTTTTTCTCATCTTCGATGCTCATTCTTCAGACCTGCGGCTGCGCCTGAAGCTCTCATGAAGCCTAAATTTTCTACCTTAATTGTTCTGACTCTAGTTTGCGCGGCGCTGCTGGCCCCCTTTGCTGTTAGCCCGCTCTATCTCGATGCACTGCGAAATCGATCAGTCGAGCTGCACCAGTTCTTGCGGGGTGAGCTGTACAAGCAAATTAGCGGCTATGTCGCCCTATTCTTTGTACTGCTAGAGATGTTGCTGACGATGAGAAAGCGTAGCCGGGGCTGGCCGCTAAAGATCAAACTGCCCGGTTCGGTTATTCTTTGGCGTAGCCTGCACGTATTCACCGGGGTAGCGCTGCTGGGTGTGGTGTTAATTCACACGATGGGGGCAACCGGGCTTAACTACAACGCTGTCTTTTTATGGGTCTTTTTTGCGGTCACACTGTCGGCGCTCGTCGGCGTGGTGGCCGAAACCGGCGTGCTTGAATCAACCCGCAAGCTGTTTAGCTTGCCGGTAGGCAAGGTTGAGATGGGCAAGGGACAGCTGATTAAGGGGATGCGAGCGATCTGGTTGCCGACCCATATTTTCTTGGTCAGCGTTTTCACGCTCATGCTCGGGCTGCATATCTTTTTGGCGTATTACTTCCAGTAGAGTTGTTATTATTGGGCGTTTATGGCATCCGTTACCGAAAAATCAGCTCAATCTAACCTGTCGAAGAAAGTCGTGGGTTTGCTCGTGGCGGTGGCGGTCGCTGTTGCAGCGACTTTTTGGCTAACCCAGCCCGCTGCGGTCACCAGTAGTTTTACGCCACTGTCGGGGCTGATGACGCTTAAGTCGACGGCGACTGAGGCGGTTCCCTATGAGGTTGCGATCGCAAACCCGCAACCGACCCTAATCGAGTTTTACGCTGACTGGTGCACCACCTGCCAGAGCATGTCACCGACGATCGCGGCCCTCCACCAGCAGTATGGCGATCAGGTTAACTTCGTCATGCTCGATATTGACGATCCCCAATGGGCTGGCCCAATCGCCACCTACGGGGCATCCAGCGTTCCCCAATTTACCCTGCTCGACGGCGCTGACCATCCTATTGACACCCTCGTAGGCAAGATTCCCAAGCCAATTTTCCAGGACTTGTTTGCCCAGGTGTTAGCGCCTACCCCAACCCCCTAGCGAGGATTCGGCCCTAGAGAGGATTTAACATGACCCTGCTCAATCGTTTTTTGCAGCTGCTGAAATGGCTCGAATCCGGCCAGGAGGCCGTCGCGTTCCTGACGGACTCGCTGGGTCTGTCAGCCATGCTGGCCATCTGCCTGTACGGTCCCATTCAAGTGTTGGGTTGCGACATGCCCAGCGCCATAGCGCTCTCCTGTACGGCGGCGCTGACGCTGTTTTGCCTACTAGAAAATCCTGATTTTTAGACCCGCCTGATTCTTAGGCCCGCACGGACTCTCGACCGAGCAAGGCTCCAGCCAGCCGCCAGCTAAACGCAGGGCACGTTGAGCGCCCCCTGGTCACGCAACCAGTGAGCCTGCTCGGGCGTCAGCCCTTTGGCATCGGTGAACAGTGCTCCCGATACCTGGGCACCCGCCAGATTAGTTCCCGTCAGGTCAGCGGTTTCCAGATTAGCCTGCTGCAGGTTCGCTCCCACCAGGGTCGCCCCCGCCAGCGTGGCCGCTTCTAGCCGAGCGCCGTAGAGCGATGCGTGGGACAGATCGGCGTTGATTAGACTGGCCTGATAGAAGTTAGACCAGTCTGCTTCTGTCTGGAGCAACAGCCCCCCATCCAAGCAAGCCGCCGAAAAGTTGGCATTGAGCCCGTCAGCCTGGGTCAGGTTTGCGCCAGTCAGGTCAGCGCCAGTCAGGTCAGCAGCCTCCAAGTCAGCCAAGTAAAAGGATGTTCCCCACAGGATTGCCCCATGCCAGAGGCTGCGGGCCAGCTTAGCGCCGCCAAAGCTAGCCTCGCTAAAATTGCTGGCATTGAGCTTAGCGCGGGTCAGGTCAGCATTTTTGAAATGGGCTCCGCGGCCGGTCGCTTCAGTCAAATTGGCCTGGGTGAGCGTGGCGAAGGATAGGTCAGACTCATCTAAATCGGCACTGTAAAAGTTAGCTTTGGGCGCATACAGCTCACGCAAAATGCCCCGATTTAACCGCGCCCGCGTGAGCTCGGCTGCCTCCAGTCGAGCCCCTTCTAAAGACGCGCCGGAGAGGGTGGCCAGTACCAGTGTGGCCCTAGAGAAATCGGCCCCGCCGCAGGAAGCGCCGGACAAATTGGCTCGCCGCAGGTAGGCCTGGGAGAAGTTGCTGTCCTCTAATCGGGCCCCGCACAGGTTAATGTGGCTCAGCTCGGCTCGACGTAAGGACTGCCGCCCCTCCACTTTTGCCAATACCTCATTCACCGTTAGCTGAGCCATGTTCCAAAAACTCCCTTTATGCCCTTTATGACAGTCAGACGCAATAATAGTCAGGCACGACGACATCGAGACCCTGCCGTATCAAGCGCTACAAAATTGTTTTGATAACTGTATAATACACAACTGTTTTTTCGTTTTCGCTATGAGTTCCCAAGTTGTAGCGTTTCTTTTTCCAGGTTTCCTGACATTTGACGTCATGTGATGACATCTGAGTGGGCTGGGGCGGTTAGAGCGGCCGCCCCTTAAGGTCATTAGTAGGTCATTAGCCAGCCAATACATCGCCCTCTTCAAGGTAGGCACGTCGCTTGGCCAGAATGCTTTTCATATGCTTTTTGACCGTATTCTCGGCAATCCACAGCGTGGTTGCGATCGCTTCGTAGGACGCCCCCTGCAGACGCAGTTCCCAGACCTCCTGTTCGCGCGGTGTCAGTTTAAACCGCCGCCGGTCGGCAACGGCCTGACGGTGGTAGGCCGCCTGGCGATCTTCTAAAACGAGCAGCAGACAGGGCAAACGGTCAATGGCCAGGTCCAAGACCTGTACGCGCACTCGAATGGGGCGCTGCCGTCCGTCGGCAATGTCATTTTCTAAACCAAAATGGGTCTTGAGCCCGTTGGCCAAATTTTTGAAGACGGGCTGGCAGAGGGTCCAAAGACTTTCAGGCAGTTCGGGGCAGCAGTCCGATACCTGCATGGACTTGCACATTTCCGTTGCCACCGTATTTTGTTGCACAACGCGACCCGCCGCTGTCACAATCAGCAGGCCATCGACCAGATTGTCTAGGGCGGTTTGCAACAGCTGATTGACAACAGCGGTGTTATCGGCGGGCTTGTCAGCAGTCTGACGAGAGGACACAGATGAACGTTGCATAGTAGAGAATCCTGAACAGAATGAACAGAACCCGAGGGGCTTGGCTAGGGTTCTGTAAAGCTATCAGGACATTCATCAAAAATTCTGCATAAAAATTTTGCAGGCGATCAGCACGCGTCAGTATCCAATCTCAGGGTCAGGGCAGGGCCACGAACTGGCAGCAGTCTAGTAGGGGGTAGATAGCGATATCGTCTAACGCCTCGGAGACCAGGAGTTCCTGCCAGGTCTCTAGCAGTAGCGGACTGTCGGGCACAACCGCCCAGCCATTGGCTAAGGTCGATAGGCTATCGACCCAAAACCCCTGACTGGCCTCGTATCGGGCAACAATGCTAATGACCTCGGCGTCAGTTTCGGGGGGCGGAAACTCAAAGGCCGGAATCTCCTGCTGCTGCAGCCAGCCATCGACCGAAACCGTGTCACTGTCGCCGCAGTGAACCGTGAGATACCAGTGGTAGCTCATTTCTGGCTCCAGCACCATGCCTAAATCAGACAAGGAGACTCGAATGATGCCCGGTTCAGTCGTTTCGTCAGCGCCCCGTAAGCGGCTTTGAAGCAGCGTGTTGTCATCAATATCTTTGAGCACAAAGTCAACCTGGTGAATCTGGTTGAGCGCGTAGGGCATGTAAAACCACAGATCTGGCGCGGCCCGATAGGTTAAACTCACCACCGATTCTGGTGTCAGCGCATCGGCCTCAGGATCGGCAGGCATCAGCGCCGTCAGCGGGTCATCTGCCGGAGCCAGCTCACAGGTACCGCTGCGGCTTGCGCCGCCTCGCCGGGTGCCCCGCGTCGGGTGTCCCAAATGGCTGGGACGATCTGCCCGTAAATCTGCCCGTAAATCTGCCCGTGAATCTGCCCGCGAATCTGCCCGCAAAGGGGGGGAACCGTCCGGGATATCCGCAGGCGTCTGCGCCTGACTGGCCGTCACCAAACCGACCAGGCTGGCCCAGCCTAAAACAGCCCCCATCGAATAGGCCCAGCGTGAGTAGAGATGCTTCATGGTTCGCCCTTGACTTTCGAGATCCAGATGCCAGCCCCTGCCAGGGTTGTGGCCGTTGGCACCCACGGCACCCAAAGGGCGGGTAGGGCCAGTAATCCCCAACATATTAGAAGTAATCCGGTTTCGGCTGTGATTAAAACAAGCCAAAAGCGACGGTGGCTAAACTGCCAACCCAGCAGTCCACCCACTGCAGCGCCTAAACCGATCCACCCGGCTTCTAGTGGTTCGGCCCAGGTCCGAATCAGGGGCCGATTGTCTTCGACTGCGCTGACCAGTTGGCTGATTAAATGTGCCTGCAGGTAGACCCCTGGGGTCCAATCTTCTGGTAGCTGCCCGGTGGTGTAGGGCGTACGCCACAGATCGCGGTCTTCAACGTCACCGCCGCCAAAGGAGAGGTCAGTCGTCCCGATCAGCACAATCCGGTCTTGAAACCTAGCTATTTCGATCGACCCACTCAAAAATTCGGAGACCGAAATCTCATCGGCGGCAATCGCTCTGGGATCCGGGCGGTGACGGTAGTGAATCATCATCTGGTAGCCACCGATCATGTCCAACGGTAATCGATAGCCACCCGAGCGGGGTCTCAACGCTGGGAACAGCCTTTGCCCCAGCTGAAACTGATCGTGCGGGTTGTCCCAAAGATGCTTATCCCACTCCGCGTCGGCTAAGCCCAAATAGTGGGCTGCGATCGCAACCGCAAAGCTATAGTCGGCGGGGCACCGCGTCTGGCTGGGTGGGTCTACCGCCACCATCAGCCGTCGGGTGTGCCCATCTGGGTCCTGCAAAAAATCGCTAAATCCCAACCGGTTACCCTGCTCAAGTCCGGGCACTGGGGCGATTCCCGGATCGTCGGCCTGGATAGCCGGATGTTTACACAGCGTCACCAGATTGGGCTGACGATTGAGCCGTTGGGGCAAAGCCGAAAGCGCTGGATCAAACGGCTGATCGTGGTAGATATCCAGCCCAATCACCCTGGGGCGTAGGGAAATCAGCTTCTCCATCACGGCCTGTAGCGTCGCATCACTAATAGAGGCCCCGGAGCGGGGGTCAGTCCCATAGGTTTGAATATCGGCGGCGGTGTTTTTGATGATGACAATCCGTTCGTCGGCTGGCTCATGGATGGGCTGCCAGCGCAAAAACCGGTCGTAGGCGGCCAGCGTCAGCGGCTGCAGCCCGCCCAGGGCTTCGACCCCAAGTACGAGGGTCGTCAGCGCCAGACTCCCCCCCAGCGCCAGCGCCTTTTTCTGACGGGTCATCTCCCGTCCCTGTAGACTGGCCCAGGTGGGCGGCAGCTGCGCCAGGTTTTGGCAGAGGATGGGTAGCCAGGTCGCGCAGGGAAAGTCCTTTTCCAGGCCCTGCAGCTGTTCTCGGGCGGCTCTGACCGCCAGGTAGAGCGGGGTCCCTTGGGCAAAACTTTCTAGGAACCCTTTTAGAAAGGCATGGGCGACCGGATCAGGGACGGGTTCGCGCATCACCAGGACCTGGGGAATGTGCAGATCGGCCAGATCCTGGGCCAGCCCCAGACCGTCACAGGAGTTGAACAGTGCGATCGCAAGTCCCTGCTTTACCGCCTGCCTGAGCGCGTACTTCAATTCGGGTAGGGTCAGCGACTCCTGATCGTTGAGCCCGAGCTGTCCTGCAGCGTCGCCGTCGTCGAGACGATGGCTGTGCCCCGCAAAAAACAAAATATCCCAGCCCCGCCGATCCCAAAGCGCCTGATTCAGTCGCGCCCGCCGGGGCTGGGGGAGTATCGTTAGCTCAATGCCGGGCAGTGCCTGCAGCAGCCGCGCATCGGTCTTGAGGTCCAGCCCGGTGGCATCGCCAAAGACGGCCAGGACACGAACGCGACGACTGCGGGTACGGGGGGCGTTCACCTGCTCGTAGGCGGCCGCACTCAACGCCAGTTCAGCCCTGGGGTAGCGATCAAAGAAATCCCAGCAGTGCCACGGCAGCCGTCGCAGGATGGGATGGTCGGTTTGCAGCACTAACCGAATGGTTTCGGCGGGGCTCAGCTGCTCTAGCAGCTTGCGGTAGAGGGGCTGAAAGTCGGCATGGGCCAGCCAGGCAAGGGTGCGATCGCACAGGGTCTGAGCCCGATCGCGACAGTCGGCCACCCAGGCCACATTTTTGACCGCGTCGGGCCGGGTGCCAAGCCGGTGGGGCAAGCGCAGCTCGCGATAGGCCATTTGCCAGGCCTGGTAGTGCTGCGGCAGGTTGGGCATCGATGGCAACCGTCCCCGAGCTTCAACCGTCGCGGTGCCCCCCTCCGGCCCCAGCTGCAGCACTGCGGAGAATCCACGCTCAAAGTCTCCCTCCCCAATTTTGAGGACGACTAGCGTGCCCATAGACCATCCTGCCAGCAAATCAATCGGTAAACGGTGCCGCCCATCATGACGCTGAGACTCCCCGGTCCTCTAAAATGACAAAACCTTAAACGACAAAAACCTAAACGACAAAACGTTCGATAGCGCGAGCTTCGCCCAGGCTAATCACCAGGTGGAAACGCTCTTCGGGCTGGCCGTCAAACGTCACCTGAATGTAGTTGTCTGCCAACCGCGCCTGCGCCGTCAAAACAGCGCGGTCTGTTTCATCCACGACCTTTAGAGTGAGGTTCTCAGGCAGAAACGACTGCGCCCCCAGGGGATATAGTCGAACCGTAATATCAACTGCGGCTGGCACTCGCCTGACCGCCACCACCAGGGCAACGGATACCGTATCAGGCATCCCATCGGGCAGCGCCAGGTGGATGGGCCGAGCCCGCTGCTGTTCGACTTCGGCCCCAGATAACGGCGCTGACTGTCTGAAAGCGGGCGTCAGGGGCTGTCCTATCAGTACGGCTTCCACCGTTTGCCAGGCAGACTCAACACAGCCATCTAACCACTGGCGTAGCCGACTGGGCGCGCCCTCGCTAGCCGCCTCCTTGGCCAGCTGGTGCAAGTACTCGGGCAGCGCCTCCATCGGCCTGAGCCGATGGAAGATCATCGGAGCAGCCTCAGCAAACCCCAGCAGGGTCACCTCATCGGCGGCCTCATCCAACGACACCATCACCCACCCCACTCGTTCTGACTCGACTTCCCGCAGCACCGACCCGGCCTCCGCTCCAGGGCAGACAAGCCGACAGTCTAACCGGCCCACGTTTGGCACCATCAGATCGGCCACATCTTCCATCGCCTGTAAAACGGGATTCCAGCTGTCACTTGCCGTTAGATCTGTCTCAATGCCGAGGGCCGCCAGAAAATCATGGACAGCCCAGACTGCCAGCGTATTGCGTCGAACCCGCTCAGCAATGTCAGTCGGTCCCTGGGCCTGCGAAAATCGCTCAGCCGTTTGTCGCCCAAGGCGAGTAATCGGCCAAACCAGGGCAATCGCGTTGGTATCCTGTTGCAAATGGGTCATGGGAGGAAGGCTCCGGTCAATTCTCGGTGATTAAATGCATGGGTAGAGTTAGATGAACAGATAGGATGGCTTTGATCGCCGGTCATCCCCCGTTACAGAACACAGCTATTCAACCGGTCAAATGGCCTTCAGCCTGGCCAAAGGCCCGTAGCCGAGGCCGACACTGTCGCCGATAAAAACTCTCCAGGGTCTTGTAGGAAACACCAAACTCTTGCTCCAATACCTGCCACTGCGTTTCAGGCGGTAACCGCCGGAGAATCATTACGTAGCAGTTAATCTCCGGGTGGTTGGCAACGTAAATTTGTCGAAAATCCTGGGCATTTTGCTCTAGCCACTCCCGAACACTGTGTAAAATCGGGGGAATATCGGGTCGGGCGGGAAGCGTCTCTAGCAAATTGACCGATTCGCTGCCAGCCAGATAAGTCGAGACATACCGAGCCCGATCGGCCTGGGCGGCCAGTACTAAATCTTTCAAGCGGTACTTGAGATAGGTATTCAACCAGGTGGCAACGCTGGCAATATCAGGGTCGTAGGGCCGAGCCGTTTTGCCCTCGCACAGGTTCTGACAGAGATAGATCCACGTCTGCTGAAGCGCGTCCTGATAGTGAGGGTTGCGATCGCGCCACAGCAACGGTCTAACCCGTCGGATCAGCTGGGTCAGGTAACGCTGTCGCTGCGGGCTGCCCACAGCATGCTGGCAGGCGGTACTCACCAGCTGACGAAGGTCGTGCGAAGTCGTCATCGGTAGCCCTGATTCGGTTTTCCTGAGAACTGCACCCATGCAAGGTCTCTCCTATCAATCTACGGCCAATGACCTATCAGATCAAAACGCAAGAATTCTGCAACGCGATCGAATGAAAAAGATACAAGGACGATCCGTCCGGAATTGAGAATCGATAGCTGGAGTAGAAACCATAAAGCGGCATTGATACAAACCCAGCAAAAACCGGCAGCGGTGCCCGCTGTCTTAAAACGCCACGGCTATTTCTCCCTGCGACAAGGTATCGCCATGAACTCAAAAACAGATCGACCCGCACCCCATGCCAGAACAGGTCTGGCTACGCTGATGTCCGGACTCAACACGCGATTAAACCCCCTCAGGGCAGAAATCCGAGCCATGGACTGGGTCCGAAAGAAAATTGAAGAGATCCGCCGAAGACGGTAATTTTTTAGGAAGCGTCAGAATAGGGAAGACCACGCCCCCCGGCTGGGGTATCTATCACTACAGAACTGCTGCCGCATTTAGAGTGTGATGTCACTGTATATCCTTAGCTTCGATCGGCGACCGTGACTAACCTGGCATCCTCCGATTTGGATGTATCGCAGCTTTTGTTCGATCTGAAGCGATGTCACGAGTTGGCAAGCCAATTTGCTGGCTGGTTAGATACGGATAGAATTGCGTCTTGTGTAACAGATGGCCTAGTTGAAACGTTTGACTGCGCCTTCGCTCGAATCTGGTTGGTTGAAGCGGACCGCACTGCTCTTCGACTGGTCGCCTCATCTGGGCTCTACACCCGCATTGATGGTTCGTTCGCGCGGGTGACCATGGGCGCATTTAAGGTTGGCAAGATCGCCCAGCACTGTATCCCATTTTTGAGCAATCGGCTGGCTGATGAATCCTGGGTAAAAGATCGAAACTGGGCCATCGAAAATCAAATTCACGGGTTTGCAGGCCTACCATTGATGGTCTCCGAGCAGGCTATCGGGGTTTTAGCCGTATTTAGCCATCGGCCTATGGCCCCCGAATTTTTAGAAGTGCTGCAGATTCTTAGCCTGTCGGTCACCGGGGCATTGGCTAGCGCACTCAGCTATCAGCAGGCGATTCGCGCTGTACCGGCCCCAGCCATCTCTCTCTCAGAACAGCTGGCCGATCGATTGGGCAGGCAAACGCTCAGCCTCATCGGCAATGAGCAGCATCTCCCATCTGCGATCTCGGACCTCTTACTCCAAATGGCACAGCAGCTAACTCAGCAGTCGTGCCACTACTGTCGGCTGGTTTACGAAGCCGACGGGGTTGCACTTGAGGCGCTGCTGCCCATGGTTAACGAACGGGCAGCAGCATCCTTCCGGTCTACCGAAACAGCCGCAGCTCAACTCGGTGGGCATATGCATTTTCAGGGCAGCAGCCATCAGACGGTTTCTCAAGTTCGGCTGTGGCTACCGAGCCAGGTGTCGCCTGGCGATTCAGCATTCATAAATTCTCCCCTATCGAAACGAGAACAAGAGGTGATGGCGTTAATGGTGGAGGGCTTCCGCGATCGCGAGATTGCAGAACAGCTCTATATCAGCGAACGCACCGTTAAGTTTCATGCGAAAAACATGCTGGAGAAACTCAACGTTAAAACTCGTATACAGGCCGTCTATCATGCTTCTCAGCAGGGCTGGTTGGGGTAAGCCCTAGGGCACGTGCGCCTGCCCATTGACAAATCCCAGCAACTAACGTTGGGTAATTCCCAAAAAACGATCAAAAAAAACCGTACTTCTTTTCGAAAGAAGTACGGTTCACTAGGTGAGGTAGCTCAGCTCTAAGGAACTGCAAAAAAACGAGACTTGAACGCTAACCGATACCCACAAACAATCTGCATGCGTCAACGGGTCAGGTGTGCGTAATCAATCGAGCCCAGTCAATCGAATACCGTTTAGCCCAATATCGCCGAGGAAACAAAGGCCAAGCCAACCCCCGCAAGGGTGAAACCAGCGGAACGCAGATTGAACGAAGGACTTAAAAATGCGGGCCTGCTCAGACCTTTGGCCAATAGCATGCAAGCTAGGGAAATAGCTGCCTGAACCCCTGCAAAGCCGATTAGATAAGCGACCATCGGCGTCGGCTCAGCACCAAAAATGCCCTCGCCGTAAGCAAAACCATGAAAGATCCCCGAAAGGGCCGCCAGCAAAATGACGGTCAACAAATTTAGCCTGTCTCCCATGGCTAAAATAGCGCCAAAGGCCAGAACTGAGACCGAAATAATCAGCTCAGGAACAGGCAGGTCGATAGAGGCCAGGTGTATCGCCGTGCCGCCTATCGAGGCAGCGACAAACGCCAGGGGAATCCAAAAGCCCTTAACTCGCGTAGTGGCTAAAAGACCGGCAGCGATAACGAAAGCGAGGTGATCTAAGCCGATTACCGGATGCCCTACGCCAGAAAGCAGCCCCTCCATCATATTTGACGGGAGACGCCCCCCGAGCGGATGGTGGGCTAGCGCCGGGGTGGCAAGCATGCACAGGATGGGAATCAGCCCAAGAACGACAAGGCGAGGTTGTGCTACCCCAACCTTTAACTTGACTGAAGAAAGCAAACGAACAGGGTGTAAAAGGCGGGATAGCATAAATCTTCAGGGGGAATCAGTAAGGGTTACGAACGGGGGATAGTTAATAGGTAGGGTGGCAATCTACCACTTCTTATAGGGTAAGAACTTGCCACACATGATGATTTTGACGCGATCGCCTTTAGGATCTTCCTCCTTCTCCACATCGATGGTGAAGTCAATCGCGCTCATAATACCGTCGCCAAACTTCTCATGCACTACCGTCTTTATCGGCATACCGTAGACCTGCATGATTTCATAAAAACGATAGATGAGAGGGTCGGTCGGAACAACCGGATCGAGAGACCCTTTTACCGGGCACTCCGTTAGCGCCTCAACAAACTCAGCGCCGAGCCCCAACGCCTCCACCATCTTATTGGCCTCTTCTTCTGAGGCGCTGGCCTGACGGTAGAAAACGGACGCGATCCAAACTTCGTCGTAACCGAGCTTGGCTTCCAGGTCAGCAAAGGACAAGCCCTTCTCTTTCTTAGCCGCAAGTAGCTTAGTGGTTACATCAGCAATGGCCATAACATATACCTCTGAGTTATTACAGAATTAACCAAGGACAAGCGCCGAGTATGGGCGCTATTTTGCCTGTATCCGCGACTCTTCGACAGCACGCGTTTCTCGGAACAGATGGCTTTCCATTTCAGCTTTGAGCTCGTGGTAGGCCGGATGCTGGTCTATGTTTTCGCGATCTCGCGGACGAGGAAAGGGAACCTCTAAAATCTCGTCAACCCGAGCAGCCGGTCCCCGCGTCATCATCACAATTCGATCCGATAGCAGCAGGGCTTCTTCGATGCTGTGGGTAATCATGATTACGGTCTTACGCTGCTGCTCCCAGATGCGCTCCACTTCACTCTGGAGAAAGCCCCGAGTCAGCGCGTCTAGTGCCCCGAAGGGCTCGTCCATCAGCAAAATTTGCGGATCAATCGCTAGCGCGCGAGCAATGCCGACTCGCTGGCGCATACCGCCAGACAGCTGGTGGGGGTGCTTCTTTTCAGCGCCCGTCAGACCTACCAGCTGGATCTGTTCTTTGATCGTTCGCTCTATATTTTTAGACGAACGTTTGGGATAGACGGTCTCAACGGCAAAGCGAATATTCTCTTCCACGGTCATCCAGGGCATCAGGGCATAGTTTTGAAAGACCATGCCTCGATCGGGTCCAGGACCGCGGATGGGAGAGCCGTTGAGTAAAATCTCGCCTTGAGTGACCAGGGATAGCCCAGCCACCATATTCAGCAACGTAGATTTACCACAACCCGAAGGGCCGATGATGGAGACGAACGTGTTGGGTTCGATATCTAAGCTAATGTCTTCAATCGCGGTGTAGTCACGAGTCGTCTTGCCGGTTAGCTTACTGAAAACATCCTGCTTGCCTGCGAACGTTTTGGACACGTTGCGAATAGAGAGCTGCGCAGACGGAATTTCGGGTTGAGGAGACACGACACCGTTAGAAGAATGAACCGAAGCAATGCTCATGCCTTACGACCAAACGCAACAAACTTTTCCAGAGCACCAAAGATACTGTCCAGGATGAGCCCGACCAGGCCGATGATGAAAATGGCTACCAGAATATTGGGAATATAGAGGTTATTCCACTCGTTCCAAATAAAGTAGCCCAGCCCCGTACCCAAAAGCATTTCGGCGGCAACGATGACCAGCCAGGCAATGCCCATACTGATGCGCAGTCCAGAAACGATGTTGGGCAGCGCAGCCGGAATAATGACCTTGAAGATAGTTCGCAGCCTCGATGCTCCCAGGGTTTTGGATACGTCCAAATACTCTGGACTGACGTTAGCCACGCCGAAAGCAGTGTTGATCAGGGTCGGCCAGATGCTCGATATCAAAATGATAAAGATGCCAGTCTGCTCAGAATCCCGAAAGATGTAGAGGCCTAGTGGCAGCCAGGCCAACGGTGATACGGGCTTCAGCAGCTGTACGTAGGGGTTAAACGCTCGATAAGCAACTGGGGAGATGCCAATCAAGATGCCCAACGGTACGGCAATCAGAGAAGCCAGCACGTAGCCAATCGCGACCCGCCGGAGGCTGATCAACAGGTTCCAACCGATACCCAAATCATTCGGGCCGTTGTCAAAGAAGGGATGGGTTGTCCACCACCACAGCTCTTTGAGGGTAGCAGACGCGGTCGGCATGCCCTTCGCAAAGAGCTTGAGATTTGCCCCAATTTCCCAAAATAGTAGGAACAGAATCAGCGAGATGACAAAAAGCCCTACCGCCTTGATATTGTCGTTTAGCCAGGGAGAATCGCTATTAAAACGGGCGGATTGACTGGGGGTTGGCTTACTCAAGGCCATCGGGATCTTTACCTCTCAGAAGACTGCATCTAAACGCCGTACTTATCGATTTGTTCTTTGATGTATTCGCCGGGTTGGGCTGGGTCGAAGGTATCGAACTCAAGCGTTTCCGTTCGATAGATATCTTCTGGCGGGTTGAGCCCAACCTCTTCAGCTAACTCTCGGGCCAGATCCGTCAAGAAAATTTCCTCGCCTACCTGGTTGTAGGAATCATCAGTAATTTCCTGAGCAGCTTTTCCATCACCCTGCAAGTCCCATCGAACGAGCTGGGACGAAATCCAGTTGGCAAAGCTCTGCCAAGGATAGGGGTCAAAGTCGATCCGGTCAGGAACCTCTAGCGTATTACCCTGGCCGTCGTCAAAGTTTCCGGTGAGAACCGCTTCAACCACTTCGACTGGCTGGTTAAGGAAAGCTCGCTCGGAGATGGCTTTGGCAATTTCAGAGCGGTTAGCCGGATCGCTAGCGTAGCCTGCTGCCTCGATAATTGACTTGTTCAGCGCCCTGAAGGTGTTGGGGTTGGCGCTAATCCACTGATCGCTAGCAGCAAAGGCACAGCAGGGGTGGCCAGGCCAGAGGTCTTTGGTGAGCTTGAAGATAAAGCCCGCACCCTCGTAGACGGCTCGCTGGTTAAAGGGGTCAGGCATCAGATAGGCATCAATATCACCCGCAACCAGCTGCGCGATGCTGTCCGGCGGGGGAACGGGACGAATCTTCACATCCACGTCTGGGTCGATGCCGCCGGTTGCCAGGTAGTAGCGCATCAGCAGGTTGTGCATAGAGTAAGGGAACGGCACGCCAATGGTGAATCCTTTGAAATCGGCGGGGCCGTTGATTTGTCCCTTATATTTTTCGGCAACGGTAATAGCCTGACCGTTGATATTCTCGATGCTGGCCAGCTTCACACCGAAGGAGGCGGAGCCCAGGCCTAGCGTCATCGCAATCGGCATGGGGGCGAGCATGTGGTAGGCGTCTAGCTCACCTGCGATCGCAGAGTCCCGGACGGCGCCCCAACTCGGCATCTTCACCACCTCTGCATTGAAGCCATACTTCTTATAGAAGCCCAGCGGCTCCGACATGATGATGGGCGAGGCACAGGTGATAGGAATAAAGCCAATCTTCAGGTCTGTCTTTTCGAGGCTGGAGGTATCGACGGGCTCAGCGTCATCGGCCACGTCAGCAGGTCCAGAGTCGCCGGGGCCACAGTTACTGAGAGTCACTAGCGCCGCGCCAATGGCCAGGTTCTTGAGAAATTCGCGTCGGGTGAACTGACTGTTGCGAATGCTGTCTGAGAAGAACAAACCAGCCTGGGGACCGAAGGCCGCGGCAAAGGCATTGTCTAACCCGCCTGCCTGCTGAATCAGGCCCATTACCAGCTTTTCTCGCTTAGGGTCACCCTTGCCAGCGGCCTTGAGCATCAGCGTCTTGCGTAGCTCGTAGGCGTTGACCTTATCTGCGGCTCGCAGCTGCTGGTCCTTGTAGAGGCCCATTTTGACCAAGTCGTCTACCATATCGACCGGATCCTGGGGCATGGTCTGCATGAACTGCCAGTGGTCGCGGCTCAGATGAGCCCCACCACAAATGATGCAGGCCATCTCAAAATCGGTGAGGTCACCGCGATCGCAGTTGAGATTTCCCCATTTCGAATCGGTGGAGGTGTACGTGGACATTAGGTCTCCTTGTACCAGCTAGCGCTAGAGAAACAATCTGTTCGGATAATTACGGTTTGGCTATGTAACTTATATCAATCGAATCTAAACAATACAGTGGACTATCTTTTGAAAAACTAGGACTTTTTTGAGTCTCTTTTTGTGGCAGAGACCATTCTGTTATGTTTGCTACGAATTAGTCTGATTGCGCCAGGTTTGGGGGGTCATCCCATGCAGCTTGCGAAACTGTCGCGTGAAATATCCCGCGTCTGCGTAGCCGATCGCATCGGCAATTTGTCGAATAGACTGGGCTGAGTTCAGTAACAGCTGACGTGCTTGAGTCATTCGCCGCTCGATAATCCAGGCTTTAACCGTTCTGCCGGTTTGGCTCTGGGATAAATTAGTCAGATACGCAGGCGAGTAACCGACAGCCTGAGCGACGTCGGTCAGATTAATTGACTGGTGGTAGTGCGCCTCAATAAATGCAAATACCGCAGCTAGCTTAGGGCAATCTGGAAAAATTGTTTCAGGCGTGCTATTGGGCGAGAGCGGGAGTCCCTTTCTCAAGTCTTCCTGACGCTTCAAGCGAGCCTCGATAGCGGCAAGGAACTGCTCAACCGTACAGGGCTTGGTGAGGTAGTCATCAGCGCCTAGTGTCATACCCTGTCGGAGGTCGGCCATTGTGACCTTAGCAGTCAAGAAGATAAAAGGAATGGATGCCGTTACCTGCTGGCGGCGGAGCGTAGCCAGCACTTCATAACCGTCTATGTCAGGCATCATAATATCGCAAACGACCAAATCGGGCCGATGTTGATTGGCCATTTGAATCCCTTCAGAACCGTTCTCAGCCGCAATGCCTGTAAATTTTTCGAAAGCCAAACATCGGAGAAAAATATTTCGAGTTTGAGCCTCGTCTTCGATGACAAGAATTTTTCTGCTCATTGGCTGTCCGTTCTATGACCGTCCTGTTCTATGACCGCCCTATTGCCCAGTAAAAATAGCGCTTCGATACTCTCCACAGCCCTCAAAATACTGCTAGGTAAACCAGATGAAGACGAACTTGTTTTTCCCCTATTAAATAACTAAAGTCTTGGTAGAGATGAAACACAGCGAGCCACATATCTCTAGGAAATTCATCTCCTGCAACACGTGTCTGCGACCTGTTTACGTATACGCTACCTCTTACATACTTATGAGGTTCGCGCGAAGGCCGTAGTGTAATTCACTACAATACTGACCAACTTTATGAAACCACACAAATTCGTGGAAGAGGCAGAACATCGGGAATTAGAGGCGCTACGGCGACGGCATCAGCTGATTCTCAACGCCGTTGGCGAAGGCGTATACGGTCTGGACCTTGAAGGCAATGTGACCTTTGTCAACCCGGCCGCGGCGGCCATGATTGACTGGGATGTGAAGGACTTAATCGGCCAGTCAATGCATCGAGTGCTGCACCATTCCCATCCAGATGGGCACCACTATCCTAAAGAAGATTGCCCAATTTACAGAGCCTTTCAAGACGGCAGTGTCCGTCGAGTGACCCATGAGGTGTTCTGGCGTAAAGATGGTACGAGCTTTCCAGTCGAGTATATCAGCACGCCGATGCGTGACGAAGCTGGTCAGCTGATTGGTGCCGTGGTCACTTTTAGCGATATCAGCCAGCGCAGATGGGCGGAAGCCGTGCTGCAGCGTACGAACGAAGACTTGGAATCGGCTGTCAGTACCCGTACAGCTGAGTTACACGCCGCGAATGAGCGACTGCGTGAGCTTAGCGGCTTAAAATCGCGTTTTGTGTCAATGGTGTGTCACGAATTTCGCAATCCGCTCAATAATATTGCCCTGTCTGTGTCGTCCCTTCACCGCTATGACAGCCAGCTGTCGGCCGCGCAAAAAAATCAGTACTTGCTCGACGTTAAGTCAAACGTCGAGAGAATGACCCAAATGATCGACGACATTCTGGTACTGGGTCGGTTAGAGGCCAGACGGCTGAGCCTGCAGCCAGAACCCTTGGATCTCGTTGACTTTTGCCATGCGCTGCTGTCAGAACTGCAGCCTGCTGCGGAACAGATCGTATTTACTGGACGACACAAGCCCCTGATTGCTCAGCTGGACCAGACGCTACTGCGGTCCATTTTGACGAATATTCTGTCGAATGCCCTCCGCTACACCCCAGAGGCTAAACCGGTCTATCTATCACTGTCCTGCAAGCACCACCAGGCGGTCTTTCAAGTCAAGGACGAAGGGGTCGGCATTCCCCCCGAAGATTATCCCCATCTGTTCGAGCCGTTTCATCGTGGCCGAAACGTCAGCAATATTCCTGGCACCGGGCTAGGGCTGAGCATTGTCAAACAGTTTGTTGAATTTCAGGGGGGCAGCGTTCAGGTCAAAAGTCAGCTGGGCGAGGGGACGACGTTTCGGGTACTGCTGCCGCTGTTGCCCCAGCTATCCCCTGAATAGCCCCTGTTAAACGCCGTACTCTTCGGTTTGCTGCTTGAGGTAGGTCGCTGCCTGGTCTGGGTCAAAGTTCCCAAACTTCATCTCTTCAACCCTGGATAGGGCTTCAGGGGCATCCGCGCCCAGTTCCTCAGCCAGTTCGCGGGCAAGATTGGTCAAGAAGATTTGATCGCCAATTTCTGCGTAGTTAGCTTGGTCAGCGGGCATGTAGTCCCAGCGAACGAGCTGAGTGGTAATCCAGCTGGCGAAGCTTTTCCAGGGGTAGGGGTCGAAATAGATACGATCAGGAATGTCGTAGGCGTTGCCCTGCCCGTCTTCAAACTGGCCCGTCATCACGGCTTCTAGGACGGGTAGGGGCTGATTGAGGTATTCACGAGGTGCGATCGCAGCGGCAATTTCTTTACGATTTGCCGGGTCGTTGGCGTAGGTCGCCCCATCGATGATGGCCTTATTCAAGGCTCGGAAGGTGTTGGGATGCTCGTCGATCCAGTCTTGGGCGGCGACAAATGCGCAGCAGGGGTGCCCGGCCCACAGATCTTTGGTCAGCAGATGAATAAAGCCAATGTCGTCATTAACCACGCGCTGGGTAAAGTTGTCCGGCAGAATAAACGCGTCAATCTGGCCCGTCGACATCTTGGCAATAGCATCCGGCGGTGGCAAAATTAGCAGCTTGACGTCGTTATCGGGGTCAAGCCCGCCTGTGGCCAGGTAGTAGCGCAGCAGCAGGTTGTGGTTGGAATAGTCGTAGGGAATGCCAATGGTCATGCCCTTGAAGTCTGCTGGACCATTGATGTTGCCTAGGTGCTTCTTGGCCACGGCAATGCCCTGACCGTTGTTGTTTTCGATGCTGGCCAGCTTCACTGAGAAGGGCGCCGACCCCAGCCCCAGAGACATGGCAATCGGCATCGGTGCCAACATGTGATAAGCATCAAGCTCACCTGCGATCGCAGCGTCCCTCACGACTGACCAGCTGGCATACTTCATCAGCTCGACGTTTAGCCCCTGCTTCTCGTAGAAGCCCAGGGGCTTGGACATGATGATGGGCGTTGCACAGGTAATCGGCAGAAACGCAACCTTCAGGTCGGTTTTCTCTAGATCGGCAGGCGTGACACCTGGGCCCGCATCATCGGCAACGTCCGGGGTTTCGACCTGCTCGGGCGTTGCCTGACAGTTGGCCAGCGTAACCAGTGCAGCCCCCACCGCAATATTCTGCAAAAACTTGCGACGCGTCACCTGACTGACCCGCTTCGCATCGGTAAAGAACTCGCCCGCCTTTGGGCCGAAGGCTGCACTAAAGGCCTGG
Source organism: Cyanobacteria bacterium J06648_16 (assembly GCA_039817185.1). Taxonomy (GTDB): domain Bacteria; phylum Cyanobacteriota; class Cyanobacteriia; order Phormidesmidales; family Phormidesmidaceae; genus CAWUKV01. Next base: position 41,193 of record JBCBWI010000002.1, on the reverse strand, counting down.
TCTAGCCCCCCAGCCAACTTGATTAAATCTCGCACAATCCGCTCTCGCCGGGGGCTCCCGTTTGCAGCCATGCTAACGAACAACGCCGTCCGCAGCTCAGCCTGGCTGATTGCGTCCGCTGCCGCTATCGCGTCGGGCTGGTACAGCCGCATCTTGACCAAATCGTCAATCAAATCTGCCGGACTCTGGGGCATCTCGGCCATCAAGCGCCAATGGTCCTCAGTGGTGTGAAAGCTGCCACAGATCACACAGCGCATCGGCAGCGTGTTGACCGCTCCCTGATGGCAGGTGAGATTTCCCCACTGGCGAGACTGGCCGGAGATCAGCATGGCAATACTAGATTAAAAGACTGGTTACTCTATTAGAGTCTCTCGTCTGCTGGTTTGCTGTGAACAGGACTACCGTTTAAGTAGGTTGATCTAATTAAAGCTAAGCCGCCAAGGTTCTGTCTTTAGGAGATAGAAGGCAGGATATAGGAGGCTTCTAGCTTCTGTCTTCTAATAACCTATCTGGTCTTACAAATGATTGGCCATACCTACTTAGCACAGCTTAAGAATTGGCAGCAGAAGTAAGGGTATCCATGTCTGCCAGCATTTTCTTCAGATGCTTCAGGGCGGGCGTTACAATCGCCACAAAATAGGCTTCTCGAAGCTTCCGCTCAGCGGCACTGCCGTGGACGTAGGCCCGCGCCCCCGCATGCAGCATCGCCGCCTGAGAAGACCTGAGAGAGAGTTCGGACGCCGTAATGCGGGCCTGAATGATATCTCTCATCAGCTGAGGGCCTGCGGTGCCGCCAGCATCGTTGAGCTGGTCGGCAACCGCGTAGGCATGCGCCCTGGCCCGCTGAAGATCAGCGTCGATGTCGTCGGCCTGGTCATCCAGGTAACGGTTAACATGACCCAGCCGCTGATTGGACCGTCGCATGATTTCGACGCAGCTGGCCGTGAGCCCCAATCCCATGCCCACCTGGGTTAAGACAAACCCAGGACGAATGCGAGCAACGTAGTCTTCACAGGGGGCAGCCAGGACCCAATCATCGGCAACAAAGGCATCGCGAAAAATACAACTGTAGGTGCCTGTCCCTTCCAGCGCAATGAAATGGGCGTTACATCGGAGGGACGCGCCCTCGATCTCGTCAGAGACGATTGCCATCATGTAGTCATCTGACCCGGCGATTTTGGCCGCAATCCCGAAGTAATGACCTTCACCCAGGTTAGAAACCCAGGGCAGCAGCCCCTTAAGCCGATAGCCGCCATCGACCCGTGTGGCCGTCAGCGCAATTTTCTCGATGTCGGCAAAGTGCTTCATCGGATTGGAGAGTCCAGTGCCAGCCAGAAGCTCACCTGTGGCGATACGGGGCAACAAGGCCGTTTGCAGCGCCGTGTTGTGGGTATTTTGCAGATACCAGGTGCAGGCCACCTGACACCAGCTGATAAAGCCCGTTGACAGGCACTCTTTAGAGATTTCCTCGATGCTCTGAACGGCGGCTTTGAAGCCCAGCTCCGACCCCTGACAACCCGGTGAGACCACATGGGAGAACGCACCGGAACGACCCAGTTGGTGCATGATCTGAGCGGGATACTCTCCCTTCAGGTCAATATCTTGAACCTTGGGTGCTAAGGCCTGGTCAATGACGCGGCGGAGACCGCTATGGGCATCAAGCTTGCTTGGATTTAGACTCGGTCCGGCGACATGTTCGCGCTCGGTGATGGCGCGATCGGGAATGTCGCGCTCGGCAATGGGTTGAGAAAGCGTAGGCATGACGGCGCTATCGTTTGCGTTGATATCTGCAGTGAGTCTTTGCCGGGTTCTAGTCACCTAGACCATTGAAACCGACACGGGCATCGGATTGCTCAAGGTCGCGGACACGGGCGACCAGGTATTGGCATGGGTCACCATTGCTTCGAGGACCTCACGGTCGGCATCTCCATCGATGTCTACTTTGACGCGGACGTCGGTAAAGCCCAGCTGAGGATTGGTCAGCTCTCCTGTTCCCCAGGTGCTGACAATGTTGATATCCCCTTCTAAAAATATTTCTAGCTTAGTGAGCGTAACGCCCTTTGCGGCTGCGTTGGCCTGAATACCCACAACCAGGCAAGAACCTAGAGCACCTAGCACGATCTCGGAGGGGTTAGGGGCCGTATTGTCCCCCAGCAGCACCGGTGGCTCATCAATGACAAACGCATCGAGGTCACGGGCGTAGTTGAGACTGCGAAACTTACCGGTGCAGACCGTCTTGACTTTCAGCGTTTTATCCGCCGGGTTGGCTTTGTTCTTGGCTGCCAGCTCCGTCAAACCCGCCTTAGGAATTGCCGTCAGGGGAGCGGAGACCTCAGCGGTCAGAGTCGTTGCATCGGCCATATCAAAGTCCAGGTAGAATAATCTCTTCCTTTAAAGTACAAGAAACCTCTTTCCATGACAGAAGATGTCATCAAATGCTAAGGCAGCAAACTTCGGATCCGCAGCAGATACGGCTTGTTTTCAACCGCTAGATTCTGGCTACGTCCCTGATATGTCGGTCGATCAGGCGTCTTGGCCAGATAGCCTAGACAATCCAAAGAGACGAAAAAGACAAAGAAAGAAAGAAAAAAATTACCATTTTTCCCAAAAAACGTCCTAACCGATCTCGGGCCTCACCCGGTATAAGTTGCTTGCACTTCAATTACTAGACGCAGGCAGGCCTTATGTCAGCACCGAAGCTGGTCCCCCCCTTCACCGCAGAAATTGCCGCTCAAAAGGTTCGTATGGCAGAGAATGCCTGGAACAGTCGCGATCCGGAGCGGGTTTCAATGGCCTACAGCGAAGACAGCCACTGGCGCAATCGAGCAGAGGTCTTTCAGGGGCGTCAGGCCATTCGTGAGTTTTTACAACGAAAGTGGGACAAGGAATTAGACTATCGGCTGACTAAGGAGATGTGGGCCTTCGGCGAGAATCGGATTGCGGTGCGCTTCCAGTACGAGTGGCACGACGATTCGGGGCAATGGTACCGGGCCTACGGTAACGAGAACTGGGAGTTTGACGAGAGCGGTCTGATGCGGCGTCGGGAGGCCAGCATTAATGATATGCCTATCAAGGCCGGCGATCGCCGCTTCCACTGGCCCGCCCCGGGCCCTCGACCGGACGACCATCCAGGCCTGATTGATTCGCCAGTGTAGGGCTGGGGATGTTTAGGGCTGGGGGGAAGTTGCCCTTACCGCTGAAAACCCCGACCACGCTGGGCGACTTTCCAAAGGGTCAGGCAACCCTGGCTGTCGCCAGCTGCTAGATAAGCGCCTTGGGGATGCCAGGCCAAGGTAGAGAATTCGGCCTTGCCCCTGATCGTTTGCTGTCGGGTGGTGGCGTTTTTCCAGAGGCAAAGCTGACCGTCTTTAGCGGCGGAAGCGAGCAGTGGCCGCGTGGGGTGAGTTGCGATCGCAACCACCGTATCCGCGTGTGCCGTCAGCACCCGACTCTCCCAACTCTGCCCCTGTCGCCGCCAAACGGTGACCCCCTCCAGGCAGGCGGCCGCGACTTGGGGCGCCGAGCCAGTAGAAACCCCAGTAGAAACCCCAGTCGATACCCAAGTGACCTGGCGAACCTTGCCCGGAAACCCCTGCATTAGCCAGGGCGGCGGCTTGCCCCAGTCCACCACCGTCAGCGTCCGGTCCAAATTCCCTGAGGCCAAATACCGGCCATCCCCTGACCAGGCGACCGAGAGACTGGCTCCCGGCACCTCAATGAATTCGGGCGGGCTTTCCCAATCATCGCTGCGCCAAACCTTGACGCCCGTGTGCCCACCCACAGCCAGGTGATGCCCCTGGGGATGCCAGGCCAGACTCAGCACAGAGGAGTCAACAAAATCTAGCGGTGCAGGTAGGATGCCTTGGCCCCAAAACCGAACCTGAGTGCCCGTTCCGAAGGCCAGCAAAGGCTGCGAAGGGTGCCAGACTAGCCGATCGATCCAGCAGTGGGGCCAGCATTGGGGAGGGGCTAACTGGGCGATGGGACCACCGGACCTATCCATCTGCCAAACAAAGACGGTTCCCTGCTGTCCGGCAGCGGCCAGATAGCGCCCATCGCCGGAAAAGGCAAGACAGTCAATAGCTGACTGGGCAGTCTCTGGCCGCAGCCAGCGCGGTTCGCCCTCTGACCACAGCATCACCTGGCCGCTGCTCGCGCTAACGGCCAGGTAAGCGCCATTGGGAGACCAGGCCAGCGCCGTGACGTAGTCTGCCAACCGTCCCTGCCAGTGCCGCCGGTAGTCGCTGGAGGCACCGCTCGTATGCGGCTTTGAACGGGACCGAGCGATCATACGAGGCAGGCGCGAAAACCGGCTTTCAGTGTCGCTTCGTCCAGGTTGCGCCCAATAAAGACCAGCTCACTCTTGCGAGTTTCGGTAGGCTTCCAGGGGCGTTCCGGCTTCCCGTCAAAAATCATATGGACGCCCTGAAACACAAACCGATTATCTTCACCTGCAATGTTGAGAATGCCCTTCATCCGAAAGATGTCAGGCCCCTGGGTTTGTAGCAGATTCGACATCCAGCTATTGAGCTTTTTGCTGTCGAGCGCACCCGACTCAGTGAAGGCCAGCGAGTAGACTGACTCATCGTGCTCGTGGGCATCTTCACCCAGGAAGTCTGGGTCAATCTCTAGGGCGCGATCCAGGTCAAAGGCCCGTACCCCCAACACCGACGCCATGTCCAGCTCAGAGTTGCGCGTACGGTAAATCTTAACCAGCGCGTTCATGTCCCGAATCTTGTTTTCCAGATCATCCAGTATCTCTGGCTCGACCAGGTCAACCTTGTTGAGCAAAATCACGTCCGCAAACGCGATTTGTTCCTGGGCCTCGTCGCTATCCCAGTGCTGGTGAATGTGCTTGGCATCAACAACGGTGACCACCGCATCCAGCAGCAGCTGGGACTGAATATCTTCGTCGACAAAGAAAGTTTGAATCACCGGGGCCGGATCGGCCAAGCCGGTTGTCTCAATCACCAGATGGTCAAACTTGTCGCGGCGACGCATCAGGTTACCGATAATCCGAATCAGGTCACCTCGCACGGTGCAGCAGATGCAGCCGTTGTTCATTTCAAAAATTTCTTCGTCGGCATCAATGACTAGCTGATTGTCGATGCCCACTTCTCCAAACTCGTTAACAATGACAGCGACCTTTTTGCCGTGTTCATGAGTGAGAATATGATTGAGCAGCGTCGTTTTACCGGCCCCTAAATAACCGGTGAGAACGGTCACCGGAACCGTCTTTACCGCCTCAGTCGGCATCGTTGCAGTTACCATTGGGCGAGTCTGTCCTTGCTTAGGTATGTTTTAACCAATTATGAAAAGCTGAAGCGGACAAAAATGTTCACTGCAGACAAAAAGAAGGGGCAATTGTAAAGTTTGTTACCGATACTTCCTATGGGACTTGGGGGATGACGAGATGGGGTGTCCCAGGCAAAGCGGCCAAAGCGGGCTAATATCAACAACTTACGACTCAGGCGGCGCTTCTGCCAAAGCTTTGACCACATCAGCTTGCCCCAACTCAGCCGCAGGTTGATGGATTTTATAGGTTTTTGGCGGCTGGGTCATGACGGCTATCACCGTCTCCAGTGGAGGGCAGCCCGGTTCACTGCAGCTCAGCTGACTGATGGAAACTGGAACCGTCTCATCGAGCGCCAGAGCCTGGTAAACCCAAGCTTTGAGCTGCCGTAGCTGATCGGGGGTAACCCGGTCAGCAGCCGGACGAAATAAATTCATCGCCTAGACTCCTCTTTAGATGCCCATGATTTAGATGCCCATGATATAGCCACCCAGGGCTGCTTCATCCGGGATGTGAACGGCCCTGCTGTAGTGCATCTTATGCCTCAGGGCGATGCAGTCGACCAGGTAGCGGGCATCTTGAGCAATGCCCGAGAACCGAGCCGACCCCCAGGTATAGAGCCAGGGCAAGCCGACAAAATAGAGTCCGTCCACAGCGGCGACGCCCCGCTCGTGGGCAGGGTAGCCGCTGCCATTGAAAACAGGAACGTCGATCCAGCTAAAGTCCATTCGGTAGCCCGTGGACCAGATGATGGTGGTGATGTTCGCCGCCAGGGCATCCGCTTCTAAAGGGACCGTCTGCGGCTGCCAGGCGGGTTCATAGGGCGGTTCCGTGGGGGCCTCAATCTGGTTCTGCGCAATGTACTTGTCGATGGTTTGTTTAATACTTTCTGCAACCGCGTCGGCATGGTCTAGGTTTTGTTTGAGATTGTCTTGGAAGCCTAAACGACTGCCTTGAATACTGTTGAGCCTGCCATAGAGCTGCATGCCCTCCAGAGCAAACTGGCGCAGGTCGATCTCTCGCCCGCCACCGCGACCGGTCACATAGTGGTTGGTCTTGGTTCTGACCGATTCTTTTTGTGGATGTTCATGAATGGGCATGTCGTAATACCCCATCTGGTCGAGCCAGTCCACCACATCTTTGCCGCGATACCGTCGGGGAGAGCGAGGCGCACTGCCGACACACAGGTGCACTTGCCGACCGGCAAGGTGCAAATCTTCCGCTATCTGACAGCCCGACTGCCCTGTGCCCACGACCATAACGGCTCCATCGGGCAGTGATTCAGGATTTTTATATTCTGAGGAATGCAACTGCAGGATAGGCTGGGGTAGCTGCGCTGCCATGCGAGGAATCTGGGGTTGGTGATAGCCCCCCGTGGCAATCACCACGTGATTGGCGGTGAAGTCACCCAGGGTGGTTTCGACCTGAAAACGGTCCTGTCTCTCCAGCTTTGGGGCCTGGGCGACCCTCGTCACTGCCACACCTTCTTTCACTGGCGACTGAAAAGAGCGGGCATAGGTTTCTATATATTGAACAATCTTATCCCTCGGCATGAACCCGTCCAGATCGCCACCAGGATAGGGATAGCCTGGCAGCGTGCACTGCCAGTTAGGGGTCACCAAACAAAAAGAATCCCACCGCTTCGACCGCCAGGAGTGAGCAATTTTATTTTTTTCAAGAACGAGATGATCAATGCCGAGCTGATTGAGGCAATAGCTTACCGACAGGCCCGCCTGGCCGCCGCCGACAATGATGACCGTAAAGTGCGAACTGGCTGACATGATGAGAGGGCGCGGGGCGAGAGGGCGCAGAATTTACCGAATAGTGATTTAACGGCATTCACTAACCATAGAAATCTGCATTCAGTCCGCCTGTAACAAACGCTACGAAATGCTTTTTCCTCGTCGTTTGAGTAGGTTGACTCGGACTAAGTGCCGGATCAACCGGTTTCTTCTACAGTCAGCGAAGACAAACCTGCACTTTTATGCAGGTTCGATCATGTCAGGCTATCCTTTCGGGGACTATAAATCTGTTCCGCTGTCCTAACGGTCAGAGTTCTCGGCTTTGTAACAACAGATACGAGCGCGCGATCCCAGAGCGCCTAAGCTGCAGTCAAACTCATATTGGGAGTGACTCAAATGCCTGCAGTAACAGCCCCCGCCCATCAGGCTGGCGATTATTTTGTTGATTACGAAGAGAAAGTTTTTCCCGATGTTCAGGCAGAGCCTGGAGAAAAGGCGCTAGTGGCCTTTCACACCGTGGCCTTTGAGGGGTCGATTGGTTTGGTAAACTTGCTACAGGCAACGCGTCTGATTCGCAAGGGCTTTGAGACCTCTGTCTTGCTGTACGGTCCGGGCGTGACCCTGGGCGTGCAGCGCGGTTTTCCAAAAATTGGAGACGAGGCTTTTCCCGGCCACCTAGCGATGAACAACCAGTTGGTGAAGGTAATGGAAGAGGGGGGGAAAGTCTATGCCTGCCGATTTGCCCTGCAGGCGCTGTACGGCCACGGCGAACCGTCTCTGATTCCAGGTATCACGCCAATCAATCCACTGGATGTACTGGATATTATTCTGATGCACCGCAAGGAAGGGGCCTTCGTTCTCGATACCTGGACAATGTAGAGCTGGACAATGTAGAGCTGGACAATGTAGGGAAAGGATAATGTAGGGAAAGGATAATGTGACGAAAGCAGCGTGGCGAAAGCAGCGTGGCTAGCAGACTGTAGCCAACGCTAGCGTCAGCGAGTCTAGTTAGGGGAGAAGGCAAATGGAGTACGGTCGAATTGTTCGGGCGGCCGCCGTGCAGATATCACCAGTGCTGCACAGCTGCTCTGGCACGATGGAAAAAGTGCTGAAGGCTATCGACGATGCGGCCAAAGAGGGCGCAGAGCTGGTTGTTTTCCCAGAAACCTTTGTCCCCTACTACCCCTATTTCTCTTTTGTGCTGCCTGCCGTCCTGATGGGCAAGGAGCACATGAAGCTGTACGAAGAAGCCGTCACCGTGCCGGGCCCAGAAACGGACGCGGTGAGTCGGGCAGCGCGAACCCACCAAATGGTGGTTGTGCTGGGTGTAAATGAACGTGATCAGGGGTCTTTATATAATACGCAGCTCATCTTCGATGCGGACGGGACCTGCGTGCTAAAGCGGCGCAAGGTAACGCCCACCTACCACGAGCGCATGGTTTGGGGGCAGGGGGACGGCGCTGGTTTCCGGGTCTGTGAAACCGCCGCTGGTCGTGTCGGTGCGCTGGCCTGCTGGGAGCACTACAATCCGCTGGCGCGCTACAGCCTGATGGCCGGACATGAACAAATTCACTGTGCCCAGTTTCCTGGGTCGATGGTTGGCGATATTTTCGCCGAGCAGACTGAAGTAACGCTGAGACACCATGCCCTGGAGGCAGGATGCTTTGTGGTGAATGCCACGGGTTGGCTAACTGACGAACAGGTGGCACAGATTGCGCCCAGTGAGGGCCTGCAGAAAGTCCTGCATGGGGGATGCTACACGGCCATCATCAGCCCCGAGGGCGTGCATCTGTGTGAGCCGATTCGCGAAGGTGAGGGAATTGCGATCGCACCCCTTGATTTCTCTTTGATCGTCAAGCGCAAGCGCATGATGGATTCTGTCGGCCATTATGCCCGCCCCGATTTGTTCCAACTCCGACTCAACGCTGTGCCCTACTCTGTGATGTCGGATGCTGCTGACCCGGCAGTTGTCCCGTCGGCAGTGCCCGACCGGGCTGAACAAAGCAATTCGACAGAAAGTGTTTCTTCCTCAGCTAATGCGCCAGCCATCAGTCCTTGGCCCACGCCTGTCTAACCCCTGTCGTAATGGTTAAACTCCCTATTCGTGAGCAGATGAACGCCCAGCAGGTGATTACCGAACTTCAAACCAAGGGACTGAATCTGGTCTCTGACGCGGTGGGTGCCTCAGGCCGCAAGGGTGGGGCCGGTCCTTCAGATCACAAGGCCGTCACGGTCGGCGAGACCACCGTGATGGTGCCGGTTTACACCGATGGCGCGGCCCAGTCTCCCTACGGCGTTCGCTACGATGCCAGCGGTCGGTCTTCACTGACCCACAACAGCAAAGTAATCGGTCCCCTCGACTTTCCCCAACAACCTCAGTTCTACGGTCTCCAAACCGCCGACGGCATTCCCTACTGGAAGATTGCCCTGCTCCACAGCCATAACGTGCTGGCGACCACCGTGCTGCAGACCTGCATTCGCTACGAAAATCGTAAGACCGCCTGTCAGTTTTGCGCCATCGGCCAGTCGCTAGACGCCGGTCGCACCATTGCCCAAAAAACGCCGGAACAGCTGGCGGAGGTGGCTGCGGCAGCTGTCCGACTCGACGGGGTCGAGCACATGATCATGACGACCGGGACGCCCAACGTCACCGATCGGGGGGCCGCCTACCTGACCGACTGTGCCCAGGCCATTCGAGCGCGGGTAGATCTCCCCCTACAGGCCCAGTGCGAGCCCCCGAACGACTTTCGCTGGTTCGAACGCATGCGAACCGCAGGCGTTGACAGTCTGGGTATGCATCTGGAGGCGGCTGATCCAGCGGTGCGATCGCAAATCATGCCTGGCAAAGCCAAGGTACCGCTGTCCTACTATTTTGAGGCGTTTGCGGCGGCGGTCAAGGTGTTTGGTCGCGGGCAGGTCAGTACCTATCTGCTGGCCGGGCTCGGCGACAGCAAAGAGACGCTGTTGTCCACCAGTGCCCGCCTGATTGAGATCGGCGTCTATCCGTTCGTGGTGCCGTTTGTGCCGATTGTGGGCACCCCGCTCGCGCACCAGTCCTCTCCCAGCAGCGAATTCATGTTTGAGCTGTACCAGGCGATTGGCCCCCAGCTCAAGCAGGCCGGTTTGTTGTCCAGCGAGATGAAAGCAGGCTGCGCCAAGTGCGGTGCCTGCTCAGCCCTGTCGATGTTTGAGAATTAGTTGTTTGAGAATTAGCTCAAGGGGCAGTTTAAATAACCTAATTAAGTAGGTTGACCTCATTAAAGGTAAGCCGCCAAGGTTCTGTCTTTAGGAGATAGAAGGCAGCATATAGGAGGCTTCTAGCTTCTGTCTCCTGTCTTCTAATCACCTATCTGGTCTTACAAATGATTGGCCATACCTACTTAAATCGACCTAATTAGATGACCTAAACAGACTATGGCAAAACGAACCTATAGCTTCAAGCTGGCCCTTTCGCCCGCAGAGGTGGCTGACTATTTTGGGCTGAGAAAAGAGATTTTCTGTGACGAACAAGGCCTCTTCGAGCATCACGATCGAGATAATCTCGACGAGACGGCCTACCCGATTGTGGCCATTGCCCATACGCCCCAGCAGCCCGATCAGGTTGTCGGTGTAGTTCGCATCTACGAGACCCAGCCGCGCCAGTGGTACGGCGGTCGCCTGGGGGTGCATCCTGATTTCCGCCGAGCGGGCCGGATCGGCAAAGGTCTGATCCAAAAAGCGGTGACGACGGCCCATACCTGGGGGTGCGATCGCTTTCTAGCGACGGTCCAGCTACAAAACGTGCGCTTTTTTACCCGCTTGCACTGGCATAGCCTGGAAGAGACCGAAATCTTGGGCCGTCCGCACCACCTGATGGAGGCCGATCTCGCCTTTTATCCCCCCACCGAGCAGCCCCGTCCGACGCTGCCCCGTCCGACGCTGCCTACTGTGCAAGTCGCGTAGGCCCGTGCAACCTGACCTACTCGATCTGGTGACTTCGCTGCGAACCGCAACCAGCATTCTCGACAAGCAAGACATTCAAACAGCGGCCCGGACCCTGGGTAACCTCGTTCAGGGAGACAACCATGTCTGTATCCGGCTAGGCGACGACTGCGCCGCGATTCCTGACGGGGAGGGATATTTGTTGATGGCCGCCGAAGGCATTTGGCCCCAACTGGTCGAACGAGACCCCTGGTTTGCGGGTTGGTGTGCGGTGATGGTCAATCTGTCGGATGTGGCGGCGATGGGGGGAACGCCCGTGGCCGTGGTCGATGCGCTGTGGAGCCAGTCGAACGAATCGAGCACACGCCTATGGCAGGGGCTACAGGCCGCAGCACAGGCCTATGGCGTGCCTATTGTCGGCGGTCACACCAATTGCCACAGCCCCTACGAGGGGCTGGCGGTGGCTGTGTTGGGTCGGGCCGAGCAGCTGATTACCAGCTTTGGGGCGCAGCCCGGCGACGACCTGGTAATGGTCGTCAATCTAGCAGGCGCGTACTATGGCGATTATCCCTTTTGGAATGCGGCCACTGAGGCCCCACCCGAGCAGCTGAAACAACAGCTGGCCCTGCTGCCCAAACTGGCTCAGACAGGTTGGTGTAACGCCGGTAAAGACATCAGCATGGGTGGTTTAGCCGGGACGTTGCTGATGCTAGCCGAAGCGTCGGGCTGCGGTGCCATTCTCTATCTCGATCAGATTCCCTGCCCTGATTCAGTCTCCCTCAAAAAGTGGCTGACGAGCTTTCCGAGTTTTGGCTTTCTGTTGAGCGTTCCGGCAGAAAATCTTACCCATGTGGAGTCGCTTTTCCGACCCCTGGGCCTCACCTGTGAAGCCATTGGCAAAATCACCAGCGGGTCTCAGATTCTATTTCAACAGTTCACTGAGCAGCAGCTTTTTTGGGATTTGGAGCAGGCATTGACCGGATTTGGGGCTCGTTAGGGGCTGACCCCTGACAGGGTTCGGAACGTCTGGCCCGATTAACCGTCGTTGGGGGTAGGCGCCCCCCAACCCCCAACCCCCGTTCTGCGGATCATGAGCCTACGGATTGCCCTGCTGACCTACTCTACCAAACCCCGAGGCAGCGTCATCCATACGCTGGAGCTCGCGCAGGCACTGGCTGAGCGGGGACACCGTCCCCACGTATTTGCCCTCGATAAGGACGGTCAGGGATTTCATCGGTCTGTAGGGTTTGCGACAACAGCGGTGGCGGCCAGACCCCATAGCGGCAATATTGACCAGCTCATTCAACAGCGTATCGGCGAGTTTGTCCAATTTTTTGAGCAGCACGGGGCGGCTTACGATGTTTACCACGCTCAAGATTGCCTCAGCGCCAATGCCCTAGCCCACCTCAAAGAACAGGGTCATCTCTCCCACTTTGTTCGCACCGTTCATCATATCGAAGACTTTCAGAGCCCCTATCTACAAGACTGTCAGGAAAAGTCTATCTACCAGCCCGACCGCTGTCTGTGCGTTAGCGAGGTATGGCAGCGGGTACTCGCGTCAGACTACGGCATTGAGGCCCATCGGGTGATTAATGGGGTGAGCCGTCAGTTTTCGCCCCGACCGGACGGCGCAGAGTTTGCCCTGGCCGATGCCTATGGCCTGAGCGGCGACCCAGTCTACCTGACGGTGGGCGGCATTGAACCCCGCAAAAATTCGCTCACCCTGCTGACAGCGTTTCGGCAGGTGAGATCGCACCACCCCAATGCTCAGCTGGTCATCATTGGCGGGGCCACCCTATTTGACTACCAGCCCTACCGAGCCGCATTCATGGACCAGGTCCAGGCCGACGGCCTGGAATCGGCCCTGGTGCTACCGGGGGTTGTGCCCGATCGGCATCTACCGGGGCTCTATCGCCTGGCCGATGCGTTTGTGTTTCCCTCACTGCAGGAAGGGTGGGGGCTGGTGGTGCTAGAGGCGATTGCGTCAGGGCTGCCGGTGGTGACGTCCAACCAGGCCCCCTTTACCGAATTTCTGTCATCTGAAACGGCCCTATTGGTGGAGCCAGAGGATGCAGGTGCGATCGCAACAGCCATGCTCAAGGTCCTGGACCCGAATGTCAGCCAGCGGCTGATCCATCAAAGTCAAAGCCTGATCCCCCGTTACAGCTGGCAAACGTCCGCAGAGATGCATTTGACCCTCTACCGTCAGCTCGTTTCAAGCCAGCGAGTGCAGCGTCAATCCTAGGCATTGGGAGCAGGGGGTGAGGGTTGACGGACCACTAGCCTCGAACCGTGAATAGCGAACCCCACTCTGATCGCAGGCGCTATCCGCTGGGATAGAATTCTGTTCTTGTTATACTGCTACGGTCCACCACTCTTTTCCTATCCCATGCCTGAGATTTGCTTTCAGATTCGGTGGCCCGACGGTCAAACGGAAACCTGCTATTCTCCTTCGCTGGTGGTCAAAGACTATTTTCAGCCAGGTGAGGCGTACACGGTGACCGAGTTTTTGCAGCGCTCGCGCGAGTCGCTGCAGATTGCCAGCGATCGCGTCCAGGCGAAGTATGGTTTTCCCTGTGGGCGCGCCCTCGGCCAGCTGCAAAAAATTGAAACAGCCGCCCAAAAATATCTCGATACGCCCGATCGCGAAGTCACCCTAGTGCGATTCGAGGACTAACGCCATGCCTGTAAGCCTCACCTGGGACAACGCCCACTTTTTTGAAAGCAGCCAGGATCCGCGCATTGACGAGACCGTCACCCGACTCAAGGACGACATCGCTGCGCTGAAGGCCGCCTGCCAGCCCTACGAGGCGCTGCTAGAGACGGCCGCGATGCTGCCCGCAGCCGACTACGGTGACCTGATCGAAAAAATCAAGCACGTTCACCGACAGCGGATATCAGTGATCGAGCAGTTGCGAAACGTCAGCACATTCATCTACACCCGCCTTAGCGTCGATGCTCAGGATGCAGCAGCAAATACCTGGCAAGGCACACTCCAGCAATTGGGCTCAGTGCTGGACCAGGCGATGAAGCCGCTGCAGGTCTTTCTGATTCGGGCCAGCGATGCATTTGTGCAGGCGCTGGTCGGTGACCCGGCCATGGCTGAGATTGACTTTTTGCTGAGGTGCGATCGCAAACTCAAGTCCCAGCTCCTGTCGGTACCCGAAGAGCAGCTGATCTCGGGCCTGAGCGTCAACGGCCTGCATGCCTGGGGCAACCTCTACAGCAAACTGGCGGGCACTCTGCAGTGTCAGGTCAACGGCGAGACCGTGGGGCTAGCCCAGGCATCCAACCTGCTCAGCGACCCTTCGCCCAATACGCGTAAGGCCGCCTGGCGCGGCATCCAAACGGCATGGGGCAGCCAGCAAGAAACCGTTGCCGGTATTTTGAACGCCATTAACGGTTGGCGGTTAGAAGAGACCCAGCAGCGAGCCCATACGACCGAGCTGCACTACCTCGACAAAAGCTGCCTGCAGAGCCGCATCGAGCGAGAAACCCTGGACGCTCTGATGGAGACCACCTATCGGTACCGCAGCATTGGCCAACGTGCGCTGAAGGCCATGGCCACCGCCAGTCATCTTGAGCGGATGGGGCCGTGGGATATTCTTGCCCCGGCGCCCGCCAGTGGCGAGCCCCAAACCTTCTCGTTTGCCGCCGCGATTGACCTGGTTGCCGATGCCTTTAGCCAGTTCAACCCAGATATGGGCGAGTTCGTCCTGATGATGGCCGAAAAGGGCTGGATCGACGGCGAGCCCACGCCCAATCGCTCGACCGGGGCCTACTGCACTAAGTTCGTGAAGCCGCGCGAACCGCGCATTTTCATGACTTTTGATGGCAGCATGGGCAATGTCACGACCCTGGCCCACGAGCTGGGCCACGCCTGGCACAACTGGGTGATGCGCGATATGCCGCTGATGATGACGGCTTACCCCATGACCCTGGCCGAGACCGCCAGCATTTTTGGTGAAACGCTGGTGCGGAACGCGCTGCTCAAGCGGGCCGAGACGCCCGCCCAAAAGCTAGAAGTGCTGTGGCAGGATGCCGAAAGTGCCGCTGCCTTTATCGTCAACATTCCGGCCCGGTTCGAGTTTGAGAAACGATTGGTCGAAGCCCGCAAGCAAGGCTCGGTGGGTCCGGCCAAGCTGCGTGCCATGATGAAAGCAAGCTGGCAAATGTGGTACGAAGACAGCCTTAGCGAGTATGACGAGCTGTTTTGGGCCACAAAGCTGCATTTTTCCATCTCCCAGCTTGGGTTCTACAACTATCCCTATCTGTTTGGCTATCTGTTTAGTCTGGGCATCTACGCGCAGAAAGAGACTTATGATGGCGACTTTAACGCCCTCTACACGGCCATTTTGCGAGATACGGGCGGTAAAACCGCTGAGGAAGTCGTCTTCGCCCACATCGGCCAAGACATTCGCCAGCCCCAGTTTTGGGAAAACAGCCTAGCCATTGTGGATGAGTCGATCACCGCGTTTGAGACCCTGGTGGACTAGCTATCGGCTCGACGCACGGTTAGCTGTCCCAATTGGGCACACAGTTCAGGGCCCTGAACCCTGAAATTAATCCGCTTATCAGCCAAAACTCAGCTACGCCGGGGTTAATGTCTTATGACCTATTGCTTTTTCCTATCAGGAGACCTGAATGAGCTATCTCGAAACCACCGCACAGTTTTACGGTGAAGTGGCCGAAGACCCGATGGTGGGCCTGTGCTGCGTGCAAAGTACACCATTACAGCTGCCGGGGCTCAACGTGCCCGTGCTCATGCATGAGATGAACTACGGCTGTGGCACCACCGTGCATCCGGCCGAGCTCTCGGGTGAACCGACCGTGCTGTACGTCGGCGTGGGTGGCGGCTTAGAGGCGCTGCAGTTTGCCTACTTCTCACGGCGGCCAGGGGCGGTGATTGCCGTCGATCCGGTTGATTCTATGCGTGACGCGGCGGCTAGAAATCTGCAAACGGCGGCAGAAGAGAATGACTGGTTTGATCCCAGCTTTGTCGATATCCGCAGTGGCGATGCGTTTGAGCTGCCCATACCGGATGCGTCGGTAGACGTAATGGCACAGAACTGTCTGTTTAACATTTTTGAGCCCGCCGATCTGACCCGAGCGCTGAAGGAAGCCTATCGGGTGCTGAAACCTGGCGGACGGCTGATTATGAGCGATCCGATTGCCACTCGCCCTATCCCACCCCATCTGCAGGCCGACGAGCGGCTGAGGGCCATGTGTTTGTCGGGGGCCTTGACCTACGAAGCGTATACCCAGGCGCTGATCGATACAGGCTTCGGTCAAATCGAGATTCGGGCGCGGCGGCCCTACCGACTATTGGACAAGACCACCTACAAGCTGGATCAGCCGCTACTGTTAGAAAGTCTCGATTCGGTCTCGTTCAAGGTGCCGATTCCAGCGGATGGAGCCTGCATCTTTACGGGAAAAACAGCCATCTACAGCGGCGCACAGGAGTACCTGGATGATGGAGCCGGTCACATCATGCAGCCGGGGATTCCACTGGCGGTCTGTGACAAAACGGCAGGCAAGCTAGCAGCGCGATTCCCAGAAGAGATTATGACGACGGATTCGACCTGGTATTACGACGGGGGTGGATGCTGCTAGGCACTGGGAACTGAGCTTGGGCGATTTTTGAAGCTAAAGAGAGAAGGCAGGAGTGAGGAGATAGAAGATAGAAGACGCCTCACTCCTGTCTTCCGTATTCATAAATAAGTAGGCCAGCAGAATTATTTGTAGTATTACCCGTTCGGGGAGATCCCCCCTAAGCCCCCTTTATCAAGGGGGGTGGCGAAGCCGGGGGGATCCAAGAAGCGGTCGAATATCCTATAAATTATTTGGTTCAGCTACCTAGCGTTGTACACAAATCACAGCAAAAACGCTATAGCGAAAACTGTTTTAGAAAAAAGCGCAGCTGCTGCTGCGTCTGCCAAACATAGTCGGTGGGGTTCCAGAGGTCTCTCAGCCCGTAGTCAATCAGCTGAGCAGGGACCAACTGGTCTCGACGCTCCACCAGCAGCATGCGCTCTAAAATCCAAGGATCTTTAGAATATTCGGGATGACCCGAAAAAACTAGAATGTGGCTGCCCAGCATCCAACCCAAATGTTCGGTGACGCCGCTGGTGCCGAGCGATACCGCGCCGGGGGGCAGTTGAGTCACGCCATCGTTATGGTGAACCTGAATGGCGTAAGTCTCGCGCTCGGTTTGAAAATACTGCCGGGCTGCCTCGGTCAGCCTGATATTGACCACCGACAGCTCGGTGCCGGGTGGATTGCGCTCGACCTTGCCCCCTAGCGCCTGGGCCACAATTTGGGGCGCAAAAGAAAACCCAGAGAGGGGAATTCGTTGCTGGTGGTAGTCGCGGATGACCGCCTGCAGCGCTAATACCCAGTCGTCTGAATCGTAGGCCCCGCTGGCCGAGCCCGAAATCACAATGCCATCCAGCCCGTCCAACTCGGCCTTGCTGGGGTAGTGAGACTTGCGCGGCTCGTACTTAATCAGCTCGACGGCTGCCAGGTCAATGCCGCCTAAATCTTCTGGTTGACTTTGTGCACATACGGCATCAAACAGCTGTCGGTGCATGTCGTAGAAACCATCAGGGTAGCGATCGAGCAGTTCCGGTGCCCACCAGCGCAGGTCGTCGGTACCAACATCAAAGCTAGCGAGACGAAGTGTAGTGGTCATGGGTTGTTAATGAACAAGAGAATCCATCACGCGGCAGGTTCTAGGCAGTAATCTGCTAAGAAAGGGGTTCGATAGCCGTCTGCTGACCACAGAATCGGGTAGTAGCTCTCGTCTAATGTCGGGCTATTGTGCATCCGGTAGCGATCAAAAATGTAGCCCGCGCCCTGGGGCTGAAACTGGGTGGCGCCGCTGAGAGCACTGATCGCCAGGCTGCGGCGGGTCAGGGTAGGGCTAGGGTTGGGGCCAGACCCGTGCCACAGGCCTCCGTGCAGAAAAACAGCACTCCCCGGCGGTAGTTCTAGTGTGACGATCGCCTTCGGCATAGCTCCGTTTATCGCACCTGCCTGCCAAACCGGATCGCGGTAGTCTGCCTCTGGCGCATGGAGAAAACGAATTTTATCTGCTGCGGACCAGCGGTGGGAACCCGGCACGATCTCTAGGGTGCCTGCCCCGGCTTCTGCGTGGCTGAGCGCAATCCAGCAGGTGACGATTTCGGGTGGGTCCAACGTAGCGGCATAGGTATTGTTGCAGTGAAAGGAAACGGCAGGGGCCTGGGGAGGCTTAATCCAGCAGGTGTCGAGTCCGTAGCGGGCAGCGGACCAGCCCATCAGCGTGGCGTTGAGGCGGGCGATCCGGGCCGACAGGGTGACGCTGGCCAGGGTGCGATCGCACCGCCAGAGTCCGGTCATCTGCTGGGTCGCGTTCGGCTGGCTCAGCCCCGGTCGTCCGTACCATTCATCCGGGTAGATGCCCGTTTCAAACTGGGTGTTGAACAGGGGCTCAAAGCGGCTAATGACCCAGTCCACCTGTGGCTGCGTGAGCAGGTTATCCACTATCAGGTAGCCCTGGGTGTGAAACTGTTCGATCTGCTGAGGAGAGAGATCGGTCACCGCAGAAGCAGCTGTTGGCGTCATGGTGCAGGCTCCCAATTAAACAACAGCGTGTGAGGGCGGCAAGGGTGTTCGATAGCCGTCTTCCCGCCAGACGATCGGGAAAAAGCTCTCGTCCATCGTGTCGTCCCCCTGACGGCGGTACTTCCCGGCAATGTAGCCACCGGGTACGTAGGTCTCAAAGGGCTTAAACCGGGCATTGGCAGGCACATAGGCCAGCACCATGCTACGACGGACGACCGGCATCGTGTTGCGGCCCGAACCGTGCCAGGTGTTGCCGTGGTGAAAGACACCGCTGCCTGGGGGCATGTCGAGCTGAACCACTTCGGGCGTTTCAACCCCGGCGACCTGGGCCGCGTGTTCCATTTCGGCCAGGTAACTCTTGTTCTGGTTGTGGAACTCAGGAACGGCCTCCGACAGCTTCCAGCTGTGAGACCCCCTGGCATATTCGATGGTGCTGGCCCCCGCCTTGGCATTGCTCAGGGCAATCCAGCAGACGGTCACATCCGGCGGGGTGTGGTAGTTGATGTACATCGAGTCCTGATGCAGGGTCGTCTCTTTTGCCCCCTGGGGCTTCTGCCAGATGCCGTCCGACAGCAGGCGGGCACCCTGCCAGCCCGAGAGCACAGCGGCGATTTGGCCGATGCGTGGGGAAGTGACGGCTGCGGCCAGAGTGCGATCGCACTTCCACACCCCGGTCATTTGCCCCGCTGCCCCAGGCTGACCCAAACGTGGATTCCAGTGCCATTCATCCGGATAGATGCCCGTCTCAAACTCGCCTGAGAACAGCGGCTCGAAACGGCTCACCACGCGATCGACCAAATCGCGATCAAACAGGTCCTCAACGACCAGATACCCGTCTTGATAAAACTGATCGATCTGCTCTTGAGAAAGAATGTTTTCTGCTACCGCAGGCATGATTAGTACACCTCCAAATATTCGGCCACTTCCCAGTCGGTAATGTGCTGGTGGAATCGGTCTAGCTCAAACGCTTTAACCGTCGAAAAGAGATGACAGAACTCGGTCCCAAGCATCGACTGCATCTCGTCATCGGCTGTCAGTGCCGCCAGCGCCGCTGCCAGCGTCTGTGGGAACGGTGTCAAGCTGGGGTCGTCTTCGCTAGGCCCGTCCGACATGGGCTGAAGCACGCTTTGTGCTTTGACGCCCAGCAGCCCAGCTGCCAGCGTTGCCGCCGCGCTGAGGTAGGGATTGCTCAATCCCGAAGCGGCCCGCATCTCCAGGTGAGTGGCATCGTCCTTCGTCGCCTTAACGCGCACCATCGCCGTGCGGTCTTCGATGCCCCAGCTAATGTTGGACGGGGCAAAGGTGTGGGGCTTGAGCCTGCGATAACAGTTGGGCGTGGGACCAATCAGCGGCAGCATGGCAGGCGCGTGGTTGAGAATGCCCTGCGTAAACGATTTCGCCGTCGCCGAGAGCCCGTCTGGATCGGCACTATCCAAAAACGCATTGGTCCCATCGGGATGCCACAGACTGATGTGAAAGTGACAGCAACAGCCCGCCATACCCGCAAACGGTTTGGACATGAAGCTGGCCTGGTAGCCGAGGTGATGGGCAATCTCTTTGACCGCATTTTTAAAAGTAAACGCTTTGTCCGCACCCCTAATCCCCATGCCAGGTCCAAAGTTAATCTCGAACTGGGAGGGAGCGTACTCGCAGTTGTGGGTAATTACATCGATGCCCGCCGCCTGCAGGTAGTCGAGCATCTGGTTGAGACCGGGCACGTACTGATTGCGAATGTGATTAAAAATGTGGAGCCCCTCAAACAGCGGCTTGTGGGTCTCGGCATCGAGCAGGTAAAACTCAAACTCATGCCCCATCATCACATCAAACCCCATCTGCTTGGCCACCTTCAGCAGCGACTGCAGAACATAACGGGGGGCTCCCAGCAGGGGCTCGTCTGGACTCCAGTAGGCATCGCAGACAACCTTAGCGGTCTTCTCCATCCAGGGGACGGGCGTACAGCTCTCGATATCGGGGAACAACGTCATATCCCGATATTTCCGTTCTTCGTGATAGCCGGAGTTCGGCACCACAGACGAAGCCGTATCTAACGCCAGCGTCCCGCCGTAGAAGTTCAGGCCCTTGCGGGCGTAGCCTTCCACTTTGTCGATGGGCACCACCTTAAGCCGAGAGACCCCATGTAGATCGGGCAGTTCAAAGCGGACGTAGCGGACGCCCTGCTCGGTCAATGACTGCACCCAGGCTGCGATCGCATCTGCACTTGGGACAGTCACCACAGGGGCGGAGGACGGTGGCGCGGCAACAACCATGATGTTGACCTCAATGAAAGATTTAACGAAAAAAGACTGAACTAAAAAACGTCAGGCGGATTGAGCCCATAAGACGCCTCGACCGCTCAAAGGAGCCGGGCCGGGGCAGGCGTGCCGTTGTCCCAGGTAGCGGTGCTAAATCCCATCGCGGTAGTTTGCTGCTCTACCTGGGGTCGGAGTGAGCTTGCACAAAATAGCGCCAGCCCCCCTTCGGTCGGATGATCGGGCCGGTCTAGCGACTGGGCGATCGCAGCCCCCGGCTGTAGGTGCAGGCCCGTCCAGCCAAACTGCAGGTAGGTATCCAAAACAGCGTAAAGGCTGGCTGCCTGCCCGACCATTTGCCCCACCAGCAAGGCAAAATGGCCCACGGACCAGTCCGCTGACGGCGCAGGCAGCTTTCCCGTCTGCAGATAGCTAAATAGGGCAGCAGGAGACAGGCGAGCGCCCCAAAGGTAGGCCGTATGGCAGTTGAGCAGGGGCACCACTTGCCATTCTGGATAGGCCTGACACATTGACCAGAGGCGAGCAGTGCCCGCTTCCCAGTCATCCGTCCGCAACGGCAGCAGGCAAAACCGCCCCTGACTGAGCTGTTCGGTGGCGATCATCAGCCCCATGACAGATGTCCCACACCGATCTAGGGCAGAAACAGTCGGAATCGTCTCGTAAGCATTTCCCTGTACGGACCGAGCACCGGGGGGAACCCAGGGACCGCCACGATCGGGGAGCAGGGTTGAAGCTGCGATCGCAACCTCAACCGCCGATACCGAAATACCTGCAAATGCCTGTAGCAACAGCGCTATCCAGTACGGCCCACAGAGATTATCGGGCTGCTGCGACCGGGTCAACAGCGGCTCGACATAGGGCAATAGCTCAAGCGTCCACACAGATCCAGCAGTCAGCAAAGGCAACAACAAAGAAAAAAACACGATGCCTTCCAACTTGTAAAAAGCACCGTGTCAGGTTCAGGAGCGAAGGTTGACTACTTGACCAGAAACTGGCCTAACGTCGGGAAGACCGCGTGGGGCGGTAGCGTCGCCGCTTGGTTCGTCGAGCGGGGAGCGCCACACCGATCATCCCGAGCAGGGCCAAGGGAGCTCGCCTAGCCGTACTCACCAAACTGGCGCGAGGGGCGCTGCGATGAGCCTGCTCACGGACGGGGGGCTGCTGCAGTTGGTCGGCAGCCACCAAGGACAAAAGCCCCGCGACGATAAACGAACTCAGCTGACTCATGGATCGGTCCACCGACGAGGTCTCATGGTGAGCCGTGCTATAGGTCTTAACCATGAACCAGAAGAAGATTCCGACCGCTACCAGCAGAGCAATTGCGTTGATAGCCGGGCTCCCCGCAAAGGTATAGATGGCACCCCCGGTCGGGCCATCGATGGCCCCGTTGAACTCTTCTAGCGTTGAAAACGGACTTGACATCGTATTCTCTCCTTACAGCTGTGGGCTAGCTTGCGACACGGCGACCGGCGTGGCCGGAGCATGGCCGTTTGCCTCAGGCAGAATGGGATACTCGGGATAGCCCTCCAGGCCAAAATCAGCCAGGTCTAGGCCCACAATCTCCTCAGATTCGGGGACGCGCAGCATGCCCAGCTTCTTCAGAACAAAGCTGACGCCATAACCGGGAATGAAGCCCAGAATGATGGTGCAAACCGCCGTCCCCACCAGCTGACCCACAAATCCGGTCAGGGGAATACCGTCACCCTGGGGGTAACCAGCCGCCATCACACCCACGGTCATGGCTCCCAACAGGCCACAGTAACCGTGAACCGCGAAGGCCCCCACCGCGTCGTCGATGCCCGCCTTCTCAACGGCAGCGCCAACAAAGGGCATGGTGTAGGCACCGATAAAGGCAATCAAAATAATCATCGGCGGGCTGTAAAGGTCGAGCCCCGCACCCACGGAGATGATACCCGCCAGACCACCGGAGATGGTGAAAAACGGATCGGCCTTAGAAGCGATGTAGGAGCCCACGATGCCCGCCGTTAGCGCCAGCGTGGTATTAACCCCAACCGATGCCAGCGTCATCGGCGTACCGTAGATGGTGATCTCGCCAGTCTGACCGGGAACAAAGATCACGCAGGCCGCCAAAAAGGCATAGAAGCCCACAAAAATTAGCATCAGCCCTACCATCGTCAACGGCAGGTTATGGGGCAAGATTGTTCTTGGCTTACCCTGGGCGTCAAACTTGCCGATGCGTGGCCCCAGGTTAATCAGCACACCCAGCGCGAAGAAACCGGCAACGCCGTGCAGTACGGCTGAACACCCAAAGTCGTGATAGCCAAACTCGGTGAGGAACCAGCCATAGGGATTCCAACCCCAGGCGGCTGCAACCACCCAGGTAAAGGAACCCAGAACAACGGCGAGAATGGCATAGGCCCCAACCTTAATGCGCTCAATGACAGCCCCAGAGAGAATCGAAGCGGTGGTCATGGCAAACAGGGCAAAGGCGAACCAGAACACGCCTGTGAGGTTGTCGGCGATGTTGGGACCGAGTGCCGAAGACCAAGGATAAGAAGCCTGTACCAGACCCAGCACTTCACCGACAACGCCCTCAGCATTCGGGTCAGTCCAGGGACCCACAACGCCGCCAGTTAAGGGGAACAGCGGGAAGGCGTTGTACACCCACCAGCCAAAGAAGAAAAACGTCAGGCCAATAATCGAGAGCGTCAGCAGGTTCTTGACCATAGTGGCCAGAACATTTTTAGCCCGAGAAGCACCGCCCTCATAAGCCAAAAAGCCGACGTGAATTAAAATCATGAAAACCGAAGCCCAGTAGTAGTAGGACTCCGATACAAATGTTGCCAGAAACTCTTGCGATTCAGGAGTCATAGACGGCTCCGGTGGATAAGACTAAACAAAACTTGATTCAACAATCCCAGACAGGACCCAAACAGGGAAACCAATCTGCAATTGAAAAGCGCCTCCGGACAGATGCGAAAGCAAAACTAAAAAGGTGTTGCGATGCCTCAAAGCCACTGTCAAAGAGAGACCGAGCTAAGGCTATCGGCAAAGTCGAGCTGACTTGTTATATCAAGAGTATGCAAGGGCTGTCACAGTAACGCTGTATTCAGTAATACTGAAAGTGAACGTTGTATAACATTGTCACAATACGCTTAATATTGGGCGCTTAATATTGCACTCTCTGCGATGGAAGATATTTCGGCAGGCAGGTGCTGCAAAAGCCGGTCGATGTCTTGACGGGCAACATGACACTCAATCATGGGCTTTCTCAAGTCAGGGTGGGCCGAGTCGTGGTGCCACAACAGAACAGCAACCCCTGCTAGCTGGGCCGGTACGGCGCGGCGATCGGGGAGGCCAACAATTCGATGCGGGGGCCTGACGGTGGCGGCTTTGGTCAAGTCGGGCAGGCGGTCCGTAGGCAGCCAGACTCGGCTGAGCCATTCAAACTGACGCAGCCAAACGTTCGCCTGTAGGCGTTGGAGATGTTCGGCTAGGGTGGGGGCATCGGCAATGCGAAAGTTGAGATCGCACAGCCGCAGCACCGAGCAGGCCTGTCCGTCCAGCTCAGTTTCAAATGACTGAAACGGCCCCAAATGGCTCACGGCTTCACCAAACAGCGCAATGGCCGCTGCCTGTCCATCGATTCCGGCCAGGTCCCAGAGCGACTGGCTCATGCCCGCACCCGGCTTTTAGTTGGGTCAAAGGCCGCCAGCGGCCCCACCGTCGCGCTGACGCGGCGCTTCATCCCGTCTACCAGGCCAATTTCGACCCGTGTGTCAGCGCTGGCATATTCAGGCACCACCTGCGCCATCGCAATACTGCGGTTGAGCACCGGAGAGCAGGTCGCACTGGTGACCTGCCCGACCCGCCAGCGTTCGCCTGCGGCGTATATGCACTGACCGGCAGCCGCCACTTCGTTGCCGTCTAGCACCAGCCCTACCGCCACCCGAGGCGGACGGTTGCGAATCGCTTCCAGGGCCGCTTTACCCATAAAATCGGGCTTTTTCATGGCCACTGCCCAGCCGATACCTGCCTGATAGGGAGAGGTCAAATCGTCGAACTCCAGCCCAGCGGCCAGCAGCCCCGCTTCGATTCGGGCTCGATCCAGGGCCTGCATGCCCAATGGCAGTAGACCAAAGCGCTCTCCTGCCTGCATCAGGCTATCCCAGAGCCGAGCCCCGTCTTGGGAATGAACAAACAGCTCATACCCCAGCTCACCCGTATAGCCTGTACGGGATAACAGAACCGGGATGTCTCCCACACGCGCCGCTGCAAATCGAAAGTAGCCCAGGGACGCCAGCGTCACCGTGGGGTCAGCAAACTTAACCAGGGGGGCCAGCATCTGGCGAGAGCGCGGTCCCTGCAGCGCCAGGTTGTGAACCATCGCGCTAATATTCTCAATAGAGACCGTCCAGCCCTGACGCTGGGCAATGCGCCGCAGCCAGTCGCCGTCGGTGTCGCAGTTGCCCACGTAGCGATAGTGGGCCGGATCAAAGCAAAACACAATGCCATCATCAACAATGCCGCCGTGGGGGTTGAGCAAGCAGCCGTAGGCCGATCGCCCCGCCGTCACCTTTTCGAGGTTGCGTGAGAAGGCGTACTGCAGTAGATCAAAGGCGTTGGGACCGGCTAACTCAAACTTACGCAGGGCCGATAGGTCCATCAACGCCACCCGCTGCCGCAGGGCCCAATATTCGGCCTGGTCGCCCTCATGGGCGAAGCTGTTGGGCACCCAGAAGCCGTTGTACTCCACAATGTTGTCTGTCAGCTGCCGAATGCGCGGGGTAAACGCACTCTCTTGGGTGAGGCGAAGGGGAAAATCCACCGCAGCCCGTCTGCCAATGGCGCGGTGGAATGCTGGATTGTTGTTAGAGGCCGCGTAGACGCGAACGTGAATGGGGGTAGGCTGCCAGCCGTTCGCCGGGTCAATGTCGTCTGGACAGGCGGAACTGGCACAGAGCAACTCTTGATGGGCCTGGAGCAGCACGTAGTCGCCGGGGCGAGACCAGGATTCTGCCGCAACCACGGTGCCGTGACAGTCTACTTCGGTATTAAAGAAAAAATTGACCGCAGGCCAGCCGGGACGCGGCGCCATGCCATACGGGGCCAGTACCCGACTGAAATTGTCGCTGCAGCTGGGGTGGCCGGGGTAGCCCGCATCCTCGTAATAGCGAGACGTGCAGGCCAGTAGAAAGCTGTCGTGGCGACCACAGGTGTCTTGAATCACCTCCACCAGGGGCTGCAGAGTTTGGGAGAAATACTTGCCGTGCAGTCCGGCCTGGGGGTTAGCAATGCCGTTCAGCGTGCGGGTGACGGTGCTGTCGATTTCTTGCCGATAGTCGGGAGCGGAGAACGCGAGAAAGTCAGAACATTGGGTACCCGCGACGTCAATGATTTGGACGTACTGGCCCTGGGTCACCGGATATGCGATCGCACTTCCTGGCGCAATCCGATATTCCGCTACGACATCACCCAGGGGCGGCGGAATATCGGTATAACTAGGCCGAGTCAGTAGCTGAGCGGTCATGGTCCCTAAATAAATTCCCTAACCACAGCAGGAATGCTTGCTAACCGACGGCGGGACATCATTGGCCGGATTCTCATCAAAGAAATTCAGCGGCTTGAGCTTGAACCCAATGGTCCCGACCGGCATTACTGGCCAGTCCTCCGCACGGGGCGAGTGATTGTGAGCAAAGGTGTACCACACCACCAAATCAGTGTTCTCGACGGCGCGATCGGCCTGGGTCCAGGCGGGTAGCCCAGCACCACCGGGGTGCTGATTGGGATAGTCTCCTGCCGGAAATTTCTCATGGGGCTGATAGGGCGTTACCCACAGGTGCTGGGTCATATAGGTAGCCCGCTGGGTCACGCTGGCCTCCGGGTGGGCCATGGGCCAGGTATTCTCGCCGGGCATCAGCTTATAGGCGGTGGGGTAGCCCATCGCGTTAGTTTTGTCGGGGTTCACGATTTTCCAGTAGCGCCCCTTCATCGGGTCAATCAGTCGCTGGGCTGACTGCTCGGTGGGCAACAGCGTTGACTGGGCATAGAAGGCGTTACCGTAGGGGTTTTTCGCGTCTTCTTCGGGGACGATATCCACCTCGTAAACCGAATTTTCTAGACCGTCTACGGTCATATCTAGCCGCACGTTAAATACATGCTGGTGAATCGGCGCGTTGAGCTGGGGGGCCACCAGCGTGCCGTACTTGGGGCGCTCGCCTGGCATCGTCGCTGCCGTACTGACAATCCCTGTTAGCTTCACTTCATACTGAATGGTGCCGTCCTGATAGAAGTACCAGTAAAAGCCGTACTCATAGTTACCGACGGTGGCAATAAAAGAGATCACCAGGCGGCGCGAACGGCGTACCTCCGTCTGTTCCGTGCGCCAGTCCACGTGCTTCCAGAGAATGCCAAAGTCTTCTTCGTGCAGGCATACCGCGTTTTCGATCTGGGCCACCTCGCCGCGCGAGTCCGTGATAAACGCGTCGAAGTAGTGAATTACGCCCAGGCAGTCACAGCCCAGCGTCAGCGAGTTTGCCAACGAACCAATGCCGTACTCGCCGACATCAAAGGCATTTTTGCGGTAGTGGTTGGGCTGCGGGTCGCCGTAGGGCACAGTCATTTCCGCCAGCGATGCCCGATAAAAAATCGGCCGGTCTACGCCACCATCGGTGTAGGTCACGTTGTAAAGGATCAGTCCTTCTCGGGGTGTAAAGCCAATGCGGATTTTCCACTTTTGCCAGCTGATGTGATGGCCGTTAACCTCAAAGCTGGGGCCGTCAGGCTGCACAATTTCCAGCGGTTTCAGGTCTTGCCGATAGTCTTTAACGTACTCGGGGGTGTAGTTACCGTCCTTGGGCGGCAGCGGCACCACGCCGTAATCTTCAACGCGGATGACCTCCATTTTGTTCAGGTCCACCACTGGAATCACCCCTTCAATCGGGCGAGCATAGCCGTTGTCGGTGGGGTTAGCCTTCACCCAGCAGAGCGCTCGCGAGAGCCTGACCCCTGCTTCATCGGCAATGCCGTAGTGGCCCGCTGACCAGGGATCGACCATCACCAGGTCTGGGTCGGTGATGCCCCGCTTTGCGATCGCAACTCTAAAGTCCTCACTCGCCTTAACGGCCGCCTCACATTCCACAAACTCATCCAACATGATGTGCGGCTGCACGCCGGGAATGTGCGTCCAGGACTTGACCGTACCCAAAGTCAGTGAGACGACCGCTTCGTAGGTTTTTGCCGTCTCGTTATCGAGCAGAATTAGAAAGGCTTCCCGCTCGATCGGATCTCCCGGTTCAAAGGCAAGCACAGTGGCCTTGTCAGGTTCATTGAGGGAAACACTCGCAAAGCGCGTACTGGGACCAAGGGATTTTTGCGATCGCACCATCGCCACGGCGGCTCGAATCTCATCGGGCGCCAACGGCTCTAGGGGGTGCGTCGCCGTGGTGGCAAGAACGGGTCTGTCTTGTGCGAGGGTCATAGACTTTTTGTTTAGGAGACATCTGCGGGTGTTGGGTTTCCCGCCAACCAGGGTTTCCCAAAAAGCAAATTTTTAGGCAGGGAAACCCAACCTACGGGGCGGCCATTGCGGGTTCTTTGACCGGTGCGGACGCGCCAACTTCTGCCAGCAGGCTCTCTGCCAGCCGCCGCTTTTCGTCCACATCCATCTTCTTAATCTCGTTGTGCAGCATGCGCTCGTTGACGGACTGGTTCCAGTAGTCCAGGCTGTCGAAGCCCAGCAGCGCCGATTTACCCACAAACTGCCTCAAAATCTCGTTGGTGGGTCCCATCACCCAGCCCGCCTTACCGTCACGCAGGTAGCGCTCGACCTCCATGTCTTTTTTGAAGCCGGAGCCGCCGCAGGCGTGCAGCATTTTGTCGCAAACGTGGGCCACGTTCTTGGCCGCAGAGAACTTAATCTGCCAGTACCAGTGCAGATAGGCCGAGCGCGGCAGCGCCGAGATATCTTCATGCAGCGACCAGTCACACCCGCTCGTAAGCTGATCCATCAGCTGCCCCATCGAGAAGGTATACATGCGGCAGGCGCTGGTGTCGATGATCGCCTCACCAAAATAGTCTTGAATGGTGGGGTAGTCGGCCACGCGCATGCCCACATCGACGTGTTTTTTGCGAGTGACGTGCTTCTTCGCAATATCGATTGCGCCCATCGCGATCCCGTTCCAGCAGGCCGAAGAACAGAGCAAAAAGAACGGATCGACAATTTCATCGTTCGAAGCCGTGCCGTCCCCAATCGGTCCCACCATCCGCTCAGGTGGAATCGTAACGCCGTCCACCTTGAGCGTTCCTGACTGGTTGCCCCGCAGCCCCAGCGCATCCCACTTGTGAGGTTCCGCCTGGACCTCTGCGCCGTAGATGAGGAAGCAGGACAGGTCAGAATAGTCGCCGGAAAAGTCAGGGCTGGTGGTCTGGACGATATACCAGTCTGCAAAGCCTGCCGAAGTCGTCCACGAGGCCCGCTTAAATACCTGCCAGCCGTCACCCGTCCGCTCGGATTTCGAAGAAACCGGATACCAAAAATGCGACCCGGTCTCTGGATCTGAATAGGAGAGCGTACCGATTAGAACGTCTGCATCTAGCCGCTGCAGCAGAGACTGCAGATCCGGATTTCTATGTGCTCGAAATAGCGCTGCAGCCACCGCACCCAGATGCATGGTGTAGCACATGGCCGTGCTGGGGCAGCCGTAGCGGGCAATGGTCTCTACCACCATCGCAGCACAGACGTGATTCTCTCCTAACCCACCCCACTCTGTCGGAACCAGCAGCCCCAGTAGCCCTAACGATGCTAGCGCTTCGAAGTTACGACGGGGATAGATGAGGTTGCGATCAGATGCAATCGCATTGGGCCGCAGGACCTCCTCACAAAGCGCTATGAGCTTAGTCTGAAGCGCCTCCTGTTCAGGCGTCAGCAACCACTGGGGGTCAAAATCTTCGCTTAGACGATTAGGAAACGGGGGCATAGTCGGAGTCATATAAATAAAGCCGCAGCAAGAAACAGAGAAAAGAATATCTAAGCCGTTACGGAAGAACGATCGGTTGGGTTAAACGAACGTGAAACCTAACAAAGCAGGGAATAGAGATTAGACTGCAATGGCAATGGGCTGCGCTAGTGGGTCGGGGCAGTACTCAGCCAAATGAGGGCTGCGGTAGCCGTCTTGCTGCCACAGCACCGGGAAAAAACTCTCGTCCATCACCGTTTCACCCACCCGCTTGTAGCGACCGTAAATGTAGCCGGGTTCATTCACAGGGTGGAACTGGGCGCTGGCAGGAATCGTGTGTAGACCGATGCTGTGGAAGGTGCCCTCAGTGCGCGTAGTCTGACAAAGGCCATGCCAGGTGCGCCCGTGGTGGAAGGCGCAGCCCCCAGCGGGGACCTCAACAACGACGAGTTCCGGCTCGCTCACTCCGGCATTCTCCGCCGCCTGGAGCATGGCCCAGCGATAGTCCTTCTTAGGCGCGTGGAATTCGCCTGCCACGTCGACCAGTGGCCACTTGTGGGAGCCTTTTACATAAACCAGCGTGCCGTCGGCAGCGGTGGCATCATTCAAGGCAATCCAGCAGGTCATCATCGCCGCTGGTGTCAGATAGTCAATATAGGCCCCGTCCTGGTGCATCGCGACAGGCTTGGCCTGGGGAGGCTTCATCCACATGCTGTCTTGCCCGATCCGGGCACCGTCCCAACCCGCCAGTGTTGCCGTCAGACGGCCAATTTCTGAAGAGAGCACCAGACTGGCAATGGTGCGATCGCACTTCCAGGCATTGCACATTTCCCGCGTCACATCCGGCAGGCTCAGCCCCGGTCGCCAGTACCACTCATCGGGGTAAATGCCCGTCTCAAATTCACCGTGAAACAGCGGGTCTAGACGACTGACCAGTTGCTGAACAAAATCCTCAGGCAAGAAATTCTCTAGGATGAGAAACCCATCAGCTTGAAACTGCTCAATTTGTTGCTGAGAGAGCTGAACTGAAGCGTAGACCATCCTCAATACCTAAAAACAACAAATACGTTGACAAAATTAGGCCGCGCCGTTTCTACTTGTCATAATAAGTTGCCCTCTAAAAGAAGGTGTGTCCTTCGTTACTGTTTATGGAATCTCAAGAATTGTTAACCGCTCAACTGACCGTACAGGAGGGCTGTCTAAACATTGTCACCAGCGACTTTGATGCTCGCCCCATGAGCTACCTCACCCCAGAGGGACAGCGTACCGGTTACGAACCAGAGCTGACCCGTGCGGTTTGCAAACAGCTGGGGCTCACGCCGGTGTGGCATAACCTGCCGATGGCCGAGTTCTACCGTGCGGTGCAATCGGGCGAATACGACTGTGTTTGGTTCAACCAGGCCGTCACGTCAGAACGGCAACAGTGGGTTACGTTCACTCAGCCCTACGGGCTGTTCGACGAAGCCGTTCTAGTCCGGACCAACAGCACCGTCTCCTCTCCGACAGAGCTGTCGGGTCAGCGCGTGGGCGGGCTAGCTGATAGCACCAACATTGCCCTAGTCGAAGGGTTTCCTGGGGCTACAGCGGTCCCCTACCCCGGCAGTGACCAGGTCCTACCCGAAATGCTGGCAGCGCTGCGGGCCGGAGAGATCGACGCCCTGATCGATGATGAGCTGGTGCTGCTGGTGGCCGCCGATGAGGACCCGAATCTGAAGCTGGCTTTCACCCTACCCACGCGGGTGCCCTTTGCGATTGGTGTCAATCCCTCTCGGTCAAAGCTGCTAGAAAAACTTCAGGCAGCGCTCGATAGTACAAAAGCCGACGGCACAATGGCTGACCTGTGGGCGCATTGGATTCCCTGGAAGCCTTTTCCTTTCTAGCGTTATGGCCAGACTCGACGGCCCAAAAACGACCATCCCGTAGCCCTTGCTACAAACTTGTCATGACAGGTTAGCTTAACTGTAAACAACAATACATCGCGGGAGACTGACCAGTGACTGGAGTTCTGACGCAGCCGCAAACGTCCCTGACTGAGGCCGCTACAACAGATTTAGAAGCCTATGTTCGTGCCGACGGGCGAGCCGAACGCGTTCGTCAGGTCCGGGCCAAAATCGACGAGCTGGGCGTGCAGTACATCTACTACCAGTTCATCTCAATTACCGGCAAAATCACTGGCAAGGGCGTTCCCGCTGATCATTGGGAGAGCATCGCGGAGAAAGGCATTCAGCTCGTCTACGGCGCGACGGTAAACCTGGCAATTGACCGCAGCCAAAACTACCTGGGCTATGGTCCCGAAGCGGCTGAGCTAGTCGCCATTCCTGACCCAGAGACCTTCTGCCAGCTCCCGTGGGATACGCGCGTCGCGCGGGTCTACTGCGTTTGTTTCCGTAACCGCGAAGAGGAAGAAGACCCCGGTGCATTCCTCACCGCCGATTGTCGCGGCAACCTCATGCGCATTCACGCCGAGTTTCAACAAAAGCACGGCCTGCAGCTCCGCCACGGCTGCGAACCGGAGATGATGTGGCTAAAAAAAGGCCCTGACGGCAAGCCGATGGGAGGCGCTACCAAGCCCAACTGCTACCACATCGACCAGTTTGAAGAACTGCGCCCGGTATTCCTGCGCGTGATCGAATACAGCCGGGCGATGGGTCTAGACATGATCCAGGGCGACCACGAGGACGCTCCGGGCCAGCTAGAGCTGAACTTTATGTACGACGACGCCCTGCGGACATGCGATCGCCTGACCACCTACCGCCAAATCTGCGCCCAGGTGGGCCGAGAGTTTAATCTGATTGCCTGCTTCATGTCCAAACCCTTTTTGGGCGTGTCGGCCTCCGGCTGTCACCACAATCTCTCACTCTGGCGCGGCGGTGAGGAAACGGTAAAAGCCTTCGACCTCGACACCCTTCCTGGCATGGTGGGCAACTACACCTACCATCAGGGCGGTGAAAACACCTTCATGCCTGAAGAAGGCAAGTCTAGGCGCATCCCCGGTCCTGTAGGGCTCAACTGCATTGGTGGCGTCATCGCCCACCTCGGCGCCCTCACCGCCATCGGCTGTTCTACAGTGAACTCCTACCGTCGCCTTTGGGACGCTGGCTTCTGGGCACCGGTCTATTCCGACTGGGGCTACCAAAACCGCACCTGTGGCCTGCGCGTCTCCGCCCCTGGCCGCTTCGAGTTCCGCGCTGTTGACTCAATGGTGAACCCCTACCTGATGGCAGCAGCAATGCTCAAAGCCTTTGACGACGGCATCAGCAACGACCTCGACCCCGGCGCTCCCGAACAGCGCAACATTTACGAGGCGATGGAAGACGGCAAACAGGTGAAGAAATTGCCCATGTCCTTAGGCGAAGCGATCGACCGACTGGCAGAGGACGAGGTGATCAAATCGGCCCTGCCAGGAGAAATGTATCGCCTGTTCGATGAGTACAAGCGCGATGAGTGGATTCGGTTCTTGGCAACCACCAGCGATTGGGATGTGGACAACTATTTGCACTGTTTGCCGTAGAGGTAAAAGATATCCCAAATTGAAGAATCGCGGCTGGCCCTAATCCTCCAACCCCTTGTATGTTGAGAGAAGGGGGTCAGATTCAAAGCCTTTATCTTCAATCTATGCAGCAGAGGCTAAAGGAAAGAACGAGCACCTATCTATGCTAAGGAACGCGCCCTAAATAACGTCCCAGTTTCGTGGCTGCTTCTAGCAGCCCTCTTCCCCCAGCCCCTTCTCCCAGTTTGGGAGAAGGGGAGCCGGATTCAAAGTCCCTCTCCCAAACTGGGAGAGGGATTTAGGGTGAGGGCAAAAGCTAGAGGTAATTGAGATTTTATTCCTAAGGAGAAAACAACAATGAGCGGACTCGGCGGACTCAACAAAACCCCCAACGGCGTTGTCCTCGGCATGGTACAACTCCAACTCCCCAACGTCGTCACCCCGGACGACCTCGCCGCCCAAACCCAGCGCATCTGCGATATGGTCGGTAAGGCCCGCCGCAATATGCCCACTATGGACCTGGTCGTCTTCCCCGAGTATTCTCTCCACGGGCTGTCGATGGACACCAACCCCGACATCATGTGTCGGCTAGATGGTCCCGAAGTCGCTGCCTTTCGCCAAGCCTGCATCGACAACGGCATCTGGGGCTGTTTCTCGATTATGGAGTACAACCCCAACGGCAACCCTTACAACAGCGGCATCATCATTGACGACCAGGGCGAGCTAAAGCTGTACTACCGCAAGCTACACCCGTGGGTACCGGTCGAACCCTGGGAGCCTGGGAATATCGGCATTCCCGTCTGCGACGGTCCCAACGGAAGTAAGCTGGCGCTGATTATCTGTCACGATGGCATGTTCCCCGAGATGGCCAGGGAATGCGCTTACAAGGGCGCCGAAATCATGATTCGGACGGCAGGCTACACGGCTCCGATCCGCAACAGCTGGCGAGTGACGAACAAGGCCAATGCGTTTTGCAATCTGATCGTGACGGCATCGGTCTGCATGTGCGGCAGCGACGGCACCTTTGACTCGATGGGCGAGGGCATGATTGTCAACTTTGACGGCGAGCCGCTAGTGATGGGCAGCCATCGTCCGGATGAGATTATTACGGCAGAGGTGCGCCCGGATCTGGTGCGCGAAGCCCGCAAGCATTGGTCCGTCGAGAACAATATTTACCAGTTTGGCCACCGGGGCTATGTGGCGGTCAAGGGCGGCGCACAGGATTGCCCCTACACCTACATGAAGGATATGGCCGAGGGGAACTATCGCTTGCCCTGGGAAGATGAAGTCGTTTACACGGACGGCACCTCTTGCGGGTTTGAGGCCCCAACGCGGGAGTATCAGGGTGAAGAGCTGCCGTTAGTATCGGCGGGCTAAGCCTTACGCGATCGCCTGCGGCTACGAGTTTTGGACGGCTTCGCAGCGTCGGGCCTTGACTGAGCCGGGCGCGGCTGGCGGGACCGGCGGCTGCGTCGCCCGGCGGAAGGGGATTGAGCCTCGGGTTGCTGACCGGACTGCCGGGCAGTGGGTTCGTATCCTGGGACGGTCGTTTTCTCAAGTTTTCGGTTGAGCAGCTTTTCGATATCTTTCAGCAGCGGCGTTTCTTCTGTTGAGACCAAAGAGACGGCCTGCCCTTCACAGCCCGCGCGTCCGGTCCGACCGATGCGGTGAACATAGTCTTCCGAAACGTTCGGTAACTCAAAGTTGACGACATGGGGCAGCCGGTCAATATCGACCCCGCGCGAAGCCACATCCGTTGCGACCAAAACTCGAACGTCACCCTGCTTAAACTCTTTCAAGGCGCGAGTGCGGGCTGCCTGGCTTTTGTTGCCGTGAATGGCAGCGGTGGTCAGCCCATCTTTAGAGAGCTGTTGGGCCAGCCGATTGGCCCCATGCTTGGTACGGGTAAAAACCAATACCTGTCGCCAGTTGTTGAAGCCAATCAGGTACGACAGCAGGTCTCGTTTGCGATCGCGATCTACCAGATGGACGACCTGTTCAACCTGAGCTGCCGTTGTATTACGGGGCGCAACCTCGATCTGAGCCGGGTTATCAAGCAGCGTCCCCGCCAGTTTACGAATTGATTTGGAAAAGGTCGCCGAAAACATCAGGGTCTGTCGGGTCTGGGGCAGCCTCGCCAGGACTTTACGAATATCGTGAATGAAGCCCATGTCGAGCATGCGATCGCACTCATCCAGCACCAAAATCTCAATGCCTGAGAGGTCAACGGTCCGCTGCGACAGGTGATCGAGCAGACGGCCTGGGGTGGCAACAACGATATCGACCCCTCGCCGCAATGCCTGTATCTGAGGGCGAATGCTGACGCCGCCGTAGACGATCGCCGATCGCAGCGATAGATATTTACCGTAGGTTTTAACACTGTCACCAACCTGAGCGGCCAGCTCGCGAGTCGGCGTCAAAATCAGCGCACGCGGGATCCGATACCCTCTGCGAGGCGTCACCTGGCTCAGCCGATGCAGCAGCGGCAGGGTGAATCCGGCAGTTTTACCGGTGCCAGTCTGGGCACTGGCAAACACGTCGCGACCTTGTAAAATCTGGGGAATAGCCTGCTGCTGAATGGGCGTAGGCGTGGTGTAGCCCTGATCCGCCACAGCGCGGACTAGGTCGGTTGATAAACCGAGCGTCTGAAATGTCATGAATGAGTTTGCTCCTAGATGTGCCCCTATCCCAGATGATGGGACCAGTCTTAAGAGCAGTATTTTGAGTTGTGCTAAACGGCTTGAGCCGCTCAGGAGTGATTTGCAACTTTAGACCGGAAGTGAGCTGCAAGATATCGATACTAGCACATGGACTCTCTGCGCACAGAGCGATGCATCTGCCATCGACCTTTCCATCTACCAGGCAATACCCAAAATTCTGATCGGTATCATTGGATCGTCGCCATAAGTAGGTCAGCAGCATTATTTGTAGTATTACTCGTTCGAGGAATCCCCCCTAAGCCCCCCTTATCTACGCTTTAGCGCATGCCCGGAGGGCTTTAGGGTGGGGGCGAAGTCGGGGGGATCCAAGAAGCAGTCGAACATACTATAAATTATTTGGTTCAGCTACTTAGTCAGCTTGAACAAAAGTCAGCTTGAACAAAAATTAGATTAAGTTGTTGAGCCAGTCGTCACGGGTGCAATCTGGATTCTGTATCGCAGCAAGCTGCTCTGACTGGCTAGCTCTGTCACACTGCTGACGAGTCCCTAAGATCCACCGCCGTATGAAAATTCTTTCTATTCTGGGCCTATCGTCACTGCTTTCCCTTGGCTCACTTGCCCGGTCTGCCCAAGCAGCCTTACTGGTGGGCAATACCGAAGGTAACAACATTGTCGAACTCGATGAAAAAACCGGTTCGGTACTCGGTGAATTCATCGCCCCGTTTGACGGATTCGAGAGTCCAGATACCCTCACCTACGGTCCTGACGGTAATCTCTACATCAGCAGCGGCATCACCCCCGAGACGTCTGCCATTTACCGATTCGATGGGCAAACGGGCAAGCTAATCGATAAATTTGCCTCGGGGGGTGGCCTGCTACGTCCCTACGGGCTGGCCTTTGGTCCAGACGGGCTGTTGTACGTCAGCAGCTTTCGCTCAGATGAGATTCTGCGGTACGACGGTACGACGGGCGCATTTGTCGATGTCTTTGCAGCAGGCACGGCGACTAAAGATGGGTTAAATGGACCAAACGGCCTACTGTTCGGTCCCGATAATCACCTGTATGTCACCACCCAGGGCAGCGTTGCCGACGACGCGGGAGAAATTGAGTTTCTGTTTGAGAGTCAGGTACTCAAGTACGATATCGCCACGGGTGCCGGCACCGTATTTGTTCCCCAACCCGAGCCGTTTCCTAGCAGCTTTGGCTTTGTCAGCTTTTTAGGACTGGCCGTCGGGCCTCAAGATGGCGATCTGTACGTCAGTGACTTTGCCAACGGCCTGCGCCGCTATGATTTCACCTCGGGTCAGGAGAAAGCCGTCTATGACACCAACTACACCCAAACCGAACCCAGCAGTAACTTCATCGGTAGTTTGGCCTTTGGCCCGCAGGATGATCTATACACGGTGGGGTTTGACTTTGGTACGGAGGTTGATGGTGAGACCAATCTAGGGGCGCTGCTAAAGTTTGACGTTACCTCGGGCGCAAGTACAGTGGTAGCAGAAACGGTTCCAGCGCTCAAGCGACCGATTGGGCTGCTATTCAAGGCATTTACCAGCGATGCCAGCGTGCCTGAACCGGGCATGGTAGCGGGGCTATTTACACTAGGGCTGATGAGCCTCAAACTCCGGCGACAGGCACTCAAGAGCTAACTAAAAACTGCAGCACGGCGGCAGAAAATTCTGTTGGTGCGTCCTGCTGAATCCAGTGGGACGCGTTCTCAATGGGCTGAAATCGGGCATTTGGAATTTCTGAGGCCAGTCGCTGACCATCCTCGGCTTTTTGCCAGGGGTCGTCCATGCCCCACAGCACCAGCGTAGGGGCCAAAATCGTGCCGTGGCGGTCTACCAACGCCATTGTTTGGTTGGCATTCAAGGCCGAGGCATTGCGCAACAGACTTAGCTTGCCTTGCTCACTGGCCCACGGTGCAATGATGCCCGCTCGAAAGTCTTCTGTCAGGCGCTCGGGTCGAGACAGCCCCATAGCCAGGCTTTCTTCTAGCGCAGCGACCAGGTCGCTGACGGGACGCGGCTTCCACCGTAGGGGATGGCCAAAATCGAGCATGTCGTCATCAAAACGGTCGTAGCAGACCGAGTTAGTAATGACGAGCCTGTCCACAATCTGAGGGTGTTCAATCGCGAGTATCAGCGCTACAGCCCCACCCGTGTCATGGCCAACAACGTGAAGTTTAGGAATCTCAAGCGCTTTCAATAAAGCAAGAACTACACGGGCCTGGTCTTGAAACGAGCGATCGAAGCGGTCTCGCTGGTCTGACCAGCCGTGGCCAAGAAAGTCGGGCGCAATCACCCGGTAACCCGCCGCTACCAGTGGCGGAATGACCGCGTGATACAGATAGCCCCAGGTTGGGATGCCGTGCATCAGCAAAACAGTGCCGTGGGTGGCGGTTCCGACATCGACATAGCGGATGGTGACAGGAATGTGGGCGACGGTATGCGCTGGTAGCTCAATCGTCTGCTGAGCGTTTTTGTAATCTTGCCAGGTATTCCAAAGAGACATGCGGTTTTGACTGCGTGGGTGGGGTTAAGAAGGGTGGCTTTTTATACGGCAGTGTCGCTCAAAACTGTAGTAGAAATCAGCAATATCAATCAAACATGTCCTTTTCTCCAGAGCTTTCTATGCGCTTGTCTCGTCGCCAGATTTTACAGCTGTCAGCCTACAGTGGACTGGGGGTTGCGGCGGCATCTCTGTTCGGTCAACGCCCCTCAGCGCGAGTCAGCGCCCAGTCATTGCTTACGATGCAGCTCGATTGGAAGTTTAACGTGCAGTTTGCTGGGCTGTTGCTGGCTGACGGTGCCGGACTGTACGCTAGCGAAAATATTGTCGTTGAGCTATTGCCCTGGGAATCAGGCATTGTGGTACCGGATGTCGTGGCCGAGAACCCGATGGTGATGGGCTGTGCAGAGCAAAATCTCATTTTGGCAGCGCAGGCCGCAGGCGCACCGATCAAGGCCGTGGCGACGATGTTTCAGGCGTCACCTTTGGCCCTCATGACCTTGCCAGCTGCCGAAATTACTTCAATGGATGACCTCGTGGGTAAGAAGGTCGGTATGCACGTGGACGGTCTGGCGGTAATGGAGTTGGTCCAGGGCGTCAGCGAATTTGCCCCCGGTGCCATTGAAGTGGTCGAAATCCCCTATGAGGACAAGTATGACCGCCTACTATCGGGCGAGCTAGCGGCGATTCAGTGCTACGCGGTCGATGAGCCGATCGGGTTTGAAGGCACCTACGGCATCGCGCCGGATGTGCTGAACCTGGCAGACTATGGCTATGAGGCCTACGCCCAGGTGATTGTGGCCCATAACGAGTTGATTGAAACGGCTCCAAATCAGATTGCCCAGTTTCTAGAGGCAACGTTTGCAGGATGGTCGATGACCCTGGCAGACATTCCAGCAGCGGCTGAGCAGGTGGTGGCCAACTACGTTGAGCCAGGCAGCAAATACGAAGATGTGTCCTATCAGACCCGCTCTCTGGAATTGGTAGCGGAATATATGCTGCTGGGCATTGAGTCAGAGGCGCTGGGGACTATCAATCCGGAACGGTGGCTGCGGATGGCAGAGCGATTTGCCGAGTATGGCATTATCGACGCGGCTCCTGACTCGGCGGCGTCCCTGACAACAGACTTTTGGCCGATCAGCTAACCGGCATCATGACCCTCTCTGACTTATCCCCTGAAGTGCTCACCGCTCACTGGATGCCGTTCACGGCAAACCGGCAGTTCAAGGCAAAGCCCCGGCTATTCGTATCGGCCCAGGATATGCACTTCACCACTGTCGATGGCCGTCAGGTGCTGGATGCCACGGCGGGCCTGTGGTGTGTGAATGCGGGGCACTGCCGACCCAAAATTGTCGAGGCGGTGCAGGCCCAGGTCGCGAAGTTGGACTACGCGCCGTTTTTTCAAATGGGCCATCCGGGGGCGTTTGAGCTGGCCCATCGGCTTACCCAAATGGCACCAACCGGGCTGAACCGGGTGTTTTTTACCAATTCGGGGTCAGAGTCGGTAGATACGGCTTTGAAAATTGCGATCGCATTCCATCGCATTCAGGGGGAGGGGGCTCGGCAGCGGTTAATCGGTCGTGAGCGGGGCTATCACGGGGTCGGCTTCGGCGGCATTTCGGTGGGCGGCATCTCTAACAACCGCAAGTTTTTTGGCAGCTTGCTGGCGGGCGTAGACCACCTGCCCCATACCCACAGTCTGGCGCACAATGCCTTTAGCCAGGGGCAGCCTGAGTGGGGCGGCCATTTAGCCGAAGATCTAGAGCGCTTGGTGAAGCTGCACGATGCCTCGACGATTGCTGCGGTGATTGTTGAGCCGGTGGCCGGGTCTACGGGCGTACTGCTGCCGCCCAAGGGGTATTTAGAGAAGCTGAGGGAGATTTGCGACCTTTACGGCATTTTGCTCATCTTTGACGAGGTAATCACCGGCTTTGGTCGGTTGGGAGCCAGCTTTGCTGCCGACTACTTTGGCGTGGTCCCAGACATTATGACCACGGCCAAGGGCCTGACCAACGGCACGGTGCCGATGGGGGCTGTCTTTGTTAAACAGGCCATCTACGACGCCTTTATCGAGAGCACCCAGTCGGGCATTGAGCTGTTCCACGGCTACACCTATTCGGGCCATCCGGTTGCCTGCGCGGCGGCGATGGCTACGCTAGATGTCTATGCTGAAGAAAATCTGTTTCAACGCGCCCACGCGCTAGCGCCCTACTGGCAGCAGGCCGTGCATTCGCTGAAGGACTTGCCCCATGTGATTGACATTCGTAACCTGGGGCTGGTGGCAGGCATTGAGCTGGAGCCGATGGCGCATCAGCCGACCGTGAGGGCGACTCGCTGCATGGAAATTTGCTATGAGAAGGGGCTGCTGATTAGAACGACGGGAGATATTATCGCGCTGTCGCCGCCGTTGATGCTTGAGAAAGCGCATATTGACCAGATGATTAGCATTTTGGGCGAGACGTTGAACCAGATTAACTGACAGGGATATATAGATAGTTAGCGATGTCTACTAGCTCAGCGTTTGCGAGTGCCATACAGAAGATACGTTTGTTAGCTCTGCCATGAATTAGAGTCTCAAAAGCTCTATAACTCGGGTCACTCTAGCCCTTCGAGGTCGAGGATGAGCCCTCGCTAGATCCCATTGCCGGTGAGGGTTGGCCAGCCGGTTATTACCCATTAGATCGTGGTCTTCTACTAATCGTGCTTTGCTCCGCATCTGAGAGACTATCTCTCCTCATTTTCTGAATCAGCAAAATTGCGCCAGCGTCGTCTTTCATGTCGTG
>JBCBWI010000029.1:0-64749 GCA_039817185.1 Cyanobacteria bacterium J06648_16 | reverse complement strand
GGAAGCTCTTTCATGATTTCAATCTAGAGCTAACCCCTTCGTTTCTCAATCCCCGAGGGGGGGAGTTGAGCAATTACGCTGGTGGAACGGGGGATAAGCGCTTTCTTAAACAATCTGAGTGATGTTTGTGAGGGCCGTCACACAAGACGATTTGCCTTCTCTCGACAAATCTCGACAAATCTCGACAAATCGAGCGCTACGACAGAAGCCTGCCCTAAGCTAGACCTGTAGCCACTAGACTGACCCATCTATGACTCAACACGTTTTGATTACAGGCGCTTCTCAGGGGGCTGGCAAGGCAACCGCCCTACGGTTTGCCGAAAATGGCTGGAATGTGACGCTAGCGGCCCGTAACCCCGAGCCCCTTGAGGCTACGGCTGAACAGGTTCGAGCGACCGGTCAGCAGGCCCTGGCGGTCCCGACCGATGTGGGTAATGCCGAGCAGGTCGCTGCCCTGGTTGAAAAGTCGATAGAGACCTTCGGCAGCATTGATGCGCTGATTAACAATGCTGGCATCTGTCTGACCGGCCCAACGGCCAATACGAGTCTGGACGATTGGCATAGGATTCTCGATACCAATCTGTGGGGCTGCATTCATACGATTCATGCTGTCCTGCCGGTGATGCTGCGCCAGGGGCGGGGCACGATTATTAACGTTGGCTCCTTCGGTGGCAAGATGCCGCTGCCCCAGATGACGGCCTACTGCACTAGCAAATATGCCCTGACCGGCCTAACTGAAACCCTACGCCTAGAGCTATCGAGCAAGGGCATTCATGTGGGCATCGTTCATCCCGGCGTGATCAACAGCGACTTTATGGAACGGGCGATGTTTCGCGGTGACACAGATGACGAGGCAGCTGCTCGTCAAAAGCAGATGGCTACGATGCTAGATTCGAGCTTCGTTAGCCAGCCCGAAGATATCGCCAAGGCGGTATGGCGGGCGGTACAGCACCAGCAGAACGAAACGGTTGTGGGGCCAGCCGCTGTGGCGACCGAACTCAACCGTCTGTTGCCTCAGCTGACTCAGTGGGTGCTGGCTAAGGGCACAAACTGATCGGGGTCAAACCTCAACTCGCGAGAATTCAGACAGAATGTGTTGATACTCGTCGCGAACTGCCTCAATGGGGTAGGTTGACGAGAGTGTTTCGATCTTGAGGGCTCTGAGTTTGGCGGCGCACTCGCTGGTTTCAATTAGCAGGTCTGGGGAGACCACCTGTTTGTGAACGCTGGCCGATATAGTGGCCCCTAAAGTACACACCGAGGCCACCGTTGTCGTGAGACGCCAGTTGCCCATCAGGGGTTCGCCCGCAATGGCCGATTCTCCGGCGATGAAAGTTGCGATCGCACCCAGCACAATGTTGGTAATGCTAAACCGCCGATCTGCCGACTTCAGTCGGTTTCGGTGGGCTTCTGCCTTGCCTAGGCTCAGCTCGATTTGCCGTCTCAAAGGATCCTGCTGATCGGTGGACTGCTCTAGCATGGGTGTTATCTCATGGGGGTAGATATTACAGCCTGGAGCGGACTCGGGCTATCGCCCTATCCGTCTCAGATGATAGCTAGCGAAACACGAGGCGGTAGCAATTTTATAGCACTTGCTACACGCGCTTGTGAGTGGTTTCCCGTCAAGTGA
Organism: Cyanobacteria bacterium J06648_16; assembly: GCA_039817185.1. Lineage (GTDB taxonomy): Bacteria > Cyanobacteriota > Cyanobacteriia > Phormidesmidales > Phormidesmidaceae > CAWUKV01. Next base: position 63,119 of record JBCBWI010000029.1, on the reverse strand, counting down.
CTTGTCGAGTGACTTAATGTGAGGTTTTGTATATTGGCATTGCCGGCCAAAATGGCCATATTAGAAGAATCTTTGCGTAGACTGTTTGCGATAAGGGGCCGGTCATCGGCCCCTTTTTTTGGGGAAGCGGACGCTCCCCTTCCCTCTCGAACGTCAAACGCCTCGAATGTCAATCGCCTCGAACGTCAATCGCCTCGAACGTCAAACGCCTCGAATTTCCAATGCCTCGAACGTCAAACGCCCTTATAGGTGATAGACTCGCTCATCTCTTGCTCTGTGGGGCGCTGCGTCGGGATCGTTTTGTTTAGCTGCTGTACCCCGATCTGGTTCAAGACGATGCCGCATAAAATTACCGCGCCGCCGATGTACTGCGGCAGCGTCGGCGCTTCTCCGAGGAGCAAATAAGCAGCCAATACGCCTGCCAGGGGATTAAACGCCGTGGCAAAAGAAACCTCGCTGGCCGTGCTTTGTTTTAGTCCGCTAAACCAAAAGAATTGCCCCCCCACAACGATGATTGCGGCGTACCCCAGCATCCACTGCCACAGAAACAGCGACGTAACATCCATGAAATGCTCAGGGCCATAGAGGACGACAGTTGCGCCTAAAAAAACGAGCGTGCCAATAAACATGCGATATACGCTGAAAATGCCCAGTGGAATCTGTTTCAGGTTGATTTTGCTAATTAAATTGGCCACTGCTTTGAAGATCGCTGCTATCAGCGTAAATAGCTCACCTCTGCCAATCTGGAATCCCATTCCCATCGACACCATGTCAGCCCCCGGCGGCGTAATCAGTACCGTGAGCGCCACTCCAATAAAAGAGAGAACAGCACCGCCAATCACCCAGCTGTTGATGCGGTCGCCCAGCAGCAGCACTGATAGCGCCAAGACAAGCGGCGTGTCTACCTGCCCAATCAAAATCACGTTATTGACCGCTGTTAGGGAAAGCGCTGTAAAGACCAGGGTGGGCACAATCGCTGCACCTAAGATCGCCACCAGCGTCATCGCTAGCCAGTCTTTGAGGCTGATCTGCTGCAGCGCGGCCCGATGCCACTGCCGAAAGTAAACGAAAACTAACAGGATCAGCGCACAGAGATTGCCAACAAAGAGAACGTTGCAGAAAGAGATGGGATTGCGACCATCGATCAGATTCTCGGCGCCCAAATCGGTTAGCTTGCGAGTTACTGCGTTGGCTGCCCCAAAGATGAGGATGGCCAGCATCAAATAGGCACGGCCAGAAAGCTGAATAGTCTGGGCTTTGGGCATGGGTACTCCACGGCATTGACCAAAGCTATATTCTCATAGCCATCTAGGCGTGACCATTAATTAAATCAGGCGCTCTAGCCCGTCTGAACCGTTTGGGGTTAGCCCAGCGTAATATCCAAAAACATCATTGTCAGAAAGCCCGCCATCACCCCCAGTGTCCCTTCCTGGTTATGGCCTTTGTGATCGATTTCAGGAATGATCTCATCGACGATTACAAACAGCATGGCCCCTGCCGCAAAGGCCATGCCCCAGGGCAGCAGCGGCGCAGACAGGCTGACAACGCTGACGCCCAGCGCGCCGCCCACTGGTTCTACCAGACCGGTTAGCGTGGCAATACCAAAGGCGTACAGCGGCGAATAGTTTAGGTTCCGCAAAGACAGGGCGACAACCAGCCCTTCGGGCATATTTTGTAGGCCGATGCCGCCTGCGAGGGCCAGACCGCTGTTGAGTTCTCCGGTGCCGAAGCCTACACCGACAGCGAGCCCTTCCGGGAAGTTGTGCAGGGTAATGGCAATGATAAACAGCCAAATTTCGGCAAAGATTTTCTTGTCGGGGCCTTCTTTACCCTTAAAGAAATGTTCATGAGGAAATTGGCTATGGGCCAGCCACAGCAGTCCGCCGCCCAACAGCGTTCCAGCGACCATAATCAGAGCGGCGTTCACTTCTGAGAAACCCAGGTTCTGAGCCGCCTCAGTTCCCGGAACCAAAAGGGAAAACGAAGTAGCCGCTAGCATCACACCGCCGCCCAGTCCCAGCAAAATGCCCTGAACGCGCTCGGTCAGATTAATCGGTAAAAAGGCCGGGATGGCTCCTAAGCTGGTTCCCAAACCAGCAGCCAGGCTAGCAAGAAAGCCTAGCAGTAGCGTGTTCATAAAGGCGTTCCTGATTAGAGCTAGTGAGGCGGTAACAGCGCATCGGACCACAGCCCCTTAGATTCTAGCCACTCGCGGTTAAATAGCTTGGACTGGTAGCGGGAGCCGCCATCGCAGAGAATTGTCACGATGGTGTGCCCCGGCCCCAGCTGCTTGGCTAGCGCCACAGCGGCCCCTACGTTGATGCCGACCGAGCCGCCCATAAACAGACCGTCTTGGTACAGCAGCTGGTAGACGACCCGTAGCGCCTCGTGGTCGTCGATTTGAAGGGCGTCGTCTATGGGGGCGCCCTCCATATTGCCGGTGATGCGACCGTTACCAATGCCCTCTGTGACCGAGTTACCCTCGGGTTTGATTTCGCCTGTTTTGACATAGCTGTATAGGCCGCTACCCATGGGGTCGGCGACCACACAGCGAATGTCAGGATTCTTTTCTTTGAGAAACATCGCCACGCCAGCGTAGGTGCCGCCAGTGCCAGTCGCAGTCACCCAGCCGTCAATTTTGCCGTCGGTCTGTGCCCACATTTCGGGGCCGGTCCCCTCATAGTGGGCCTGTCGATTGGCGGTGTTCTCAAACTGGTTGGCCCAAACGGCGTTGGGTAGGTCTGCCGCGACTCGGCCCGAGAGTTTGACGTAGTTGTCAGGATTTTTGTAAGGCACCGCAGGCACCGGGCGGACTTCCGCTCCCAGCGTCCGCAGCAGCTCCATTTTTTCCTGTGACTGGGTTTCAGGAATGATAATCAGGCTTTTATAGCCCTTGGCGTTGCAAATGTGGGTCAGGCCAATGCCGGTATTACCCGCCGTGCCTTCCACGACGGTTCCCCCCGGCTTTAGCTGCCCCTTTTTTTCAGCGTCTTCAATAATGAACAGTGCGGCGCGGTCTTTCACTGAGCCGCCTGGGTTGAGAAACTCTGCTTTACCCAAGATTTCGCAGCCGGTATCTTCGCAGAAACTGTTGAGCCGAATGAGCGGTGTGTTGCCAACGGTTCCGACAAAGCCTTGCTTGATGTCCATAGGGGGTGCGGTAAGGGTCAGCTTCTATCGTAATGGGGAAGTGAGGGAGTTGAAAGTCAAGCCGTCCAGGCCTGGGACCAGAGACTGTGGGCCGGGACGGTGTCGATCAGGCCGCAGTCTGCGAGCTGCTGGGCGGCGCGCTGCCAGCGGGTCGGAGAAAGGGTGCCCGGCTTCGCCTGATTTGGGAGGACGTAGGGGCGCAGACGTTGCAGAGTTTGGGCCTGGTAGGCGATGTCCGGAACATTACTGTCAGCGTAGCGCTGGGTGATCAGGCGAGCCGTCGCGGGGATATCGGCCAGGGCCTGCTGCCAGCCTGCGAAGGTGGCGGCCAGGAACGCTTGCACGGTATCGGGAGCCTCGGCCAGTAGGGTATCTGAGGCAATGATGACCTGGGCGTAGGCGTCGAATCCGTAGTCGCTGAATTTGAGAATGACCGGCTCCAACCCCGTTTGCCGTTGATAGTCAAGGGGTTCATCCAGGGCGTAGCACTGGATGGCATCGAAGCGCTGGGTCGTTAGGGGCTCAAACGTTTGGCCGTAGGGAATCAGGCTGCGCTCAACCCGCTGGGGTGCGATACCGCTTTGAGTCAGGATCAGGTCTAGCGCTTTGAGCCCGTCCTCATGGAGACCGATGCGCTTGCCTATCAGATCCTGCGGGGTCTTGAGGGGGGCACTGGGGGGGCTGATGAGGGCAAGGGGGGAGGATTGGAGCATAGTTGCGATCGCACTTACCTTCACCCCTTGCGCCTGCGCTGCCAGCAGGATCGACTGCTCCACACAGCCCAGCATTGTCGGATCGGCGGCCACCTTCTCAGGAATCGAAAGACCGGCTGTGGCGGGTTTAAGCGTGACGGTCAGGCCCCGCTGACGGTAGAGTCCGGTCGATTCAGCAACCATAAGTCCGGCGAACTGGGTCGTCAGCTGCCAGTCGAGCTGCATCGTTAATGGTGTCAGCGACGTCACCGACGGCGCGGCCTTAGCCGCAGGCGAGAGTGCCGTCCACAGCATCCACGCGCCTGCCCCTGTCAACCAGGATCGCCGAGATAGAGAGGGGACAAACAAGGTCATGACAGAAACGTTAAGGCCGACTTTAAGGCCATCGGGCGACTCCTCAACCCTACAAAAAAAGGACGCCAGTGAAGACGCCCCTTGGATGTGTGTTCGAACAAACTTGCGTTGAGCCCGTACTGGCTTTTAAGCGCTTACTTATCAGGCTGGGGCGTCATTCGCAGGTAGGGCTTGATTTCAGTGACGCCCTTGGGAAATTTCTGCTTGGCATCGTCGGTGGAAATCGCCGGAGAAACAACAACGTCCTCGCCCTCTTTCCAGTTGACTGGCGTAGCGACGCTGTAGTTGTCGGTGAGCTGCAGCGAATCAATCACCCGCAGAATCTCTTGGAAATTACGACCCGTGCTAGGCGGATAGGTAATCGTCAGGCGCAGCTTGTGATTCGGATCGATGACAAACACCGTTCGGACAGTCACCTTAGCATTGGCATTGGGGTGAATCATGCCGTAAAGGTCAGAGACCTTCTTGTCGGCGTCGGCAATAATCGGATAGTTGACGTTGGTGCTCTGGGTCTCGTTGATGTCGCTGATCCAGCCGTTGTGAGAATCCGCGTTGTCAACGCTCAGGGCAATGACCTTCGCATTGCGCTTTTCAAATTCGCCCTTGAGTTTGGCGACTTCGCCTAGCTCGGTGGTGCAAACGGGGGTATAGTCAGCGGGGTGCGAGAAGAGTACGACCCAGCTGCCACCTGCCCAGTCGTAGAAGTCGATCTCACCCTGGGAGGTCTGTTGAGTAAAGTTGGGGACGGTGTCACCGAGTTGTAGAGTCATAGCCTTTCCTGAATTTCCTTACAGCAGAATCAATCGCGATTGGGCTCAAATATCAGGCTTAAAATCTGGGGCCAATCAGCCTAGAATTTCTTCAGCCTGACATAATCCCCGGTATTCCTATCGGGTTTTAGATGATTCTTTACAGAGTCTAGCGCAGCTGGGCCCTTCCCGATGGAGCAGTCGGCCTAAATTTGAGGATTTGGTAACTTTCCACACAGACAACCCAGGGAAACAGACAACCCAGGGAAGTCTGAAACTTGAGGATACGTCGATGTCTGTCCGGTGGCACGCCGAGTACATGGGTCGTTATGATTTGTTTGCCTCAGCAATAGTCTGGCCTGGGTGTGCTTGACCTAGGGCTGTCGCCAGAGAGCCGGTCACGACCAGGGCTGCGCCCAGCAGCGATAGTCTGGTCAGCCGCTCGGGTTCGACCAAGCCTGGCCACAGCCACTGGGTCGCGCCCATGGCGGTAATGGTGGTAAGTGGGGTAAGTGTCAAAATGGCGCTGACGCGCGATGCGTCCCAGTGGCTCAAGGCTGCGGCGAAAGCGGCATAGGCTAACAGCGTGTTGAAGCCACAGAATAGCAGCATGCACCACTCGAAGGGCGTTAGTAGCAGTAGCCGTTGGGGCTGGGCTAGCGGCGTCAGCATAAGCGCGCAGCCGCCAAAAATCATGCTCATTACTGCGTTAGAAGACAGCGCTACCAGCAGCTGCTTTTGCAGCAGGGCATACGTGGCCCAAGCAATCGCGGATATCAAAATCAGCCCGCAGCCCAGCACATATTCACCGCTGTACTGACCATCGGCTGGCTGCCACTGCTGCAGCTGCTCGTTGAAGAACATCAGCATGCCTACGGTTAGCACCAGCAGTCCTCCCGCTTGAATCCAGCTAAACCGCTCGCGAAAGATGATTACGCCACCCAACAGCAGTAGGACTGGCGCGAGCTGGATGATCACTTCGGCATTGGCCGGGGAGGTCCGGTCCAGGCCACTGACAAAGGTGAGGTAGTTGAGGGCCAGGGCTGCGATCGCAACCCCCACTCGCTCCACCGGCACTTGGCTGAGCCTCTGTGGGGAAGGTAATTGTCGGGTCCCCGTCAGATAGGTCAGCAGTAGCCCAAACGACATCAGAAATCGAAACCAGGTAATCGTGTAGACATCGAGCGGTGTGAGTACGACCGCCAGCCCGATGGGCAGCAGACTCCATAGCACCACCGGCAACAGTGCCAGTGCCAGGCCCAGCTGCCAGCGCCCCGAACTCCGATGCAGACCCACGATGTTGCTCCTACACGAATACTGAGGCTCGGGCCTTCGTCTTCCAACCGGAGGTTGAGGCCCGAGCTGGACTGCTCAGGTTGTAACCTTTTTGCCCTCGATTTACTATCGAGTATTCAGATGGGGCAGTCCCAAATACAGGGTCGCTAGCGTACCGGCCACTTGAATCTCACCGGATTGAATGCGAGCCTCAATCTCAGTAATGGGTACCGTCACGACCTCAATCTCTTCGGTCCTATCGAGCTGCTGGTCGCCCACACGACATACGTCTTTGGCTAGAAACAAGTGAATCCGATTAGTCTCTTTGACCGGATTATCGTAGAGCGTAGCCAGCGCCTCTAGCCGAGCAGCTGCGTAGCCGGTTTCTTCCCTGAGTTCACGCTCGGCGGCGCGAGCGGCCGGTTCCTGCTGGGGGTCAAACGTGCCCGCCGGTAGCTCTAGCAAAATTTCACCGGCCCCGTGCCGGTACTGACGCACCATCACCACCTGCTGCTGCGGCGTTACGGGCAACACCATCGCCACGTCGGGGCGGACACTGACGAAGTAATCGTCCACGATTTGCCCGTCGGGCAGCTGCACGCAATCCTGCCGGACTTTATACCAGCGATGGTCAAACGCCATTTGAGAAGACAACCGTTTCCACTTTTGCAGCATGTGCTATCCCTTGATTAGCGCTATCGGCTGATTGAGCCTGGCGTAAAAGAACGCACCAGGCTACCGCGCAGCCAGCGCTGCGAGTAAGTGCTGGTGAACGGTCTCGTTCGCCGCGACGACCACGCCGGGCCAGCCCATCTCATGGCACTCAATTGGCAGCGGGGTCGGATTTCCCTGATGATCGCTCAGGCGGTAGCCCATCTGCTGCGCCATAAACGACAGCGCGGCCCCGTCGATAAACTTGGCACGGGCCAGGACGATGCCAGCCAGGTCACCGGTCAGTAGGCCGTTCACATTGGGAATCGCCGTTTCGGTTGAGTAGTCCTGCCGGACGTCAATGACGTCATAGGTTTTCGATAGCTCAGCGGCCAAATCGCCCATTTGCCAGCCCAGCAGAATTTGACTCTTGGGCTGGGCAATCTGCAGCGGCTCGCAGGTATCCAACGTATCGGTCAGCCGTCCTTTAAAGGTGCCTTCTCCGCGCAGCGAATAGTAGAACGTATCGAGGGCCGGGCTGATAGCGACTACGGCTTCAAACCCGTCCGCATGGAGTACGGTCAAGATCACCTGGTAATTGGGATGCCCATCCATGTAAAACCGGGTGCCGTCAATGGGGTCTAGGGTCACCAGATACTCGCCCTCTGGCCCCAGATCAATCGCCCGAAAGTACTTGGTGTTATAGGCTTTTTCGTATTCTTCACCGTGAAAGCGCAGCTCAGGAAAGTCGGCTAACAGGGACACTTCTACGAACGTCTGAATTGAAAGGTCGGCGTCGGTGAGGGCATTGGCAAAAAAGTTTTCGGAACTGTATTTATCGGGATGGCTGGCAATCCGTGGCTGGATGAATTGGGCGTAGGACCCCGCCGTTTTGAGCACAGGCAGCAGCGTTTCAATAATTTGACGGGGGGTCGGCGATAGGCTCATGTCAACCAGCAGTTACGGCTTTACTATCTTTGCCCATTAGCACCCCTGACGGATAGCACGTAGATAACGAAAGTTTTGTTGTTGATAGTTGGGATACAGGACAGGAGTGACAGTATTGGGCGAGATTGAATGATTTTTGTTCCCAGGGCAAATCCTGGGATGCTTTGGTAATAAAAGGATGTCAGTTTCTGAAGAAAGCTTCACAACAACTTTAGGGGTATTTAACTAAAGATTGCGATCGCACCCCCGGGCACACTAGTGCTACGCAGATCTGCGCTGCAGTCAAGTAACAAAAGACACACTCCGTGGGGGATATTATGTTCAACGTTCGTTCAATCGTGACTGCCGTGGCGTTCACTACCGCTGCGATTGTCGGCACCATGACCGAAGCCCGAGCTCAGGACCGCGACCTTTGGCTTTACAACGGCCAGACGGCCACCGTTGAAGGCTACTTTGCTGCAGGCGAAGCCATCTATGGCTCCTGCGATGGTGACTGCTACGACCTCGATTTGTTTCTCTACAACGGCGCGGGCCAGCTGGTCTATCAGGATACCGAGCTGGATTCGGTCCCCGTTGTGGTTGCCCCCTACGAGGGTACGTTTTTTGTAGAAGTGTCCATGCCCAACTGCTCTCATTCCCAAGGCTGCGCTGCCTGGGTTAGCTCTGACTATGGCTTCTAAGCGCCGCTTCTAGCCGGTTTTCGAGACAACGTGATTCGATGGGGCGGCCGCTGCAGTGGCCGCCTCTTTTTTGCTAGCCGACCCACCCGCGCGAGCGTTCGCCCCCTGTTTTGAATCAGACGCTACAGGCTGGCCTCCAGCGCAGCGGCCACGACGCGGTGGTGGGGGTCCTGACGCAGCTGGGCCAATAGCGTTTTGGCCAACGGGGCCTGACAGCCGGTGAGTGCCGTTGCTACCCGCCACCGCGTTCGCCAATCCTCGCTTTTGGCCTGCTCTGCCAGCAGCGCTAAGGCCGTATCTTGATAGGCTGACCCCCAGATCTGCCGCAGGGCTAGGATAGCCGTCTCTTTGACTGTCTGGGTCGGGTCATCCATCCCGTCTGCCGCTACGCTCAGCAGCGCTGCCACGTCCTCGGACTCCATGAGCAATGATAAAACTGTCTGTCGTAGCAGCCAGTCTGAATGCTGCTTAAACAGCCGTACCAGCAGCGGTATTGCCCGTTCGCCAAAATCAAACAGCGAGTTGGCTGCCTCTGCCAGGACATTGCCATCGGTTTCAGCGGCCATCAGCTCAGTTAAGGCTGTCAACGACTTGTCCGTCAGGTAGTGGGCAAAGCCCATCATCGCCAGCCGCCGCTGAAAGACATCGCCCTGGGACGCCAGCGCCTGTAAAATCGGAATGGCCTCTGCCGCAGGTTCAGCAGCGAGCTGGTCGAGGGCGGCCTTGCGCTCGTTTAGCGCCCGCGATCGCAGCTGGGCTTCGTACCACTGGCGCTGTTCGGGGGACATGATAGTCGTTTCCTAATTTGTACGCCTAAAATTTGTACGGATGTACACTAACGGGGCTGTAATGATGTATAGCTTTAGCTGCTGACCTTAAGCCCGTTAGGCATGGCTGAGCCGCTTTGGGTGTCGCGCCCGCCGTTGCACCATTGTCTGCGATAAATGTGTCTGCGATAAATGTCTGTGCTAAACACTTGTTTGTGATAGACGCTACAGTTGGTGTCTCCCCTCCCTGTAGATAGCTTGTCAGTGCGTAAGCTTGAACGGACCCCTCGGAACAAATATTCTAGATTGAGTTCGTTAAAGCAGTCGTCTAACGCCGCTGGAGCCCTAGTCGAATCGATTTCTTCTAGCCCGAGTTATTTATTTGGCCCGAGTTATTCATTTGGAGCGTGTTATGGAACTGAGCCAACGATTAAACCATAGGACTACCCATGACAAGATTGCCCAGGACTGTGCTCTGCTGATCGACCAGCAAGTGGCGACCAAAGGCGGTTTGGGGGGGGTTGCACTCAAGACGGTCTATGGTGTGGTTAAGGGCCTGGGCGCAGATTATGTTCCCGGTGCGGTAGGGCGGCTACTACCGGGTACGCTGGTGGCGCTCAACTCCATCTGGGCAGAGGGCGAACAGACCGGTGATCCGGTTGGGTACCTCGCCGAGCATCGTGAGCGCACTGCCGATGCTATTCTCAGCGTGACCGATGCGCGCGTCCAAAACACCGACAACAAGGTGATTGCCGGTGCCTACGGCAAGCTCAGAAAGTCGGTCAAGGGCGATGTGGCCGCTGCCGTCCCCGACCTTGCCACCATCATCCATCGACAGCTGTCTGTCTAAGCCCGGCTGTGATTTTCCCGGCTGTGCTTGATCCAAGCCAGCGGCTCCAGGGTGCAGATGTTCGGCACCAGTCTTAGGCCACTGCCTGCCGAATTCGTTCTGCGTCTAGTCCCTGACCGATGACGACCAGTCGGGTTTGGCGAGGCTCATTCGCCTGCCATGTCCGGTCATAAAAGGTATCAAAGCGGTTGCCTACCCCCTGCAAAACTAGTCGCATAGGCTTGTTGGGGACGGCTACAAAGCCCTTGATGCGATATATCTCCTGCTCGTTGACCAGCTGCCGCAGCTGAGCAATGAGCGCCTGCGGCTCAAACGCCCGATCCAGCCTGAGCGGAACCGACGTAATGTCATCGTCGTGGTCGTGGTCTTCCTCGTGGTCGTGGTGGCTGGGGCGCTGGTCCAGGTTGTCTTCAACGGCAGCGTTGAAGCCCAGTAGTAGATTTGCCGCCACCTGTCCGTTTTTACAGGGCAACACTTTGACCCCATTAGCGGTTTCCTGGCGAAGCCAGCGAGTTACTCGCTGTTGCTCAGACTCGTTCACTAGATCGGTCTTGGTTAGCAGGACCAGATCAGCGCAGTTGAGCTGGTCTTCGAACAGTTCTTCAATCGGCGTTTCGTGGTCCAGGCTGTCATCGGCCAGGCGCTGGGCTGCGAGGGCGTCCAGATCGCCCACCAAGCGCCCTGCCGCCAGGGCTTCACAGTCAACCACCGTCACAACCCCGTCCACGGTGGCCAGGTTACGAATCTCGGGCCAGCGAAAGGCCTGTACGAGCGGCTTGGGTAGGGCCAATCCTGAGGTCTCGATGACGATGCAGTCGATCTGGTCGCGGCGCTTCATGAGTTCCTGCATGGTTGGCAAAAACTCTTCTTGGACAGTGCAGCATAGGCAGCCGTTGGCCAGCTCAACAATATTGTTGGCAAAATTGTCGGCAGAGTTGTTGGCCAGATTCTCTTCAGCGCGGTCGTCTTCGTCGCAAACCTGACAGGACTTCAACAGATCGCCGTCAATGCCGACCTCCCCAAACTCGTTGACGAGTACCGCGATGCGGCGGCCTTGACGGTTTTTCAAAAGATTGCGAACCAGGGTCGTTTTTCCGGCACCAAGAAAGCCGGTAACGACGGTAACGGGTATTTTATGCATGGGAAAAAGAGGAATGACAGCCGTGGTCACACAGTGTGTGTACGGCAGCGGATTATGGAGCGCTCTATGAGCGCTGGGGGCGCAGTACTCGGTGCCCCCTAATCAAATGGGCGAAAGCTAGTGGACTGAGAAAGCCGTTCAACTAAGAACGACCGAGGCAAGCAAAGCCGCCCCTGCCCCACAGGCGAGCAGTCCGACCGTGCGGAGACGGGCCAGCCGCTGGGTCGGGTCAAGCATGCGGCGAATGAGCCCGTAGGCCACCGTTGCGATCGCACCCTGCACCGCAGTGAATCCGATCAGGTAGGCGACTAGCGGCGTCATTTCAGCGCCGACGATCGCTTCGCCGTAGGCATAGCCGTGAAATAGGCCAGCCCCTGCCGTCAGCAGCAGTACGGCCAAAATAGGCAGCTGTTGACCGCGAGCGACCAGTGCCCCTACCAGTAAAACCGATAGCGCGATTGTGAATTCGGGAGCGGGCAGATCAATCGCTAGTAAGTGTAGCCCGGTACCCGCCAGCGCGGCAGCGAGGAAGGTGCCAATCACGGCCCACCCCGGTGAGAGCAGGGCTGCCAGCAGTCCGATTAGCACGGTAAATACCAAGTGATCTGTACCGATAATTGGATGGCCTAGCCCGGACAAAAATCCTTCGAGCCAGCTACCGGGAGTCGTGCCGCCAAAGGGGTGGTGGGCAAAGGCAGGTGATGCGAAGGCTAGAACAACGATGAGGGTCTGGATTGCGATCGCACAGTAAACTTGCCGTTGACTGACTTTGATCCGAGCTGTGATCCGGGCTGTCCGGGGACCGGGCTGGGCCACCTCAGACGAGCCAACTGAAACGTAAAGGGGAGCTGTCATCTGTACCTCGCAGATGGGTCAATCAGATTAAAAGGGCGGCGGGCATTCTGACTCGTGCGGCGCAAAAAAACTGACGCTCGACTTACAGCTGCGGGACAGTGGCGGATTCTCACCGCGCTTTCCCCGTTTCCTCTAGCGGCTGACCCCGCTAGAACCACCCAGGCAGCCCATCGTAGCATGCCGCATTGCCCGCCAGAATTAAGGTTTATAGCCCCGGCGAATGCCTGGCCATCCCTGATACTGACAGAGCTAACACGGGCAGGACCAACACTGACAGAACGGGTGCCGATATGCCACACTCGCTGGCGCACCCGTCCAATCCCTGGCACCCATTCCCCGACCCATGCTTAAAGCAGTTTTATTCGATCTCGACGGTACCCTGACCCATACTGACCCGATCCACCTCAGCGTCTGGCAGACCATGCTTGTGCCCTACGGTTTGGAGTTTGATGAAGCCTTCTACAAAGCCAACTTCAGCGGTCGGCTCAACGTGGATATTCTCAAAGACCTGCTGCCTCAGCTTTCGCCTGCAGAGCGCGCCGCGCTTAGTGAAGCCAAGGAAACTCAGTTTCGCGTCGCTGCGGGGGAGCAGCTCGTGCCTATGCCCGGTCTGATGGCGCTGTTGGGGTGGCTACGGCAGCAGTCGCTGGCCTACGCGGTCGTGACCAATGCCCCCCGACCCAATGCTGAGTTCATGCTGCAGGCATTACGGCTAGACAAAACCTTTGATACGGTTGTGATCGGTGATGACTTACCCCAGGGCAAGCCCAGTCCCCTGCCCTATCAAACGGCGCTGGCTAAGCTAAACCTGCCCCCGGCAGAGGCGCTGGTGTTTGAAGACTCCCCCGCTGGTGTTCGCGCAGCCGTGGCAGCCGATATCTGCACAGTCGGCATCACCTCGACCTACGAGGCCGATTTGCTGTATGACCTCGGCGTCACTCTGGCCGTCGCTGATTTTACCGATCCGCGACTACGGGAGTTCGGTCTGCAGGGGGAGTTCGGCCTGCAGGTGCCCTAGGCTCGTCTGTGCTAACCGTCTGTGCTAACCGTCTGCGCGAAAAAGCCCGCAGCTCCCGTCCTCAAACTGGGCTTTGAAGACCAGCCCCTGGGCGTCCAGACTACGACGTCCCAGATGCAGTCCCACGACCCGCGCATTGTCCAGCGCATCGCCAATTTCGATGACCTTTACCAACTGCTGCTGCTCGGTGAGATACAGCCCAAAGCAGCCGTGGGCCGCCCCGGCGAGGAAAACCGTGCGGCGCTCGCAGGTGGCAAATGACTGAAAATGAGAAAACAGCTCTAGACTGACGGGCATGCGCGTGTGAACGTCGACGACCGCCTGGATGCCATTGGGACCGATCTGGTAGATCCCCTGCTGCATCAGGCTGCCGCGCCCGATAAAGGTCACCACATCCCCTTCAATCGTTGGGTTACTCAATGCGGTGAATGCCCCTGTCCCACCGGGAATCAGCGTATGCGTTGTCGCGATCGGTGTGACCTGCTGGTGGCGGTAACGATAGATCCCCATGCGGTACTCCCGATCCTGGCCGCGAAAGACCACAGTGCCCGTTGCACTCACGTCGGCTCCAGCGATGTCTTGTAGAAGCGGTCCTGCCAGCCGCTGATAGGCCACCCCATCTGTCTGACCGTCGTGGTGCAAAAATAGGCCCTTATCGCCGGTACTCTGCAGCCGAGCGAGAAAGGTAAGGTAGCCACCGCGCGCTGCTGGGTTACCGATGTTAATAAAGCGATCGCCGAGGACTTGCTGTTCGGTCTCAACCAGCGGCGTCAGCCGGTAGTGGGTGTCTTGATAGAGCCGAATCTGTCCGCTCGTATCCTGTGCCAAAAAGATAATGTTGTTGTCGTCAAATTCAGGACTGGATCCAAAAGAGGCAAACCGGTAGGACCCTTGCAGAACACTTTTCTGGCTATCGGCAACGACTTTGATGCCGCTACCGTCGGCGTGGTAAATCCCAGAATAGCCGTACTCGTTACCCCCAAAAAAAACAATCCGCCCAGGTGCGATCGCACCTAGCCCAAGTCGGCTAAACTGCCCTGGACAGCCAGGTATCGGCGTCTGCGTATCGACAATGCGAGTAAACTTAAACCGAGTTTTAGGCAGCGCCTTCAGCGCCGCTGGAGACTGAGAACGCCAGCCTTTTTGAGCGATGGAAGGCGAATTGGAATGGACGAGTTTCATGGGTAATCGATAGCGTTAGCCGCAGTTAATCCCGTTGATCGTCCTGGTTCGGACAACCCAGCACAGAGACCCCTAGCTCCGCAGCGCGTGAGCGCCTATAAGCTATTTCTAATCTGCCGTGGTTTTACGCAACCAACAAGCGATCGTGATGGGATTTATTGAACTTTTATTCAACTTGTTTTTTCTACAAACAAAGCACCCGATTAATCACATGCTTGTTCAGAAGAAATACGGCAGCTGATGTCCAAAGGCTGCTTCGGCTGCTCACCAGGTTATTACTCACCAGGTTATTATCTGAGGCTAAGCGCTAGTTTTAAGCCATCGCGGCCCGCAGCTCGGTCTGAACAGATTACTGGAGGATGCAGCCCGTTTGACTCCCCCAGGGGAGGTCCAGCGTGTCTCCAACCTGTTCGCCTGTGTGATAGGCCGCTAGCATCATTTCGCTGGTTTTGCCCCAGCCGATGGTTCCCCGGTGGTCGATGGCAATGGCCCCAAAATCTCGCCGCTGCCGCTCCGCCTCAGCAAACGATTTCTGTAGTGCGGCCGCCAGCGTCAGCCCATCGGTGACCCGCACGACTAGCCGTGCCGCCAGGCAGTGATCGATAATATCTTCGCCCAGGCCGGTGCAGCTGACCCCGGCCTGGGCGGTTGCGTAGGTGCCTGCGGGCATAGCCGAGTCGCTAACGCGTCCAATGCGCTCTAGCCCTTTGCCGCCGGTCGAGGTCGCTGCGGCGATCTGCCCGCTCCGATCGAGGGCAACCACGCCAATCGTGCCGTGCCTGGCTTCTGCCCGCCTGCCGTCTGGGTCAGCGATTGCTGGCTCGGCCACCACACTGGCCATCGCTGATGAAAAGTTGCCCTGACGGGCCTGCATCCATTCTTGCAACCGCAGGTCCGTAATGGGGTCAAACAGCGGCAGCTGTAGTTCGCGAGCCCGCTCGGCGGCACCATAGTCAGACAATACCCGGTCGGCTTCGGACTGTAACCCCGCCGCCATTTCGATGGGATGCTCAATCTTGGTGATATTGATGACTCCGCTGAAGCGCTGGGCCGCGCCATCCATGAGCGCGGCACTCATCCGGACCTGACCGTCCGTCTGCAGTGCCGACCCGTATCCGGCGTTAAATTGAGGGGCCGATTCCAGTAAGGTGGCACCGTAAGTTGCCGCTGTTTTGGCATCGCTTCCGGCCAGAAGCTGTTGGTAGATCGGGGTCAAGATGTTGTACAACGTCTGGCGCAGGGCGCTAATCTGATCGGGCTGACGCAGGGCATTCCCGGCACCGCCGTGGATGATGAGTTTGGGTTGCATTAGCGGTTATCAGGGCTGGCTTGCTGGCGACGACGACGGCAGCGCTCAGAACAGTATTTCACGTCGTCCCAACAGTTGGCCCATTTCTTGCGCCAGGTGAACGGACGCTGACAGACCGGACATACTTTGCTGGGCAAATCAGATTTGGAGCGAGACATGGCTGACCTGTTTGGGCGTGATTAACCCGTTGAGAATCGGAAGAGTGGCTGGATGCCTCATATCGGTATAGCGTGTTGGGATGGCTTTAGCACGGCCCCTCAGCGTAGTCATGGGAGAACGGTAGAAACCGATGGGCGATCTCGACAGGATTCGAATTGTTTTGGTCGAACCCGCAGGCCCGCTTAACGTGGGCGCAGCGGCCCGGGTGATGAAAAATTTTGGCCTTAGCCAACTGGTACTCGTCAACCCCCATTGTGACCCTCTTGATGATCTGGCGCTGCAAATGGCGGTCCATGCCAAGGATGTGCTGCTGGCGGCGCGTCAGGTGCCAACGTTGGCCGAGGCCCTGGCCGGGTGTGAACTTGCGATCGCAACAACCGCTCGCGATCGCGACCTCAGTGGTCCGCTAGCTCTGCCTGAAGCCGAGCTGCCCCATCTACTCGCCCCCCAGTTTACACAGACCGCGCTGGTGTTTGGTCCCGAATCCAGGGGGCTCAACAATGAGGAGCTGTATCAGGCTCAGCGCTTTATCAAAATTCCGACCGATCCCGCCTATGCCTCGCTCAATCTCGCCCAGGCGGTTGCCCTGTGCTGCTACGATATCGCCCGGCTTAATCGCGGCCAACCATTGTCAAACGTGCTCACTTCTGGTACATCATCCAGTATTCGATCCCGCACATCCGCATCCGATCGCGCTACGCAGACTGCCCCCCCGGCAGATTTATTGCCCCCGCCAGACCGCCCTGCGGCCTTAGACGAACTTGACGGGTACTATCACCACCTAGAATCGGTTCTACTCAAAATCGGCTATCTCTATCCCCATACGGCCCCCAGCCGTATGCGTAAGTTCCGCCAGTTGCTGAACCGAGCCATGCCGACTACCGCTGAGGTAGCGCTGCTTCGCGGCGTACTGCGCCAGGTAGAATGGGCGCTGGCCCAAACGAGTGACGACTGACTTCAGCCGTTTGCCCTTCCGTTTCTGCCGCTGACCTGTTCCAATCGCACAGGCTCATTTACGCCTGTACCCCTGTCACTTTTTCCGCCCCTGTCAATTTTTCTGTTGGTCACTTTTTGCGCATGACTGATCCAAATCCCTACCCTAAGCCCCCGTCTGGCCCTTCCCGTCGCCCTCCCGGTCCCAGCCGCCGTAGCGTCTCCGGTCCGCCCAGCCGACGTGAGCGGCGACGTTCTTCCTCCTGGATCGATCAGCTAATGTCCTCTCGTGCCAAACGGCGACCGGTCAAGGCCGCCCGAACCCAACCGTCCGAACCGGCCTTTGCGTCAGCGGCCGCTGCGCCTACCCGACCCCCGAATGGCCGCCGGGCCCGCCGGGCCGCTCGCCGCTCCCCTGCCTGGCCGCCCCAGGCCGACAATCGCCTACCCCAGCTGCCCAAAGCGCCTCGCCCAGTGCTTTACATTGCTCGGACGCTGATTATTGGCATCGGTGTGGCTGCTATCACCGGCACGCTGCTATCGGTATTGACCCCTGCCGATACTAAGCCGAGTGATTTAGCCGCCTCTCAGACGGCCTCTCGCACCGAATCGGTTATTACCGCCGAAGGCGATACGGCGGCGACGAGCACGCTGGGACTGACGCGAGAAGTCACCGCCCTCAAGGCCGACCTGGCGGCTATTCCTGAGCTGACCCCAGGCTTGACCCTGACGCTATTCTGGCTCGATCTCGATACGGGTGAGTACGTCAACATCGACGGGCAGAAAACCATTGCTGCGGCTAGCACCGTCAAGCTCCCAATATTGGTGGCCCTGTTTGAGGAAGTTGACGCAGGACGCATCAGCCTAGAGCAGACCATGATGGTGCAGCCCGAGCAGGTGGCGGGCGGGTCAGGTGATATGCAAAATCAGCTGCCCGGCACTCAGTACACGGTGTTAGAAGTGGCTACCCAGATGATCATCAGCAGTGACAATACTGCGACGAACATGATGATTGACCTGCTGGGGGGCGGTGACGCGCTCAACGCTCGCTTTGGCGATTGGGGCCTAACTAGTACAGTGCTAAATCATCCTCTCCCCGATTTAGAAGGCACGAACACCACCAGCCCCCGTGACCTGGTCAAAGTGATGGCCCTGCTACACCAGGGTGAAACCCTGACGTTGCGATCGCGCGATCGGGTTTTTAATATCTTGCAGCGCACCCACAACAAAAATTTGCTGGCCTCCGGCGTCAAGGACGGAGCGCTGGTTTATAACAAGACGGGCGATATTGGGACCGTCCTTGGAGATGTTGCGCTGGTCGATTTGCCCAACGGCAAGCGATACGCCCTAGCCACCCTGGTAGAACGTCCCGAAAACGACGGTCGTGCGCGTGAACTAATTCGTCGTTTGTCGCAAACGGTTTCCCAGGCGGCTGAAAGCGAGATTACTGCGGTGCAGTCCGGTGCCGCCACCGATAGCGGCGATGCCGGTCTTGAAGTCCCATCTGGCGAGCTTAACCCTGACGCATCAGATGCGGCGGTCGAACCAGACTTAGACCTCTAAACACCTCTGAACGCTCTATAAAAGAAGATCGCTTGTGAGAGAAGATCTTCTGTGATTTTAAGGGCCTGTCTACTCGCCAAATTCAGGACTGGCGGTGGAGCCAACAGCGCTATAATTCTCCGGATGAATGTTTCCCAGGTTTCCCGGGTAGGCTCCATCGTACTAATAAGCGAAATTAATCTAGATCTCTTCTAGATCTGCGAACATGGTTAGCGCCACCTTAAATTCTACAAATTCTGCTACCCCAAACTCTGAACCACACTCGCTCGACCTGGAGCAGGTTAAGCAGTATGCCGCAGCTGGCTACTTTCGGGCCATTGCGCTGTGGATTAACCAACCCTTAGTACCCTATGGCATCTATGCCCAGGTCAAGCCCGATGACCGGCCCGGCTGTTTACGTATCGTCCTAGAATTCAAACGTCCTCCCCAGAAAGAAAGGCTGGTTCGTCTGCTGTGCAGCCGTCTCTGGCAGCTCCGCTCCGAGTTAATCGAAGGGGCCAACATTACTGTGCGTCCGGTGGGGCAGTCTAAGATTCTCTGGCAGCGTCGGGTCCGTATTCTCAAGCCTAGCGAGCGCCGTTCGGGGGGCACTGGTCCGGTCCGCCCGGTTACAGACCGGACCCAAAAGGCCTCTCTGGCTGACCGCCGTCGAGCGGTTCGGCGCTCAACCTATCGCACTCTACGGCGATCTCGCAGCGTCATGGATCGGCAATTTAAGGTGGCGCGGGCCGCGCTGCTGACCAGTTCGGTCGCGGCTGCGTTCATCTTGGGCTGCCTGACCGAGGTGATGATCTCTCGAGCCGAGCCGAGTCTACCTGCCCTGCCCAGCAATAGCGATGCCCAATGGGATGGGACCTCCCCTGGCACCGAGGTCGCTTTTACCCAGCAGCAGCAGCCCCGGGCAAATACCGTACAGGCTGCCCTAGAGCCAGTGGCGGTCATGGCTCACGATAAGATAGCCGATCCTGAAGACCCCACCGTGACCCTCATGTTTGGGGGCGAAGTCACGGTCGGCAGCCTCGATCTATCGCTACCCGAAACTGCTGACCGGTTGTTGAGTGGTCTACCCGCCTATGCCCAGGCCGATGTGGCTATGGTCAATCTAGGAAATCCGCTGGCGACAGCTGGAACCTCGCTACAGGAAGGCTATCATCGTCGCACTCGGCCCCAGGCCGTGGCTGCACTTAAAGAGGGCGGAGTCGATATTGTGGGTCTGTCGGGTGATCGCACTATGGAGCTCGGCGAGCGAGGGTTGCTCGAAACGCTTGAAACCCTTGACCAGGAGGGGCTGTATCGGGTGGGAGCCGGTCGTGACGATCAGGAGGCCCGCCGCCCTGAAATTTTAGATGTGAAGGGTCAGCGGATTGCCTACCTGAGCTACCATGCCGATCCGGCTGTGGCGGCGACGGCCGAGCAGGCTGGGACCAACCCATCCACTCAGCAGGCGGTGGTCGAAGACATTGCGGCTATCCGCAGCGCCGTGGATTGGGTGGTGGTCAACTATCGCTGGATTGGCGATGACCTTGGGGTCAAGCCTGCCCCTCATCAGGTTGACCTCTCTCGTCGGGCGATCGACGCGGGCGCAGATCTGGTGGTGGGCTACCATCCGCATCAGCTGCAGGGTGCAGAGGTGTACAAGGACCGGGCGATTGTCTACGCCTTGGGCGACTTCATCTTTGGCGAAGCGCCCCTGGACGATCACGATACGGCGGCGCTGCGGGTTTCGTTGCGATCGCAACAAATGAAAGTCGAGTTTTTGCCCGTAACGGTGCGTCAGGCCCAGCCGGCAGCCGCCATGGGCGAACATGGCGAGGCCATTCTTCAACAGATTCGTCAGGCCTCGGCAGAGCTTGCCGAACCCCTCAACTTTCCGGCGATATTAACGCCTCGACCGGTCAAGCCGATGGCTCCCGGCCTCAAGCTTGAGGAGACGCAGCCTCTGGGAGGCGAGCTAGAGCCCTCGAAACGCGAGCAGCCAATTTTTGAGCCTGCGCCGATTTTTGAGCCCGAAATGCGTGAGCGTCAGTTGGAGTCAGAGGAGGGGCTACCCGAGCGCAATTTTGCCGAGCCCGATGCAGGTCTCAGTCCCGCTGTAGCACCGACAGTCCCCCAATGGTCACCGACTTCTGAATCTGAACCACAGGCCCCACCGCTAGATCTCTCCCCTGCTTCCGAGCTGGAAGAGTACACCGATGGATTTATTGAAGAGCCCGAATGGCCGAGCGAAGACCTCGGTGACAGCAACTCACTTTCAGCGCCGCTGAGTCCTTCCTCTCCTGAGCGTCTGACCGACGACGGGCCAGAGGCTCAGCCCGATGCTGCGCTCGAGGGGTGGGGACCTAAATTATCTCCCCACCCCGATTTTCAACCTGTTCGCGGGCATCGGTCTTCACGCGCAGAGGATCCTGCTCAGCCTGGCTCTCCCACTTCTCCTTTTCCAGAAGTTGGGCCAGAAGCCGGGCCAGAAGCTGACCCAGAAGCCGACTCAGGAGCCATTGAGCCCTACAGCGAACCGATTGTGGGGCCTCTTAGCCAACAACCTACTCCGCCCAAATTAACTAAGGCTCAAGCTTCCCTGGTTCTGCCTCCCGAATCTTGACCTGCTTGAGTCAGCCAAACCGTTTTTCTGTCTAACGTTAATCCGCCGCTGGCACGAGTTTTTCTGTCGCTGGCTAGCCCGACACGCGCCGGTTCGATTGGCGGTGCTCACGCTCTAAAAGTGTTGTTGGCGTCAGGAGACGATCGGACTGCAACGGCGATGGTCCTCTCTTACTTCGGGACAGTATATGAGCTTTTTCCGTGAGCGGATTACCTCAAAAACAGTATGTAAGCCTATTGAGGGTGCCTGTCAGTGAAGTGTCATACTCTACGGTTGTCTCTAGAGTAATATTAGGTACTCTTTTGAATTCTCAAAGAGTTCTTTATACGGGGGGCTAGACCCGTAGATTGGGCCTGAACAACTTTTTTGAGCTAATCAATTCTGTCATTTGGGCACTTTAACAAAAGTTAACACTGCACAAACGACCTTCTTTCAAATCCAGGTATCTTCCTTGTAGTCTTGTCGTTGTAATCTTTCTAACCTTTGCTCGCCGAGACTGAAAATGCCCTGTTCACTCCTAGTGTTTCTTCTATGGGCCGTCTGTCTCCACGATCACAGGCTAGAATCCGTAATATCTCGGATACGAATTGAGTGTGATGTATAAAAATCATCTCAGATTACTCAGATCATTCCGGGATCTGCTGTCGGGGGCGAGTAGTCATGAACAGGACGAGTCGTATATACAGACTCTTCCGAACTTCGTACATTCATTTGAGATATTGAGCAATGGGAAGGGCAGGAAAAGCACTAAAGCATGTTTTGACGCAGTACGGTATCTCACAGAACCGGCTGGCGGTAACTATGGGCGTTGCCCGTTCCACGGTCAACCAGTGGGTCAATGAAGTTAGCGATCCGCTAGCGGACTCTGTCCCCGAAATCATCAAGGCGCTCGATTCACTTGAGCCATCTGCTGCTAATGTTTTCTTGAACATGTATCTGGAGAGAGTTTCCCGGATACCTACCGAACACTAAACTCAGCAAAAGCGCTCTAAGCCAAAGCGCTAAGTTCACCTGCTGATGCCTTTCTCAGGGTATCCAAACTGGATTTAACCCCGAGAAAGGCAGCGCTTGTGACTCGGTCGGGCTAGGGACGTTATTGAGGCGGCTTTGCTGCGTTTGAAAGAGGGGAACCAACCATAGTTTTCCAGTTTCGATCGTGCGCCCATCGCGGGTACGAATGGGATTATCGGATGCTTTTGCCTCGACGGTCTCATCGTACAAAATAGCCAGCCCGTCCGGAGAAAGGCTCATGCCAACTGAGGGCTGTGGGGGCATTGCCAAGAGATCGTAGAGTTCTCCTGTATTGATGTTTACCGCTATCAGGTAAGGCTGTACCTGATAGGTCTCCCCAGTCAATAGTTGGCTAATTAGGCAGTACAGCAGCTCGTTGGTTGGATTAAACTGAGCATCTAAAATGGCACCAGTTGCATTCAATAACGGTTTCTCTTCGCCCTGATTTGAGATCCAAAAGAGAGATTGCGTAAAGCGTTTCTCCGGATCGTTTTGGTTGAAGCTGACCATGGCGGCAGCCGAGCCATCGTTGGTAATGTCGAGTACCAAACCGTACTCCGGCAAAAAATCTAGCGTTTCGCCAGCGGATTCCTCCGCCGTCTTTGAGAGCGCCACGACCGCCGTTCCTTCCCCTTGCTGTAGGAGTAAGGATTGGCCGTCGGGTGCAATGAGAAAGTCGCCGCCGGGTTCTGTGTCTAGCCGTCGAGGACCTTCCTCAGTCACGACCCAGGGGCCAAACTCATTGGGGTCTGTCTGGCTGATTCGCTGAACGACAATCGTCTGACCATCGGGAGATAGGTCAAACTTCAAATTTTGAAAATCGGTGCTTCCCAGCACCTGCTCGATTTTGCCTGCTGCTGCCGACTCGACTGACTGCCAAATTTTCCACCTGGGTTGGGCTAGGGGCGGACCGAGTCCGGTCGTAACGGTGTAGATATTCTGATTTTGAATATTTTGCTGATAGGACTGGTAATCAGTTGCCGCAAAGAGGATTTTGTCGCCCTGCTGATAGGGCTTAAAGTCTAGGACGACCCAATCGGCTGGCGTCAATGCTGTTTCCGTTTGTTGCGTCAGGTTGTACAACACGAGTCGACCCTGATTTTCGCCTTCGATGCCAATATAGGCAAAGGCGCGATCGCGGGTGATAAACTCGCTTTCAAAGGCCTCAAAGCGGGCCGACTCCGACTCAAACCGGTCGCGGGCGTCGGGGAGGGTGAGCTGGAACGCTTCACCGTAGGGGGCAGGCTGATCAAGGGTGTAGGCCATCCGTCGACCAGCCCAGCTAAATTTGCCCGACAGGGGGGGCTCAATCGTCAGATTTTGCTCCACGCTGTCGGGCTCCATCGGGCGACTAAAGGTGATTAGGAAAGCTGTATCATTAGCGCTGACCCGCTGACCTTGCCAGGAAAATTCTCGCACTCTGGCCGCTGCGCCCTGGCCAAAGACCACAAGTAGGGCCATCACTACCCCCAGCAATACCATCAGGCTAAGGGAAAGGCGGTCGAGGGGCTGGAGACGACGGGACATAGCAGATCGCTTGCTCAATATTCGTAAGGATTGCGGGGCTCGGGAATAGTTTCAAGCGCGTCGGGCATGATCACCAGCTGCCGCCGTCCGTCTACCGTGTCGGTTGCCATCTTGCCGGTAATGTTGAGCCAGCTATCGACGGCATAGGCCTGACGGGATACGGCCAGCTTTACGGGAAGACCCACCGGATAGGCATCCGCCGCACAGCACGTCAGCACAAAGCGAGAAATCATGAGATAGGCATCGGGCCAGTTTTCTGGGTGGATGACGAAGCCCTCGACTTTAACCGGCTGATCGGTGTAGGCGTCAGGTTCAGGATAGACGTTGAGGGTGCGAACCCAGTCGATGATCGTACGCTCATCAGGGGAGGTTTGCCGGACAAAGCGCTGGGGCTGGGAGCGCGTCAACGTTAGCGTGTCGGCAATGCCCCGCTGGATGGCCGTCTCGCTGGCAAAGGCACGGGGCGTGTAGATCAGACCAAACACAGCCACCGCTAGCAGAATAAAACTGCTGAGCTTGGGCGGGAGCAGGGTCACATGACCCGGCGTAGATGCGCCACCGGTTGCGCCCGGTAGCCGTTGCCGTGGACTCGTCAAAATCTGAACGGCTTTAAACAGGGCCAGAAACATCAGAATGACGGCTGCACTGTTTGACAGCCAGGCATAGTCTGGGTGAAGCAAGACCAGCAGTTTGCCAGTGAACCAGTAACGCGCCAGCATCAGGCTCCAGATCAGCAGCGTGAGGGTATCGAGTAAATCGCCCCAGGGAAGACCTGTGCGAGAACGACGCTTGCGATTAGCCGACATAGAGATTAACCACCAACGCAAGAACAAAACAGAGCTGAGCGGCGAGTATGAACATGTAGGCGACCGCTCGGCCTTTGAAGACTGTCATCATCAGACCAATATTTTTGAGGTCAATCATGGGCCCGAACAGCAAGAATGCCAGCAGAGAGCCGCTGGTAAAGGTGGAGGCGAACGATAGGGCAAAGAATGAATCGACCGTCGAACAAATTGAAACCACCGCTGCTAGGACCATCATGGCCACGATGGAGCTGACAACTCCCTGCCCCAGATTGAGAATCACGTCGCGAGGAATGACGACCTGTACGATGGCTGCGATCGCACTGCCCATCACGAGCACCGCTGCCAGCTCTCGCAGCTCATAGATCATATTTTCCAGCATCAGCCTCAGCTTCACCGGCCAGGGCTTGTCCTGAAACGGATTGGCAACCAGAGAAGCTGCGGCCGCTGTGTCAAGCTGCAGCGTTTTCCCAGGGGACTGTATGAGATACGTGCCCGAGCCGAGTAGGGATTCACTCCCTTTATTCGATCGAGAATTTGGCCGGGGCGGACGCATCATACTGCGAGCCACATTGTCCTGTAGCAAGGGCCGCATATCCTTTTGACGGCTGAATACCCAGCCGATGGTCGTGGCGATGATCAGGGTGAAGCCCACCCGCAGGAACACAATCTCGGGCTGGTCTCGGAAGGCGATCCAGGTGGCCCAAAACACCACCGGATTGATCGTCGGTGCGGCTAGCAGGAACCCAATCGCCACCGCAGAGGGAGCGCCCTGGACGATCAGTCGTCGCGCTACGGGCACATTGCCGCACTCACAGACAGGAAAGAAGATACCCATTAGGCTACCTGCCAATGCCCCAAAGACAGGATGCTTCGGCAAAATGCCGATTAACCTTTGCTCGCTGACGAAAAACAGCAGCAAACTGGAAAAAGCGACCCCGATGAGCAAAAACGGAATGGCTTCGACCAATAGGCTCAAAAAGAGCGTAAGGGCATTTTGGAGCTGGGTCATAACCGCGAGGGTGCAACAGCTTCAGAGCATGTTACTAGAAAAGTAATGGCTACCACAGGCGAATTTTGACCGCGCTGATGTGGCCATTTAAGCAAGTTTCGGTATCTGCGCCGGGGTCACGCTTGCGATCGCGATACCGGCCTACGTATCTGAACTCGTTATTCTCCACCACATACTCAGTCGGTAGTGGCTGGGTGCAGCTCCTGCAGACCACCACCTCTGGTGCGGTCGCCGCGTCGCCGTGGGGCAGGTTGATATTCCAAAACTGGCCCGCTTCTAGCGGTGTGGCCATGAAATTGGCCAGGACAGCAGCAGCTCGCTCTGCGGCCTGTTGCCAGTCAACCGGCTGCCGCTGGTGAATGTAATGAGACATCGCGATGCCGGGTACCCGCAGCAGCGCCGCTTCCCGCACCGCTGCTACCGTACCTGATACGTAGATATCCGCGCCCAGATTTCCCCCGGCATTAATGCCGGACAGAACCCACTGCACGTTGGGGTACAGATGGCTGACCGCGACTCGCGTGCAGTCGGCTGGGGTGCCGCCGATGGCGTAGGCATGTTCGCCGCGCTGGTCGATGGTGATCGGGCCGCCGCGATTGAGCTGGTGGCTACAGCCCGACAGGTGCTGGTCGGGAGCCACAATGGCGCTGGTCAGGTCGGGGAAAGCAAGCTTGAGCGCGGCCTGGAGCGCGTGAATGCCGGGGGCACCAAAACCGTCGTCGTTGGTGAGGACGATCATGCCGCCTGTGATGCCGTCCGTCATGCTGTGTGTCCGCTAAAGACGAACTCGGCCGGGCCAGTCATATAAACGTGGTTATTGTCTGCTGACCAGTGGATCTGTAGGGGACCGCCGGGGAGTTCTAGGGTCGCGGTGCGAACGCACTTGCCATTCAGCACCCCTGCCACTAGCGACGCGCAGGCCCCTGTCCCGCAGGCCAGTGTCGCCCCTGCGCCCCGTTCCCACACCCGCATCTTTAGATAATCGGGTCGCACCACTTCGATAAATTCCGTATTGATCCGGGCGGGGAAGGCTTCGTGATGCTCAAACTGTGGCCCCAGTCCCGCTAGGTCAATCGCGTCGGCATCGGGGACAAACGTAATGCAGTGGGGGTTGCCCATGCTCACACAGGTCACCTGCCAGGTTTGGCCCACTACAGAAAGAGGCCGATCCACGACCTTCTCCGCTGCTGCTGCCAGCGTGGTGGGAATCTCGCCCGCCAGCAGTTTGGGTTCGCCCATGTCTACCGTCACCTGGCCATCTGTCTGCAGCTCTGGCACCATCCGCCCGCCCAGGGTGTGAATCTGGTAGGCGTGGGGCGCTTTCGCTTGTGAGCCTGATGCGGATTCCAACTCAGCCAGAAACTTGGCCATGCAGCGAATGCCGTTGCCGCACATTTCTGGCTCGGACCCGTCGGAGTTGAAGATGCGCATGGTGTAGTCTGCGCCGTGCTCACCCGGCAGCGCAAAAATTACGCCGTCTGCGCCAATACCAAAGTTGCGATCGCACAACTGCACGGCCTGCTCAGGCGTGAGCACAGGCACGGCCTGCTGCCGGTTATCCACCAAAATAAAATCGTTACCGAGCCCGTGATACTTACTGAATGCCGTTGCCATCGCTTTTTTGCCCGTTGACCGTTTGCTTATGTAGGGTTTGCCTGTGTCGAGATTGTCGTATAAAAATTTTAGTCCAATCCTGACCTCTGCCCTGTCTGCTGCGATTTTGCCGGGTATTTTTCCTATTCAATATTTTTCTTGTGCTGACAGAAACGGGTAACTTAGGACTGTCTTTCCCGCTTGAGGCTCCGCAATGGCTACCGATTTTGAAACCGGCCTACCCAGTATTCGCCAGGTCCAGATGCTGATTCGCGATCAGCAAAGTGTAGAAGTCAAGCTGGTGACCGGTGACGTGATCAACGGCAATGTCCGCTGGCAGGACCAGAACGCGGTATGCGTGCAGGCCGATGGGCAAAGTTTGATCATGATGCGCGGTGCGATCGCATATATCAAATCCAGCAGCTGACTCGACCCCGTACCCCAGCGGCGGTTGCGCAGCCCGCTTCCTTGAACCAGGCTGGCAGGCGTCTTTCCTGTGTAATCAGTATCCCAGTATCCCAATCAATATTCCGCCACCACGGTTTGAATCGCTGCCTCCAGGGGTGCTAGTCTCAACTCAGTTTTGACCTGAGCGCCCAGCCACCGGGCCGAAAGTTGGACAAGGCTCAATTCGACAGCGTCTTCTCACCCACCGACACCATGCTTAACGCCGTCTTCTCTCAGATCGGTCGACCCCTGCGTCTTCGCAGCTATCGACTAGGCCTTATCGGCAGCGCCCTTGTTTTGGGACTGGTTTTTGCGCTGATTACCGGCCATCCGGCCCAGGCCGCGTATCGTGTTCAGTTTGTCCCCAGCAATCCTGAGCTGGGCGACACCCTTGCGGTCATGGTGTCCGGCGGTGATACCGCCCCTACTGTCACCGTCGGGGCAGAGACTTACGCGACCTACGACATCGGTGCCGGCCGATACCGGGCACTTATTCCGACTAGCCCGGTGACTTCGCCGGGTCGCATGACTGTTCGCATCGAGGGCGATCAGGGCACGCAGAATGCGGCCATTAACGTCAGAAATCGCAGCTTCCAGACCCAATACATCACGCTGTCCCCCGGACGCGCAGGGTTAGAAGGCACCGACTACGAATTCTCCCGCATGGCGGAAACCAAGGCGCTTAGAACGCCTCAGAAATACTGGAACGGTCCGATGACCCGCCCCAGCGGCGGACGTGTGAGCTCGGTTTATGGCCTGCGCCGCTACTACAATGGCGTTTTTGCCGAGAATTACTACCATCGAGGCGTTGATTACGCTGCCAGCAACGGTTCTCCCCTCTATGCCCCCGCAGCGGGTCGAATTGCTTTAACGGGTCGGGTAGAGGACGGTTTTGTGCTCAATGGCAACACCGTCGGCATCGACCACGGTCAGGGCGTTGTTAGCATCATGATTCACCTATCCCGCATCGACGTGAACGAGGGCGACTACGTAGAGGCTGGTCAGGTGATCGGTCGCATGGGCTCCACCGGCTTTGCTAGCGGTCCGAACCTACATTGGGGGCTGTATGTGAATGATGTCGCCGTAGACCCGGTTCCCTGGCGCTATGACGGGATCGAGTAATCGCCTTGAAGTCAGGCATGAAGTCAGACAAAGTTAGGAGCTGGGTAGAAAACTGGCGCTTTATCCGCTGCTCTCCGGTGTTATTCACGGGAGGCACTCACAGACGACTACCGTATTTTCTTCGCTAGTTCAGTAGCTTTACGAATGCGCCTTACTGCATACACTGCCTTTTTGGCAGCTATTTTGTAATAAAAATTCAAATATCCGTATATTTACTGTTGTAGATTGATGTCCTGATCTACGACAACCGTATTGGAGTGTAAGGGGGCTGCAGACCGGGTACATCTCAGTATCGGGTGTGTGTGCTAAGTCACGTTCGGGAACACTATGGCCAACGCCATGGTTGCCAAACGCCAATCCCAGCGCGCTTGACAGTCGAACGTACGGAGCCAAGTTGACAGGATGAGTAGCATCGAAAAAATCGTCGAACAAGCCTTGCAGGATGGTTATCTAACCCCTGCAATGGAAGCTGAGGTGGGTCGCATTTGTGACACAGCCTCAGAGCTTTCAATTGAAGAGTACATGGCCCTAGACCGATTGATGGGGTCCCTGCTCACCGGAGAGGTCGTGGCCGTTCCGCGTAAGCAGTTTATTAACGTGATGGAAGAACTCGTGCTGACCGAGGCGATTGCCCGCGTCGCCGAAATCGAAGCACAAAACGAGTGCACCATTGACCTGGGTGATGTTGCCGCCTATGCGCTCAACCGACTCCCGCCCCTCTATGCCACGACGGAAGAAGGCGCCACCTATCAGCGAGATAAGGCCCGTGCCGAACTCTCGAATCTGATTGCTGGCCAGGTCGAAGAGGCGATTGCGATGAACCTCAATCGCCCGGATTTCTTCCCCGAGCGTCAGAACATTCAACGCACCGCTGGTGGCGATAACTTCCTAGGCCAGATGAACGATCTGCTTAAGGACTACGCTGGCAAATTTGAAATGCAGGCGGACGCAGCCTAGTATTCATTACACCGTTTTGGTCAACAACCCGTACGGCTGGCCTCACAGGTCTAGACTTTCCCTGGGTTACGCCTGATCTCTTGCTGTTGGTCTTGGCATCTAGCAATGCCGACCGTTTCCAACATACACTCCTGAAACGAAGCGCTCGACTGTTTTTGAGGGCTTCGTTTTTTCTGGCCAATTTTTTTGGCTCGGCTTTTTCGGTCAGCCTAAACTGCTCAGGGTGGATACGAGCGGCTCAGGTGCGGACTTCCACCGGTACGCCTAGCTGCAGGTATCGATACAGGTCAGCGATGTCATCGTTTCGCATTCGCACGCAGCCGTGGGAGACGGCCTGCCCAATCAGGTCTTCCTGGTTCGTGCCATGGAAGCCGATTTGGGTGCCGTCACCCTGCCAGAAGCCGACCCAGTGGGTTCCCAGCGGGTTGTCGGGCCCAGATTCGATTACTTCACCGGTAATGGGGTGCTCCCAGGCGGGGTTTTCTTGCATCTGTAGCACCGTGAACTGCCCAGTCGGCGTTTGCCACTCGTCTTGACCAATGGCGGCATCGTACGCCTTCAGCTGGGTTTCGCCCTCGTACAATTCTACCTGCCGGTTGGTTAAATTAACCACGACCCGGTAGGGCGTATCTACCGCGACGGTCTCTGACTGGGGCGCGTCCCAGAACCAGCGACGGCGAATACGGGGGGCTTCGGTGGGGAGCCGAATGGCATTGCCGACGCTACTGCCAAAATTTACCGCCCCGGCCTGGGGGCGCAGGTCGAAGGGGTCACGCCATTCGATATAGACCAGTGCCGCTGCCGCTGACAGGCACAGGATGGTAAAGCACTGGCTGATGGATAGGTTTCGAACCACCGTATACACTATTGCTTCTTTGACAGAATAACTTCTCTACTTGCGTTTGGGCGGGTAGCGGCGATTGATTTGCCGAGTTTGCCCCAACCCTGACTTTCCCCATTCTTGCTAGGATTGACCTGTCGTATCGCCTCAAAATTGCGTGGTCGTTAAGCCAGATTGGTTGCGGGTCAAAGCGCCTCAGTGGGAACGGGTTGGCAATGTCAAAGGAATTCTGCAGGACCTAAGCCTCAACACCGTTTGTGAAGAAGCCTCTTGCCCCAACATTGGTGAATGCTTTAACGCCGGTACGGCGACCTTTTTGATTATGGGTCCGGCCTGTACGCGGGCCTGCCCCTATTGCGATATTGACTTTGAAAAAAAGCCCCAGGCGCTCGACCCGAGTGAGCCGCTGCGGTTGGCTGAGGCCGTACGCCGGATGGGCCTGAACCACGTGGTTATTACCTCGGTCAATCGGGACGACTTGCCTGACCAGGGAGCCGGCCAGTTCGTACGCTGTATTGAGGCAGTTCGTCAGGTTTCGCCCAAAACAACGATTGAGGTACTGATTCCTGACCTGTGCGGCGACTGGCAGGCTTTGGCGACGATTCTGGCGGCTCGCCCTGAGGTCCTCAATCACAATACCGAGACGGTCCCTCGCCTTTATAAGCGGACACGACCCCAGGGAGACTATGGCCGAAGTATGGAACTGCTGAGGCGGGCCCGTGCGATCTCACCCCATGTTTATACTAAATCCGGCATTATGGTGGGCCTGGGCGAGACCGATGCCGAAGTACGTCAGGTCATGGCTGATCTGCGTGCGGCTGACTGTGACATCTTGACGATTGGCCAATACCTGCAGCCCACACAAAAGCACCTCGGCGTTGACGCGTTCGTCACCCCTGAGCAGTTTGACCAGTGGCGAGTCGCTGGGGAGGCGATAGGCTTTTTGCAGGTGGTTTCATCTCCATTGACGCGCAGCTCATACCACGCCGAGCAGGTTCAGCAGCTGATGCAGCGGTATCCCCGGTAAGCAAGCGCTACTGTTGACTTTATTCGGGCCTGCGCCAGTCCGCGATATTCCACGTGTGCAGGTCCCATGGCGTTAGCTGAATGCCTTCGAGCTGATTGCTCACCGCGTCGATGTCAGCTCGGTGGACGATGGGCAGCACGGCAAACTCCTGGATGAGTAAATCATTCATTTCGATAAATAGCGTCCGGCGCTCCTCAGGGTCTAGGGTTAGCTGGCTGGCTTCCCAAAGGGCATCGTAGGCCGGGTTGCAGTAGCGGGCATAGTTCTGTTTGGACCAGTTGTTGGCCTTTTGAGTGACCTCATCGCAGGTGTAGGTTTTCATGTAGGCACCTGGGTCGGGGTTAGTATTGCCCGTGGCGAACATTTGTAGATCGGCTTCAAAACGCTCAACCGTATCGCTACTGGCCGGATCGCCTGAAAAGTAGACGGCTGGATCCAAGCTTCGCAGTTCAACTTCAACGCCAATATTGCCGAGGGACTGCTTGATAATTTCTTGCGTTTTTTGCCGAACCGGATTAACTGAGGTGATGAACAGTACCGATAGCTCAGTCCCGTTCTGATCGCGAATGCCGTTGCCGTCACTGTCCTGCCATCCTGCTTCGTCTAGCAGTTGAGCGGCCTTGTCGGGGTTAAATTCATAGGCCGTACTGTCTGAGCGGTAGGCCTCTGGTGCCACCAGAAAATTGATCGTGCCCCGTCCGGCTGGGCCATAGAGCTGGTCGGCAATCGTATCGCGGTCAATGGCAAGATTAAATGCTTGCCGCACTTGGGGGTCGGTTAGAAAGGGATGGGGAATGTCGATACTCGATCGTTCGCCATCGGCATTGGCCTGGTTAGGATCGGTTAGATTGAGCACGACTCGCTCGACTAGTGACCCGAAGGCAGTGACCAGTCGTCCCTGTCCGGCGGATTCAAGCTGCTTCAGGACGGGGGCCTCAACCTGAATGTTGTAGGCAAAGTCAGCGTCTCCCGTTTGTAAAACGGCCCGTGCTGCCGATGCCGCATCGCCGCCGCCTTTGAGCTCGACGCGTTCAAAGGCGAGCTGATCCACGTCTCGATAGTTGGAGTTCGGTTCGTAGGTGACGACGTCACCGGGGCGGAACTCGGTCACCTGGTAGGGGCCGGTGCCAATTGGCTGTCGGTTGGGCGGGGCGTCTCTCAGGTCTTTTCCGTCATAGCCTGCATAGGCATGGGCCGGTAAAATCATTC
This sequence comes from Cyanobacteria bacterium J06648_16, assembly GCA_039817185.1. Taxonomy (GTDB): domain Bacteria; phylum Cyanobacteriota; class Cyanobacteriia; order Phormidesmidales; family Phormidesmidaceae; genus CAWUKV01. The sequence continues at coordinate 30,674 of JBCBWI010000029.1, read as the reverse complement.
CCTCGGTGCCAGTGAACACGAGCGACCAGGCAGGGTTTGGTGATTCAAAGGTGATTTTGATGGTATGCGGGTCGAGCGCTTCGACGGATTCTACATTCTCGTAGGTCCCCGAGGTCACTGCGCCAACGTCAGGATTAGTGATCAGAGTGTGGGTAAAGACCACATCCTCTGCCGTAAATGGCGTCCCATCAGACCAGACGATATCGGGTTTGAGCCGCCAGGTAACGGAGGTGCCGTCTGCGGCGACATCACCGTTGTCTAAGGAGGGAATCTCAGCGGCGAGAAAGGGAATCAGTTCGCCCTCGGCGTTGAAGCTGGCCAGAGGCTCTAGCACAATGCGGCTGGCTTCGGCATCTTTGTAGCCGCTTGAGAGGTGTGGGTTCAGGATGGTGGGGGCTTGCCAGTAGAGCAGTCTTAGGGTGGTATCGCCGCTGTCTGCTGCCGGAATTGTAATAGTGGGTGTGGGGTTGCAGGCGATTGCGATCGCACCAATGCAAACCACACTGAGTCTAGAAGCAAGCCGTATCACCATGGGGCGTCAAAAATAGCTGGGTCAGCAGGCCAACTCTGAGCGCCGTTTGTGAGCGATTGGGCAAATTGCTAGACGGCGACCTCGACCTGCCGATTATACAGTACGGCTACTGAACCCAACAGTGAAACGGTTTTTAGGTCAGTACACGGGTGGATAGCCGCCACAGCACTAGACCCACCAACAACGCAAATATGGCCGTTATGGGTGATACCAGCCGGGTTGCCCACAGCAAGCAACTGAGTCCACACAGTCCCAGAATCCCGTATCGAAAAGATTTGAGGGAAGTTCGCTGCGGTGGTGAGGGCGATGGGGGGGATGGCTCAGGGCGAACGGACGCGGTATCAAAGTATGCTGAAGAATCGCTGCTGAGTTCGTCAGGTGCCCCCGTATCGGCTGGGGCTAATTCGGGTAAATCGATCAGGATTTCTCGAATGGGCAAAGAACGCTGCGTTCTAGGGTGACGCTTGTACAGGCGGGCGATTTTGATCGTGCCCCGGTCAAGGGTAGCAATGACCTGACGCACTACGATAGCCAGTGCTCGACTGTCAATGGCCTGCCGGGTCTCAAACGTAACCAAAACATCATGGCCTTCGATTTCGATATCGCTGGGAGCGGGCAGGTCAGACAGCTCTTCATGGCCCAGACGCTCACTGAGCGCCGTCTGTAGCTGCCGGACCAGCTGCTCTTCTGCGATGGTGCTCGTTTCAACGCGCTCAGCCATGCCGCCCATCGGTGCCGTTGATGCGACAACGGCTCGCGCTGAACCGGTACCCATCTGCAGGTACTGATTGTCAGTGCCGTCAACGGCGGCAACCCAGTCAACGGTGGCGCTACCGGTCTGCCGACCGTAGATATAGACCTTGCGAACCGAGCACAGCCCCAGCTTTGAAAGCCCCTTGCTGACGATGGGCACGTATCGTCGCCGGTCAGGGACCGCTTCGGCCTCTAGCAGTAGCTTAATGCGATCCGCTTTGACCTTGACCTTAACCGTGATCCCCTGCGGCTGCAAAGCTCGATTCATAAATGCGGAAATGGCTTCGGCGTTACCCTGGCGAGACAGTTTGATCAGCGTGGTAGATTGCACGGGTTGGGTCTGATAAAGGGTCTGTTATTCGGAATATACTGACTTCGAGGCGTGATTAGGCACCGGAGGAGCACTCGAATCGCTCCATAAACCCCGGATAAATTGAGTGAATATACGGCTTAGGCCTACTTCCTGTATACCCACCATCCCGTAGGCTGTCTGTAAACCTTGAGTGAAATGCCAGCTTTGAGCATAAAGAATCAATTTTTGTAAGCAGAATAGTCGGTCAAAAGCACCTCAAGGCAGTCATTTCAGCGTTTTACAGACACTTTTTATTCAAGTAGACTATTCAAATAGAGTCAACTAGAACGGATCTTGCCTTGGCGCCGGTTAAAGCGAACTGATCGGCATGTATGGTCATATCCCTGGCATGGCGATTGGGGTATGGCGACTGGTCTAGCAGCGCTGTCAGGTAGTAGCTTCCTCCTAATCGGGAGGGGTTTTCTACACTGGGATAGCGGATGTATGCCGATCACAATAGTCACGACGGGGACTATTCGTACGCCCGCCCCAGGGGCTTTAAATCCCCTGAGCTACGGTTTGTGCTTGTCCCCCTTATGCCTGAGGTTGCTTCTGTGAAAGACTTCGCCGAATCGTTTTACAGCTGGTATCGCAATACGCTCCGAAATACCAAGTATCGTTGGCTGATTGTGCTGGGCACAGTGCTCTATCTGGTCAGCCCGTTTGACATTGCTCCAGACTTCATCCCCGTGATTGGCTGGATTGATGACGGCATTATTGCCACGCTGCTGATTGCAGAGCTGTCTCAGATAGCCACTGAGTTTTTGGCCAATCGCAACAAGCAAACTGAGCCGATTGCTGACGATACAGTTATTGACGTTTAGTCAAAGGCTGAAATGGCCGCTTAAGGTATGGATGCGTGGATTCAATCTGCCTCTAGACAAGAGCCGCACCTGCGGCTTTTTCTAATCTCCTCGTGGCTAGGTATGACTTTACGAACAGATTAGCGCTGTAGCCGCCAGTTGGCAATATCCCACGTGCTGGTATCCCAGGGGGTTAGTGAATAGCCAGTCAGGCGCTGGCTGATGCCGTGGGTCGTCCCTCGATGGACGATCGGTAGCAGGGCGATATCTTCTGCCAGTAACTCGTCCATCTTTCGAAATAGAACCGCTCGCTGGGCAGGATCGAGTTCGCTGACGGTGGCCTGCCAAAGGCTGTCGTAGGTTGGATTGCAATAGCGAGCATTGTTGGGTTTCTGCCACTGATTGGCCTGTTGGGCAATCTCATCACAGGTCCACCAGCTCAGGTAGACGGTGGGGTCCGGCGTATCATTACCCGTGGCGTATTTCTGCAGGTCAGCGTAGAAGTGGTTGATGCTCTCATCTTTGGCCGGGTCCGGAGAGAAGAAATCGTCGATCCGAATGCGCTCATTCATTACCTTGATGCCGACGTCAGCCAAATTTCTCTTAACCAGAGCCTGGGTCTCTTGACGGACGGGGTTAACTGAGGTGCGAAACCGCAGCTCCATTTCAATGCCGTCTTTGTCACGAATGCCGTTGTCGTTGCTGTCTTGCCAACCTGCCGCATCTAGCAGCTCACGGGCCTTTTGGGGGGCATGCTCGTAGGTGATTTGGTCGGAGACGTAGCGGCTGGGAGCGACTAGCAGCTGGCGGGTTGCTTTGCCAAACTCACCGTATTGAGCTGCGATCGCATCTCGGTCAATCGCCAGGTTGATGGCCTCACGAACGGTACGATCGCTCAACATCGGATGGGGATGGTCAACGCTGGCCTTTTCTCCGGTTTCGATTTCTACATTCGGATCGCTAAAGTTAAACATAATTCGCTCAACCTGCGGGCCAAAGATTGTGACGAGCTGTCCCGTATCAGCATCGGCTAGCGCATCCAACTGATTCGCGGCTAGCTGTAAATTGTGGGCAAAATCTGCTGTGCCTGACTGCAGCACCTGCAACGCTGCCCCGTAGGGTACGACGCCGCCCTGTAGCTCTAGGCGCTCAAAGGGGGGCGGTTCGTCCCGGTACTGCTCGTTGGGGATAAACAGCCAGCGTCCTCTGTCAACCGCGACAAAGCGGTAAGCGCCCGTTCCCACAGGCTGCAGGTTGGCGGCGCTGGCTCGGGCGCGCTCGTTGTTGCTATCAGCAAAAATATGGGACGGCAGCACTGCGCCGTTTTGTCCGACAAACGGCAAATCCCAGGCGGGCGTCGGTTGCTTGAAGGTAATTTTGACCGTGTGCTCGTCCAGTGCCTCAACGGTTTCGACCGCTTCATAATAGTCAGCCGTTACGGCTGCGACCACCGGATTGCTGACAAACTCGAAGGTAAAGACAACATCCGCAGCAGTAAACGCTGTTCCGTCTGACCAGACAACGTCGGGACGTAGCTTCCAGGTCACTGAACGACCGTCTGCGGCTAGCCCACCGTTGTCTGCCGTTGGAATCTCAGCCGCCAAAATCGGTACCAACTCGCCCTCCGCGTCGTAGCTGGCCAAGGGTTCATAGATAATCCGAGCGGCCTCAAAATCTTGGAAGCCGTTGGCCAGGTGGGGATTAAGCGTGGTGGGGCTGCGGCCATAGAGTAGCCGCAGGGTCTTGGCATTGGCGGCCTCCTCCGTTGGTCCGTCAGCAGCAGGGACCGTTTGGGTTTCAGGGGTTGGTCGGGGTTGGCTGCAGCTTAATAGCAGCATTGTTCCAGCCACGAGCAGGTGTATTGGTTTCATGCCCCACCTTCTATCAATCCATGCCCTGGCCGACAGTATAACCGCCTTAGCGGCCTGCATCGGCAGGAAATCAGGTTTGCCCTATCAAAAATCGTCCTTAAGGCAGTTGTTTCAGACAGAAGTTTGAAGGGAAGAAAATGCTGTCATTTCTGCTGTCATTATTTTATATTTTCTTCAGAAGTTAGCGCTCGATTCTATTCTGAGATGTCATTTGGAACAAATCCAAACGTAGCCCGATATTATTCCGAATTGTTTAGAGGATCTTTGATTGAACAATTTTTGATGAAGCGACTTCACCCAGCTCAAAAAGAACCGGAGTGAGGCCAGCTTTTTGAGTAAAGGTAGCTGGTAGATGCACCCTGATGTTTCCCCGGCACGCGTGCCGGGGATTTTTTTGCGTATTTTTAAGTAAATACTCGGTTATCTTTCAGCTGAGTGAATCAGCTTTGTCGCACTGTCGTAAGGACTACGGAAGCCGTAGAGTAGGTAGTCCTATGAGCTGTTGAATGGTTCAGATATCGCATTTAAAGAAAGCGAGCACCGTCATTTTTTCCTGATTGAATAGGGTACTGCCGAACAGTTAGTTGGTAGATGCACCCTGATAATTTCCTCGGCACCTGTGTCGAGGATTTTTTTTGCTGGTTATTTGAAGAACTGTCCTGAAAATAAAAAGCATCTACCGAACAGTTAGCTGGTAGATGCACCCTGATGTTTCCCCGGCACGAGTGTCGGGGATTTTTTTGTTTATTCTGCCGATTCTGCCGATACCTCGGGTGCGGCTTCCTCTGCTGGGACCGCTGCTGGTGTTTCAGATGACGGGGCGGCTTCAGCTGTTTCTTCGGCCGTTGCTTCCTCTGGCTCTTCTACTTTTTTGACCGGCCTGGGGCCGCGCATGAGGGCCGGATTAACGGGGGCAGGCTTGGCGTCGCGATCGCCCTTGCCTCTGCCTTTGCCCTTGCCTTTACCTTTGCCCCTAGGGCGGTCGTCAGACTTGCGGTCCCCCTCCCGTTTGCCGGGGCCAGGATCGTTAGGGTCGCGGTCTTTTTTTAGAATCGGTTTCTCTGCCATGAGTCGGGTTAAATTCGCTGCTTGCCGATTTTAACACCTGCTTAACAATTAGCCTGGTGTTGTGCAGGTCACAATCATCAGCCCCCACCAGCCAAATCGAACCCGGCGGTGGGCCGTGATCGCTAAGCCTTGGTGCTGTAGCAGCGCATGAAATTCGGCCTGGGTGTAGCACTGTCGATGGGCGGGGTCTATCAGTTTTAGGCTCCAATCACATAGCTGACACAGCCAGTCATCCCGGCACCAGTCTAAAATCACCAGCTGACCGCTGGGTTTGAGAACACGGCTCATTTCTGTAATGGCCCGATCCACGGGCTCGAAGTAGTGAAAGGCATTGGCGGAGACCACTCGGTCAAACGTAGCCTTCCCGAAGGGTAAGGCCGTGACTGAAGCGGCTTTGAATTCGGCAGTTGGGCATTTTCGTCTGGCCTGCTGCAGCATCTTTTCGGATAGATCAATGCCTGTGATTGCCTGGTGGGGGCTAATGTCTAATATCAGGCGGGCGAGCTCGCCCGTACCACAGGCAACATCGAGCACGGTTTCGTCGCTAGCCAGGGTCATCCATCGGCATAGAAACGTGAGCGTCCGGGAGACGTATCCCCGCCAGCGTTGGTCATAAATAGGGGCAAGCCGGTCATACTGGCTCCGGACAGTTGATTCAACCAAGTTCAAACACCTACCGAATGGTTCCGTATAGGTTACTCGCCTGCTTCGGTATAGGTATAGGTCCCTAAATCACAAATATCGACGCCGAATTCTTCGACCTCATCACCGTCGGCAAAAATGCCTTTGATGTCGTACATGCAACCCCGACCGTCATCGGGAATGACCACGTTGAGCGTCTCGCCGACGACCAGCGGTTCCTCCTCCGCGAGTAGGTCATCTTCCCAACTGTCGGAGGTGACCGGTGAGGCGTAAAACTGCAGCAGGTTTGCAGTCGTTTCATTACGCAGCAAAAAGGTGATCTCCTGTGCGATCGCACCTCCTGCTATAAGCAACCCCATCGGTACGGCCAACGCCGCTGCCAGCATCCCTTTTCGAAACGAAATCACTGCCATCGTCTGTCTCAAAAACAACTACCCGATGATTCAGCAGTCTAGCTAGCCGTTACGGAGCGTGCCTGTGAGGTTTGTTCAAAGATTTCGCAAAGCGGAATCGGGACCCGGCACAGGTCGGGTCCCGATTCATCAGGCTGTTGGGATGCTACCGAGCTGCGCCGACAGCGGCATCTTCCTTGACCAGCTTTTCCCAGCCGAGCCCCTTCAGATTTTCGTTGCGGCGCAGCGGGCGGGTCACCAACTCTAGAATGTCGCGGGCATTCGCAAAGCCGTGAATTTGAGCAAAGGTAAATTCCACCGACCACTTGGTGCTGATGCCCCGCGCTTCCAGCGGATTAGCGTGGGCCATACCGGTGATGACCAGATCGGGCTCCAGTTCGAGGATGCGCTGAATCTGGTTGTAGTTGTCCGGCTTTTCGACAATCTTGGGCGTTGCCATCCCCATGTCGGCGCAGGTCTGGGCTAGCAGATTGAGCTCAGCGGCCTGGTAGCGCTTATCCATGTAAGGAATGCCGATTTCGTGGACGGTCATACCGCAACGAATCAGGAAGCGGGCCAGGGAGATTTCTAGCAGGTTGTCGCCCATGAGGTAAACCGACTTGCCGCGAATCAGGCTGACGTACTCCTCTAGCGATTCCCAAATTTGGGCTTCACGCTCGTCTAGCCCCTTGGGTTCGACGCCCATCACCGCGCAGATTTTTTCGACCCAGGCACGGGTCCCGTCCGGGCCGATGGGGAAAGGCGCACCAATCAGCTTGGCCTTGCGCCGTCGCATCAGCGTCGAAGCTGTACGTGATAGGAAGGGGTTGATCCCACAGACGTAATCGCCCTCGGCGATGACTGGCAGCTCGGTGTAGCGCTTGGCCGGCAGCCAGCCAGAGACTTTGATGCCCTGTTTCTTAAGTTCCAGGCTCAGCTGGGTAACCACAGGATCCGGAACCGACCCAAACAGGGTCAGTGGCGGATGGTCAACGTACTCGGCCTCGGCTTCGGCGACGGCTTCTTTGCCGCGACCAAAGTTGAGCAGCTTGCCAATGGCGTTACGCTCGGCCTTTTCTTCAGCCTGCTTGGGCGCTTCGGTCGGGCAGCGGTGGGCCATGGCTGCCAGTACGGTGTCTTCACCCTGGGTAAAGGCGTAGTCCAAACCGTTGGCGCGGGCAACCACGATGGGAATGCCGATTTCGGCTTCTAGCCGGGGCGCGAGTCCCTCTAAGTCTGTCTTGATGATTTCGGTGGTGCAGGTGCCGATCCAAACAATCACGCTGGGGTTGCGATCTCGCTTGATCTGTTCGCACAGCCGCTTCAGCTCCTCGTAGTCGTTGAGCTTGGCAGAAATATCACCCTCTTCTAGCTCAGCCATAGCGTAGCGGGGCTCTGCGAAAATCATGACCCCCATGGCATTTTGGAGAAAATAGCCGCAGGTCTTGGTGCCGATAACCAAGAAAAAGCTGTCTTCAATTTTTTGATAGAGCCAGGCAACGCAGCTAATCGGGCAAAACGTATGGTAGTTGCCGGTATCGCAGTCGAACTCAATGGCCGGGGTATTGGGCGTTTGGGCTAGGGTCATGGCAAGCAAATCCTTAGTGAGTATCAGCTGGCGAAGCACTCACCGGGCTCGAGGCCACAGAACGGCGGTGAACGCCGGTGCATTCTTCGTCTTTTTGGATGATGGGTTTTGCCTGGATGAGGGGCTGGTTAGGCTGAACGGAGATGGCTGGGCGATGGCGGGTGGGCAACTGCTGTTGGGACTCAGCTAGGCGCCTGAGTTCCTCTTCAGGGTTGAAGTTGAGCCCCAGAGACGCAACAATCCGATCGGGATTGTTGTTGAGATTGACCACCAGCGGCAGCATCTGCGAGAGCTTCGGCTCCAAAATGGCTAGCGTGGCCAGAATGAAGCTAGCGGTGGGTCGCCGCTGATCTCGATCGGTCACCCATACCCCAAGCTGGTCCAGCCATTCGCGGTTTTCACGGTAGTACGCTAACCACTTAACTTTGAGCGCGCGGCGAAACTGATCGACATTCACGGTAATGACCTAACCCTTAGCGCCCGCGTCTGCAGAAACGCACCCAGTTAAGGTCCTTTTCTACCGATCACGAGCTGTATACAGGCCTACTCTAAGGGGTTTTGGCCATCAGAGAGTAGGGGTGTCTCGCCTTCGGACTGAGCCTCGATGGTTTGACCTGTACTGCCGCCATCAAGCACCATTTCAGGGTCAAAATTGAGCCCCAGCACCTCAACTAGCGCATCCTCGTCAGCGTTGAGCTGGTAGAACGGCACCATCAGGTTGGAGAGCTTGGGCTCTAGCGCGTTGACCACGCCCAACACCAGAAAAGAAGACGGGCGGCGTCCTCCATCGGGTGTTCTGACTGAGGTTTCGCGCATTTGCAGATCCAACCAGGGTCGGTTTGCGTTCACGTAGTCCAGCCACTTTTGGCGGATAACAGTAGTGAAGTCTTTGAAGAAGGCCATTTTTGATACGCTCGATTGCGCTGAGTTGTTACAGAACCCGTATACCCAAAAAGGCATACAGAGACAAACATCGCAGCAATCTAGCACTCAATAGCACTTCTGGCTACCTACTGGCCCAACGCCCTCGGTAAGCGCCTCACCGCGGCCTTAATCGCAACGACAAGGCCGCTCATCCAGGATGCGAAAGCATCAGCACTAGACCATCATCAGGTCTAGCTCGTCTTGTGGCTGTGCTTCAGCCGGGGGATTCAGATAGAAGTCCGACAGGAGCGCAAACAGTTCCCGATCAGCCGCGTCTTTGGGGACGACTCCTTCAGGGGCTGCCAGGATCTGGTCCGCGATGTTCAGGTAGTACTGGCACACCGGCACTAGGCTAGGGTCAGTTTCGGCCATCTCGAAGATAGTTTTACCCTTGACCCGAGAGACACGAATGTCTTCGATCAGGGGCAGGATTTCGAGCACAGGCATCGGTACTGCTTCGATGTATTTGTCGATTAGGTCGCGCTTTGAGGTGCGATTGCCAATGAGCCCCGCTAGCCGCAGGGAGTGAGTGCGGGCCTTCTCTCGGACGGAGGCGGCAATCCGATTGGCTGCAAACAGCGCGTCAAAGCCGTTGTCGGTGACGATCATGCAGTAGTCGGAGTAGTTAAGCGGGGCGGCAAAGCCACCACAGACCACGTCGCCCAGTACATCGAAAAGAATGACGTCGTACTCGTCGAAGGCGTTGAGCTCTTTGAGCAGTTTGACGGTCTCGCCAACGACGTAGCCGCCGCAACCAGCGCCCGCTGGAGGACCGCCCGCTTCAACACAGTGGACGCCACCATAGCCGTGATAGATGACATCTTCGGGCCAAATATCTTCGTAGTGGTAGTCCTTTTCTTGCAGCGTGTCGATAATGGTCGGAATCAAGAAGCCAGTAAGGGTAAACGTGCTGTCGTGCTTCGGATCGCAGCCGATTTGCAGGACTTTTTTGCCACGCTTTGCCAGCGCTACCGAAATATTGCAGCTGGTAGTTGACTTGCCAATTCCACCTTTACCGTAAACAGAAAGTTTCACGGGCCTTCTCTCCTCAAATGGATGTCGGGGTGGATGCTTGAATTATGGGGAACGAACGCGCCTTTTGGAATATTAAACAGAAATGTTTACCTGCCTGGGGAGGGGCTAAAGCTGAATTAGGGATATTTAAATGGTTAAAATTCTCCAATAGCAGCCTTAACGGGCTCAATGCAGTTATTTTTTTGATTTTTGAGTTCAAAACAAAGTAAAGCGGAACAAAAGAAAATAATGCTTTTTCTATAAAAATTTATTTCCAGTATCTCAACCGCTCTCGGGGGACGGTATGCAGTTTCTAAGTGCGATCTCAACAGCCTGTAATCCGCTTTCTCTATCCTTTTGTTAAGAATGTTAGATTTTGTTGCCGAGTGTTGAGAGATTCCAGGCGTTGGGAGCTTTTGATGGGTCAAGGATCGGGCTGGCGATTGATGCCGACTGACAGATCGCCGGTCGATTCGGGGGTGAGCAAGTCTGCCGCGCCGCGCTCCCGATTGAAGGCCGCAACGGACTCGTGAACCTGATCGGCAATCGCCTTAGCTGCTTTGGTGACGGGAGGGGTGGCTTCGAGTAGCTGCATTTTGAACGCGAACAGGCTCGCGACTTCATCGAGATCGCCCAGATCGCCCGACAGAAAATCCTGCGGGCTGACGTTGAGCGAGCCGTTTTGAATCACCTGCTTCATTAGCTCGGGCGTTAGCAGCTCGTGAAACTTTTCGAGGTAGGCCTGGGCAATGGAGAAGGCATCTGTCTGGAGGTCTGCTCGGCTGCGATAGCTGGCCACCCGCCGGGCGATTTTGAGAAACCGCAGCGGGATCGTTCGACTCAGCGCTTGGTCGAGGTCAAACCGTTGGACGAGCTGTCTCGTCAGCTGGCGGCCCTCTGAGGGGCTGATTCGACCGTCCCCTAAGATAGCGACGGCGGTGCTAGTGATATCCGCGAGTTCCTGGGGATCGATCGCCTGGGCGTAGGTCTGCACATAGGCGCTGACCACCTGGATGAGGCGGTCTTCCTGTTGGGTGAGCCATTGGCGGGCTGCTTTAACCCAGCGCTGGGTCTGGACCTGTGCTCGCTGCTGGGCGAGCTGTAGCACCTCGTCGATCACAGTTTCGATTTCGGTTGGCGCGATCGCAACCCCTTCCATCACTGCCAGCAGTGCCCCCACCCTGGCCCGCAGGGCGATGTCAGATTCTGCGGCTCCAAACACTTCGCCGAATACCGGTAAAGCCTCTAGTAGCGCAATCGTTTGTGTCGTGGTCAGTGACATTTCTCCGGTGCTTCCCCCAGGACGCCTTGTCTTAGGTCCTCATCTTAGGTATAGACGTACCCACCGGGTCGCGTTCGGGGTACAGCATTGGGGAAAACTCAGCAAATCTTGTCTGATTTGGGCACTAATGGGCATTGAGCGAGGCGGAGGCCAAACAGCTCGAAATCGTTGCGGCAACCGATGTGCCCAGGCTGTCGTAGTCGTAGCCGCCTTCCAAACCAAACAAGATCCGAGGCGTTACTGACAGGCATTCTCGGGCCATGGTGGCATAGCTGCCGGGCATTAGCTGAATGCTGGCGAGGGGATCGGCGGCATTGGCGTCGTATCCAGCGCTGACGAGCAGCAGGTCTGGGGCGAATTGCTGCAGTCGGGGCAAAATCTGCTGGTAAAAGGGACGCTTGTAATCTGACCAGGTGCTGCCGGGCGGCATCGGCACATTGAGAACGTTATTGTGTTCCCCTGTTTCAGTGGCTGCGCCCGTGCCTGGGTAGGCAGGCGACTGGTGCAGCGAGCAGTAGAAAATATTGGGATGAGCTGCCGTTAAGGCCTGGGTCCCGTTACCGTGGTGGACATCCCAGTCAAAAATGGCGACTCGGCGAATCGCTGGCAGGCTCAGGGCATAGTGGGCCGCAATGGCCGCGTTGCTAAACAGGCAGAATCCCATGCCCCGATCGCGTTCGGCGTGATGTCCCGGCGGTCGCACCAGCGCAAACGCGGGGCTGTCGTTGGCCAGCACCCAGTCAACGCCGTCTAGCCAGGCCGTAACCGCCAGGGTCGCGGCGGCGTAGCTGGCGGGTGAGACGATGGTATCCGCATCTAATCGACCGCCGCCCTGGTCGGCAAAGGTTTTGAGTGCGGCCACGTAGCGTGGATTGTGGATCTGCTCGATCCAGGGCAGCGGGTCACGGGCACTGGGTTGTTGCCACTGAATCTGGTCAGCCTGGGGGTGCGATCGCAACGCCGCAACCACCGACTTCAGTCGGCCCGCATTTTCAGGGTGGCCGGGTCCCGTCGCATGGGCCAGAAATACCTCTGAATAAATTATCGGAAACGCTGATTTCATAGGGTTTTTAGGTCGATCTCGACAGTGGCGTCAGGGCCCTGGCGGACGCCCTTAAAAATACTGAAATGTGATAAAATAATCGATGTAGTTGACGACAAAATTAGACTCAAAATCAATTCTGCTGGTATATCCGCCGGGACAGTGGGTCAAAGCTGATCTCAAATCCAAAACAAGAAGAAATATTACAAAAACAAGATCCCTTTGGATTGGGTCTTTGTTGCTTTAGGTGTCGGCTGTGATCAGGCCCCTGTAATCCTGCGAGTGAATTCTGTGAGTTTTGCCCTGTAAGGCAGCTCCGTAAGCCCCCTCTTAGGCGGGTTTGACCTGTCGGTCACTCATCCAAAACGTCGCCAAGCCAGGCGTTAAGGTAAGTGACTAAAATTGTTGAGACAGGCTGTTTAGCGCTACCCTAATCAGCTCAGGTTCCTGTCGCATTGCCCAGGCTGACCAGTGAAGGTTTTGGGATGAGGGTTTTGGGCCAGAACTGGGTCTAGTACGCTCCCAGAGGAAATCGGGCTCAGCCCCCTTTAAGCCCGCTCTGTCCGCAGACCCGCTTCGTTCAAAGATGCTCTCTGCAAGTGTATACAAAAACTGTCGTCGAAATGATCATTTAACCCTGCTGTTGATAATGCCACCCTCCTAGGTAGGGCACCGCACCCCGTCTTTTTTCTTAGTTGTCTGGAGTTTTGCACCGTATGAGTAGTCCTCAAGACCGGATCGTCCCCACTGATTTGCGCAACGAGATGTCCCGGTCTTACCTGGAATACGCCATGAGCGTAATCGTGGGTCGGGCCTTGCCGGATGCGAGGGATGGTCTCAAGCCCGTGCATCGCCGTATTTTGTACGCCATGCATGAGCTGGGTCTGACGGCGGACAGGCCGTTTCGTAAATGCGCTCGTGTGGTGGGTGAAGTGTTGGGTAAGTACCATCCCCACGGCGACACGGCAGTGTACGACGCGCTGGTGCGAATGGCGCAGGACTTTTCGATGCGGGCCCCGCTGATTGACGGTCACGGCAACTTTGGCTCGGTGGATAATGACCCCCCGGCAGCCATGCGATACACCGAAAGTCGTTTGCAGGCCCTGACCGGTGCTGCCCTGCTGGCTGATATCGAGTCTGAAACGGTTGATTTTGCCGACAACTTCGACGGCTCCCAGCAGGAGCCCACCGTCATGCCAGCGCGCATACCGCAGCTGTTGCTGAACGGCTCGTCGGGGATTGCGGTGGGGATGGCGACCAACATTCCGCCTCACAATCTGGGTGAACTGCTAGATGGGGTGGTGGCCCTGATTCAAAACCCCGAGATCACCAGCACCGAGCTGATGCAGTACATTCCGGGGCCAGACTTCCCCACGGGCGGGCAGATCATTGGCAGCAATGGTATTCGTGATGCCTACCTGACCGGGCGCGGGTCGGTGACCATGCGTGGTGTGGCGACCATTGAAACGCAGGAACATCGGGGTCGTCCCGACCGCGAAGCCATCATCATCACTGAGCTGCCTTACCAGACCAATAAGGCCGGGATGATCGAAAAGATTGCCGAGATGGTGAACGAGCGCCGTCTAGAGGGCATTTCTGACATTCGCGACGAGAGCGATCGCGACGGTATGCGCATCGTCATCGAACTCAAGCGCGATGCCTACCCGATGGTGGTGCTCAACAACCTGTACAAGCAGACGCCCTTGCAGAACAACTTCGGCGTCAATATGCTAGCCCTGGTGGATGGCGAACCTCAGCTGTTGGGTCTAAGAGAGTTTCTAAATGTCTTTCTCGACTTTCGGATTGAGACGATTAATCGCCGCACCCGCTATGAGCTGCGCAAGGCGGAAGAGAGAGACCACATTTTGCAGGGGTATCTAATTGCTCTGGACAACTTGGATGCGGTGATTGCCCTGATTCGAGGCGCGGCAGACACGGCTAGCGCCAAGGCCGAGTTGGTTGAGTCCTACGGTCTTTCTGAGACCCAGGCCGATGCGATCTTGCAGATGCAGCTGCGCCGCCTGACGGCTCTGGAGGCTGAGAAGATTCAGCAGGAGCACGAGGCGTTACAGGCCAAGATCGCTGATTTGGAAGATATTTTGGCCCGTCGTGAGCGAGTGTTGGAGATTATCCAGGACGAACTGCAGGAGATTCGACAAAACCATGCCAACGAGCGGCGCACCCAGATCGAGGCCGCCGAGGACGATATCACCGATATCTCGCTGATTGCCAACGAGCAGGTCGTCATTTTGGTGACCGAGCAGGGCTATATCAAGCGCATGCCCATCGATACCTTTGAGGCGCAGAATCGGGCGACTCGCGGTAAGTCGGGTACGCGGATGAAAGAGGATGACGCGATTGAGCATTTCATCAGCTGTTGCACCCACGATCACGTCCTATTTTTTACCGATCGCGGGGTGGCCTACTCGCTGCGGGCCTATCAGATTCCGGAGGGGTCTCGAGTCTCTCGAGGCAATCCCATTGTGCAGATGCTGCCCATTCCCCGTGAGGAGAAGGTGACCTCGGTCCTGGGAGTCGGCGATTTCACCGAAGACGACTATCTGGTGATGCTAACGATGGGGGGCTTCATTAAGAAGACGGCACTGTCGGCCTTTAGCAACATCCGCTCTAACGGCCTGATTGCAATCTCGCTAGAAGATGGCGATCAGCTGCGGTGGGTTCGCTTAGCTCGCCCCGAAGACAGCATCCTGATTGGATCGCGCCACGGCATGACCATTCATTTTCAGGCGAGCCACGAACAGCTCCGGCCCTTAGGACGGCCCACAAAGGGCGTTCGGTCGATGTCTTTGCGCGATGGTGACAATCTCATCAGCATGGACATTCTGCCTGCTCAGGTGATGGCGGTCGTGGCTGAAGCGGAGATGAACGCAATCGATGCTGAGGCTGACCCTGATGTAGATCCAGAAGTCGTGGATGAGACGGACTGCGACCAGGGGCCTTGGGTTCTGGTGATCGCTGCCAGCGGACTCGGTAAGCGGGTGCCGGTGAGCAACTTCCGTTTGCAGAATCGGGCCGGGATGGGGCTGGTCGGAATGAAGTTTCGTAAGCAAGGGGACGAGCTGGTGGCGCTGCGGGTCGTGGGCCGCGATGACGAACTAATGCTGGTGACGGCTCGGGGCATTATCATCCGTCAGGCAATTTGTGCGATCTCGGTACAGTCGCGGATGGCGACGGGCGTCCAGCTGCAGCGACTGGACGACGATGATGCGATCGCAGCGGTTGCCATTGTGCCCCAGCCGGTGGATGACGAGTCTGAACCGGTTGAAGACTTGGTTGAAGACATCGTGAGTACCCTGGAAGATATCAGTGCAACCGATGTAGATGCGAGGGACGTGGAGACTGCGATCGCAGGGACTGACGCACCGACCGGTGACGCTAACACAGCTGACGAGACGTCTGATGCGGCCACTGATGGTGCGACGACTGCCGAAGACCCAATTGACGAAGCGTAGTTAGCTGATAGGAAAGCCGTCGTTTCCTGCAGAAAAACGAAGCGTCAGCAGAAATACAGAGGAAATTACCAGAAGTCTGGTAAAGGTAGTGCTTGTACGTAGGAAAAATGACGAAACGCTGTACTCTATTGAATACAGCTTCTTACATCAGGCGTCCTCAGCGTGATGCTGCTTTGGTGTTTACTTGGTTCAACAGGCTTCAAACAGATGACTCAACCCTATGACCTGATTGTCGGGTCTCACGGGTCTGCTGCAGGGCTCGTTCCCTTACTGGCTCAGGTAGATTCGTTTTCAGACCTTAAAACTTCTTTTAGTGCCGACATTGTTGGCTTTATCCCCACCCTGTTAGGTGCGCTCGCGATCCTCGCGATTGGCATTATTATTGCCTTCGTCGCTTCCTGGATTGTCGGTAATATTCTCAAGCGGACCACGCTGGATGACAAACTGGCCAGCTGGGTGAGCGGTCGCCCTAGTGACGAGATTCCGACTACCAAGTGGGGCAGCGCAGCAGTCTTCTGGCTGGTCATTTTATTTACACTGGTGGCGGTGCTCAACGCCCTCGATTTGACGGTCGTTTCTGAGCCGCTCAACGATCTGCTCTCCACCATCATGGAGTATCTTCCCCGGATTGCGGCAGCAGGGCTGCTGCTGGGGGTTGCCTGGGTGATTGCAACGTTGGTCAAAACCCTCGTGACGCGAGCTCTGGCGCAGGTAAGTGTGGACGAGCGTCTCTCTCAACAGACGGGCGTTGACGCCACAGGTTCCGGCTTCAGCCTCAGCGATACGCTGAGTACGGTGCTCTACTGGTTTATCTTTTTGCTGTTCCTGCCGCTGGTGCTCAGCACGCTGGGCCTAGAGGGGCTGCTATCTCCGGTTGAGAATCTGATTGACGAGTTCCTCTCGGCGATTCCGCAAATTTTGACGGCGGGCATCATTTTTGCGATCGGCTGGTTGGTGGCCCGCATCGTTCGCGACATTGTGACGAACCTGCTGTCAGCCTCCGGTGCTGACCGACTGGGTAGCCGGTTTGGCCTGTCGAGTACGACGGGGGCCGGTGGTACGTCGCTGTCGAGTCTGGCTGGCACGGTTGTCTATGTGCTGATTCTGATCCCGGTGGCGATCACCGCGCTGGAAGAACTCAACATTGAGGCGATCTCCGACCCTGCGGTCGACATGCTCAACCGCATTCTGTTCATCCTGCCGCAGGTGTTTGCCGCCGGTGTGGTGCTGGTGCTGTTCTACTTCATTGGCAAGTTTGTGGCTGACCTGGTGACTAACCTGCTGAGTAGTCTCGGGTTTGACAGCATCTTTGAAGCCTTAGGTCTGCCCGAGCTGTCGGGACCGTCTACCCCGTCTACACCCAGCCCGGTTCCGCCCCCGCCGCCGTCCATGATGTCGTCTGAGGGGCTGCCCGATGCCACCGTGCAACCGTCTACCACGACCAAGACACCGTCTGAAATCGTCGGGCTGATTACACTGGTTGGCATCGTTCTGTTCGGTGCGGTCACGGCTACAGAGATTCTAGATTTTCCGGCGCTGACGGAGATTGTGCAGGCGGTGCTGGCGATTTCTGCACGGGTGCTGGTCGGTGTGGTGATCTTTGCGATTGGTCTGTACGCAGCCAACTTGGTGTACCGTTTGGTCCGCAGCTCGATGAGCAGTTCGGCCTCTAACACGGTGGCTCAGGTGGCTCGGATTGCGATTATTGCCTTTGTCGGTGCTCTGGCGCTGCAGCAAATTGGCATTGCACCCAGCATCGTGAATCTGGCCTTTGGGTTGCTGCTGGGCGCGATTGCAGTTGCGATCGCAATTGCCTTTGGCCTAGGCGGGCGCGAAGTCGCGGCCGAGGAGCTGCGTAACTGGGTCGGTAACCTCAAGCGATAGCCCACGTGCCGGTTACGAATACTGAAGTAATTTCGGTATTATTCGTCACCTTAATCCAACCATAAATCCGTAGAGGGACACTGCTAGGTGAAGCTCTACGGATTTTGTCGTCTTGCATCTGTCACGCGGCGCCAACAAAGTGGCTAAAGCGATAGCCGTATGGCCTGTCTGAATCCATCATCTTTCAGTAAGCTAGAAAGCTACTGTATTTAACTCAGTAAAGAATTTTTGCCTTGCACACGCCTGCACCCTATGGATAGCCAAGACTTAGCACGATACATCGAAGCGACGGACGGCATTAGCAAGCCCTGGCTGCTCATTCAGCTACGGTTGAAAAAGCTACAGGAGCGCCGAGCTCAGCTCTCACCGGATGACTATTCTCAGCAGCTTGCTGAGCTCCATACTGAACTGATGAAGCTAGGCGAGTGGTGGAAAGGACGCGAAGACGACGTTTTCTGAACCCTTTTCTAGAAAAGAACCTCAGATAAATTTGACCAGACATCGTTTCCAGACATTGTTTCCAGACATCGTTTTAGGTAGATATCTCTCAGCTAGACGCTATGACCGTTGTCAAACCTTCCCCCACCGATCAAGACCTTGACCAGCAGACCTACTATCTCAGCCGAGAGCTAAGCTGGCTGAGCTTCAATGAGCGGGTGCTCCACGAAGCTATGGACGAGCGGACGCCGCTGCTGGAGCGACTCAAATTTCTCGCGATTTTTAGCAACAACCTGGACGAGTACTTCATGGTGCGGGTAGCGGGTATCAAGCAGCAGATTGATGCGGGAGTCGCCGTTCGCACCCCCGATGGTCGTACACCCGTCGAGCAGCTGCGCGACATCAGTCAAAAGCTTCGTCCCGTCGTTACCCTACAGCATCACTATTTCGAGACGACGCTTCGCCAGGCGCTAACCGAGCAAGGCATTTATCTGCTCAACTATGCGGACCTGAACAGTGCTCAAACCGCCTTTTTGCGCGAGCAGTTTGAGGAGCAAATATTTCCCGTTCTGACCCCGCTGGCGGTCGACCCTGGTCATCCCTTTCCCTACATCTCGAACCTGAGCCTAAATTTGGCGGTGGTGGTCAGCAGCGAGCCGGATGGCGAGAATCATTTTGCGCGAGTCAAGGTGCCCAAAGTCTTGCCCCGCTTTGTAGAGTTACCCGACTCGCTACGATCTAACGGGGTCTGGGCGGCAGTTCCGATGGAGCAGGTCATTGCCAATAACCTGGCCTTTCTGTTTCCTGGCATGACGATCAAGGCGCATCATGTCTTTCGCATCACTCGTAACGCTGACCTTTACGTTGAGGAAGACGAAGCTGATGATCTGATGCTGGCGATTGAGCAGGAACTCAATAAGCGGCGATTAGGGGGATCGAGCGTTCGGATTGAGATGGAGCCCAGCCTCACAGGGGCGGTCCGCTCGACCCTGGTCGAAGAGATGGGGCTCACTACTGGGGATATCTACGAGGTAGAGGGGCTAGTGGGCCTAGGGGACCTGATGGCACTGATGGCGCTGCCGTTACCGCAGCTCAAGGATCCGAAATGGTCGGCGGTGGTGCCCAAAGCCTGGCAGCTAGGCTACGAATCTGAGGCGGATGCGGAGGATGTCTTTTCGCTCATTCGCGATCGCGATTGGCTGGTACACCATCCTTACCATTCGTTCTCGGCCACGGTGCAGCAGTTTATCACCCAGGCCGCCCAAGATCCCGATGTGCTGGCGATTAAGATGACGCTGTACCGTACTTCCGGTGATTCGCCCATTGTAAACGCTTTGATCTCAGCGGCAGAGAACGGCATTCAGGTGGTGGCGCTGGTCGAACTCAAGGCCCGTTTCGATGAAGAAAACAACATCAACTGGGCGCGTACTCTAGAGCGGGCGGGTGTGCACGTAGTCTACGGTTTGGTCGGGCTCAAGACTCACACAAAGGTGGTACTGGTCGTTCGCCGTGAAAAGTCAACCATTCGCCGCTATGTCCACATCGGCACGGGCAACTACAACCCCAAAACGGCAAAGCTCTATACCGATCTGGGCCTGCTCAGCTGTCGTCCTGACCTGGGCGCCGACTTGACGGATTTGTTCAACTATCTGACCGGTTATTCCCAGCAGCAGTCCTTCCGCCAGCTGCTGATTGCCCCCATCACCCTGCGCGATCGCATGGTCGAAATGCTCCAACGTGAGGTTGAACATGCCCAGGCGGGCCGCACAGGTCGGGCCATTCTCAAAATGAACGCGCTGGTCGATCCGGGCATGATTAAGATGCTTTACAAGGCATCCCAGGCGGGGGTCGAAATTGATCTCATCATCCGTGGCATCTGCTGCCTGCGCCCTGGGCTCGAAGGCGTCAGCGAAAATATCCGGGTCATCAGCGTGATTGGTCGTTTTCTAGAGCATTCCAGAATTTTCTACTTTCACAATGACGGGGACGAAGAGTGCTTCATTGGCAGTGCTGATTGGATGCCCCGCAACCTGGATCGCCGGGTTGAAGCGGTGACGCCGATTCTAGACCCCAAGAGTCGTAAGTCACTGTACGACCTGCTCCAGGTCTTGCTTGACGATAACCGCCAGGCTTGGGAAATGCAGCCTGACGGCACTTACCAGCAGCGTCGCCCGGCCGAAGGGGAAGCTGTTCGAAGTGCCCATCAGGTCTTGATGGCCCAGGCTAAACACCAGCATCCAAACCGCATCCAAACCTAGGCCAGCGCTAAGGGGATGAGGCTAGGAGCGGACGCGCCTGGTCAAGCACGGTCTGCACCGATTGAGCTGAGGCTAATAGTGCGGTCTGCTCGGAGGCGCTCAACTCAAGCTCTACAATCGATTCGATGCCGTCACGACCTAGGCGACAGGGCATTCCCAAAAACAGATCGCTCAGACCGTAGAGGCCATTAACGTAGGTCGAGACCGGCAACAGTTGCGATTGGTTATGCAAAATTGCCCGAATCATCGTCGCAGCGGCGGCGGCGGGTGCATAAAATGCGCCGCCAGTCTTCAAGTACTTGACGACCTCTGACCCGCCGTGTCGGGTTCTTTCGACCAACCGCGCTAGCTGCTGAGCCGAGAGCAGTTCGGAGATGGGAACCCCCCCCACGCTGGTACGGCCCAGCAAAGGGACCAGCGTGGGGCCATGGCCGCCCAGGACCATCGTACTGACGGTGGGTGCGGGCACTCCCAGCTCAGCGGCAATAAAGGTGCGTAACCGAGCAGCGTCTAAAACCCCGGCCATCCCCATGACTCGCGCAGGCGGCAGGCCGCTCACTGACCAGGCCAGGTAGCACATGACATCCAGCGGATTGGTGATCACCAGCAGCAACGCCTCGGGCGAAGCCGCGATTGCCTGCCGTACCACGTCAATTACAATCTTGCCGTTAATAGAGACCAGATCAGCCCGAGACATGCCGGGTTGGCGGGGTTGTCCGGCGGCGACCACAACGATGTCTGACTGGGCCGTATCGGTGTAATCGTTGGTGCCCAAGACAGTACAGTCAAACCCTTCGAGCGGCTGGGATTCGGTGATATCCAGCGCCAGCCCTTGGGGACGGTCCTCAATAATGTCGAGCAAAACGACGTCGGCTAACCCCTGGTAAAGCACTCGCTGGGCCAGCGTTGTACCGACATTACCGGCACCTACGATGGTGACTTTAGGCATTGGCGAAATCATCGCGCCTAACTGTCAAATTTTTCGAGCTGGTCGAGCCGCAGCCAGATATTGGGGGTCGGGACGGTGCCGAATTTCACCAGGGCGTAGTCGTCGGTGGTCTCTAAAATCTCGCCCTGAGTTTCGAACAGGTAGGGCGGGAAACGAGTATCGCTGGCTGTGGCCTCGACGCTGTTGTCTAGCTTTTCGCGAACAACGCGCACAGAATCGCCCTTTTTAACTGCCATAGGTGATGTCGTTGGGTAAAACCGGTAACAATAGTCCCTGGTATTTTAACGCTCTGACGGCCCTTTCCCCGTATCCCTATCGCTGGCATTGGGGGCAGTAGTGGGCCGACCGCCCGGCTAGCTTCAGCCGCTGAATGGGGGTCTGACAGGTCCGGCAGGGTTCTCCGGCTCGGTCGTAGACCCAGGCAACGCCACCGTAGTTGCCGTTAATGCCGTGGACGTCGCGAAAGTCGCTAAAGGTGGTGCCGCCTGCCTCGATGCTGTCGGTCAGCACCTTGCGAATAGCGCTATGTAACCGGCTAACGCGGCGGGGGCCGATGCGATCGCACTGAACCGTTGGTCGAATGCCGCTGATGAACAGCGTTTCGTCGGCGTAGATATTGCCAATCCCGGCGACTAACCGCTGATCGAGCAGGGCATTTTTAATCGGGCGCTGGCTGCGGCCTAGGTGCGATCGCAAGTACGCCACCGAAAATTCTGCCTCAAACGGTTCGGGGCCCAGTCGCTGCAGCCCCGTCATCACCTCTGGCGGCGCAGCCGATGGCGGCACCCACCAAAGCCGGCCAAAGGTTCGCTGGTCTACAAACCGCAGCTCGTGCCCATCGCCCACAAACAAACGCACGCGACTATGACTAGAAACAGCCTCTGTCGGTTCGAGCCACAGCAGCTGTCCAGTCATCCTCAAATGCACGCCCAACCAACCGGCGGCTTTGCCCTGGCGGCTCAACGCCGCCAACAGGTATTTACCCCGCCGCTGCCAGCCTTCGATCTCGGTCGCCTGCAGCGCGGCCAAAAAATCATCAGCCGACTCAGGGTAAGCAATGATTCGTGCTAGCAGCACGTCCCCACCCCGAATCGGCTGATGTAAAGTAACTCGGTTCAATCCTCGGCGGACTGTCTCAACTTCGGGCAGCTCAGGCAAAGCAGGTCAACATAGCAAATGTCCTACCCATCCTATCAAGCCGTCCGTCCAACCGTTTTTGTCTGTTCGACTTCGCCAGATCAGGAAACTTACTTCACTTCTTCTAATTCTGCCTCAGAAAAGTTGTTAGTGTTAATTCCAGAATAGTTGACCTTCTCAAACCGCACTACGACCGGATAGCGAATGCCGCTCTGGTCAACGGTTGCCACTGTGCCCACATCTCTAAACCAATAGGACTCTTTACGAAGAATCCGGACCTTAGAGCCACGCTTAACCATGAATATGCCTCTCTTGCCTAAAGATGACTAATAACGACGAGCCCTAACGGGCATCTCTAGACCAGAGTACTATTCGCTGGCCGGTAACATGCCTTCAAAGCGTTTAAGAATTGTTGCTTATCGCAGGATTACTCAATACAAATACCAGACGGCGTCCGTGCCAGCACGAACGCCGTCTTAAAAAACGAGCTTGTCTCAGGGATGTTTTTCGATCCTGTCAGTCGTCTAGAGTCCCGGTGTGGGTAGAACGGGCAAGGACGCCAAGGACGCCTGGGCATCATCGCTCGGGGGGGCAGGGGGTGCTCCAGCGACGCCGTCGCCACCACTGGTCACGCTGGTCACCACCTCAATGCCGTTCTGCTCAAGCACAACGCTAGGTTCGAACGACCGGGTATCAATCCGCTTGACTAGCACAGAGCCGCCAGCAATCCGCTCTCCTGCCCGGACATAGCGCTCCACTTCGTTAGGAACCTGAACAATTGCATAGGGCGTGCCACCGATTTGAACGACGCCTGAAACTCGAACGGCTCTAGCCGCTGTCGGCTGAGGAACTGTGGGCAATGCCGTCACGCTAGGGTTAGCCGCTGTTAGGGTTGGTGTGCGATTGGTATTGTTGCCGGATGTTGTTGCACTACTCGCGGCTGCCGCCCCACTGCTAGGTGGGCGGGTTGTCGGTGCGGATGCAGTCGGACTTGCCGCCGTCGCGGATGCACCGCCTCTGCTAGCAGAGCCCGTCGCCTGGGTTCGAGGCGCAGTGCCCCTAGCGGTGGGCGCGACCACCGGCTCGGGGGGAGTGGGTGGAATCGGTAGACTGGCAAACGGATCGGGACGGCTACGCTGGACCCCAATGGCCCGCTCGGTAGGGTTGGTGGATTGGATCAGATCGGGTGCAACCACCGTCACGGTCCCATCAGAAGCAACTACCGGATCAGGAAAGTCGCTTTGGGCCGGGGTGGGTAGATCCTCGGAATCACCGCCGTTTTCAACCACGACATCTGGACTGGCCTCATCGGGTGGCGTCTCTGTCACATCAGCATCGTCACCGCGATTGAAAAAGTTGCACCCCCCCAATAGGGCAGTGCTGGCGATTACGAGCAAGAATAGGGGCAGACGGCGCATTTTCGGATCCTCCAAAGGCTGTCGTTCAGCAATTATACGTTAACGTTTTTTCGTACTGCCTAGAGGGTAGACCATTTCTCCCCAAAACATATCGCTTTGGTGAAAATCAGTATACAGCTTGCCTAAAACGCGCCATTTGTTCTTCGAAACGAATGTTGGAGAGAACAAATAGGTCGGGCCTAGCCCGCAAGCGGGACTTTATAAATGGCTTTCCGCCTCAGAGGTCCCGTCAGGGGCATTCATCACTGTACGCAGCCGTTTCAGGCCGCTTTTTACCCGTCGCGACACCGTAACTGCGCTAATACCCAGACGTTCAGCGGTTTCTTTCTGAGTGAGGTCTTGCAAGAAGACAAACTCCAGGACCTCGCGTGTCCGCTTCTCTAACTGCGAGAGGGCCTGCTGTAAGCGAATGCGGTCCTCTTGAGCCAGCTGAAAGCTGCGATACTTGGGATCCGGCAGTAAATCACTCAAAGACGCCGAACCCGCTTCTTCGTCCTGAATGGGCGCATCTAAGCTCAGTAGCGAACGATTGCGGCTGGCCAGTTTGACTTCCTGCCACTCAGCCACGGTGATATCCAGCTCAACTGCAATTTCCTGATCGGTCGGCTTACGGTCCAGGTCCTCTTGCAGCTGTCGAATCACGCGGGCTGACTGATGCTGCAGCGCCTGCCAACGTCGGGGAATGCGCACAATCGCACCGCGATCTCTCAGATAGTGCTGAATCTCACCGCGAATGTAGGGAATTGCAAATGAGCTAAAGGCATAGCCCTTAGAAATATCGAATCGCTCAATAGCGCGGATAAGCCCCAGGCTGCCAACCTGCATTAGGTCGTCGAAGGTTTCGTTCGAGTGGTAAATCCAGTGGTGGGCCTCCCGCCGAACCAATCCAATATTCATTTTGACCAGGCGATTACGCAGCTGCGGCGCGCGCGATTTCTGGTAGGTGTTGAGTAGCTCTAGGGTTTGACCCTTGAGCAGCTGATTGGGCTTGGACGACATAACTAGAACCCCGAATAAAACAGACGAAGACCTCTGGGTAGATGAGAATCCTCAGCGCCGATTGCAAAATCCGTTACATAGAAACAGGATTTGCAACCATTTTTGACATTCTTAGCCCTTGAGCCAATAAGATTACCGACTTTGTGCATAACGTCAAGCGCTTACCCAATCAATGGAGGTAATACACACGCTTAGAGTAGTCTGAAGTTTTTTTACGAAACAATGGCATATCTACTGAACTCCGCCCCCTACTCGGGGGAGAGTACTGTAAAAAGTGCCTTCGCCTCCGCAAGTTTACATAACTACACGGCTTGAGTTTAAACATGACCGCCTAAATGGGCAGACGATCGCAGGCAACGATGGGTCTTGTAGATTGTCCACTGAGGGCGTAGTTGCATCTTGTGAAGGGGGCAAAGACCGCTGTTCCCTCCGTATCCGCAGCTAAGTTCCGGATTATGCATCATCCCTATGCTCAGACCTAGATATCCTGGCTTCAGTGAGGTAGATCACATCTTCAGATATACGAACGGCGAGAGGAAAACTCCTCTCGCCGTTCACAATGTTCCTGCCGTCGTCGCTGATGGACTTAGCGCTGATGTCGTTGTCGGTCAGGCCCTAGGTCAGGCCCTAGGCTGTACTTAAGCCACAAAAGGCTCTACGCGGGCGTAGAAAATGCCCTGCACTTTGACATCATCGGCTGCAGCAGTGCCCATGTCAGTGTCGGAGGGCTGTTCGCACTCGAACGTACCGGCAATTTCACCCGTCTCGCTATCGACCTTTTCGACTTGGAGAGCAATGGTGCCTTCACCCAAGTCAAAGGCTTTGACGTTTTCACGGCGTAGATCGACGCTATCCCCCCTGGCTGGTAACGCAACTGCGGTATCGTAGCCAGTGGTCAGGCCCCGACCTTTGGGGTCGAGGAAGTTAGAGGTTCGGTAGGACGGTACGCGATAGTCTCCAACTAAGTCAGTAGACGCGTTGACTGCGTTCAGTCCCGGTTGGCTGTGCGCGACCAGCCCCTTGACGGTGAACAAAAAGGGAATCTGTTCGCCGCCGGGGAGCAGGACAGTAATGGCTTGGAAGTCGATGCCATCGAGTTCTTCAAAGGTCAGGCTGCCATCCGCTTCGGCTGTGAGCTTGCCTCTGACTTGGTCAAGGCTAGACGTGTAGCGAGTCAGGGGCTTGCCGGCAATGTACTGCGCTTCCTGACGCTTATTAGCCGGTTCTTGCTTGACAAAGTAGGTAGTGGGTTCCATGCAGAGACCGGCTAGCTGATAGGTTTGACCGGGTTCAATGTCAATGGAGCCTCGACGAGTGGTCGATAGTTGGGGACAGCTATTAGCTAGCCCCGTATTTCTAATTTGGTCATAGGTGAGTGGTGTGTCACTGTCTGCAGTGGGTGCGTCACTGCACGCAGTGAGGACGCCTAGACAGAGCGCCAGAAATGCAACGATTAGAGCCCGATACCTCATGGTTACCTCAAACGACAAAGAGCAGCTATATCCAATGTTATGGGTTTCAAGTATTTTACACGGGCCTTGTCTCTCCTGCACGGACCGGACCGGGTTAATACCCGTGACCCTTTGGGTATGGCCTTCGCGTTAGCGGGCTGTGAATCGGGGGGTGGGCTGTGAACGGTCGCTTCCTCGCTGGCCCGCTTGCCCCTTGCGTCTTTTCAAAAAGCGGTACAGAATGACCCAGCTGAGAGGTATGACCCAGCTAAGAGGTTGGACTGTTTATTACGATGATGCCCCTAGAGTTTTCAGGTTCTGATGCCTCAACGGCTCCAACCGACCCAGAGTTAGCCCAACTGGCTGTCATGATTCAGCAGTTGGCAGACGATCGCACGGGCGATTGCCTAGCGCTACTGGCGCTGCTCAGGAAGCTGGAAGAACGCCATCAGCTGATTCGCGAAACGCTTTTTAGAGAAGCGCTGCCAGACAACCGTCAGGTCCTCTACCGCCTGCTTCGAGAGATTGAAGTCAGCGGCGGTTGGCCTTATATAAAGCGAATGACTTTAAAGGAGCTGCTTTACAACCTTTACGAGGCTGAGGCGTCCAACGGTGAGGCGGGTTCAGGGTGAGTGTGTTGAGGGGCAGTTTGTAGTTTGTTATGAGCGTTCAGGGGATGCCCTCTGGTAGGCTGGCTGCTAAATTTCTATCGCCTGTACTGCAGGCAATTCGTCACAGCACCTGATATGAGACTGACACTTTTGCGAACGTTGGCGACCGGTTGGCGATGGCTGAGCCCGCTGTTTCTGCTGTCGGGGCTTTTAGGCTTTGGCTGGGCATCACCGGCGAATGCAGCCCTGAACCGCTACTGTCAACAAGATCAATCGGAAATTGACCGCAAGGAAACGCTACGCCAGGCTGTGTTGCTTGGCGAAGACGGCGCGATTGCTCGCTACGAAGAGCTGATTAAGCGACATGCGAGCGACCTGCAGAACTGTCGCCGCAGTGGGTGGCCTCAAAAACAGGCAACTTGGTTACGGCTGTATCCGTGCGATTTACAGCCCGGTATGCTGGATGCCTTGATGGACCGCATCATCAATCTGGGCTACAACGAGGTCTATATCGAGGCGTTCTACAACGGGCAGGTGCTGTTGCCGGTGGCCGATAACAATACGGCCTGGCCCAGTGTGGTTCAATCGCGCGGGTATGAAAACCGCGACTTGCTGGCAGAAGCGATCGCAGCCGCGCGTCATCGGGGGATTGAGGTCAGTGCCTGGGTTTTTACGCTGAACTTCGGTTACTCCTACGGGCAGCGGGCCGACCGGCAGCAGGTGCTTGCTCGTAATGGTCAAGGGGTCGATACGCAAACCTTTGCTTTGAACGGTCAGGGTAACAATCCTGAAGAGATATTTGTCGATCCGTACAACGAGCAGGCGCAGCGTGACTACTTGCAGATGCTGCAGGCAGTCCTGCGACGGCAGCCCGACAGCGTTTTGTTTGACTATATTCGTTACCCTCGTGGGGTCGGTGCGGCTTCGGTGGTTAGTAGCGTTGGCGATCTGTGGATTTACGGCACGGCGGCTCAGCAGGCACTGGTACAGCGAGCCCTGAACAACAAAGGCCGAGAGCTGATCCGTCGATTTATTTACCAGGGATACATTACGGTTAACGATGTTGAACAGGTTGATGAACTGTTCCCGACTGAGGGGGAGCCGATGTGGCAGAGCCGTCGCCCGGCTGAGACGCCCGAAGAACCCTCACCGGCTGCCGTTAGACGCCCGGTGTTGCAGGAAGAGCTGTGGCGCTTCAGCGTGGCCCATGCGATTCAGGGGGTGGTTGATTTTTTGCAGCTGGCAGCCCGCGTCACTCAACAGCAGAATGTGTCAGCGGGTGCGGTATTTTTTCCTAGCGGTAATCAGGTGGTCGGTCAGCAGGGGTACGACTCGCGGCTGCAGCACTGGGATCGGTTTCCTCAGTCGATTACCTGGCATCCGATGGCTTACAGCATCTGTGGCAATGCCAGCTGCATTGTGCGAGATGTGCAGGCCGTGCTGGAAAAGACCAACAGCATTAGCAATGTCAGGCCAGCACTGGCAGGTATTTGGGGAAGCGCTATCAACAATCGGCCTTCTTTAGAAGCTCAGATGGCAGCGCTCCAAAGTGCTGCGCCAGGTTTACGTTCGATCAGTCACTTTGCTTACTCCTGGCAAGATCCGGAGTTTGACCGAGTGCGAAAATTCTGTCAGCTTTAGCCCCGCCGGGTAGAGTGAGTCTCCACTCAATAGACGCTAGCGTTTCAGGAAGGCCTGCTCGATCTTTTCGATCATGGCAACGACGTCAGCGGTGGTGCCTTCCGTTTGACTTGATTGGGACGTTGCGGTCTGGTCGGTGCCCTGGGCAACGATGGCGAGCTGTAGGCTGACAGTAATGATAATGGCCTGAATAAATCGTTCAACCACGCTGACTAGCCCCACCCGAATTTGTGCTTAGATTACCGTTCTAAAGCGGGGCTTGTGATCGTAGATGTTACGTAATCTCGATTGTCATACTCCCTAGGTAGTCAATTGGGGGTCGCATTTTCCAGCAGATCGGTCCATGAGCTTAGTCAATC
Organism: Cyanobacteria bacterium J06648_16; assembly: GCA_039817185.1. Classification (GTDB taxonomy): domain Bacteria; phylum Cyanobacteriota; class Cyanobacteriia; order Phormidesmidales; family Phormidesmidaceae; genus CAWUKV01. The sequence continues at coordinate 1,793 of JBCBWI010000029.1, read as the reverse complement.
GGCCCCAGATTGGGCCGATTCTACAGTCGTGCCTGGCCTTGCACGCTGCTCCAAAAGCATTTGCCCAGATGAATTATTAGCTATTGGCCGGTGAGCAGTTGCTTGTGGCGGTTTTGGGCTCGACCATTTGCCTGATGCTGGATTAGCCTTATGGGCTTTGGCCGCAGCTAGATAGTGGGTTTAAAACGGTGCGATCGCACCCTGGACAGTTCTCAATTGTGCCTACTGGATTCACCAGTGCTTAGCGATGGCCGTCAACCGCTCACATTCTGACGCTGTAGACGTAGGTGTCCCCCAGCAGGTATACGCCCAATTATTGATAATCACCTATAATAGAGGCGAAATCTACGTTCTGGAGACTTCGTCTTATCGCTAAGAATCAAAGAAACCTTGTTAATCGCAAAATCGAAGCCCCTCAGGTTTTGTTTATCGATCATGCTGGTGAGAACCACGGCGTCATTGACACCCGAGACGCCCTCAAACTGGCAAAAGATGAAAAGCTGGATCTGGTTGTCGTCTCTCAGCCGCCTGATTCGGCACCGGTAGCCAAGGCCATGGATTACGGCAAGCTGCATTATCAGAAGAGCAAGCGGCAAAAGCAGACTTCTCGTCCGTCTGTCAAAGAGGTCAAATTCCGCCCTAACATTGGTGAGTCTGATTACGCACTACGCATCAAACGTGCGGTTGAATGGCTAGGCAAGGGCGATTCTGTGAAGTTTTTGGTCCGTCTCAGGGGGCGAGAGCATCAGCACCGCGATCGTGCAACTGATTTGCTAAAGCGGGTAATCAGCGATTTAGACAGCAATGGCAAGGTTCAATCCTTTGATAAGCGTGCTTTGACTGTGTTTCTCTCACCGTCTTGATAGTGCCTCAGCGTAAGATCTGAAAGAAATTGAGGCTTCGATCGGGCAGGTTTCTGTTAGCGTATTGCGCGCAGCGGCCTGCCCGATTTGTTGTTTTTAGAACTTTGTTGTTGTGGCGACTCGGATGATGAACGGTATCTAATTAGTCGTCGACCCAGACAGTATCAGGCTTGGCAACCTGAATCATGCGGTTGAGCGCCGTACACTGCAGCAACAGTTCAGCGGCCTGGTTATCGAACTTGCGAGAGCGTAGCTTGCCGCTAAAGATGGCTTTGAGACGGGACATGGTGGTTTCAGCAATCGAGCGTTGATGGTAGTTGGACTGTCGTTTCCAGTCCTTTCGCCCGCGCTTGCGGATGGCCCGCAAGTTCTCATCACGCGGATGAGGTGGCGCTTTGTAGTTGCCGTGCTGTCAAGTCTTGGCGTTCTTCTGCGGCGGATCGCAGGCCAAAAAAAGGTTCTGCAGACTATAGCGCCAACTTGAGGAGTACCTGTAACAACACATTGGCTCCATTTTCCAGGTCTTGGGGTGCAGTATATTCCTTGACGTTGTGGCTGATGCCGTTGACGCTGGGGACAAAAATCATGGCGGTGGGTGCGATCGCAGCAATCAATCCGGCATCGTGGCCCGCGCCACTGGGCATCGGCCTAACGGTAAATCCTAGCGTTTCGGCAGTCTGCGCAACCAGGTTGACCAGGTCGGCATCGAAGGTAACCGGTTCAAACCGGGCCAGGGAACGGCTGGTGACGGTCAATCCTTCGGCGGTGGCGATGGCCTCAATTTTGGCTTGCAGGCTCGCTTCGGCCTGCTCAAGCAAGGCGGCATCTGTGTTGCGCAAATCAACTGTTAGCTGAGCCTCTTTGGCAATCACGTTGACCAGACCGGGCAACAGCTGGATATTCCCGACGGTTGCCACCTGATTACCGCCC
>JBCBWI010000028.1:0-65213 GCA_039817185.1 Cyanobacteria bacterium J06648_16 | reverse complement strand
GAAGCTCTTTCATGATTTCAATCTAGAGCTAACCCCTTCGTTTCTCAATCCCCGAGGGGGGGAGTTGAGCAATTACCAACCACGAATGTATAGCTTGCGCCATTTCAATCAGGACCCCGAGTACGATTACAGCACTCAGTACAGAATCAAATGGCATCGTAGGCTTGCCCTAAGTGCATCACAACAGAGACGTTGCACCCGTTATGCTCTGCTTTCTAAATGTGCTTCCCGTATTCAGTTTCGCTGGTGCGATTTTTGCCTGTGCTTCAAGAAAAGAGGCTTTGTGTGCGGTCGTTAGTTAAGAACGCCACCAACTGATACCGTGATTCACCTGCCGGATGCGGATACGCCTTAGCTATTCAGCAGAGTTTCGACCGTTAGCACAACTTTTTGGGTGACGCGAGTGAGAAAGTCGATATCTAGACTTGCGAGGGTGTCGGTTGGCTGATGGTAGTTGGGGTTACGAAAGTCCGCCGTGTCAGTGACCATGACTGCGCCAATGTTCTTGATCCAAAAGGGGGCATGATCGCTGCGAAACAGGTCGGGTAAAAACACAGCGGCGCTGATCGGCACGGGCAGGGTGATGATCGGCAAGCTATCCGCATCGCTCTCTAGCCCGTCTGCTAGCTCGCTTTCGGCAGAGGGACCAGCGAAGGCCGCCAGCAGCTCTGGATGCTGGGTATCGCCGATGACGCCGATAAAGTCGCCGATATCGCGGCGATTATCGAGTTCGAGCCCTTCCGGGTACTGCTGGCATCCTGGCGTATCGCAGGTATAGCCCACCATTTCCAAAACGATGGCTCCCCTTAGGCCCACTAGATTGGTCTCATCCAGAACAAAGGCCGTGCTCCCCAGAATGCCTTCGCCGACCGGCTGTTGCTCTTCCTGATCGAAGAACACGACTTTGAGGGTCGCAGACGTCGGTTTATGGGCGAATCGACGAGCAACCTCCAGGGCAGCAGCAACGGCACTGGCATTGTCATCGGCACCAGGGGAGCCCTGCACAGAGTCATAGTGTGCCCCCACCAGAAACGTGCCTGCCGTCGGGTCGGTACCGGGACGAGTCGCGATCAGATTACTGCCACTGACGCCCTGAAGCTCGAACGGCTGCTGCTCGACCGCGTACCCGGCTAAGTTGAGCTGACGACTGATGTAACTGCGGGTATCGGCCAGTTCAGCCTCTGTGTAGCGTTCTTGAGCCAGCGTTTGCAGATCGGCGACGAGCCGCTCGGTGTTGACCTGTAGGGACTGACCGGCTTGGGAAAACGGATGTAGGCCAAAGCCCCAACCGAGCAAGACTACAATCAGAGCCGATAATGCTGCCCATCGTCCTAACCGATACTTCATCGTTCTGCTGTGCTGAAGAGAGATTGACCCGTGGAAGTCGTTTGTTCAGAAATCGAGCCTGTCTTAGTTGTAGCGCTTACTATCGAAAAGAATGGCGGTGAGGATGTCTAGCACAAATCAATCAGTATCCTGTCGTACAAATCTACTGGCGGGCCTCTACGCTGGCCTCTTTCTGATTACGCTGTGGGCGGCCTATACCGGTAATTTACCGCTGCAGCCCTTGCACCGGATTCCTAACTTCGACAAGGTTGGGCATGTGGTGCTGTACTGCCTGGCCAGCTACCTGGGGCATCGGGTTCTAAAGCTACGCCACCTGCGTCGATGGGGGCTGACGCTGCCGGTTTTTCCCACACTGTTTGGGCTGTTTACCCTGACTGAAGAGGTGCTGCAGGGGCTCTCGCCTAACCGCTCACTGGATGCAGTTGATCTAATCTGCAGCTTTGTAGGAGTTGCTCTGGGTTACTGGCTAGCCGAACGTCATCGGCAGCGGCGCTCAGACTAGGGCTTGGTGGCGCTTAGCCTGTTCTGACACCGGCTGGCTTTCTCCTCAATCCTTAACATTTTTGTCAATCTGTAGGATGGCAGTGCCAGGTTCTGACTTTTCTGCTTGCATAGAAGGACTTTGTCCTGCAGGTGGATATAGTCACTATGCTCTCAGATACAGAACTGATAGAGTCGTTTGTTGAGGATTCGATTCGCGGCAGGGAGACGCTGCTGGCGAACAAGCTGCTGTTGGCCGAGTGCCGATTTGGGACAAACCAGTTGATGAGTAAGCAGGCAGGCTTACTGGCTAAGATCAGCGTAAAGGCGCAGCCGTTGCAGTTCTGGGTTCGACAGAATACGCCCAATCAAGCGCTTTTGGATGAGCTCCTACAGCGACATCAGTTCGTTGGTAGCGGTCAACCAGATGGAGAAGGCTTTGTCAGCTACGAATACCTGCCGGTGAAGCAGGGCTATACGCTCAATCGTCAGCCCGCCCGTGCCCTATGGAAGAATTGGCGGACGCTTTATCGCATGCAGGAGAACATGGCCAAGGCCCAAAAGCTGCTGGTCAAGGGCGGTCACGATTGGGAAGAGGTAAAAAAAATTACGGTTAGCAATCAGCTGATGTTTATCGAGACGGCTGAGGGCGAGACGGTGAGCCATATGGATGATGCGATCGCATGGCTCAGCGAGGGTCAGACCGAAGAGGCCCCCGCACGAGTTGCACCGGCCCGCGCGCGCCGGACTGAAAGCACTGGAGAGAACATTGGGTTTCCGACGGATGCTTTCTAGATAGGCGCCCTAGCGGTAGCAGATTCGACCCCTCATGCTTCAAGTTCAGGTTTGGCGTCTGACAACGCTGCCTGAATCTGCTCAAGGATTGCCGTTTCTACTGGGGTCAGGTCACCGTCCTGCTTGGCGATCTGCTGGCAGCGGGACAGTAGGGGCGCGGCAAAGTCGGGGGTGATCCGGGTTAGCAGATCGGCCAACGGGGGCAGATCGCTGTCGGTCAGGGCTTCGAGTGAGGCGGGGCTAAGGCCGGACTGTTCCAGCTCGGGTCGGCGGTCTTGCCAGGGCGTATCGGGGTCGGCGGCAGCAATCAGGTGAATCAGGATCTGATCCATGATGGTTTCCTGTGCGATCGCACTTTCCAGATAGCCTTCGCTGGCCTGTTCTGCCGCGTCCAGCGCCGCCTCGGACTCCAACAAATTGACCTTCGATTCATAAAACCGGCAGGCGGCGTAGCCCAGAGAATAGGTCATGGCCGCGTTGGTGCTAGCGCCGATCAGCGCTCCCGCCGCCGGAATATTTCGCAAAAAGCCCAGCACGCCTGCGCGGGTGGCATACTGCACGCCGCCCTGTACGGCCTTAGTACCGCCCACCGATAGGCCAAAGATAGCCAGCACCTCGCCTTTTCGCGCCGGATCTTTCAGGTCCAAGCCGTAGGCAGCGGCGATTTGGTACACCATCTCAGCCTGGAGCGACAGCGTAAAGGACACATCCACCGCCAGTAGCGGCGCAGCCAGTCCCGGCAGGGCGCTACTGGCGAGTCCGGTGCCTGCCGCAAAGGTCGCCTTCCGCACCATCAGCCGGTGGGCAATCTGGCTAGGTGACTCGTCTGGATGCTTAGCCTGCAACTTCTCGACCTCAGTTGTGGCCTTTTGAATATCGACCTGGTCCAAGACCGTACTGAGCCAGTCGAGCTTAAGGACCTTAGTGACCGGCTTAAAAAGAGGATTCTGCCCAATCCAGTGGGTGAGCTGGCCGGCAGTGTGGGTCGCGCTATGGGTGGCCGAGCCTAGGACATCAATGGTAGTGCCTGCAGTAGTTGAGATCGCGCCCCCAGCAGTTGAGGCGACTTTAGCAACCGCTCCCGCTGCCGTCTGCCCGGTCGCCAGCGCTGCGCCTCCCACCGCTGCCCCTGCCGATAGGGCCGCCTGCGATACCGCCTTCCCAGTATTCAGCGTGGTGTCCCCCACATCGGCAGCGGTGCCTTTAACCCGGTCCCACAGCTGTCCCAGCGGGCCATCGTCCCCTTCTGGCGCAGCGGTTTCTGCCAAATCAGCGGAGGGGGCTGGGGCCAGCTCAGAACTGTCAGGCGTAGCGTCTTCGGGCGTCGGACTGTCGGCAGAATGGGACATGGGCTGACAATTTTTGCAACAGCGTTAGTGGTGAGGGTACCCGGTTTCGATAGGGCCGAAAGCTACTCAACTGACCTTGGCCTTTTGCTGCTTATAGCGGTCTTTGAACTCGGCCTGCTGGTGCTTGTGATTCACGATCGGGGCGGGATAGTCTGTGCCGTCTAGATCCGGCTCGGGAATTTCACCCGTGACCAGCGCCCCGGTGTCGAGGTGGCGAATTTCGGGCAGCCACTGGCGAATGTACTCGCCATCGGGGTCATACTTTTTGGCCTGGCTGGCGGGGTTAAAAATGCGTAGCGGTTTAGGATCCATGCCGCTGGAGGCGCTCCACTGCCAGCCGCCGTTGTTGGCCGACAGGTCCCCGTCGTATAGCTTCTGCATAAAGTACTTTTCGCCCCACTGCCAGTTGATGATCAGGTCTTTAGTGAGGAAGCTCGCGACAATCATCCGGCAGCGGTTGTGCATCCACCCGGTTTCGTTGAGCTGACGCATGGCCGCATCGACAATCGGGTAGCCCGTGCGACCTTCGCACCACGCCTGAAATCGATCCTCATCGTTGTCCCAGGGAAAGTTCTTGTACTGCGCTCGGTAGGGGCCTTTAGCCAGCTCGGGGTAAAAGAACATGACGTGCTGATAAAACTCTCGCCAGGCCAGTTCCTGCATCCAGACCGTGATGTTGTCGCGAGTCTCGTCACTGCGGCAGCGCCCGTGGGCGGCGTCGGCCCGTTCCCACACGGTACGAATGCCAATCGACCCAAACTTAAGGGCTGCGCTCAGCATGGAAGTGCCCGACACAGCGGGAAAGTTACGCTGCTCGTCGTACTCAGCAATGGTGCGATCTTCCCGGCAAAACTCAGTCAGCAACTCCAGCGCGGCCTGTTCTCCGGGCTGAACAGGTAGCGGATTACCCCAGTGAAAGCCCAGGTCCTCAGCTGAGGGCAGATCGATGACACCCGCGTCGTAGGCGTTGGATTTTTCTTTGGGCGCCAGCCCGGTCAGGTCAGCCAGGTCAGGACAGGGAGCAGCTTTGGGATGTCCGCGCCAGTTTCGCCAGAACGGAGTGTAAACGCTGTAGGGGTCGCCGGAACCGGTACGAACTTCGCCGGGGGCATGCATGAGCTGGTCCCAGTGGTCGCCGCAGGCCTCGATGCCTTTTTCCTTGAGCGCGTCGGCAACGGACTGATCGCGATCGCGACTGTAGGGTTCAACATCTTGATTCCAGTAGACCGCCACCGCCTGCAGGACTTCAGCTAGCTGCGGGAGCGCTTTTTCAGGCTTGCCCTGCACAATCAGCAGCTCGCTGCCCGCCGCTCTATAGCGATCCTGTAGCGCCTCCAGGCAGCCCAACATGTAGGTTACTCGCGCCGGAGCAATGTCGTCCTGATCGAGAATGCCGGGATCCAGACAGAATACGCCGACAAGTTTGTCGGTGCGATCGCGAGCTTGAGAGAGCCCCACGTTATCGCTAGCTCTCAAATCTCGACGATGCCAGAACACAATCAGATCAGACATTTTTTACCTGGTAACCGTTTGCCAGCCTCCTAGTATAGCGACGAGCATAGCGACTGCAATCCTACATTTGAAAGAGCTTGAGAGTCATCTAGACATTTATGAATATTAACTCCGGCAATGGTCAGAATCGTGTCAGTATGAGAGATACAGCGTTTTCAAACAGCTTTCTTCAGCTCAGCGAGGGCTGAGACATTGCGACCAAATCGTGACCAACCAGGATAACAACTTTCCCGATGTTCACATCAGATCGCTGTGATGGGTGTCTACCGACCTTACATTTTTAGCCACAACCTTACGCCAGTCTTTTTGAATACTCAGTATCTGCTTACTTAGTGACCAGGCCTTACATCCTCCAAGTGTGTACCCTGGTTTTAGGTATTGAATCGGCCCTGGCGGGTATATTTTATACAAATGCTAGGTAATTCGAGCGGTCAAGCCGTCCTGCAAAACGAAAAATGCAGGGGTTTATTGTTTTTAATTTTTGATTCGTAATTAACAAGGGAGTTCTCAGTGAGTGCAAACGGTGTGGCGCATCCGACAAACGGTCAAAGTAAAAACGGCAACGGTAAAGCAGAGCTGCTACTAGAGCAGTCGATGCCTTCAAGCTCAGCCCAAGCCCAAACTCAGATGGTTGAAGCTGATTCCCTCAACCGCATTCGGGACATTCTATTTGGCCAGCAGGTCCGGGACCATGAGTCTCAGTTTGCGACGCTGGAGCTGCGTCTGGTCGAGGAGACGGGGCGTCTCAGGGCTGACTTTGGCCAACAACTGACGGCATTGGATGTCAAGCTCACCCAACAGATTGAAACCCTGGCACAGCAAATAGAAGCCGAAAAATCAGAGCGGCAGCAGGCAGTGAAAGAACTGCAGCGCGAAGCCCAGTCCCAAACTCAGGCTCTGCGAGAGGCGTTAACCGAACGAATTGACGCCGTACTGGCGCGGCTGGAGCAAGAGCAGTGCGATCGCACCACAAGTACAAAATCACAAAAGGCCCAACTGGCTGGACTGTTTGTGCAGCTAGCCGAGCAGCTAGAGGCCGATAGCTGAAGCCGGTTGCCCAGCAGCCGTTCATCGTTGCAAAAAAAATACATTGTCTTTTTGCACAAATCGTCCGTAATCGTCCTCTCACTGGTGTAGTTGTCAGCAGCTCTCGCCAGGGCTTGCCGTCACCGCTTTCCCATCAATGTTGGATTCGAAGTCAGCCTCTGAAGAATCGTCTAGAGAATCGTCTAGCCTGGCGAGTCATGGCTCGACGGGCCACGCTGGGGCATCTGAAACCGGCGAGGCTGCGGACGCCCAAGGTGACGCTCAAGGTATTGACAAGCAGACCCTGGCTGAGTTGAAAGAGCTGCAGCAGCTGCTACTGGGGGCCGATATCGATACGCTGCGCCGTCCGCCCGCTGATGCGATCGCGGCCGTCTTGCCCGAGGCCATTGCCCAGGCTCAGCCCCAGCAAGATCAGCTTTCCCTGGCCGCCGTTCCCACCGTTGAGGCCGCTATCCAGGCGTCGGTTAACCAGGATGTCAACGTCCTTTCCGAGGCGCTTTTTCCGGTTATTGGCCCGGCCACCCGCAAGTCCATCACAGCTGCGATCGGCAATCTGGTACAGTCCCTCAATCAAACCCTCGAATACAGCCTTTCGCCCCAGAGCTTCAAATGGCGGCTAGAGGCGCGACGAACGGGTAAGTCGTTTGCGGAAGTAGTCCTACTCCGCACCCTGGTCTACCAGGTCGAGCAGGTGCTGCTAATCCACAAAGATACCGGACTCGTTCTGCAGCACGTGGTCAAGCCCGATGCCACTGTGCAAGATCCGGATGTGGTCTCTGCCATGCTGACGGCCCTGCAAGACTTTGTCCGAGACTCCTTTCAGGTCGAGGGCAGCGGTGGGCTAGATACCTTAGAACTCAGCGGCCTGCAAATCTGGCTAGAAGAAGGCCCCCAGGCCGTACTGGCCTGCGTCATTCGCGGGATGGCACCGCAGGACCTGCGCCAGACCCTGCGCGACAGTCTCGAAAAAATTCACCTGCTGTTTGGCCAACAGCTCCAGGCTTTCAATGGCGATCCGGAGGCGCTAGCGGGTAGCCGTCCTTACCTTGAAGACTGTTTTCAGGCCCAGTTTAAACAGCAGGACAGTCCACCCCAGCAAGCCCCTACGCCTCGGCCACGCTGGCAGCGGACCCTGGCCTGGCTGGCGCTGGGGGGAGTACTCATTGGTCTGACCACTTGGGGTTGGCTAAACTGGCGGGCTGACCAGCGCTGGGCCCAGCTGGTCGCAACGCTTGAACAGCAGCCCGGCATTGTAATTGTCAGCGCCCAGCGGCAGGGAGGTCAGTACGTGCTGTCTGGGCTGCGCGATCCGCTGGCGGCTGACCCAGAGCAGGCGTTGGCCGATAGCGCGATCAGGCCTGATGCGGTAACGATGCGGTGGGAACCCTACCTATCTATGGCCCCGGCCTTTGTTGACGACCGCCTTTATGCCCTGCTGAGTCCACCGCCGACGGTCACGCTGCAGCTTGACGCCAACCGGGTTCTACATCTATCTGGTCAGGCCACCAGCGATTGGATTCAGCGCGCGCGGCAGCTCAGCCGGCAGATGGGTATTCTAGGCTGGGATGACGCTCAGCTAACGGCGATTGAGCAGCAGACGCTGCAAACCCTCATGGGTCGTATCGAATCGCGCCAGTTTGACTTTGAGCCCGCTCAGCAACGGCTCCAGTCGTTTGATCAAACCGGGCTCAGCAACCAGGCTAACGACATTCGTCAGTTGGCCGACCTGGCCCGAATGCTCGACCAGACGGTCAACATTACGCTGGTGGGTGCTGGCGATAGTGCGAGGCAAACAGACCTGGGACAATCACGGGCCGCAGTAGTGGAGCATCAGCTTGTTCATGCAGGTGTCGATCCGACCATTCTGGACACCCGTGCCACGACCGCAGCTCAGTCTCCTGGGACGGTGCGATTCCAGGCTGAACTGGTCGAATCAACAGAGGCTCCATCCTCCGATTCCCTGACCCCTTAGCCCTAAACCCTGAACCCTGAACCCTGAACCCTTATCAATGTCAGCCGCCGCCCCTATGCTTCAGAAGAAAATTTGCATGGTGGGTGCCTTTGCGGTGGGCAAAACCAGCCTGGTTGCCCAGTACGTCAGAGGCATTTACTCCGAGAAGTACCACACTACTATTGGCGTTAAGATCGACAAAAAAGTAGTCGAAGTCGGAGGCCAAACGCTCAATCTGGTGCTCTGGGATATTCATGGCGAAGACGAGTATCAGAACGTACGCATGTCCTACCTGCGGGGGACTGCCGCCTATTTGCTGGTGGTCGATGGCACCCGGCGGGCATCGCTCGACGTGGCGCTCAACCTGCGGGCCAAAGTGGTTGAGAACATCGGTCACTTGCCGTTTGTGCTGGTCTTGAACAAAGCCGATCGGTTGGCCGACTGGGAGATTACCGAGGCCGACATCGCACCGCTCATAGAAAACGGTTGGTCGGTGATTCGCACCAGCGCGAAGACCGGACTGGGCGTTGAAGACTGCTTTCTGCAGTTGTCCCAGCAGATGCTGCAGGAGGTTTAAACCATGCAGATTGCCCCCGCTGTTGCTAACTATTTACTAGAGGTGTCCACCCGCGATCGGGCCTTTGTGCAGATACATATCACCCCAGAAGGGCAAATCTTGGATTGGCAGGGCGATCTGAGCCGATACGAAATTGCTTCACTGATAGCAGGTGCAGCAATTGAAGATTACCTGTTCTTTCTAAGTGGGCTGCTGCCGCTGACAACGCCCCAAGAAGTGCTGCCCAGCATTCAGTTGGAAGCAGGCCCCATCGTTGACATCCACCTGATTAGCGGTCAGGAAGACGACGGCTGGGTCTTGCTATTCGACAGTACGGCCACGACCCAACAGCGGCAACGGCTACAGCAAAAAGGCAACGACCTGAGCCTGCTACGGCACGAATACAACAAGCTTTTGCAGCAGTGTCTGCCTTGTCCATCCGACTCGCTACCAGCGCCCCTCGAAAGCCACCAGCGAGACATCAGCCTGCTCCTGGTCAGAATCTGTAATCTCACCCACTACAGCCGCCAGACGGCTCCCGCTGATACGCTCAGGGTACTTAACCGCTATCTTTCTCAAATTACGCAAATGATTGTCGAGGAAGGGGGCGTAATTAACCACGTCTTGGGAGAAGCTGCCGTTGCCTTCTTCGGTCTCTTACCCAGTCAGCTCACGCCTGCGCAGCAAGCGATGACAGCCGCCAAGCGCATGATGCGTCATTTTGTCTCAACCGACGCCGATGGGCTCGGCGTCGGCAGCGGCATTAGCACTGGCCCGGCCACCGCTGGCGTAGTCCGCAACCAGAGTCAGGCGAGCCTGAACGCAATCGGCCCTCCAATCCACCAACTCGATCAGTTGGCCAACTCGATCCGCCCGGGCCGCCTGGTCATCGACGATTTGACCTACCACGCACTCACAGAAGTTCAGCAAGAATTCCAAGCGTTGGCGGCCCCGCAACCCCGGCCCGCAGCCAGGCTGTACGCTTGGCGAGGACTCCCTGCCGAGCGTCTGGCGGAACTAACCTAGCCAGGGAATATCCCATCTCCAGCGATGGCAAACCCCATACCCAGCGATAGCAAACAATGTATGAAGAAATAAACTTTCAGGAACCGTTAGGCGTTTTCCATTAGTCTATGAACGATACCCGTCTCCGCCATGATATGGAAGGTTCGCTGCTGCAAAAGATTCTCTCAGCGCTGAAAATTCTCTCCCTCGAAAAAATCGACGATGAACGGTTTGTTGTCATCGGGGACCTGCCAACTTGGGCTGAAGATACCTTTGAGTGCCTATCCAACACCAACATTCCGTTCACGGCAGCGGCTTTCTCGTCCTTCTTTGAAAACTTTCTGATTGACGCAGAGCTGTTTTGGCGAGAAAAATCGGCCAAGTTTTTGCGCTCCGGCGTGTGGGTCGAAACGGGTAAATCTGACAAAGAGATCAGCCTAGAAGCCATTGCCCTTTACCTCGATCAGCGCCAAATTGTCCTGGTCGAAGCCTCCGAGGCTGGCAAGTCTGAAAAATTTAGGTGGCTGCAAACTGCCCGGCAAGAGCAGCTCAACATCATTTCTGAGCGCAAAATCGCTGAGACCCAGCTACTCAGCGCCAAACTGTATGATGCCTTGACCGGGTTACCGAATCGGGCCTTTTTTCTCTCCCAGCTAGAAACCCAGTTCGAAAGAAGCCTTTGGTCGCACCAAAGCACCTTTGCGCTGGCCTTGCTAAATCTGGACCGATTCAAGGCACTCAACCACAATTTGGGGCCGACAGACAGCGACCGGGTACTGGCCGCTGTTGCCGACCGGATTCGGCGCTGCATCCGCCGAGATGACGTGCCCGTAAGGTTTGGCGCAGACGAATTTGGCGTGATGCTAACCAGTACCGCAAGTCGCGATGACGTACTGGCGATCGTGCAACGGCTACAAGACCAGATCGCTCAGCCGATCAAGATAGATACCCAGGCGCTGATGCTGACAGCCTGCATTGGCATCGCAATGAGCGACGAGGGCTACCACAACGCCCGCGACCTGCTCCGCGATGCCAGCATTGCCATGCATCAGGCAAAAGCCCTTGGGTCGGGCAGATCGGTATTGTTTGACCGGGGTATGCGGCAGCGGGCGCTAGAAGTTTGGAGCTTAGAGACCGATCTGCGGCAGGCGTTAGCTCAGGACCAGCTCGAAGTCTGGTATCAGCCGATTGTGTCGCTGCGGTCCCGTCAAACAGTAGGGTTTGAGGCCTTACTACGCTGGCAACACGATAGCCATGGCTGGATCTCGCCCGCGAAATTTATTCCACTGGCCGAAGAAACGGGTCTTGTTTGTGAGATCGATCGGTGGGTTCTGAGGCGAGTCTGTCAAACGCTGAAGACCTGGAAACAGGACGGCTCTACGCCCTGTGTCAATGTCAATATTTCTGCGCTTCACCTGGTCAACAACGGCCTAATAGACACGGTTAGATCTGTCCTAAAAGAGACTCAGACTGCTCCTCAGCAGATTCGGTTAGAGATTACCGAAAGCAGCCTGCTGGTTGACATGAATCTGGCAACGTCAGTGTTGTCACAACTCAGGCAACTCGGCGTGGAGATTGCCATCGACGATTTTGGTACCGGTTACGCTTCGCTCAACTACCTACAGACACTCCCCGTCGACAAGCTCAAGATTGATGGCTATTTTACTGAGACGATACTGACGCGAGGAACGGACGTAGTCGGCACTATTATTGACCTAGCTCACCGACTCGAGCTTGAGGTGACCGCTGAGCGGGTGGAAAACATAGAGCAACTCCAATCGCTAGAGCAGTTAGGGTGCGATACTATTCAGGGCTACCTGATCTCTCGGCCCTTACCTGCAGCAGAAGCACAGCGCTGGTCTCACCTGCGGCAGTCCTTTGACCCAGCCGAATAGGTCAATTGCCGTGAAGATTGTGGGGTGCGATTACTAACACCGCTATCTAGGGCAGACAGTTCTGACTCGGTCAAGACACAGCTGTAGGAGAGTCGGGCTGGCCTTTTTCTTGTTCGCGGTAATCGGATAGCCCATTCTGTGACCGCTTTCTGAACTCTTTTTTGAAAAGTATTCATGAGAAAAAAACCAACGAAATCATCTGAGCGGACATTCGCCTTGCTTATCTACGGACACTGTTCAAGAATTGCCACGACATCGAAACGTTATTCGTTCAATCAGGGCAACCGATAAGAGTGATCACCACGTAAATCTAGCCATGGTCGGCTCAACGACCGTTCTTATCACAGCTTTGCAAAAATATTAATTTCTAAACACTGGCTTCAAGCTGTGTATAAAATAAACTTTCCAAGAAATAAAATAAGTATTTATAACTACTGTTTGACGTCAGATTTATGAAGCTGACGCAACTCGCACACAAGCTTTGCCTGACTTGTACCTTTGCCTGACTTGTACCTTTGCCTGACTTGTACCTTTGCCCGACTTGTACCTTTGCCCGACTTGTACCTTTGCCTGACTTATACTAGGGCCTACCCACGTACATGAACGGAATATTCCCCGTAGGCCCTGACGTTGAGGTACTTCAAACCCGTCTCCCAGCAAGAGTTTTAGCGCGACCGTTGAACCTCCCAGGTATTACCGCGAGAACCGGTCGTTTCTCGAATGATGTCGCCATCTTCGACGGTCACAGTGCTGCTTCTGCTGGTAGAGCGACCATTGGGGCCAGTGGTCGTACGAGTGACGGTATCCTCTTCAACGGTCGTTGTGGTAGTGGCGGATTCTCCATTGGGGCCAGTGGTGGTGCGGGTTGCGGTGCCGTCTTCTACCTGACGGGTCGTGGTGGCGGATGCTCCATTGGGGCCGGTGCGAACGACGTCAGCGTGGGCTGATGAAGCGAACAGGCCGCCCAGAATAACCACAGCACTGGCACTAATACCGATCCAGCGATTGTTGCGGATAGCTTGCATGGTTAAATGACCTCTCTGAACTTAGATGGAAATGTTGGCTACGCACAAATGTGTGGCCAGGCGTTGGTTTAGCACGCTGAGTCTCAATCGCTTTAGCCTATGAGCCTCAGCATGTGTGCCGCGCTCAGCTGTATCATTTGTAACTTGATTTCAGTTTGCCTGAAGCAGGCCTCCATTCCCCAGAGGCTGAAGTCATGAGTGGAGGGTGACAAAAGTCACCCTTGAGATCGCACGGGCTCCAATACTTAAGCAAAGATTAAATCACCAATCGTCCGAGCTTAACGGGTTGTCAATGCACGCATGGCAGATATAAACTGTATCTACTTACACAATTTTTTCGTAAGTCATCAAATGTCGACAGACTGTCGGCTCACACACTGTCAAGGAATTAGAGGCAATCACAATGAAACTGTCTTTTCTCGGTGCGCGCTACGAAGCCCATTTTGAGTCAGTCCAAACGGAGGAAGGCCCCCAAATCGGGACTTACCGAGGTGCGCCGCTCAAGGCCAAGTCCTACCGGGTAGCAAACCACCCCCACGAAAAGGTGCAGCTGCGCTACCGTGGCGTTACCTACACCAAGTAATCGAATACCCCGTAATCGCTCACCCCGTAGTCGAACCCGTGGTCGAGCATTTTTATGTAGTCAGGCTGGCGGTGATCCGGTAGTCCCTTACCCTTTCATCGCCTCGCCCAGCAGCGGCCTTGCCATAAAGAAGGCTGCAATTGATTTCGCATCAACGGGCTGCCCCAGGATGATGGCCTTCTCAAAGGCCGTCGGCGTCATCATAACAACTTCAATATCTTCGTCAATGTCCGGCTCTGGTGCCGTCTCAAGCGCTTCAAGATCGGTTGCCAAATAGGCATAGATAATTTCGTCAGAATAGCCGGGTGCCAACGGGAATTTGCCAATCGTTTGCCAGGTCTTGGCAGTGTAGCCGGTTTCTTCTTCGATTTCCCGCTGGATGGTTGACAGGGGCGCTTCGCCGGGCTCAATGGTCCCGGCAGGGAACTCCAAAAGCCGTCCCTGTAGCGCAAATCGATACTGTCTGACCAATACCAACTGCCCCTCGGACGTTAGTGGGATGGCCATTGAGCCGCCTGGATGCCGAATGCATTCCCAGTCGCCCTCTGCCTGGTTGGGCAGGCGCATGCGGTTGACTTCGAAGTTGAATTTGCGGCCTTCGTAAAACAGGCGCTGTTTGATTAGCTGGGGCGGTTCTTGGCCAGTGGACATAGTGGGTGTTGAGAAGCGGAATGGCGATGACAATCAAGCTATCGTTCGCCCATTATCCACGGTTGCTAACGCACTGTCCGTATAGATATTGACGCCCGAGCAGTCCACCTGGGTCACCAACTCGCTAACGGTCAGGCCCAAAATCGGATGGACCCAGTCTGCCGCAATGTCTGATAGCGGTACCAGCACAAATGCCCGCTCGTGCATCCGAGGATGGGGCAGGGTCAGTTCTGGGGTGCCCACCACTTGATCGTTGTACAGAATCAAATCAATGTCGATCAGACGCGGTCCCCAGCGGCGCTGGCGGACTCGACCCATCTGCATTTCTATGGCCAGTAGTTGGTGTAACAGCTGCCCTGGACTTAATGTCGTCGTTAGCAGGGCACAACCGTTAAGAAACTCGGGCTGGGGCGGGCCAACTGGCGCGGTCTGGTAAAGCGGGGACCGGGCCGTGATCTCGATCGGTGCGACAGCCAATGGCACGGCTTCACCGACCGTACCTAACCGATCCAACGCTTCGGCAATCAGCGCCGCCGAATCACCCAGATTGCTCCCCAAGGCAATCGCAGCCTGAGCGGTGCCGTTGCGTATCGGGCCAAGCGGATTCAAAGACTGGATTCAAAAACTATAGATTGGGCTGCAGCCGGGCAATGAGCTGGTCTGCAGTCAGGGCCCCTTCGATCCGATCTACTTCTTGCCCTTGCTTGAACAGCACCATAGTCGGTAGCGCGTAAACCTGATGCTGCGAGGCCAAATCGGGGTAGCGATCGGTATCGATTTTGACGATTTTGAGCTGATCTTTGAGGGATTCCTTGACCTGTTCGAGAATGCCCGCCATCAGCTGGCAGGGGCCGCACCAAGTCGCATAGAAGTCGATCAGAAGCGGTTGCTCGGATTGGGCCAACAGATCGGCGAAGCTGGTGAACTGCTGTTTAACGGACATGGCTTACCTGCCAAAAACTCAGTGGCTTGATCCTAGTCGAGCAAGCGTTGTTTTTGGCGAGAAGTGCTAAATAACTTAAGGCGAGGGGTGGGGTTACTGCACCTCCTCACCTCTCAACCTCTTTCCCGTTTGCCCGGAGTCCCGCCAAAGTAATACAGTATTCGAGCCGTTAAACTTCCGAAAACCATGACAGGTGCGCTGCAGGATAAGGTCGCGATTGTTACCGGGTCGTCGCGAGGAATCGGTAAGGCATCGGTGCTGGCGCTGGCAGCGGAAGGGGCCAGTGTAGTAGTGAACTATGCTCGCTCTAGCGCAGCGGCGGATGAGATTGTGGCACAGATTGAAGCGGATGGGGGAAGTGCGATCGCACTTCAGGCAGACGTCTCCCAGGCCGATCAGGTAGATGCTCTAGTCAAGGGCACGATGGACAAGTTTGGCCGCATCGACGTGCTGGTCAACAACGCTGGGATTACCCGCGATACGCTGCTGCTGCGAATGAAGCCCGAAGACTGGCAGGCCGTGATTGACCTGAACCTAACGGGCGTATTTCTCTGCACGCGAGCGGTAAGCAAGATTATGCTGAAGCAGCGGTCGGGTCGCATCATCAATATTGCCTCGGTGTCAGGGCTAATGGGTAACCCCGGACAGGCCAACTACAGCGCTGCTAAAGCAGGCGTCATCGGCTTTACCAAAACAGTAGCGAAGGAGCTAGCCCCGCGCGGCGTCACAGCCAACGCAGTTGCCCCCGGCTTTATCGCAACGGATATGACGGGTGAGCTGCCCAATGCCGACGACATTCTCAAGTACATTCCACTAGGCCGATTTGGTCAGGCGGACGAAGTGGCTGGTCTCGTACGCTTCCTCGCGGCTGACCCGGCAGCCGCTTACATTACAGGACAGGTAATGAACGTCGATGGCGGTATGGTAATGGCCTAGCGCTAGCCCTTGAGTCTGATTAAATCGGCAAAAACAGATCTGCAACTTGGCAAGAGAATCCTGGCAGCAGTGGACTCGTCAGCGTATCTTCTGCAAGCAAAACACCGATTTTTCTAAGCGCGCCCTGATCGCGGCGGTACAGCTCAATGGCAGTTTGCTCCTCATCAGCAATCCAATATTCCAACACGCCTTCAGTCGAATAGAGTCGAAGCTTGTGCTCGCGGTCTCTCCGCTTGTCTTTCTGTGATTTCGACAGTACCTCAACGACCAACTCTGGTGCAATAGTGAAGTGACCCGCTTCATCCACATTGCCCGCCATCCGCTCGTTGGATATCCAAACAACGTCAGGAATTACAGCGTCGGCCTCAGAGAAGATAACACCAGGCGTACAGACCGTTTTACCTAGCTTTGTCTCGCGATTCCAAAGCTTAAGCTCCAGGTAAATGTTCCCCTCTGCGTCTTGGTGCTCTAGGCGAGGGGCACGAGTCACAAACAGCTCTCCATCAATAATTTCGTAGCGCTTAGTTTCATCGGTAAAGCCCCACAGGTCATGGATAGTCCAACGGACCTTTTGGAAGGGCTGCGTTTGTGAGGCTGGCGTCATGGGACTCACTGGTGGCGTTCTCTTCACATTCTACACAGGGGCTTTGAGGCTATTTCGACTCCGCGCTGTGGCTACCGCTGCCTGCTGATCGCGGTGGGTCATCCAGCGGTGGTAGGTGCGGGTGTGAATTTGGACCGAGTGACCCATCATACGGGCGGCGACGGTGTCGGGCAGGCCAAACAGGATTGTCCGTACAGCCCAGGCATGGCGCAGGTCGTAGGGTGAAAACGGGATTTGATAGCGGCGGAACTGGGTCGTTACCTGCTGTCCGACCCGCTGGGGGGTGGTCTGGGTCAGGTCGGTTTTGATTTTGGGCAGAGTGACCTCGCGCAGGTTAAAGCGGTCTACCCATTCAGCGTAGAACGGCCAGACTTCGTGATTGCCGGTTTTGGTGGTTTCTAGGACCTCAATGACGGCTTCTGAACTCCCGTTTTTAAGGTTGGCGCAGTCGCAGAAAAAAACCTCGTGATTTCGCAGCCCATAGGTCGCCATCATGCCGTAGACAAACCGCCAGGCCGGGTTAGGAATCTGCTCGTAGGCTTCTACGATCTGCTCATCCGTCGGCAGGTCACGAATTTGAGCCTTGCTGCTGCCGTAGCGACCCCAGAACGATTTCAGGTCCGTCGGCAGCTCCAGATTCATAAAATCTGCCAATGCCCCCAGCGCCGTACAGCAGGTCTGACGACTGCGGGAGTTGGCCCGGGTGCCCTGTACCGTTGCGTAGATCGCCTCTGGCAGCGTCAGGTTAGATTGCCGTTCGGTTGTCTCTATTAATTTACGCAGGTAGGGTACATAGGCCTTGGCCCAGGTGGTCCGAACTGAAGCGGGCTTGTTACTATCCCGGCGGTCAAGAAAAAACTGCTTCTCAAAGGCATCAATGGTTTCCGTCAGTGAGGCGCCCGCTAGCTTCAGACCTGCAACGGGACCCAAATAGTCACGCCAGTCAAAGGTGTTTTGAATCAGCTGAGCGGCGATTACCTTCGCCGTTTGTTCGGCCTGCTTGAGCCCGGCTTTATTGGCCGGTAACCCCAGCGGGACGCGCTGCTGGCAGGGTTTGAGCCGGTGGCTGTTGGGCCGAGGGGGCAAAGTGCCGCGCAGGCTGAGCTTACCGCCGCGCTGTTCGACCTTGAGCCCCATTTGAGCGGCTTTGAGGCGCTGGTTGAGTTTTGCGATCGCAGGGTCAAGGGCGTCAGACATGGACTCAGATCAAAGGCAGATACCGAAAATCATACTGCCCATTAGTTCCCTTGCACTACTCATCGCCTGTACGAGCACGGCATACCGTGCCCCTGCATTTTTTGAAAAATCTAATACGCCTTAGCGGGAGGTTAGTTGTTACGATAATTCAAGATGCTTAAAAAATCGGAAAGAGTGCCACATGGGTCGTACTGGGGTTTTACTACTGAATTTAGGAGGACCAGAGCAGCTTGAGGACGTGCGTCCTTTTCTGTTCAACCTGTTCTCTGACCCCGAGATCATCCGGCTCCCGGTTCCCTGGCTGCAGAAGCCGCTCGCCTGGCTGATTTCCAATAGCCGCGCCAAGCAGTCCCAGGAAAACTACAAGGAAATCGGCGGCGGTTCGCCCCTGCGCCGCATTACCGAAGAGCAGGGCGACGCGCTCAAGTCCCAGTTGCACGACATGGGGCACGATGCTGAAATCTATATCGGCATGCGCTACTGGTACCCCTTTACCGAAGAGGCCATCGCCCAGGTCAAGCGCGACGGGATTGAAGATCTGGTGATTCTACCGCTGTATCCCCAGTTTTCGATTAGCACGAGCGGTTCGAGCTTTCGTCTGCTAGAGCAGCTCTGGATTGAAGACCCGTCACTGAACCGTATCAGCTATACGGTCATTCCTTCATGGTACGCGCGTCCCGGCTACGTCGCGGCAATGGCTGACCTGATTGCTAAAGAAATCGACAAGCTACCGAACCCTGAGCAGGCTCATATTTTCTTCAGCGCCCACGGCGTGCCGGTCAGCTACGTTGAGGAAGCAGGCGACCCCTATCAGCGAGAGATTGAGCACTGCGTGGATCTGATTATGCAGCGGTTGGGGCGGCCCAACGCCCATACGCTGGCTTACCAGAGCCGGGTTGGTCCAATTGAATGGCTGCAGCCTTATACCGAAGATGCGATCGCAAACCTGGGCGAGCAGGGCATCAAGGATCTGGTCGTGGTCCCCATCAGCTTTGTCTCAGAGCACATCGAAACTCTGCAGGAAATTGACATTGAATATCGGGAGTTAGCAGAAGAGGCCGGTATCCACGGCTTCCACCGAGTGCCTGCGCTCAACACCCATCCTGGCTTTATTCACGACCTGGCGCAGATGGTCACCGACGCCCTGGAGGCCCCACGCCGTCTGTTCTCTGACGTGGCTCAACCACAGAAGAATGTCCGCATCTACCCCCAGGACAAGTCTGCTTGGGGGCTGACGCCCGTGGCCGAAGTGTGGAATGGTCGGCTGGCCATGGTCGGCTTCTTTGCCCTGCTGCTGGAGCTGGTGAGCGGGCACGGGCCACTGCATTTAGTCGGATTGCTGTAGGTTGGGTTGAGCAAGCGAAACCCAACATGGTCAACGATTTTGTTTTTTGTTGGGTTACAAGCTAATCTGGCTGCTGCTGCCCGCGATGGTGCACGTACCACTGCCGCCAGGCCGTCGAGGTCCGAATAGCAATCCAAAGCAGCAACAGGGCAATCAGCCCGCCCTGATTGGGTGCATCAAAGGCGAAAAAGACCAGGCAGATGCACAGAATATCTTCGAAGCAGATCAGCCATAGCGGCGTGGGGTTGAGGCGGTAGAGCCAGCCCACCTGGACAAACTGAATCAGTAGGGCAAACAGCCCCCCCACGATGCTAACTAGCGCGATCAGCCAGCTTTCTTGTAGGGCAGTGAGGCGTGCGATCGCAACCCCCGCCATCGTGCCGACAAAGGGACTAATAAATAATTCAATACTTTGCAAAAATCGCCGATTTATGCGATCCTTCGACACGGTTAGCTCAATCACCGACCAGCTAACTAAGAAGAACACGACCAGCGCCTGGGGAATATTGGCAAGCACCGGCACATTGGCCCATAGAGCCTCGCCCGACAGCAAGCCAATCAGCAACAGGGGCAGCGCCAGCCGCAGCCCAGTAGCCGCAGCAATCGAGAGGACAGCAAGCAATTCAGTGATAATCACGGGTGCGTTATCGCTAAGATGGTGGGGCTAAGGCAAACAAATATTTTCAGGGCAGCGCTACCGCCGCCGAGTCAGAAGCCATTAGGAAAAGTGAGCGAACAACGCAACAAGCCAGATCAGCAAGCAAGGAAGCCTTTTCGATCGCTTGGCTTAAACAATTGAGTTAAGCTCTAGTTTTCCCAAACTGAGACTCGATAGTGTCAGGGCCTTCAGTCCTTGTGCTATCTAGACAGGCAAATGCCCATTGGATTCAAGACAAGCAGTGTTCAAACGGCGACTGTTTAAACACCCATTGTGGGGACTGCTAGGGCTGACCCTTTTTTTATGGACTATAGAAATTGTAGACCAGGTGTGGCTAGGCGGCGGTCTCGACCGCTACGGAATCATGCCGCGTCACTGGCTAGGGCTGCGGGGTATTCTCCTGGCCCCATTTCTACATGGCGGATTTGAGCACCTGGCCGCCAATACCCTACCGCTACTGGGGCTGAGTCTGCTGGTGATGGGCTTTGGGGACTGGTGGCTGACTACCCTGCTGGCACTGCTAACGGCGGGTGTCGGAACCTGGCTGATAGCCGCCACCGGATCGGTTCATATTGGCGCGAGCGGTGTGATTTTTGGCTACATCGGCTGCCTAACCCTGCGCGGCTACTTTGAGCGCAGTCCCGTCGCGATTGGCGTGTCGATGCTGACGCTTGGGCTCTACGGCGGCAGCCTGGGGGGGGTGCTGCCCGGCCAGGCCGGGGTTTCTTGGGAGGGGCACCTGTTTGGCTTTTTGGGCGGGGCGTTGGCGGCCTGGGTCAGGGCAAAGAAGAGGGGTTCGCAGCACTAAGCGGCCTGGGCAATCGTTTCTGATAGGTAGTTAGCAGTGGCTTCGACGGCTGCGATCGCATTTTCGTACAGCATCCGCGTCGGTCCAAGCACTCCCACACTGCCCAAAAGGGTGTCTTCGCGTCCGTAGGTTGACGAAATTAGCGCACACCGCTGCATCGGGGCGAGGGGATTTTCTGAACCAATCCAAATCTGTAGCGGCGACGCTTCAGCGGCAATGTCAGGGTCGGTTTGCAGCAGGGGGGAAAGCTGGGTCTGACCATCTTCTAACAGCGCCACCAGATTACGCACCTGTTCCCGCTTAGAAAATTCGGGATGGCTCATGACCTCGGCCAGACCGCTGATGGCGATCTGGGCCTGCTGCAGTCGATGGGAGAGATCGACCATCGCGCTTTCAAGTGCGATCGCATAGCATTGGAACGCCGCATCCAGCTCGTCCCAGCTGAGCTGAGCAATGGCCGACAGCGTCTGCCCCCGCAGTTGCTCGGTCAAAAAGTTAGACAGGATTTGCAGATCGTGATCCAGATCGGCCAGATTGCCACCGTCGGTACCGACCCAGTCAGGTAAGCGAATCAGGACAGACTCCGTCGTGTTGGAGTCGAGTACCACCACCAGCAGAATCTGATTACCCGCGACCTGGACCAGCTGCACATGCCGCAGTCGGATCGCCTCTACCGTCGGCATCGTCACCAGCGCCACATAGCCGCTCAAAGTCGCTAAAATCTTGGCCGCCTCGCGCAGAAGTCCTTCAAGATTGCTGCCATCCCAGTCGATCTGGCGGGTCAGTGCCCGGTCAACTCGCTTAGCAACGGGCTTGGCCGGACGAATCAACTTGTCTACATAGATGCGATAGCCCGAGTCCGACGGCACCCGCCCCGCAGAAGTATGGGGCTGATAAAGCAAGCCTGAGCGCTCCAGCACGCCCATGACGTTGCGGACCGTTGCTGAACTCACCTGCAAACCATAGGCCTCGATTAGCGCCTTAGAGCCCACCGGCTCTGCCGTCGAAACGTACTGACGAATGGTTGCCCAAAGGACCTTTTGCTGACGAGCATTCAGTTGGGTCATAAGCCTTGGCCGAAGGTTTGTCTAAATTGGTCTGGTTAAAGAGAAATTGTTTTTTGTCGGTAATCCCATTCTGATGGCCAATACTGACCCCAGAATGGTTGGGATCACCCTAGCAGATACGGGCTGTTCTTGCAGTACGTTGGGGGTTTCGTGCCATACCGTAACCCCCCAAATCATCTAAATAAAGGGACAGATCAGGAGAATCATCGGTGACGATTTTCCATATCCCTGAAATATTCCCCAGAAACGCCCCTCAGAAACGCCCCCCAGAAATATCCGAGTAGACCCCGTAGAAACGGTTTCACAGCGACGGGCATCCTCCAATCAGAGCCGCCGCGAATTTAGCGGAGGATGCTAGCCTAGACGCTAGACGCTATTGCTCCAGGCCAGTCAGAGGGACGGTCGGCCAGTAGCTTTAAACAATAACTGCATTATTGAGGACAGCCTCGGGGTTGTCGGTAGCGAAATGAGCAAGATCGTAGTTGGACTTTCCGGTGGGGTTGACAGTTCTGTGGCGGCGGCCCTGCTGAATGAGCAGGGCCATGAGGTGATTGGCCTGACACTGTGGCTGATGAAAGGCAAGGGCCAGTGCTGCTCTGACGGCATGGTCGATGCAGCTCAGCTCTGCGAAGAGCTGGGCGTGCCCTACCACGTGGTCGATACGCGCGATCTGTTTGAGCAAAACATCGTAAACTATCTAGTCGCAGGCTACGAACAGGGGATCACACCGCTACCCTGTTCCCAGTGCAACCGCACGGTCAAGTTTGGGCCGATGCTGACCTACGCGCGCGCAGAGCTTGGGGCAGATGCGATCGCAACCGGCCACTATGCCCGCATCACCCACAATGTCGAGACGGGCCGCTACGAGCTGCGCCGGGCTGTTGACCGCAGCAAAGACCAGTCCTACTTTCTGTACGACCTCACTCAAGAACAGCTGGCGGCGACCCGGTTTCCCCTGGGTGACCAGACTAAGACCGAAACTCGACGGATTGCGGCAGCGCTGGGTCTACATACAGCCGAAAAGCCTGAGAGCCAGGACCTGTGCCTGATTGAGCAGCACGGTTCGATGCAGACCTTTTTAGATAAGTACCTGGCCCCTAAGCCGGGCGACATCGTCGACACCCACGGTCGAGTACTCGGTCAGCATACGGGTATCCATCACTACACCATCGGCCAGCGCAAAGGATTGGGGATTGCGGCCCCGAATCCGCTATACGTGGTGGCGCTGGACATGGGTAAAAATCAGGTAGTTGTGGGCGAGCGCGACAGCGTTCACCAGCCGCGCTGCAGCGTTCACCGGGTGAACTGGGTATCGATCGAGCCCCCCAGGGTACCGATGCCCGTACAGGTCCAGATTCGCTATCGGTCTCCGGCGGTGCCTGCGACCGTAGTCCCCATGGATACCTCAGATACAAATTCGACTGAGCCAGACTCCTCGGTTGAATTAATCTTTGATGAACCGCAGTTTGGCGTCACCCCAGGGCAGGCCGCGGTTTGGTATGACTGTACGGATCGGGTGCTGGGAGGCGGTATTATTAAGCCGGTCCCTGCCGTCGGTGAGATTGCGGATACCTCCCAGCAGTCCACCGTTCTAACGTAGTTTTTATATTTGATAGGAGTCTATTTTGACGCAGTTACAAGATGCGATCTCGGCCCACGGCGGTACCCTAATCAACCGCCTGGCCTCCGATGAACAGAAAGCGATCTTTAACGACAAAGCCGAGAGCCTGCCCAGCGTCACCCTCGACGAGCGGGCCGCGTCCGACCTGGTGATGATTGCCATCGGTGGGTTTAGCCCCATCACCGGCTTCATGGGTCAGGCCGACTATGAACGCGTGGTAACCGACATGCGTCTGGCTAGCGGCGTGCCCTGGTCAGTGCCGGTCACCCTCTCAGTCTCTGAAGCGGTCGCCGAACCGTTGCAGATTGGGGGCCTAGTCCGTCTGGACGATGCCAGTGGTCGCTTCATCGGCGTACTGGAGCTGAGCGAAAAGTATACCTACGACAAGAAAAAAGAGGCCGTCAACGTCTACCGTACCGACGAGGACAAGCACCCCGGCGTCAAGGTGGTCTACGACCAGGGGCCGATCAATCTGGCGGGTGATGTCTGGCTGCTAGAGCGCGATCCGCATCCGCTGTTTCCCAGCTATCAGATTGATCCGGCAGAATCCCGTAAGCTATTCCGTGAGCGCGGCTGGAAAACCATTGTTGGCTTCCAAACCCGTAACCCGATTCATCGGGCCCACGAGTATATCCAGAAGTGCGCGCTAGAAACCGTGGATGGTTTGTTCCTGCATCCGCTGGTTGGGGCAACCAAAAAAGACGACATTCCTGCCGATGTTCGTATGCGCTGCTACGAGATCATGATGGAGCATTACTTCCCTCAAGATCGCGTCATCCTGGCGATTAATCCGTCAGCAATGCGCTACGCCGGTCCAAGGGAAGCCATCTTCCATGCGCTCATTCGTAAAAACTATGGCTGCACCCACTTTATTGTGGGTCGTGACCATGCAGGCGTCGGCGACTACTACGGCACCTACGACGCTCAGCACATCTTTGATGAGTTTGAGCCGGGCGAGCTGGGTATCGCCCCCATGAAGTTCGAGCATGCGTTTTACTGCAAGCGCACAACGACCATGGCGACCACTAAGACCAGCCCCAGCAAACCCGAAGAACGGGTGCACCTATCGGGCACCAAAGTCCGGGAAATGCTGCGCCGGGGTGAGCTGCCCCCGCCGGAATTCTCTCGGCCAGAGGTGGCCGCTGAGCTAGCGCAGGCAATGCAGGCCAACTAATCCAGGCCAAACAAGCTAAGCGGGAGTAACGAGTGAAACGACGGGAGCTACTGGTAAGAAGCGGGCTGGTTCTATCAGCCTTAGGACTGGGCCAGTCTCCACTGGTGCGCTACCAGCAGGCGCTGGCCCAGCCGACCCGTCGCAAGCTCGCGCTTTTGATTGGCATCAATGCTTACCCAGAACGCGTGTCGGGCAGCGCTAGCGGTTCGGCCGAGGCGGCGCTGCGGGGCTGCCTGACCGATGTCGCGCTACAGCGAGAGTTGCTGATCCATCGGTTCGGGTTTCAGCCCGCTGACATTTTCACGCTGACCGACCAGCAGGCCACCCGTCGAGGCATAGTTGAGGCATTCGACCAGCATTTGCGATCGCAGGCTCAGCCCGGCGATGTGGTGGTTCTACATTTCAGCGGCTACGGCAGTCAGCTACGGCTGGGCGATCGCCCCATGACGAGCTGGGTGCCCTACGACGGGACTTTGCCCACCGAAGCGGCCCCTACCTTTAACGAGCTGACGGAAACGACCGTTAGGCAGCTGCTCAAAACGCTTAAGTCTAAAACGATTACAACGGTTATTGATGCGGGATTTACCGCGCCTGAACGACCGCTAACGGGCGGCTTTAAGGTGCGATCTCGACCGGTGACGCCTGCGGGGGAAGCCCTGGCTGACCTGCCTATGCTAACTGAGCTGCTGGGTGAGAAACCGGCGGTTCCCCAGCAGTATCCGGGGCTGGTGCTGAAAGCGGCTCGACCCGAGCAGCTCGTGGTCGAGCGCAGCTGGGATGATGTGAGTGCCGGTCTATTTACCTATGCCCTGACCCAGCAGATTTGGGAGACGACAGCGCCCGTTCGGCTCACCACGCTGATGGGCAAAACCCGCGAGGCGGTGCAACAGTGGGCCCCGCAATTGCCCCAGGTAGGGGGACAACGGGCCTCAGAAGCCCAGCAACCCTATGAGGGTGCAACGCCCTTTGAGCCAGCCGCAGATGCGGTGGTGACCGAACGCAGCAGCCGGATGGCGACCCTGTGGTTAGGAGGACTGCCCCCCGAAGCACTGCCTTACAGCGACCAGTCCTGGTTTTCCGTTCTCGATGGCGAGAGTTTGGCCCGCCCCGTTCGGAGTCGGACAGGGCTCACGGCTCAGATCGATATTTCTGACCTATCGGCGACAGAAAATGCGGCCTGGCAGGTCGGTGCGATCGCAATTGAGACCCTACGCATCCTCCCTCGCCAAATCGATCTGGTCGTCGCCATTGACCATAGCCTGGAGCGGATTGAACGCGTTGATGCTACCAGTGCCCTGGCCGCCCTGCCGTTCGTCAGCTCGACCGCAACCGATACCCAGTTGGCCGACTGCCTGTTTGGCAAGCCCCCCATCGAGCCGACCCAAACCGCTAGCCTGGGCGCACCGCCTGAGGAGCCTGGGGTCACGCAGGGGTACGGTTTATTTTTACCCACCCACGATCTGCTACCGGGAACGCTAGCCAAGCAGGACGAGGCGATCAAAGCAGCCATCAGTCGGCTCACGCCCAAGCTGCGGACGCTGCTGGCCATGAAGCGACTCCGGTCAACGGTCAATGCGTCCTCATCGCGACTCGCCGTGCGGCTGAATCTCGAAATGACCAGCCCCCAGGAAAAGCTGCTACTCCAGAAGCAAACCTTGCGACCGGCACTGCCCAAAAGCCGACTGGCCGAGCAGATTGCCCAACAGGACTTACCCCTAACGGTGGGAACCGGCAGCCGGTTGCGCTACCGACTGTTCAACTTCAATCAGTTGCCCCTCTACTTTGTGTTTGTCAGTGTCGATGCCCGCGATCGCATGTTGGCGTTTCTACCACCGCCCCCCGCCCCAGATACCGACGCCCCCGCAACCCCCTTGCAAAATCGCTATAGCGTCGCGCCGGGAACCGCCATTTCGATTCCTGAGGCGGATATCGACTGGGGAATCGAAGAGCCTATCGGTAGCGTTGAGACCCTGATAATTTGTAGTACAACGCCGTTCACCCAGGCGGCAGAGGCCCTGGCCCCACTTTCGAGTAAGAGCAACAGTCAGCGGGTCGACCTGGGCGAAGCGGCCTTAACCATTGCCGAGGCCATTTTAAGTGACCTCGACTACGGCAATCCTGACCGAAAAAATGTGTCTACCGACAGCTACGCCCTCAACGCCGCAACCTGGGCAACGCTGGCGCTGAGCTATGACGAGATTGCCTGAGAAATGGGCTTAAGGCCTATTTAGACCCCAGCCCCGGTATCAGCCCTGTACTCATGCGGCGGATGACGCGGTTAGCAATATCGGCATAGCGAATATCGCCCGCCAGAATCTGGCCCAGCCGCTCGGTCGCGGACGGACGTTTGATGCCGACTTGATACCCCATCCTGG
Organism: Cyanobacteria bacterium J06648_16; assembly: GCA_039817185.1. Lineage (GTDB taxonomy): Bacteria > Cyanobacteriota > Cyanobacteriia > Phormidesmidales > Phormidesmidaceae > CAWUKV01. The sequence goes on along the minus strand of JBCBWI010000028.1, from coordinate 38,289 downwards.
GCACCCGGAAAAACACGGCAGCGATTCGCTGGGCCCACTGCATATCCTCTCCCCATTCTGTCTGGATCGTTTGGGTATAGCGGGCCAGGGCGTCTGCGTCTCCAGTCAGGGCCTGATCCACGGCCTCAGCTGCCCGCCGCCCGCTATACATCGCCGGACGAATCCCCTCGACGGCCAGCGGATCCACCAGGTTGGCGGCCTCGCCCGCCAGCACGGCCTGATGAGTATGTAGCGGACGAGGCCCCTGCCAGAGCTGTAGCGGGTGAGTCTGTAGCTTGCCCTGCTGGGCCTTTGCACCAAAGGTCGCAGCGTACTCAGCTAAGAGCCGCTCCGGTTGCTTGAGTTCACCCCCGACAAAGCGAGCCACCCCGATGGAGTACCCTGCCCGCTTGGGAAAGCTCCACAGGCAACCCTGCTTGGTCAGACCAAATTCAAAGTTGATGGCTGACAGGTCAGGATTGACCTGTGCGGGGACTTCGAGCACTGCCGTTTGGCGAGCCTTCTGGGGCTTGAATCCCAGCCAGGCCGCTGTCGGCCCGCCCGCCCCATCAGCCCCAATCACAAACCGCCCGGTTTGACTGCCCGTGGGGAGATCAACCCGCCAGTGGTCGCCTTCGTAGGTGAGGCCTAGGGCCGGGGTATCATCCATCAGGTCCGCGCCCTGAGCCAGTGCCTGATCGACCAGAAACTGATCGAAGACCTCCCGTCGGACCATCCAGATGGGCTCCGTCTGCAGAACGGCCTCAACCGGATCGTCGAGTTTCCAGGTATAGCGAACCCGCTGGATGGTGAGATCGATGGCCGGTGAAAAATCCACGGCCAGCCATTGGACCACACTGGGAGAAACAGCCCCGGTACAGGGCTTGTACCGGGGCAGCGGCGCTTTGTCTAGCAGCAGTACCCGGCGACCTCGTTGGGCCAGATGATAGGCGGCTGTTGACCCAGCTGGGCCAGCCCCAATAATAATGCAGTCAAACATTACAAAAAGGTAGAAGCGAGACGGCAGAAGGCAGAAGGTAGAAAGCAGAAGGCATAACGCGCCGATCTCCTACTCTTCTATCTCCTGACGCCTTCCAGACCCTTGGCGTCGCGGCCAAGGCCAATGGCGGTAGCTATACTTTCATGATGTCAGCTTCCTTTGCTTTGAGCGCAGCGTCGACTTTGGCGATGTAGTCGTCCGTGAGCTTTTGGACAGTATCCTGCAAATCTCTCGATTCATCTTCGGAGATGTCACCGTCCTTTTCTAGCTTTTTAGCCAGGTCCATGCCGTCTCGTCGAACGTTGCGCACCGACACCCGCCCTTCTTCGGCGAATTTAGCCGCCATTTTGACGAAGTCTTTGCGCCGTTCGCTGGTCAGTGGCGGAATGTTGAGACGCACAACAGACCCGTCGTTGTTGGGTACCAACCCCACGTCTGACATGGAAATGGCGCGCTCGATATTACTGATGCTGCTAGCGTCGTAGGGCTGCACCAGCAGGGTGCTGGAGTCGGGGGTGCTGATGTTGGCCAAAGACTTGAGCGGGGTAGGACTGCCGTAGTAGTCCACCATGATACGGTCTAGCAAGGAGGCGTTTGCCCGCCCGGTGCGAATCGTGTTGAACGCCCGCTGAGTTGCCTCAACGGCCTTTTGCATTGCGTCTTCAACGTCGCTGATGTCATCTAACTTCACAGTTATCTCCCACAATCGTGCCGATGGACTCTCCCATCATGGCGCGTCGAATATTGTTCTCGACAGCCAGATTAAAGACCATGATTGGAATGCTGTTATCTTTGCACAGCGCAATCGCCGTGCCATCCATTACTTTAAGATCTTTGGCCAGGACGTGGCTATAGGTTAGGCTTTCGTATCGTCTGGCGTTGGGGTTAGTCTTGGGATCGGAGTCATAGACGCCATCGACTTTCGTAGCTTTAAGCAAAATCTCGGCGTTGATCTCGGCGGCCCGCAGGGCAGCGGTCGTATCGGTGGTAAAAAAGGGATTACCTGACCCCGCGCCAAAAATCACGACTCGATTGCGCTCCAGGTGACGAATGGCGCGGCGACGAATGTAGGGCTCAGCGATTTCTTGCATGGAGATAGCCGTCTGAACGCGAGTCGGAATCGATTCGCGCTCCAGCGCATCCTGTAGCGTCAGAGCATTCATCACCGTTGCTAACATGCCGATGTAGTCAGCGGAGGCCCGTTCCATGCCAGCGGCCGATCCTTTGACACCTCTGAAGATGTTGCCGCCGCCCACGACAATGGCGACCTGGACCCCTTGCTCAATGACAGTGCCGACTTCTTGGGCAATGCCAGCCACGACGGCCGGGTCGATACCGTAGGAAAGGTTGCCCATGAGCGCTTCACCGCTGAGCTTTAGCAGAACCCGCTTGTAGGTTGTCCCCATAGTGGTTGTGACGGAGTGCAATTTTCCCCATCAACATAGCAGTCAGCGGGCAGTCAAGGAGCGGCTGGAACGAAACTGATGGCAGAAACTTGCCGCCAGCGCGTCAAAATCCGCCAATAATGGGAGGAAGCGTACTCTAGATAGCCTAGGGGAGGAAGGTCGCTAAGGATGACATCGCCGGTAATGCTATGGACCGACTGGGGACTGCAAGCGAGCTTGGTACTGCTGTGGCTGGGACTAGTGGGCGGGCTATCGGAGCTGGCACGACGGCGAGGCTATGGGGCGGAACTAACGCGCAAGATTGTTCATATTGGAGCCGGACAGGTGATCTTGCTGGCTTGGTGGCTGCAGGTCCCGAGCTGGATGGGGGTGACAGCGGCAGCGGTCGCGGCGATCGTCGCGCTGGTGTCCTACCGGCTACCGATTTTGCCAGGGGTCAATAGCGTAGGGCGTAAAAGCTTGGGAACGTTTTTTTACGCGGTCAGTATCGGGGTGGTGATGGTCTGGTTTTGGCCCAGGCAGCTGCCCTACTACGGCGTCATCGGCATCTTAATCATGAGCTGGGGGGACGGCCTGGCGGCGCTGGTGGGGCAACGCTGGGGACGGCATCCTTACCACGTGTTTGATCAGCAAAAAAGTGTTGAGGGCAGCCTGTCTATGGCGGTTGTGAGTTTTGCGATCGCACTGCTCGTTTTGACCGCCGTGCAAGGGCTCATCTGGCAAACCTGGACGGTGTCCGCCATCGTTGCCCTCACTGCCACCGGACTAGAGGCCTTCTCTCAGTGGGGCATTGACAACCTGACGGTGCCCTTGGGGGCGGCAGCGGTAGCGCTCTACCTTAATACACTGTGGTAAGCGTGGGCGGCGTGAGAATAGGGTAAGAATTAGGCCCGTTTTAACGCTGACTTCACCAAAAAATCAAATCGCAGGGGTTCCAACCGAAACATTTTCTGACACTGTATTGGAGAAAGTACTTATAGCGGGCTTGAGAGCACTATCTGCTTGAACTGTCTAGCTGAACACAGGCAGTGCACCGATGGCAGTGGCATCCTAGGTAACGAACGTTTTATCCATTTTCTACAACGAACTGATCGTGTTTAACTTCTTTAAATCGAAGGCAACGCCCCTACTGACCTTTATCAGCCGTAGCTGCGAACTCGAAGGCAACCTGCATGCTGAGGGCATGCTGAGGGTTGATGGCGTCATCCACGGCGTAGTGGATGTCCAGGGCGATATTGAAATTTCTCAGACGGGCCTGGTGGAAGGCGCTGAGGTTCGAGGTAAAAACATTACCCTGCAGGGCGTCCTCAAGGCTCGGGTATTTGCGGAAGGCAAGCTGACACTCAGCAACACAGCCCGCTTGGAGGGAGACGTCGTGGCTGGGTCCTTGGAGATTGAGCCAGGTGCCTATTATACCGGATACATAGAGACAAGAGAGTCAAAAACGCTACCGCCCTCACGGGAATTACCGGAATTATATGGGACTGCCGAACCGGTCGAAGCGGCTGAGCGGATGCCGTCTTAGGCGGATTGGCCAGCTCCCATTAGCGAACCCCGGAACCGACCTCAGCAGGTCACGGTTCCGGGGCAAGTTAGCTAGAGCAAATTGACGGGGTATCTAACCAGGCTAATGCTGCATGGCTGTAACCTTGACGTCACGGCAGAGCGCCTGGAGCTGGGCGAGTGTGCGAGGTGCCTGAACAATTTTGCCCTGTTTGGCCTGACGCTCTAGCTGAGCAGCCGCCTGGGAAAGTGCGATCGCACCGACGTTAGCACTGGCGCCCTTGAGATAGTGAGCCAGTTCTTCGACCATTTCAACACTGTTGGCAGCCAAGGCGTCGGCCAACTGCATCAGACTACTTTCGGCATCGCTAAGGAACATTTCCAGAAGCTCCCTTTCGAAAGCGGTATCACCACCAGCCAGCTGGTGTAGCTGATTCCAGTCAAAACTTTTACTCATTGCCAAAAGTATAAAAAGTAACCAATAAAGTCAGTACTCAAAGTTAGAGCCCGCGCTTCCCGAAGGGCGTCTAAATCCGGCACTAGCCAATGGCCTGTCGCTATGCTCTATAGCGTACCCAACGCCGACGAAATAGACGGGAAATAGGTCCGGCTTTATTGGGTTTTTATAGAGCCGTCAATTCTCGCTAAATCCATCTAACTATCGCCGGATAGCCAACTCAGTAATAGTATCCCCAGCAGCCCCACTAACCAAACAGGGGGAGTCACCCACCCCAATAACCATTGGGGCAAACCAATCAGGACAGAGCAAACAAACATGCTACCGATCAGGGCAGCTAACAGAACAAAGGCACCAGTCATAACGCCTGCAGATTATCAACCATTCCGCTCTGCGGCCAAAACCGAACAGATTCAATCAAATCTCTAAGGACTATATCACACCCATATACTGTCTTTCGTACATCCAGTTACTAATGCTTTTGACTGTCAACTAGCAGCCGCTTATATAGATAGAAAGGCAGCCGTATGGGACACCGAATTGAGGTAATGAACCGCACTATCTGCTGACTTTTATTATGAAAAGAAAGGCCTTAATCTGCGTTGCGTTTAAGTAACTTATCGCGACTGAGTCAGCCACCCGGAGCCATGAATTGGTGGGCGGACAGGGGCGGATCGAAGGGCCTATTCTGTTCACGGGCAATGGACGGCAAACTCGATCGCTGACCGGCTAAATCGGTAGAAAATATAGATGTCAGCGCAGACCCAATTTGATCGAGCCTGCGATAGGCTGGCAGTATTGATACTGTTTTTTACCCTTGCCCTGAGTCTACCGACGGTTTCCTCACGTGACAGCGCCCGCCCCTGCCCGATTAAACTATCGCGCCGAAGTTCGGCGCGTCCTTTTGATTACCCTGGTGCTTAACCTGGTAGTGGTGGTACTCAAGGCATTTGTCGGCCTATGGACCGGCTCTTTGAGCCTGCTGGCAGATGCGCTCCACAGCGTGACCGACAGCGCCAACAACGTCCTCGGGCTTGTCACCAATCAACTGGCCTCGCCCGAGCCTGACCGGGATCATCCCTATGGCCACCAAAAGTACGAAGCTGTGGGGGCCTTAGGGGTCGCGGCCTTCCTTGGCATTGCCTGCTTTGAGATTTTGATGAGCGCCGGAGAACGTATTCTGACGGGAGGCGCAGCCGTCACCATTACCAGCACCGGACTCTGGCTAATGCTACTGGTGCTGGGTATCAACATTATGGTGGCGTTTTACGAACGGCGGGTGGGGACCCGTCTGGGTAGTCAGATTCTGATTGCCGACGCCCACCACACCATGAGCGATATCTGGATTACGATTGCCGTCATTGGTGGGCTAGTTGGCGTATGGCAAGGCATTCAATGGTTGGATATGGTGCTGGCCTTTCCAGTCGCAGTGCTGGTGCTGCACAGCGGCTGGGTTGTGCTATCGGCCAACTTACCCTGGCTAGTTGACGAAATGGCAATCGCCCCCGAACGCATTCATGATGTCGTGATGGAGGTGCCAGGGGTGACGAACTGCCACAACATTGCCTCTCGCGGCGTACTTGGTCGGCAGGTGTTCATCGATATGCACCTGATCGTGCAGCCCAGCGACGTAGCTGCAGCACATGCGGTGACTGAGGCAGTAGAGGCCAAGCTCGAAGCGGCGTTTGGGCCTACCCGAGTGACCATTCACGTCGAGCCCCCCAGCTATCGAGAGTCAAACATTAGCTATTAGGCGTAGGGGACAAGGGTATCCGCTTCTGGGCGCCAGGGTTGGCCCAACCTAACCAGACCAACAGGCAGAAGATAGTCTGATAAGGTTCAATCCGATCGTCTGCTGAACTGGATAAACTGAGGAGTATTGAGGAGAAAGCAGGATGAATTTGCCCACTTGGGTGACAGTATCGCGGCTAGTGGGTATTCCGGTCGTGTTTTGGGTGATGCAGCAGCCTTCGGACGAGCGACGCTGGCTAGCGGCAGGCGTCTTTTTGATTGCAGCAGGTACGGATTGGCTGGATGGGTACCTGGCAAGACGGCTGGATCAGGTGACAGAGCTGGGCAAGTTCTTAGATCCGCTGGTCGATAAGCTGCTTGTGCTAGCCCCTTTGCTCATACTCGTAGGCTTGAATCAGGTGCCGGCAGTAGGCGGGTTCTTAGTATTGGCCCGCGAGCTGACGATTGCAGGCTGGCGGGTCAACCCTTCAATACAGGCAGGGAGCGTTCCTGGGGCTAATCTTTGGGGTAAAGCAAAGACGGTCGTGCAAATTGCAGCAATTACGCTCCTATTGTCGCCAGGGGGATTGGCCTATTCGACAGTGGCCCTCGGCCTGTTTTGGTTGGCGGTAGCGCTAACCTGGATTTCGGGTGCGATCTACCTGTGGCCGCAGCCACAGAAGAGCCATGCCTAAGCTGACCCTGAGCCAGTTGCCTGAGTTTGTACGGTCGGGGGTGATTAGTTTTCCAACCGATACGGTAGCTGCGATCTCAACCCTGCCACCCCAGGGGCAGCGCCTGTACGAGCTCAAGCAACGTTCCCCCGACAAGCCGTTAATCCTCATGGGGGCCACAGCGGCGGACCTGTGGCCCTATGTCATCGGAAACGAGCATGAGCGTGCGACCTGGACGGCAGTAGTAGAGCAACACTGGCCCGGACCGCTGACACTAGTGCTGCCCGCCAGCGAACGACTGCCCAAAGCGATGAACCCGACCGGATCGGGGACGATTGGTATCCGCGTTCCCGACCATCCAGTTGCCCGACGAGTTTTAGCAGAAACCGGCCCCCTGGCCACGACGAGCGCTAATCGCTCCGGTCAGCCTGCGCTGATGCAGGCAGCACAGATTGCGGCAGCTTTCCCGACTGTAGGCCTGTTGGACAGTGTAATCATCCGTGATTTACAAGCGGGTCAGCCGCTAATGCCCTCCGGCATTGCCTCAACGGTGGCAAAATGGACCGGAAACGGGTGGCAGATTATCAGACAGGGTACTATTCACCTATAAATGTCGATATTGGGAGACTCGGGACACGCAATGGCCTACGATCTGGGACTCTCGGTTGGTCAGGTAGTGCCCTGGGCAATTGCTGCGGTGGCGACCGGCTATGGGGTACGCATGCAGCAACTCAGTAGAACGGCGTCGATCCAGGTAGAATCTGCTTTGCCGACTCGTCCTGCGTCTGCTGATGAGCCTGAACCGGTGGATGCAGCATCAGACGACTCCCTCAACCTGCCAAACCCGCTGATGTATCAGGCACTGATCATTCGGGAGCGGTTTAAAAGTGGTTTTTTGGCCCGGACAGCCCACGAGCTTAGATCACCCATTAACAGTCTGGTGGGTTTACATCAGCTGATTTTAGAAGACCTGTGTGAGAGCCCCGAAGAGGAGCGCGAGTTTGTGGGTCAGGCCCGTGATGCGGCAATGAAGCTGCTGCAGCGGCTCGATACGCTGATTGCCGCGTCCAAGCTAGACAGCGGTCGTGAACGGCCCCGCGTCGAGCGATTGTCGGTGGCCGAGCTGTTCCGGGTAATCGAAAATCTGACGCTGCTGCAGGCCGCGAACCACAATCTGCGGCTGAAAGTAACCATGCCGGATGAGGAGACAACCGTGAGCGGCGATGGCCGCTGGCTACGAACGCTGCTGGTGAGCCTGGTTGAGGATGCGATCTCGAATACGGCCTTAGGTTTTGTGAATCTCTGGTGCGAGCAGGGGGGAGAGAATCGGGTTGCACTGTGCCTGTCATCAGACCGGCCAGTGGGCGAAATCAATCTAGCCGTAGAAGCAGACGGGTACAATGCCAACCCCGACCTGGCCGACCCCAGCACTATTCGTCTTTCGACTGAGCTGGTTCTCTCCACTGCTCAAATGATGCTGCCACCTATGGACGGGCGATTAGAAATCCTTGCTAGTCAAGAAGACTCCGCCGCTTCCGTTCTCAAGCTCTGGCTGCCGAGCTGAGGAACGTGCTAGCTACCGGAGCGGAAGCTGTCGGCTTTCTGCACAAACAGATCGGTAAAGAAGGTGATCACCCGACGCTTACGCAGCTTGATACTGGCGTTGAGCGACATGCCCGAACGCAGCGCCAGATCCTGACCGTTGGATTCGAGCACCTGAGACTCCAGGCGGATTTCTGCAGGAAAGCGATAGAACGGGTAAATCTCGTCCGGCGGCAGCGCATCGGAACCGATCTGAGTCAGGTACCCATCCACATCGCCAAACTCACTGTAGGAATAGGCATCAATTCGGACATCTACCTGCTTGCAGGTCTCACGAATCGCTGCCATGTTGTCGGCCTCAACTGCCGCTTTACAGGGCTCCCCGATTTGCACAAAGCCGATGTCTCTGTTGGGAATGAAGACACGGGCTACCAGCAAATCCTGTGGCACAATCTCCAGAATGGGCTCGGTGGAGTTCGCGGCATACCCTGGCTGATTGGCCTTGAGGTTAAACACGACTCCACTGACCGGCGCGGTGAGTTCCTGGTAAGACAGCTGGGTTTCTAGCTGAGCAATGCGACTGTCAATTTCCTGTAGGCGGCTCGTGTTCTGCAGTACCGCCTGACCCAGGTCACCCTCAATCGAGGCAATCCGCTCGTTATTGCTGCGAATCCGGCTCTGGCGAGCTTCCTGAAACTCCAGCTCAGATCGATCAATCTCGGCGCTGGCCTGGTTAATCTGCTCGCGCAGCCGGCCAATTTCATCCTGTAGCGTATTCACCCGTGTCCGCCGAGTGTTGACCTCCTGCTCCTGCTGCAGCCGGTTTAGGCGGGCAACGGCACCGTCGCGCTCCAGGTTCTGAAAGCTCTCCAGGATTTCCTGATTGGTCTGCAGGTCGTTGCGGGCGTTGACCAGCTCACTCTCCGTCTGGCTCAGCTGCCCTTCTAGGTCGGCAATGCGGGAGCGATTCTGAGCCTGGCGTTCGGCCAACTCCCCCCGAGCCGAGTTCACCTCGTTGCGCTGCGCTTCGGAAAGGCCGCTGGTATCGCCATTTAACTGCGCTTGGTAAACCTGGTTGCTGTCAGCCAGGGCGCTTTTCTCCTGCAGGCGGAGGTTGAGGTCGCCTGCCGCTGTGGGGGCAGCTCCCGTGCGTTCGCCGGACTGTTGCCCCCGGTAAAAGTCAACCTCGGTGACCAGCTGCTGCCGAATCTGCTGTAGCGAGGCGAGTTCAGCCTGCGCCGCTGACTGATCGAAGGTAATCAACACCTCACCAGCTTCAACCAGCTGCCCCTCTTCGACATGGATTTCTCGGATGACGCCACCGCTGGGCGTCTGGACGGGTTGTACGACACCGACAGGCTCCAGCTTGCCCTGGGCCGCAACCGTCTGTTCGACCTTGGCGAGAACGGCCCACAGTAAGCTGAAGGTGGTAATGCCCAAGATGCCCCAGACCACCGCCATCGCCCAGCGGGGCGACTGCCGTAGAATAACCGGCTGGTCAAAGCGCGGCGGTTGGCGAATATCTTGGGCAGAAAGACCGCTGACCGCCGAGGTCGCGCCGTTTCCGGGCGCACCGCTTGTTTGATTACCGTTTGTGTGGGCACCGTTAACGCGGGGATTGAGATTCGTGGGACTAGTCATGGCCTATCCATTTCCCTGTTGCTGATGAAGGCAGTAGTAGCGACCTTTGAGGTCAATGAGCTCGTGATGGGTGCCGATTTCGACAATCGCCCCCTTTTCCATGACCAGTATCTGGTCCGCCTGGCGCAGCGCACCCAGTCGGTGCGTGATGAAAAAGACCGTGCGACCTTTGGCCCACTTCATCAGGTTGGCTGAGACCTGAGCCTCGGTGTCGTAGTCGAGGGCGCTGGTCGCCTCATCTAAAATCAGCAGCCGGGGATTTTGCAAAATGGTTCGGGCGATCGCAATCCGCTGGCGCTGCCCCCCGGACAGGGACGAGCCCCGTTCGCCCACCCGGCTGTTGTAACCCACCGGCAGATCCATGATGAAATCGTGGGCACAAGCAATCTGAGCCGCTTCGATAATGGCGTCGGTTTCCGCTGCCGGATTAGTGAGGGCAATGTTTTCCTGGACGGTGCCCTCAAACAAGAGGCTATCCTGGGGCACAATGCCGACCTGCTGCCGTAGGGAATACAGCTCGACCTTACTGATGTCGTAACCGTCAATTAAAATCCGGCCCGAGTTGGAGCTGTACAGCCGGGGTAGCAGCTTCATCATCGTACTTTTGCCCGAGCCACTCTGGCCGACAATGCCGATAAACTGCCCCGGTTCGAACTCGATATTGATATTCGCCAGCTGCAGCGGACCCGAGGCCCCAAACCGGAAAGAGAGATTCTCGTACTTCACATGCCCTTTCACCTCGGGCATGGGAATCTGGCTGCGCTGCTCAGCTTCCTGCTCTTGAGGGTGGTCAATGATGTCGCTCAGCCGCTCTAGTGACAGGGCCGTCTCCTGGAAATTTTGCCACAGCTGGGTCAGGCGCAGTAATGGCTGGGTGACATAGCCAGAGATAATGCGGAAGGCGATGAGGCCGCCCAGGGAAAGCTCCCCTTCGAGCACGAGAAAGGCCCCAAACCATAGCACCAGCAGCGCTGACATCTTGTTGAGGAAGTTGCTGGCCGAGCCTGCCGTGGTCGAAGTAATCACGGTCTTGAAGCCGTCGCTGACGTAGCGGGCGTAGCGCGACTGCCACTTCCAGCGAGTATTGAGCTCGATGTTTTGCGCTTTGACCGTCTGCACACCGGACAGGGCCTCAACGAGAAAAGACTGGGTCTCGGCATTGCGCTCAGCTTTTGCCCGTAGCTGTTTGCGAACGATGGGCGAAACAAAAAAGGTCAGCAGGACAAAGAGGGGAATAGTCAGCAGCGTTACCAGCGTGAGCTTGACGCTGTAGAGCAGCATCACCAGGATGTAGACCACCGAGAAGACGGCATCTAGTACCACCGTCAGCGCTGTACCGGTGAGGAACTGACGGATATTTTCGAGCTCGTTCACCCGACTCGACAGCTCACCCACCGGACGCCGGTCGAAGTACTTCAGCGGTAGGCGTAGCAGATGGTCAATGGTCTGGGAAGCCAGGGTCATGTCGATGCGATTGGTCGTATCGACAAACAAGTAGGTGCGCAGGCTGCCTAAAATTGCCTCAAAGATAGCGGCAATCACCATGAAAGTGCCCAGCACGTGCAGGGTGTCGATGCTGTTTTTGCCGATCACCTGGTCGATAATCCGGTGGACCATCAGCGGGTTGGCCAGACCCAGCAGCTGATAGAAGAAGGAGGCCACCAGCACCAGCGAGAGGACGCCCCGATATTTTTGAATCGACGGCCAGAACCAGGACAGCCCGAAGCGCTGCTGGGGCGTTTCCGCCGTAGGCTCTAGCATCAGTACCTCACCCTCGTCGCCCCAAATCTCGGCAAAGGCTTGGGGTGAGTGGCGCAGGGTACCGCGCTCTTCGGGGAAGCCAATCACCAGCTGACGCGGGCTGGTCTCGTACAGCACAGCGAAGCTGTCGCGCCACCGGATCAGGGCTAGCTTGGGCAAACGCTCGATGGCCGTGGCGGGCACTTTAGCGAGCTGGGGCTTGAGGCCCAACAGGTCGGCGACGGCCCCGCAAGACGATAGGGAGATCTGACCGAGGCGCTCCTGCTGGTTGGAGAGGACACGCCGAACCACGTCTCGCTTGAAGGGCATGTTCAGATGCTGGGCCAGCATCTCGAAGCAGCTCACCACCGACTCGAGTTCGCCTCGGCCTCGGACATGGGGGTATCGCTGCGTTGAGGGGGAAACGGTCTCCTCAGCCAGCGCCCCAGTCAGTGGCGTATTGGCGGCGTAGGGAATGTTTTCGGCGCTGGGAGCCTCGCTGGCGGAAATGACCTCGGGGATGACGGGGGCATTCGTAGCATTGGCTAGGACCTGGGTCGGGAGGCCAATCAGCCGCGCTCCGTTAGAGGTTAAAACCTGCAGCCGGTTGTCTGTTGGGCTGATAGTATGGCCGACTTCGTAGCCGGATACCTTCCCTTGGCTCACAAACCAGGTCCGCTGCGGGTCGAGACTGCCACCGTCTAGTCGTCCGAAGGGAAACGTTTGGGCGGTCACGCCGAGCACCATCATCTCCTGCACGCGGCTCGGCAGATTGTCGACGGTTTGGGCCTGGGTTTTGAAATGTCCGCTCAGCAGATCGAATAGCTCAGCCAGGTAGCCACGACCGTTGACCTCTTTGGCAAAGGCAACCTGGGTTTCGAGTAGTTTCTGAAATTCAGTCGCGGGAATGGTGATGGCGACGACTTCGGAAGATGCGATCGCACTTTCACAAGCCACCCGCCGTACCAGCCCGGCAATGCCCAGGGTATCGCCTGCCGACAGGCGAGTCAGCGTCAGCGGGCTTTGGGTATAGGGGTCATAGCCTAGCAATCGGGCCTGGCCTTCCATAATGACCACGACCTGGTGCGGCAGCGACTCTCGCCGGAGAATTGGCTGACCGATGCGGTAGCGCAGGAGTTGACACTTGCTTGCTAGGGACTGAAGCGCCGTGGGTGACAGCCGGTCAAAGGGCGATACCGTTTCGAGAAATTGATCGATCGAGGCACGGGTGTAAGTCATGGTGGGGCCTTAGGCTATGCAACCGGTGCGGGGGTTAGGGCTTGGACCTCGGTCTGCTGCAGCGTTTTCTGTAGCCAAAGTTTGAATAGCTCGTCCAGCATCCGCTGCCGGGTCGCCTCGTCAAACTGAATCGGCAGAAATTTTTCGAGGCGGGCAATCACGTACCACTCGCCAATTGGCGTGGGCGACCACAGCTGACCGGACTGACTGACCGACAGCAACCGGGCCAGGGAAGGGTGGGGTACGCTCAGCTCAACCGGCCCGATCAGGCCACCGGTTTGGGCCTCCTGCCCCTCTGAATATTGCTTAGCCAGTTCTGAAAAGGACGCCTCATCGTCTCTGAGCCGAAAGTACAGCTCTTGGGCCAGGCTCGCATCTTTGGTGCGGATGAGGGAGTAAAGCACTCGGTCGAGCTGGCTCTTACGCTGCAAGAAGTGGGATTCGACCTGGCTACCCCAGGTGTCTTCTTTGAACTTGCCGAGGCAAGCCTCACGTAGGGCGGCCTGGCGCATTTGCTCGGGCGTAACGTTTTTTTGCTGCTGCCAGGCAGACTGCTGTTCTGATGTGATCAGCTGACGAGCCGCGCAGTATTGCTGATAGGCAGTTTCAGAGTCGCACTCTATGTTGGCCAGTGCCTCGTCAATCACCACGGCCTGCACAAGCCGAGGCAGCAGATCGTGCTGCTCGAGCTTGGCTAACAGTTGGGTCGGGCCGAGCTGAACCTGACCAATTTGTAAAACGGCTGTCATAGAGGAGAGGGGGTTAGATAAAAACCTGTCAATTGCCAGCGCTATGGCCGCATCCGTTGTCGCGCCTTCATCTTACCGAGCTTGACGCTCTAGGCGTTTCCCGTGGCTAATGGGTTCCTCGTCACGGTGGACTGATAAGACCTATATGAGGCATATATTCCGTTTACGAAAATAATATAAGGCATGGGGAATAGCTGCCGGGGAGATTGTGGCAATCTTTGCTAATAGTTCATGCCCAGAATACTGGGCAGTTTTATTTCAGCGTCAGGGGAAAGCCCAATCAAAAAGGGGGGTGAAAGATTGGCTCGCTCAATGCTTGCCGCCTTAAGCGAATTCTGATGCAGCTAATATAGACGTCAACCCCCGTGGAACCTATTGCGTTCTTCGGTGCGTATTCTGCGTCTTGAGCTATTTTATGTTTTCTTCACAACGGTAGTCTTGGCGAGTCACGCGTCAAAGGGAATACCAACAGAACGAGGTGTGCTCTCAACTTTTTTCGTAGCAAAGCGCAACAAAAATTTAGTACTTAATCTTCGAATTCTGAAACAGTCAGTTAGCCTCTCAGTATCACAGCCACCTCAGCGCCGAGGGGTAAGCCACGCAAAAGCATACTTGAAGCCTATCTTGCGATCTGAGACGGCAAAGGTAAACTCTCTTCAAGGGGCTGGGCCCTGTGCCATTGGAGACTTCTGAAATAACATCGGGACAGAAGCAGTAAAGCTTTCTCGCAGTCTCCTTGGCCTGTCGATAAAGTTCTCATAAACCAACCTTTACCTAAGCAACTTAGCCTTTTGGCTGAGCGTCTGTACTCTGTTCAGGCGCAAGAATCAGGTGCTTCAGTGTCGATGTTTAATTCGATACTCTCCTCCTTTCCCAGCTGGCGTAGGGTTACCGTTTGTCATGTCAAAGTCTGCTCCGCTTCATTTAAAGCTCCGCTCGATCACAAAGATCTCAGAGGCATTAGAGATCTCATTGTCAGCCTGTCAACTGCTGATAGAAAACAGGCCCAGGCCATTGCTCAGAGTGTTTAGCAGGTCAACTCCAACGCTTTATTGGTTAGTAGGTTTGCTTATGGTGCCAACGATGAAGCGATTGAGCTGTTCCGTACTTGAGAGATAGCGATACTCAGCGCCCTAGGCAAAGTGGCCAAAGCTACTTGACCAGCAGTAATCCGCCTACCGGCAGACAACGTCTGCACGCTTTGGAACTTGCTTTTAAGCGCACACAGACCTGATTAAGCGAGCCCATAGGCTAGCGCTGGGCAGATCAGCATCAGCCTATGGGCAGCGAGACCGGCCGGCGACGCAACACTGGCAATGCTGCAAGGGGTGATTTGCTGTCAACGGCTGACGTTGCTTAGCCGACGCCCCCATCCAGATTTGAGCCTGGACACCTAGATACGCATCCAACAACAAAGAGGACCTGAAATAAATGGCAGATTTTTTAGAGAGAATCGGTAGTTTGACCAGCGATCTTGGCGCTGAAATTGCGGCGTATAATCCTGACGCCCAGGCCCTGTTCGTAGCAGACGGCAGTACCGTTGGTCAGGTGATTGATATTGGGGATCCAACCAATCCTCAGTTGGAGAACATTTTTAACGCAGCTGACTTTATCCCAGGTATTGGCGGGGTTAACAGCGTCGCGTTTACCAATGGATTGATTGCGATCGCAATTGAGTCCGATCCCTCCACAGCACCTGGCCTGGTCGCCATCATCGATAATGACGCCTTTGCTGCTGACCCTACCAATCCCGATGCCTTCCGCGTTGTACAGGTGGGTGCTCTGCCGGATATGGTCACCTTCACTCCGGACGGTAGCAAAGTGCTGGTCGCTAACGAAGGCGAGCCCGATGACGGTGTGGACCCTAACGGTTCTATCAGCATCATCGACGTTTCGGGCGGTATTAATAGCATTTCCCAAGACAGCGTCTCCACCGCTAGCTTTGAGTCCTTCAACGGTCGCGAGAATGACCTGCGGGCCGACGGTGTCCGAATCTTCCCTGGCAACACCGTTGCTCAGGATGTCGAGCCTGAGTACATTGCCGTTTCTCCCGATGGCAGCAAGGCGTTCGTCACCCTGCAAGAAAACAACGCCGTCGCCATCGTCGATATTGAGACGGCAACGGTTGAGGGGATTGCGCCTCTGGGGCTCAAAGACTTCAGCCAGGGGCTGCCCAATCTGACCACCTACGACATCGTCGATCGCGGCCCCATCAGTAACGGTGGCGATCCACTAACGACCGCAACCGGTGAGACCATCGAGTTAGGTGGATTCTCCGGCCTCTGGTTCGACGGTGTGGCCGAGAATGGTAACCTCAAGTTCCTGGCCGTGCCCGACCGGGGACCCAACGGTGACCCGCTGGACCTGGACGGCGACGGCAGCACCGAGTCCCGTGCATTCCTGCTGCCTGACTATCAGGCACGTGTCGTCTCGCTAGAACTGAACGAAGCGACTGGCGAAGTGGCTATCACCGACGAGCTGCTGCTGACCCAGGCCGACGGCACCCCGATCACTGGCCTGCCCAACATTCCCAACGACGACCGGCAGGCAGTGGATGCTCTGAACAACCCGGTGGATCTAGAAGAACTCACTCAGTTGGACGCTTCCCAGTTCGGTGCGGACTACGACCCCTTTGGCGCAGACCTGGAGGGCATTGTTCGCGCACCCGATGGCACCTTTTGGATGGTGGACGAGTACCGTCCCGCCATCTATCACTTCAACAGCGACGGTACGCTGATTACTCGGCTAGTGCCCGAGGGCACTGTCGACCAGGCTAATGCAGCCAACCCCGGCGCAAACTTCGCTGCTGGCACCTTTGGGACTGAAACCCTACCTGAGGAATACCTCAACCGCCGTCGCAATCGCGGCTTTGAAGGCATGGCGCTGGATACCGACGAGGGTGTCCTTTATGCCTTTATCCAAACCCCGCTGAGCAACCCCGACCGCGCTGCAGGCGATGCCTCAGATGTGATTCGCATGATCGGCATTGACCCGGCGACGGGCGTGCCCGTTTCTGAGTACGTTTACTTGCTGCAGAAGCCGGACGTGGGCGGTAACGTTGACAAGATTGGCGATGCGGTCTACGCAGGTGACGGCAAGTTCTTCGTAATGGAGCGGGATTCTTCCCTTGATGAGACCGCACAGAAGTTTGTATTTGAGGTGAACCTCAAGGGCGCAACCAACGTTCTTGGCATGGACTTTGGCGACGAGACACTGGAGCAGCAGACGCCAGATGACCTGGCGGCAGCAGGCATTCAGCCGATAAACAAGACGAAGGTCACCAACCTGCCCTCCATTGGCTACCTACCCTCCGATAAGCCCGAAGGTCTAGCGGTTCTCCCTGACGGTCGTTTGGTTGTTCTCAACGATAACGACTTTGGCCTGGAAGAAGGGGCTGAGGCTGTCCAGCTCGGCGTGATTGACTTCGAGGGCAGCAATGGTCTGGATCCCAGTGATGAGGACGGTGGCATCAACATCGATAACCAACCGGTGTTTGGCATGTTTATGCCTGACTCGATTGCCTCTTTTGAAACCAACGGTCAGACCTACTACATCACTGCCAACGAAGGTGATGCGCGGGACGAAGACGAGCGTATTAGCGACCTGACGCTCGACCCCGAGGCTTTCCCAAATGCAGCAGAACTGCAGCTAGACGAGAACCTGGGGCGTCTGGAAGCCTCCTCTATCGATGGCGACCTCGATGGCGATGGTGACACCGACCAGCTTTATGTCTACGGCGGTCGGTCCTTTTCAATCTGGGATGAGAACGGCAATCTGGTGTTCGATAGCGGCGATCAGATCGCGCAGATTACCGCTGAGCTGACACCGGAACTGTTCAATGCCAACGACGGTGACCCGGCAGAGTTTGACAACCGTTCCGACAACAAAGGCGCGGAGCCCGAGGCTGTGACCGTTGGTGAAATTGGCGGTCGTCCTTTTGCCTTTGTTGGGTTGGAGCGTGCTGGCGGTGGCGTGCTGGTGTACGACCTTAGCGACCCCACCAATCCTGAATTCGTACAGTACGCCCGCAGCGATGAGGATGTTGCACCTGAAGGGCTAGTCTTCATCCCTGCAGAGGACAGCCCCAACGGACAGCCGCTCCTAACTATCGCTAACGAGGAGTCCAACACCGTCGCCATCTACCAGACCAACATTCCCGCTGCGACCATCAGCGAAATCCAGGGCGCGGGTCACATCTCTCCGCTAGCGGGTGAACTAGTTCAAACTGAGGGCATCGTCACCGCCGTAGACTTCCGGGGCTTTTATGTGCAGTCCAAGGAAGACGACGGCGATGCAGCGACCTCCGAGGGTTTATTTGTCTTTACCGGCTTCAGTGCACCGCCCGGTGTTGAG
This sequence comes from Cyanobacteria bacterium J06648_16, assembly GCA_039817185.1. Taxonomy (GTDB): domain Bacteria; phylum Cyanobacteriota; class Cyanobacteriia; order Phormidesmidales; family Phormidesmidaceae; genus CAWUKV01. The sequence goes on along the minus strand of JBCBWI010000028.1, from coordinate 20,275 downwards.
ATTGGCGATGAAGTGCGTCTGTTTGGTGAGGTCAGCGAATTTATCCCTGGCGGTGCCAATACTGGCAACCTTTCCATCACACAGATGAGCGAGCCTGATGTGGTGATTCTCTCCTCCGGGAACGACCTGCCAGAAGCGACCATCATCGGTCAGAGCGGGCGCATCCCCCCCACCGAGATTGTTATCAGCGATGACGAGCTGCCGGTGAACCTGCAGGAGACTGCTGGCAACTTTGACCCCGAAGAAGATGCGATTGACTTCTACGAAAGTCTTGAAGGCATGCGCGTCACGGTGGAGGATGCCGCTGCCGTATCGCCCACTCGCGTTTTCAGCCGCTTCTCTGCAGAAGCCGTCACCCTACCGAACCAGGGCGAGTTTGCCACGCCCGATGGCGTCCTCACCGAACGGGGTACCATCAACCTGGTCTCTGGTCTGGACAACACGGGCGACCAGAACCCCGAGCGCGTGCAGATTCAGTTCAACCCTAACCTGTTCCCCGAGGGCTTTGAGACACCAGCGCTGAATGTGGGTGACCAGCTAGGCGATGTGACTGGGGTTGTCGGCTACAGCTTTGGCAACTTCGAGGTGAACGTCACAGAGGCGTTTGAGATTACCCCCAGCGGCATCGAGCAGGAGGTCACCAGCCTTACCGCTGGCGACGACGAGCTAACCGTAGCCAGCTACAACGTTCTGAACCTGACTAGCAAGAGTGCAGTTGAGGATGGTACGACTGATCCCGATGCTAGCCAACGCGAATTGCTGGCTGAGCAGATTGTTACCAATCTGGGCTCGCCGGACATTGTTGCCCTGCAAGAGATTCAGGACAATGATGGGGCGACTGGAACCGACAGTACGGTCACGGATGCGAGTGAGACGTTGCAGGATTTGGTAGATGCGATCGCAGCTGCAGGCGGCCCTACCTACGAGTTCTTCGATATCGCGCCCGAAGACGACACTCAGGGCGGCGTTCCCGGCGGCAACATCCGTAACGCCTTCCTGTACAACCCCGACCGGGTGGAGCTGGAATCCTTTGCTCGGCTGGAGGATGCCGCTTTTGAAGGCACTCGTCTACCGCTGGTAGGTAACTTCACCTTCAACGGTAACCTGGTGACCGTAGTCAACAACCACCTAACTTCTCGATTTGGTTCCTCGCCCGTCTTTGGCGGACCGCAACCCTTTGTTCAGGCGGGTGAAGACGAGCGCGAGGCCCAGGCCCAAGCGCTAAACGACTACGTTGATAGCATCGTTTCCAGCAATCCCAACGCCAAGGTGATTGTCACGGGTGACCTTAACACCTTTGAGTTCACCAACGACCTCAGCGAGATTCTGCCAGGCACGGGTGACGAGAAGGTGCTGAGCAATCTGGTGGACCAGGCCATCGCTGATGATGACGCCTACACCTTCATCTTTGACGGTAACAGCCAGGTGCTGGACCACATGTTCGTCACCGATGTGCTGGCTGACGGCGAGTTTGACATCGTTCATGTCAATAACGACTTTGCCCGTGACGATGGTCGAAATTTATTCCAAGACACCCTAGTGGCTAGCGACCACGAGCCTGTGGTGGGCCGGTTTTCCCTAGGGGAAACCACCGTTGAGCCGTCTACCTTTACCCTTCAACTGCTCCACGCGGCGGACCAAGAAGCGGGCATTCCAGCATTGGAGGATGCGCCAAACTTCTCTGCGGTGCTAAATGCCCTGCGGGATGACTTTGAAAATACCGTCACCCTATCCTCCGGTGATGCCATCCTACCGGGTCTCTTCTTCAGCGCCAGTCAGGAAGTGTTTGGCGGCCAGGGTCGCGCAGACATTCTCATTCAGAACGAACTGGGCTTTGAGGCCATCGCCTTGGGTAACCACGAGTTTGACCTGGGGACAGACCTCCTGAGTGACCTGATTGCTGGGGCAGAAGATGATCCCACCACGCCCGATGTGGATGAGTCCTTTGTCGGCGCTCAGTTCCCTTACCTCAGCACCAACCTAGACTTCAGTACGGATGACAATCTGGCTAACTTAGTGGTTCTCGACGATAGAGCCCCTGAGCCCAACAGTCTGGCCGCAACAACTGTGCTGACCGTCGGTGGCGAGAAAATTGGCGTTGTCGGTGCGACCACGCCCACCTTGCCAGTGATTGCCAGCCCCGATGGCGTCACGGTTCTCCCTGAGGACTTCGACGGCACCCCCACCGCTGAGCAACTCGATGCCCTAGCCGCAGAAATCCAGCAAGACGTGGATGAGATGCTGGCCCTTAACCCTGGGTTGAACAAGGTGATTGTGCTGTCCCACATGCAGCAAATCAGCATCGAACAGGAACTGGCTACCCGACTGCGCAATGTAGATATTATTGTCGCGGGTGGGTCCAACACTCGTCTGACCGATGAGAATGACCGTCTTCGCGATGGTGACGAGTCCCAGGGCACTTACCCCATCTTTACCACCGACGCGGACGGTAACCCGGTTGCCGTTGTCAACACCGACGGCAACTACAAGTATGTCGGTCGCCTGGTGGTGGACTTTGACGAGAACGGTATCATCATCCCAGACAGCTACGACGCTGACGTTAGTGGGGCCTTTGCTACCGATGCTGAGGGCGTTGCTGCGCTAGAAGCCGAAGCCTTGGTTGACCCCGAGGTACAGGCCATTGTAGATGCCCTAGAAGAGGTGATTGTTGCCAAGGAAAGCAACGTCTTTGGCATCAGTGAGGTTTACCTCAACGGCGTGCGCGGCAGCGTGAGAACCCAAGAAACCAACCTAGGCAGCCTGACAGCCGATGCAAACCTGGCCATCGCCAAGGAAGCTGACCCCAGCGTGGTTATCTCCCTCAAGAACGGCGGCGGCATCCGCGATGATATCGGCCGGGTGGTGATTCCTGCCGGCAGCACCGGTGAGCCTGAACTGCTCCCCAACGAAGAAATTCCTGGGGTTAAGCCGGAAGGCGGCATTTCCGAAACCGACATCGCCAACACTCTGCGGTTCAACAACGGTCTCACCTTGTTGACAATTACTGCCGAGGAGCTATTGGCCGTCATTGAGCACAGTGTCGCCGCCAGCAGTCCGGATGACAGCAATACCCAAGGGCGCTTCCCTCAAGTGAGTGGTCTGGAATTTAGCTTTGATCTGACGGCCGAGCCTAACAATCGCATCCAGTCCCTCGTGGTCCTCGATGAAGACGGCAACGATGCTGACGTGATTGTTCAAAACGGAGAGTTGGTCGGCGATGCCAGCCGTACCTTCCGGATGGTCACCCTCAGTTTCCTGGCCGGTGGTGGCGATGGCTATCCCTTCCCCGATCGAGATGTGGTTCAGCTCGCTCAAGAAGACGATGCGCCTCGTACGGGTGTAGCCACCTTTGCCCCAGATGGCTCTGAACAAGATGCCCTGGCCGAATACCTAGCAGCTAATTTTGACACGGCTGAAACTGCCTTTGGGACGGCTGACACAGGCCGAGACGAGGACACTCGCATTCAGAACCTGGCCTTCCGTGAGGACACCGTAATCGACGGTGGCAGCTCTGGTGGCGGCGGCAACGGCGGTGTTGAACCCGACGCAGACGTTGTCGGGACCGGTGGCGATGACATCTTAGCCGGTGGTGAGGGTGACCAATCCATCAGTGGTGGGGATGGTGACGACGTTCTCCGAGGAGACCTCAATAACCGTAGTCCTCAGGGCACTCAAGGTGGCGACGATGCTATCTTTGGCGGTGCCGGAAATGATCGCATCGGCGGCAAAGGCGGCAACGACCTGCTGTTTGGCGATGAGGGCGATGACCAAATCTGGGGTGACGATGGCGATGACCTGCTATTTGGCGGCCTCGGCAACGATACCCTCACGGGTGATAACTTCTCCGGTGGTCAGGGCATTGACACCTTTGTACTGGCAGTGGGTGAAGGCACTGACACCATTGTTGACTTTGAGGTAGGCACAGACCTCATTGGGCTGATCGGCGGCCTCACCTTTGGCCAGCTCACATTAGAGGCGAACGAAATTCGCTTCGGTGATGAGGTGTTAGCCACGGTGAATGGTGTATCGACAGCAACGTTAACCGATGCTGACTTTACGGCTGTATAGGCAGCTAAGCCAGCAGAAGATATAGCGCTCGCCGCTCAGAACATTTTCAGATTGAAGTGTTCTGAGCAGCGAGTCAAGTGGCCTACCGTCGCCACAAAGACCTCTTTCTTGAGGTTTGTGGCGACGGCTATATTTATGTGCAATGACAGGACATTAACGAAGCGCACTGTAAAGTTCAACGGGTAATACACCTGAAGTCACAAAGCTGTGATTTCAGGTGTTTTTTTGCCGTTGCCCCCGTGATAGTACTGCTGCAGACTGGGACAAGGCTGCGACGTCATCGGGTTCTGTCCTAAGCACCGTGACCGGACTCGGTGTCTTGGCCTCGGTGACGCAAGCCCTGCAGCTTACCTCTGAGAACGTGTGTTCAATCAATCAACTTTATATGTGCTTTAATCTCAGTATCAGTATATAAAGCTACTGCAAAGAAGAGGCTGCACTCGTTGAGTATTTGGCATTTCGAGTAGAAGAATTGCTGCCGGACTGTTTACATTTTATTGCATCATAAACAACAAACAGGTCCCAAAAATCAACAGAGCGCCCGATGAAAATCTTAAATTTTTGGACCTTTGGAGAACAAACTGTCCGCAACTTCAGCAATTAGTTTTATTGTCTGGAAAGGCTTTTACGCTTCTGATTTCCATCCAAAGATGGCAGTCCTTAAGCTTTCGTTAAAGACCGTGTTAACCTCTCCTTCACCTTCTCGCCGTGTAGTTGTGTAACTATTCCTATGTGAATGGAAATTGGGCTCTAAGCTTTATCAGTCAGTGAACTGAGCCCTTCCAAGCTCGTCCATAGATAAGTTGATAGGTGAATTAGCGAGTCATGTTGTCCGTATTGTCCGTTTGGCGTTTGAGAGATTTTGTCAAACGCTCTATTCAATTGGGAGTTCCGTTGGTGGCTGTGATAACGGCTGTCATTACTTCTTCTAAGCCAGCTTTAGCAAATCCGGATGCTCGCATTCTTCTGGATCTTCCCTTGTACAGCGAGATCGCGCAGAGTGATTTGCTGGCTCAGGCGGAGTCGATGGTAGCTAACGCGATTGCGGACGAATTCGCTCGCGATCCAGGTCTCATGAGTATCGAGGTAACCGTTCTGGGAAATCGAAACGGTGATGTTATTCCGGTTATGTTGACTTCGGTTTCTAGAACGGATTGGCAGGCTAACCCTCAAGTCGGTGCCTGGTCAGACTACTACCAGTCCTACGCACTGTTTCAGCGACACGACACGCCACTGGCTAAGCCGGTGGCGGCTGCACCACGGCGAACGACTGCAAGGCCAGATATCTCTGTACAGTTTGACCGTGCCTACGATTCAGGTCGTCTGACGGGACAAGCGATACAGGCCAATGTAGACATCGTCGATTAAGTTTTGGCGAGTGAATCAGGGTTTCGTTGCATCGGGCGGTGAAGCGCCCATTTCTGTTTTTGCACCAACTGCTACCTACCGAGAGGAGAGCTGATTTTTCCATGTCTCACGATAACCAAATCACAAATCGATCAAAAAATCGTCCTTTCCAGGACGTACTGAAGGCAAGCATGTCACGGCGCAATCTGCTAAAGCGCAGTGCTGCCTTGTCTGCTGCAAGTTTTGCTAGTGCGCTTGTAGGCAACGGTTTAACCAGTAAAACCGCTGCTGCAAGTTCTTCTGGAACTAGCCTCACTGGCTCTCTTTTTGCTCAGGGCACTAGCCTCAACCCTGAGATTAATTTTAGTCCAGTGACTATTGCAGAGGTTGTAGCGGATAGCAGAATTCCCTATATCTCCAGTGATTACGAGTACAACGTCCTGATTCCTTGGGGAACTCCACTGGAGTCTGGCGTCCCAGAGTATGCAGGAGATCCAGTCAACCGAACGACCGCTGATGCTCAGCTGAAGCAGGTGGGTATTGGTCATGACGGGATGCACTTCTTCCCTGAGAATGGCACTAGCAATACAAGAGGTGTGCTGTGCATTAACCACGAGTTTGGCCGTACTCCCCATGTTTTGGGCAAGGAGCTTCCTGAGTCGCTGGAAGACGTTCGCACGATGGAGCATGCCCATGGCGTTTCCTGTGTGGAAATTCAGAAAGTTAATGGTACGTGGCAGGTTGTATTGGACAGCCCCAAAAATCGTCGAGTTAACTTCAACACACCGGTTGCTTTCAGCGGCCCTGCAGCAAATAGCCCGCTATTGCAAAACCCTGCTGGTAATGAGTTCCAGGGAACCGTCAATAACTGTGCCAATGGCTTCACGCCTTGGGGCACTTACCTGACCTGTGAAGAGAACTTTAACGGTTACTTCAACAACTCCCAGATCGATCAGGCTAACGCTCCCGATGACCCTGCGTTGGGTGAGGGGAGTCCTCTCACCGGGGCTGATGAGCGCTACGGCGTAACGGCTCAAGGCTTTGGATATGCATGGGGTGGTACCAATGGCACCGTTTTTGACCCCCGTTGTGATACCTCTAATCCTGACTTTGTGAATGAGCGCAATCGCTTTGGATGGATTGTGGAAATTGATCCAGAAAACCCAAATGCAAAGCCTGTGAAGCGGACTGCGATGGGTCGCTTTAAGCACGAAGGTGTTGGACCGACCGTCGGTGCAGGTGGTCGTTTCGTAGGTTACATGGGCGATGACCAGCGCTTTGACTACTGCTACAAGTTTGTGTCGACAGCTAGCTGGCGCTCCATGCGTGCTCGTGGTTTAAGTCCCCTTGACCACGGTAAGCTATATGTCGCCAAGTTCAACGACGATAACACCGGCGAGTGGATGGAAATCACATATAGTAATCCTGCCATTCGTGATGCTGTAGATGAGCAGGGACAACCTCTATTTAGAAATCAAGCAGACGTCCTAGTATTTACCCGCGTGGCGGCTGATATTTTGGGAGCAACACCCATGGATCGTCCTGAGTGGGTAACCGTCGGGCCAACCGGTGATTGTTTCTGGGCGATGACCAACAACAGCCGACGTGAAACAGCGGATGCTGTGAATCTCCGGGCACCCAACCCCGATGGATACATTCTGAAAACGCGGGACTCAAATAATCACGTTGGAACAACCTTCACCTGGGAGCATTTCATCTTTGCCGATGAGACGCACGCTGAAGGTGACGAGCGGACGTTTAGCGATCCCGATGGTCTATGGGCTGACCCGGATGGGCGTTTGTTCATTGAAACCGATGGTGGCCAGCAGAAGGGGCTGCAAGACCAGTGCTTGGTTGCTAATCCTGAAACAGGTGAGATTCGTCGTCTCTTTGTTGGTGTTAGCGGTGATGAAATCACTGGTATTGCATATACGCCTGACCGCAGAACTCTGTTCATCAACACCCAGCATCCCGGTAACGGTGATCCAACGGCAACCAACTTTCCTGCTCCGACCGATGGCATCACGATTCCTCGCGACTGCACCATCGTGATCACTAAGAAAGACGGTGGCATTGTCGGTTCGTAGGTAGCGAACATTCGGCTTCTCTGGCATTCGCTGGAGAAGCCGAACTCTGGAATCTTGGTGCGTTGGTTGATTGCCTTAAGACGTTTATTTACCTGTTTACTATGAACAAGTTTGCTATTGCTGCTAGTGCAGCACTCGGGGCAGTTGCGATCGCAACCCCCACTCAAGCCGCTGACTTTAAGTGGACTGTAGAATACGCTGGCTTCTTTGCCGAAGATGCTTCCATCACAGGCAGCTTCGTCGCAGATGAAACCGCTGCTGACGACGGCATTGTATTCAGCGACGAGTTCTCTTCTTGGATATGGAGCTGGAGCGGCAACAGTGAAGCCGAGGCTTTTTCTATCGACTCCTCTGACGGCTTTGTAGAAACCTCTTTCGGTCCAGTCGGCTTCTATGTGGACGGTACGCCCAACGAAGTTGACCTAGCTGATGATCTCGACCAAGGTCTTTACGTCTCTGATAGCGGCGATACCGGATTAGATCTCGAGTTCTTATTTGTTGAGAACTTTGATACAGGTGCGTTTGCACTTGGCGATCTGGCTGCATCGGGTGCGACGATCTCTGTCTCTGACCCCAAGCCGGTTCCCGAGCCTGCAACGATCCTGGGCGTACTGACGGTTCTGTTCGGCATGGGTGCTGCGGCAAACCGTCAGAAGCAGGTCGCGTAGGTTCGGCTGCTGGCTGATGATTTCTTCATAGCCTAAAAGAAGCGCCTCTCAGGCAGTCTGAGAGGCGCTTCTTTATGGTAACTGCCCTAGAAACAAGCAAACTAGGAGGAGATGGGAGTCGGCTCTCGTTTAACCGCCATTGGGGCAGAAGACGGCTTCATTCGTAGCGAACTACGGGGCAGCACCCGAAAAATCTCGTCAACGCTAGTCACCCCACCTAACACCTTTTCAATCGCCGCCTGACGGAATGACATAAAATCGGTTTCGCGCAGGTAGCGGTGCAGGTCAATAGTGTTACCACTATGAATAATCTCGCGGATGGGTTCGTCCACCTCCAGCAGTTCGACAATCGCCTCTCGTCCGATGTAGCCCGAACCCAGACACTGGTTGCAGCCACGCCCCCGGTGTAACGTAAGTGGCTTGGAGAGCTGGGCTGGTGCGATCGAAAGCCGCTGCAGGTCGCTCTTGCCAGCGGTGTACGCTTCTCTGCAGCTCGGGCAGATGCGTCGTACCAGCCGCTGCGCTACTACACCCAGCAGTGCATCACTGATGAGACCGGGGTCGGGACCGATGTCCCGGATACGTGGAATCGCGCCAACCGCGTCGTTAGTGTGCAGTGTTGTGAAGACCAAATGGCCGGTCAACGCGGCTCGCACAGCCGTCTCAGCGGTCTCATGATCGCGGACCTCTCCCAACATAATGATGTCAGGATCCTGGCGTAAAATCGCTCTCAAACCCGCCGCAAAGGTCATTCCAGCGGCTTCATTCACCTGGGTTTGGGTAATGCGCGGCAGCACGTACTCGACCGGATCTTCAACCGTCACCACATTGACGTGCTCGGTTGCAATCGCCTGTAGGCTGGTATATAGCGTGCTCGTCTTGCCCGAGCCCGTCGGTCCGGTGAAGATAATGAGCCCTTGGGGCTGCTTTAGCCACTGCTTATAGATAGGCAAAGCCTTAGGAGAGAACCCCAGTTTCTCGACGGTCGAAAAGGGATTTTTACGAGGCAAGAGGCGTACTACTGCTTTCTCGCCACCGACGCAGGGCAACGTACTCACCCGCATGTCCATATTGAGGGCTGGGCCAGTACCCGACAGGTACTGCTCCCCAATGCGTCCGTCGTGGGGGCGACGACTGTCGGCAATGTCCATGCTGGCCATGACTTTGAGGGCAACAATGACGCGACGGCTGATTTCAATGGGCAGTAGCGTCACGTTGCGCAGCACACCGTCGATCCGGTAGCGCACTTGGAGCCCCTCTGTGGTAGGTTCAAGGTGAATGTCGCTGGCTCGGTTTCTCAGGGCACTGGCGATAATAGTCTTAATCCGCTCAATCTGATCCTCGGCCTTCGAGAGAAACAGCTCGGTCGTCTCGCTGATGTCTTCCTGATCGCACTGCCCGGTGAGCGGGTTGACCAGCGGCCCGGCATCAATGCTGTTGAGATCTAGATGGCGAGAATGATACCAGCAGCGGTAGCTTTTCTCAGTAATGGGGAGAATTTGGACTTGGGTGAGGGTGCGATCGCACAGTTCCCTAAGCGCCTGAGCCGATAGCTGGGCCGGACTGCCCAGGTAGTAACAGTTTTGCCATAGCAGCAGCGGAACCACTGGCGGCAGCGACTGTGGATGGGTAAACAGCTGAAAAAATCGCTGACAAACCTCATCGTCAAGCCGGGATAGGTTCAATACACCCTGGTCGCTGCGGACTAACTGTAGCGCCTGTAAACAGTCGACCTGCCCATTTCTGAGACGCTGCCAGGCTGTCAGCGGGTTCGCATCTATCTGTACAGAATTTGCCACGGTTTTGTTCTAAAATTCTTTGAAGAGACGTTGTCCAGTCATGTTCTGTCGAGTGGTACTAGTCTACGAATAGTCCGAGTCTACGCTAGTGTCGAGCAGCACATTCTGTGAATCCAGTTTTTTGTAAGTACAGTTTATAGCCTCTGCCAACGCGCTGAAACACCCATCATTTTGTCCCACAGGGGCCGGTTGTCCGCTTGTCCTATAAGGGCAGAAGGCTTACCCGTCAAAGAGATTTGTTCACAAGCACCCTACCAACCAAAGGTCTTTAAATGACTCTTGATGCCCAAATACTACTTGAACAGTTCGCGGTCGGAGAACGAACGTTCGATCATGCCAAGCTAGATGGCTGCAAGTTCAAAGCGGTCAATCTGGCTCAGATCAGCCTAGAGGGCGCGAGCCTTGATAGCGCTTTTTTCTTAGGCACCAATCTGAGCGAGGCCAACCTCAGAAATGCCCAACTGGTTGATGCGAACATTCACAACGCTAATTTAGCCAACGCAGACCTGTCAGGGGCCAATTTGGAAGGGGCCAATTTAGAAGGCAGCAATCTCTCGGGGGCGAATCTGTCAGGTACAAATCTAAAAAGCGCCAGCCTGCGCAAAGCTAATCTGACAGGTGCAAACCTGAATCAGGCTAACTTAAACAGCGCTGCCCTACTCGATGCCAACCTTGAAAACGCTCAGCTAGAGGGCAGTGTGTTGACCGGGGCCTTGATTAAAGGGACGCTGCTCGATCAACCATAGATCGAACAGAAAATGAGAAAGCTGCAGAGGCATTTGCTATCCGCCTCTGCAGCCAGGTGATGAAATTGTTATCCTGGCTGCTCCCTTTGAGGGCGTGAGTGGTGCTATCCCAGAGTGTGCCAGACTTCTCGCGCTCGAATTTTTGCTTCGAGCGCGAAGGCGAGATTAGCGTCTAACCAGCGACGATCGGCTGACCATCAGTGCGGTACAGCATGAAGGTAATCCCCGGCGTCTGAATGTTGAAGAACATTTTCGTACTGTCTGCCGAGAAGCAGCCACCCGCAAACTCGGATTCGTTGAGATTGTTGCGGACCAGCTTGAACAGATCGCCGCTGGGCGTTACCCCAACAATGAACTGCTCACCACCGCCGTCTTCCATTAGATAGAGGCTACCATCTACTGGGCTAACGGTGATGTTGTCAGGGTTGTCTAGCTCGGTTGCATCGGTAGACTCCACAACAAGCGTAATCGTCTTGCTGCTGTCGTCGTAGGCCCACACCTGGCCATTGCCTTGGTCGCCACCACTGGTGCAAACGAAGTAGGCTGTCCCGTTGCCGAACCAGGCACCCTCGCCACGGGCAAAGATGGCCGCACCCTTTTCTTGCGCTTCAAACCGCAGCGTATCTTCTGCAGGATCAACGTCGTCGAGCTTGACCCACTTGACCGGCAGAGGATCTCCTTTAGAACCTAGCACTCCGGTACGCGTATCTTGAGGGCCGCCCTCGATGACGAGCGCTTCTAAAACGCCCCCTTGCTTGAGGTTGCCACTGACGTTAGGACGGAAGCGGTAAATAGAGCTATCGCCCCGGTCTTCTGTCTCGTAAACGTAGCCGGTCTCCGGATCGACACAGACGGCCTCGTGATTGAAGCGACCCATGTCGATCAGGGGAACCGGATTGGCCAGACCGCCGCGAGCCCGGACCTCGAAGTTGTAGCCGTGCTTTTGGGTCACCGCCGGATTATCCGCCGGAACGGTGGTGTTTTCTTCACAGCTGATCCAGGTTCCCCAGGGGGTGGGGCCGCCCGCACAGTTACGAATCGTGCCCGCCAGCGAAACGTAATCGCGCAGTACTCGACCGTCTGCACTCACGATAATGTTAGAGCAGCCGCCTGCACCGATACCAGGACCGCCATCACCGTCAAACTTGTCGTAGGCTTTGCGCAATCCGGTGCCGCCAGTGAAGCCCGAACCGTCGTCTTCGCCGGGACTAAGTTCGTGGTTTTGCACAAGAATATAGGTGTCGCGGCGGGGGCCAGGAAAGCAGGCCATGCCGTCGTGGTCACTGGGACAAGGATTGCGATCGCTCATGCGCATACCGCTAACGTGGAAGGCGCAATATTCAAAGCCCTCGGGCACTTCGAGCAACGCCCCTGCGCTTCTCAGATTAACAACGCTCGTTCCTCTGGGGTCAAGCGTTGTAGGTAACTTTGGCGAAAGCGCACCAAAGGGAGAAGCCAAAGCGCTCTGACCAAATGCTCTTTTGGCTAGAAATGCTTCTAACGGCGAAACAGCGAGTGCACCAGCCGCGCTGGCACCCATCAGTGTAAAAAACCGACGACGAGATAAGGAAACCACTCTAATTTTCTCCTGTTGAAATGCCTAAAGAAAGTAAAACTAAAAAATAGTCTTGCGCCGTGCCTTCGGACAGCATCCGACGCCTCTTGTTCGATCTGCCTAGCGAATGCCTTTGTTCTTGGCCCATCCTGAACGCCCATCCTGAACAATTCAGTCGTCACCATACTAGGGGGGATGCTGATAAATGCCTCACCCTCTGTAAGGGCACAAGGCACCGCACCCCTAACGCGATGGATAAAACGCCCGATAATCATTAAAATGCTCGTCCCTAGATTCTATAGCCCTGTGGCCCATCTCTACCATAGAATAAGCGGAAGAGAGATAGCGCAATGCTGTTCGGTTAAGCGGTTAAGCGATTTATGAGCGGGGGTTGCTGCAGGTCAGAGCAATCTATCAGCCTATTGGCGGCAGTCACTCACGCAGCCCAAATTGTCGGACAGCCCAAATTGTCGGAACGAGCAAATAGTATCAGCTCGATTTTCGATCCGGGTTAAGTCAGGATTAAAGACATTTACCGAAACCCCGTAACAGCTTTTTCCAAGTGAATTAAGCAATTTTTCGAGTTCACAGTGCAGTAGATGAGCGGATGCCCTAAGCACAAACTACTGTAACAATTTGTCTGAAGGTGTTCTACCCCTAGTCGTATCTATCAGCTGTTCCTGTTCTGACAATGAGCTGTTGCTGGGCATTGGTCCATTCAGCGTTAGCACGCTGGGGGCGGCTACCATAGCTACTGGGGCTGGCCATTCCAAGCAACACCGAGTTACTAAAAGAATGCTGCGCCCAGGCGTAGACGTCGGGCTGCTGCTGCCACTGCGCTCGCGTAACCTGCAGAGTCAAGATAGGAAGAATCTGGCCTCGACGGTTGACCATCACCGTCAAATCTACGTCATCGGCCTCTGCTTGGGTAAACGCCTGATTGACGGCTGCGTTGGCTAACTCCACAGCCTCATCAATCAGGCTGCTGTATTGTTGAGCCTGGTCTCCCTGAATAGTGAGGTTGACCTGCTGCGTGACGGACAGAACGGGAGTTGCAAAAGTTGCGATCGCACCCATCCCTAGCAGGCCACCCAGCCCAAAACTTAAAAGCTGTCGATATTGTCTATGCACCATTCAAACTCCGCAACGTTACCGAATCAATCCTCAGTTGGCGCCGCCCACATCTCTCAGACAGCGGCATCCTCGACGGTATGAGCGCAGGTTTAAGCGCCGAATAAGAACAGATTAACACTCAACATCATCACCTATTTTCATTGCTGTTAACTGTCAAAAATCAGTCATTAAACAGGCAAGAGGACTGCCCACAGCAAAAACGACTTTTACGAAACGTTACACGATAGATTTCACATAAATATTTGACGCGAAATTGGCTTCGTACAGTGACTTCGGCCCCTACAACAGCCCCAAAGTATCGGTATAGTAGGTGTCTTTAACTCTCTTTAACCTGATTCTGGAATATCTTTAATCAGATTCTGAAATAGTCTTGTTAGACATTTTTGACTATTTTTTCGATTCGGTAACTCACACAGAGCCGTATCACGTTCCTCCAAAACGACTAATCCACACGCTTTTTCGACATTAGTTCGATATCGCTGTGTGTTCAGCCTTCATTTCTACAGTTCAGTACCGATGTGTGTCAGGCGTTCCTGCACACAAATCTTGCATGCAATTAGACATTTAGAGGTATAAATGGTCACTTTAAAGGGGTTCGCTTCTCTGCCAGCCGATACCTTCGCGGAAGGTCCGCCGTCTGGTACAGACAACGGTCAAATTGATGCAGTTCAGCGTATTCAGCCAATCTCCGCTAACGGTCGCTCCGGTCCGTTTCCGGGGCAGCCCGTTCAAGGCTTCAGCGGCGTGCAGTTTGCGCCCGGTGGCAATGGCGAAACATTCTGGTTTTTGTCTGATAACGGCTTTGGCGGCGAGGCCAACAGCACCGACTATCTGCTGAGAATCTACCAGATCGATCCAGATTTTGCGGGAACAGAGAACGGCGACGGTGGCGCTGAGGTCGAAACCTTCATTCAGCTGAGCGACCCCAACGGGCTAATTCCCTTCGACATTCAAAACGGTGGCACGTCTGAACGCTTGCTAACCGGCTCTGATTTCGATATCGAGTCCTTCGCCATTGACGACAGTGGCGATATCTGGGTGGGCGAAGAGTTTGGTCCCTTCATTTTGCACTTCAACGCCCAAGGCGAGCTGGTCGAAGCGCCCATTGCCACTCCGAACCCAGTTGAGCTGAACACGCTTAACGGCCAAAATCCTCTAGTCATAGGCCACCGGGGTGCAAGCGGAGATTTTCCGGAGCATACGCTAGAGGCCTACGAAGCTGCGATCTCACAGGGCGCAGATTTCATTGAGCCCGACCTGGCTATCACTAGCGATGGAGTCCTGATCGCCCGCCACGAGCCCATCCTCGACGACACCACCAACGTTGGCGAAGTGTTCGGTGAGGATCGCAAGTCCACCAAAATGCTGGACGGCGAGGAAGTCACCGCCTACTTTGCCGAGGACTTCACTCTCGCTGAAATCAAGCAGCTCCGTGCCGTCCAGTCCCGTGACTTCCGTGACCCCAGCTTCGACGGCCTGTTCGAGATTCCCACGCTGGCAGAAGTCATCGAGCTGGTGCAGCGGGTTGAGAGCGAAACCGGCACGAAGATTGGTATCTATCCTGAGACTAAGCACCCCACCTTCTTTGACGAGCAGGGCCTTTCTCTAGAAGAACCGCTGGTGCAGACGCTGCTAGAAACGGGCTTTACCGATCCCGAGCGCATTTTCATTCAGTCCTTTGAGGTCGCCAACCTGATCGAGCTGAAGGAACTGCTCACCAATGTGGGCCTGGGCGATGTGCCGCTAGTACAGCTTTTTGGCGATACCGAAAATCAGTTCATCAACGAAGGCGGTGGCGGTTTCTCGGTGCCCTTCGACTTTGTTAGCAATGTCTCCTTCGACACAACGGAAGTTTACAGCGAGGCGGTTGATATCAACATTCGCGCGGGTGCGCCGGACCTGCCGGGTGACGACATTGTTGATATCAGCGTAGACCTGGACGACGGCGGGACTCCCACCCAGGCGCTGGTCAAATTTGACGATATTGCCCTGCCTGACGGCGCGACCCTGGTAGAGGCGTCTCTATCGCTCTACACCAACAGCGCCTCGGATGGCACGATTTCGGCCTACCGCATGGTGCAGGAATGGGATCGCGGTACGGCAACCTGGAATTCTTTCGTGGACGGTGTCCAGCCCGACGGCACCGAAGCGGCCACCGACGCCTCCTTTACCATTCCCCAACCTGCCGACGAAACCCTGCTGACGTTAGACGTGACCAACGACGTCTCCTTCTGGTTGGCCAACCCTGATCAGAACAACGGCTGGGCTTTTTTGAACGACTCCGGCGACGGCTGGGATTTTTGGTCTTCTGAATTCGCAGACGAGCCGTCGCTGGTGCCGCAGCTGAGCCTTAGCTTTAGCACGCCAGAGGGCAATCTAAACGAAGACGAGCTGCGCGAGATTTACGGTGACCTGGTTGACATTATCGACTTCGGCGATCTTGACAACCCAGCAACCTATGAAGACCTGACCAGTCAGGCCGCCATCGACTACATCAGCACCTATGCTGACGGTCTTGGCCCCTGGAAGAACAATATTCTGCTGCGGGAGCCGCTAGAGACGCCGGTAGACGGTAATGGCGACGGCGTGGCTGAAATTGGCTCGCAGCTAACGGGTGAAGTCTTCCCGCTGATTGACCGAGCCCACGAAGCCGGGCTTCAGGTTCACCCCTACACCCTGCGGGATGAGGAGCGCTTCCTGGTGCTGGATGCGGAGGGCGATCCGCAGACGCCCGAACAAGAGATTGAGCAGCTGGTGGATCTGGGCGTGGATGGGTTCTTTACCGACTTTCCTCGCACGGCGGACCCGGTGGTAGACAAGCTGGCGGCTACCGAAGTGCGCTCTCCCAACCACCCGGACTTCGACTTCAACACCCTGAACGGTCAGACCCCGCTGGTGATTGCTCACCGGGGCGACAGCGGCAACTTTCCCGAGCACACCCTAGAGGCCTACCGCTCGGCTATCTACAAAGGTGCAGACTTCGTTGAACCCGACCTGGTGATTACCAGCGACGGTGTGCTGATTGCTCGCCACGAGCCGATTCTAGACGACACAACCAACGTGGCTGAGGTGTTCGGTCCCGAGCGCATGTCCACCAAAAATCTGGACGGGGCAGAGGTCACCGCCTACTTTGCGGAAGATTTCACTCTAGAGGAGATTAAGCAACTCCGTGCTGTGCAGTCTCGCCCCTATCGGAGTGCGGCCTTCGACGGTGAGTTTGAAATCCCCACCTTTCAAGAAGTGATTGAGCTGGTGCAGGAGGTCAGCGCTGAGGTCGGTCGCGAGATTGGTATCTATCCCGAGACCAAGCATCCCACCTTCTTTGACGAGCAGGGGCTGTCGCTAGAAGAACCACTGGTGGAGACGCTGGTGGAGACTGGATTTACGGATCGCGATCGCATCTTCATCCAGTCCTTTGAGATTGCCAACCTGCTCGACCTGCGCACCAACTTACTGCCCGAGACCGGGCTAGACGACCTGCAGCTGGTGCAGCTCTTTGGCGATACCGAAGGCAGCTTCATCAACGGCGGTGGCGGTGGCTTCTCGGTCCCCTTCGACCTGGTAGCCAATGCGGACTTGACGGATGATGAGCAGGCCGCCATCTACGGTGACCTGTTGCCCTTCCTCGACTTCGAGAACCCCGGCTACGATGCCCTGGCAAACCCCGACGCCATTCTCGAAATCAGCAGCTACGCCGACGGTCTCGGCCCCTGGAAGAACAACATCCTGCTGCGGGAGTCGTTCCCCACATCTGAGGACCGCGACGGCAACGGCACCAACGAAACGGTGTTGCAAAGGCTTACCTTCGACACCACCGAGGGCATCTTTAGCGGGCTGCTGAGCTACAACAGCGAACTGATTACCGGCGAAGGCAGCGAAGTGGTCGATGCCAGCACCGGCTTGGAGTTGGATATCGACTTCTTGGGGATGCCCCTGACCGAGGAAGACGACAGCCTGTTCGACTTCTTTCCGCAGCTCTTTTTAGAGGACGGCGCGCCGGTTGATCTCGACTACCAGATTCTGACGGACGACCTGTTCTTCTCGATTGCGGGTGAGCCGGATGATCTGACTGTAGAGTTTGAGGTCAGTGATGCAGGCAACGTTACACTAATGGGCAACGGCACCGTCGAAATCCCCTTTGGCATCAGCACTCAGCTGACGGGCGAGGTGGTGCCGGTGGTTGACTGGGCACACGATGCCGGTCTACAGATTCATCCCTACACCCTGCGGGACGAGCCTCGCTTCCTGACGCTCAACCCCGACGGTACGGCACAGACAACCGGCGACGAGTTCCGTCAGCTGATTGAGCTAGGCGTGGATGGCTTCTTTACTGACTTCCCGGCGACGGGGGCGACAGTGATAGAGACAGACTACAAAACAGCTGAAGACTTTGCCAACCTGCGCGGCTCTCGCGGTTACGAGGGGATGGCGTTCAGCCCGGATCGGGAAACGCTGTACCCCATGCTAGAGGGTACTGTCTTTGGCGACCCGGAAGGCTCCCTGCGCATCTACGAGTTCGACGTCGCTAGCAGCGCGTTTGAGGGCATCATTGGGCTTTACCAGATGGAGGCAACCAATCATGCGATTGGTGACTTTACCCCGATCAACGATAACGAGTTTCTGGTCATTGAGCGTGATGGCCGCCAAGCTGCCGATGCCGCCTTCAAGAAAATCTTCAAAGTAGACCTGTCTACTGTCGATGAAGATGGCTTCGTTGAGAAGACTGAGGTAGTTGACCTGCTCAACATCGCTGACCCCGACGACCTGAACGGTGACGGCGAGACGACTTTCGACTTCCCGTTTGTGACCATTGAGGATGTCTTGGTTCTGGATGAGAATACGATTCTAGTAGCGAACGATAATAACTATCCGTTCTCTATCGGTCGTGACTTCAGCGGCCAAGAAATTGACAACAACGAAGTGATCGTTCTGGAGCTGGATAAACCGCTGTCCCTAGATCCGCGCTTGGGTGTCGGTTCGTTTACCCCCTCCGTCACCGAAGGAGATATTAACGACAACACCTTGACGGGCGACGCTGCCGACAACGTTATTGCCGGTGGCCTCGGCGGTGACATCATTGCGGGGGGTGACGGCGACGACGTGCTGCGCGGTGACCTGAATACCCGCGCTGCCCAGGGCAGCGCAGGCGGTGACGACCTAATCTTTGGCGGTGCGGGCAATGACCGTATCGGCGGTAAGGGCGGCAACGACGAGCTGTTTGGCGATGCCGGTGACGACCAGATCTGGGGCGACGACGGCGACGACCTGCTGAACGGCGGCCTGGGTAACGACACGCTAGTGGGAGACAACAACTCCGGCGGCAGCGGTGCAGATACGTTTGTGCTGGCGGCTGGCGAGGGGACCGATACCATCGTCGATTTTGAGATTGGCACTGACCTGATTGGTTTAACTGACGGGCTTACCTTTGGTGCCCTGACGCTCGGGGCTGATGCTATTCAGTTTGGGGACGAAACCCTTGCTATCTTTAGCAATGGCGTCACTGCTTCTGACCTAACTAGTGATAGCTTTGTTGTTGTGTAAGCGATAAGACATTCTCAAGTCTGAGCAACTCACGTGTGAGCAATCCGTCACGAGGCTTGGGAATCAGCGTTTCAACGACTGAATTGTCCTAAGCAACGTGATGAAGCGATAATTCCCCCGGCCTCCTTCAATAAGGAGGCCGGGGGCACTCGTGAAGCGATACCATCTCCAATCACATCAGCACTGCTGTTAAATTTTATTGTCTATACGATCTATCCCGATTGCTCTAAAGTTAGGATCATAATCCCAAACTTCGGAGGGTCAGTCATGAAGCTCATCCGGGTTCTCGGTCTTGCGCTTATCATTTTGCTGCTACAGCATACTCAGACGCCGCTGCGAGTGATTGCTCTGCGGGTAACCAAAAGCTGTTCGGGCTGCCGGTTAAGAGCGGTTCGCATTCGCAACGCTGACTTAGCCGGAGCCGATCTGCGCAATGCCGACCTGCGCTGGGCTGAGCTAGAATCAGTCAACCTTAACAATGCCAACTTGGAAGGCGCAAATTTGCGTCACGCTCGCCTCTACAACGTGACGACTAAAGACACCAATTTCTGTGGGGCTATCTTGATGGATGCGGTAAAGGGGTATTGTGATTAGGCCTTGGCTATGTCCAGATCGGGTGTTTTGACCCTGAGAAACTGAGAATTTCGAGATGAACGGGATCGTTAGGTAGGGGGCGGTTTGTGTCTAGTGTCATCGCATATGGCAGCCTGATGAGTATCGAAGAGCTAGCACGACAAGGGTTGCTGACGACTAACTTGCATCCCGCAACCGTGCTGGGTTTTCAACGCTCATTCAGTCAGGAACCGTCATGGCGGCAAGGCACTGGGAACAAACGAGGGGTCTTAACAGTTACGAGAACAGCTCAAGCATTCATCAACGCGATCCTAGTGTCAGGTATTCCAGCGTCTGCATATGCAGCGATTGACGAACGGGAGCGTGGATATAATCGCATCCTTGTAGCCAAAGATCGCATCCTTTCGTTCAGCGATGGGCAGGTCATAACCACGCAGTCTGACATCTACATTTACGTTGGGAAACCGCACCGGATCAACACGAAGCTTGAACCCAACACCGAGTACCTTAAGCTGTGCATGAACGCCGCTCGCGAATGGGGCGAAGCGTTCTACGACACTTTTCGAAAAACATCGTTCATTTTGGGCACCCCACTTAGTGAGCACCCGGCTATTATCGACCCCAAACGCGCGTGATACCATACCGTACGGCAAACGATTCTTGAGTAAGCGATTCTTAAGTACCTAAATTTAGGCCAAACAAGGGGCACGATGCCCTCGCCAAAAGCGCTGGAAGTATTGCCAGAATAGGAAAAGTG
>JBCBWI010000027.1:0-67227 GCA_039817185.1 Cyanobacteria bacterium J06648_16 | reverse complement strand
ACAGATATGAAGGTGCGGTTACCTTCGTTAAATATCTTTTACTACCCCGATCTGACTGTCACCTGTGACGATAGAGATCGCAATTCCGACGAAGACTTTATCCTGCATCCCAAGCTCATTGTCGAAGTTCTATCGGATTCTACCGAAGCCTTTGACCGAGGGGATAAGTTTGCCGATTACAAAACGATTCCCGAGTTTGAAGAATACGTGCTGATTCACCAAAGTCAGATTTTAGTAGAACGATTCCAGCGCAAATCTGAGAACCTTTGGATGCCCAGTGTTTACCGAGCCGGAGACGACGTCCTGTTCAATAGCATCGACTTTGCTTGCCCAATTGCTGCACTCTACGAAAAGCTTCAGCAGCTACTGTAGCGACGAAACACTGCAGGCTTTGGGATAAAAATGGACGATACTGGGCTCGAACCAGTGACATCCTGCTTGTAAGGCAGGCGCTCTACCAACTGAGCTAATCGTCCGTTTTGGAACCTTTCTAGAGTGACATCCTGCTTATAAGGCAGGCGCTCTACCCATTTCAGCAGCCATCTGAGAGTAGCCTTACCCGACTCGGATTTCGATAATAGCAGAGAACTGATGGCTTAAAACGATCTGGAGGGAAAAATTCGGGCAATTCATTTGTATTATTTTTAATATATGCCCTCTGGAAAGACCCACGATCGTATTACCCTGTGGCTGCTGCCTGCCGTGCTAGCGGCGGCGTTCTATCTGACGCTCGATACGCCGCTGACGGTGATTGTGTGCATTGGCTTTTTGCTAGGCGGGTTCATGATGGGGCCTGACCTCGATATTCATTCGGTGCAGTACAAGCGTTGGGGGCCGCTGAAGTGGATCTGGTACCCGTATCAGGTGGCGCTGAAGCATCGTTCACACTGGTCCCACGGACCCGTTATCGGGACGGCAGTGCGGGTGCTGTATTTTGCCGTATGGGTGGCGCTGTTTGGCATCGTGACGGTCGAAATCATGAACCAGCTTTGGGATGCCCAGCTGACCTGGCGAGAACTGAGGGCAACAGTACAGGGCTCCTTTGCGGCTTACATTTGGGAGTGGGTGGCCCTGGTCATTGGGTTGGAGCTAGGGGCGCTGAGCCACTACGTCAGCGACTGGACCGGGTCGAGCATCAAACGCCGTTTCGGCAAACGACGAAAGCAATCAAGAAAGCGGAAGCGGCGCTAAAAATTTGGTACAAGTGAGCCGTTGCCCCAAGTAATCCAACCATGCCCAACCCAACGGAATCGCTTCAGCGTTTGATTGATGTGGTGGCCCAGCTCCGCAATCCGGATGGGGGCTGCCCGTGGGATTTGAAGCAGACGCCGGAGTCGCTAGTGCCCTACGTGACGGAGGAAGCCTATGAGGTGGTGGATGCGATTCAGCGGGGCGACAAGGCAGACATTGCCGAGGAGCTGGGCGACCTGCTGCTGCAGGTGATGCTGCAGTCACAGATTTTCAGCGAAGAAGGCGCGTTTGACATTGGGGATGTAGCAGAGGGGATTGCGGAAAAGCTGATTCGGCGGCATCCACACGTCTTTGGTGACAGCCGGGCAGAGACACCGGAAGAAGTGAAACAAGCCTGGGAGAAAATCAAGGCAGAAGAGAAGGGCGGAGTTGATGAGACCCAGCTGACGCCGAAGCTAGAGCGCTACGGGCGGACGCTGCCGCCGATGCGAGCGGCCATGAAGATTTCGACAAAGGCGG
The DNA here is from genome assembly GCA_039817185.1 of Cyanobacteria bacterium J06648_16. Classification (GTDB taxonomy): domain Bacteria; phylum Cyanobacteriota; class Cyanobacteriia; order Phormidesmidales; family Phormidesmidaceae; genus CAWUKV01. Next base: position 65,517 of record JBCBWI010000027.1, on the reverse strand, counting down.
CCAAGGCCGGATTCGAGTGGGAAGACCTGGACGGGGTCTGGGCCAAGGTGCATGAAGAGCTGGACGAGTTGCGGGCCGCGCTGGCGAATGAGCCGTTAGAGAACCAGGAAGCGGAACTGGGGGATGTGCTGTTTAGCCTGATTCAGATTGCCCGGTGGCGAGGACTGGACCCGGTGGCGGCACTGCAGGGGACCAATCGGCGGTTTACGCAGCGGTTTGGACTATTGGAGTCGGCTGCAGAGAAGCCGCTGGCGGAGCATTCTATCGAAGAGCTGGAAGTGCTGTGGCAGACGGCGAAACGACAGCTGAAGCAGACGGCTGAGGAGTAGTCTGTGATTTCTCTTTGAGGTAGATCGGTTTCTTTAATGGAATCGAGTGATTTTGCCGATAGAGTGCGGGGTGGGGTTTCTTGTTAAGCTGGTAGCTCTGAAGTGAGCTGAATGACCATGACTGCTTCCCCAACTGCTGCTGACCCGGCCCAATCGGGTGTAGAGAATTCGCTGGTTGCGATCGCAACTCAAACCCGCCAGGCCGCCCAAACCCTAGCCAGTCTCTCCACCGAAGCCAAAAACCGGGCAATCGAGTCGATCGCTCAGGCACTCGAAGCGGCAGCGGACGAGATTACAGCGGCCAATGCGGCGGATCTGGAAACAGCGCTGACGGAGAATCTGGCCAAGCCGCTGTACGGTCGGCTGAAGCTGGACGGGGTGAAGCTGAAGGGCGCCATTGCCGGGGTTCGCGACGTGGCAAAGCTGCCGGATCCGGTGGGCGATCTGCAGATTCACCGAGAGCTAGACGACGGGCTGGTGCTGAAGCGGGTGAGCTGCCCGCTGGGGGTATTGGGCGTGATTTTTGAGTCGCGGCCCGATGCGGTGATGCAGATTTCGTCGCTGGCGGTGAAGTCGGGCAACGGCGTCATTCTCAAGGGCGGCAAGGAAGCCGTGCGCTCCTGTCAGGCGCTGGTAACTGCGATTCGGCAAGGACTCAAAAATGCCGGGGTCGACCCGAATGCGGTGCAGCTATTGACCACCCGAGAAGAGACACGAGCGCTGCTGGCGCTGGACGGACTGGTCGACCTGATTATTCCACGGGGGTCCAACGCCTTTGTTCGGTTCGTGCAGGAGAATACGCGGATTCCGGTGCTGGGTCACGCAGATGGGATTTGTCACCTGTATGTAGACGCGTCGGCCTCGATCGAGCAGACGGTGGCGATTGCGGTGGATGCGAAGGTGGGGTACCCCTCGGCCTGTAATGCCATAGAGACGCTGCTGGTTCACCAGGAGATGGCCCCGTCGTTTTTGCCCGTACTGGCGAAAATGATGGGTATCCAGGGGGTCGAGCTACGAGGCGATGCGGCAACCCAGGCAGTCCTGCCGGGCATTAAGCCTGCAACCGAGGCGGACTGGTCGACGGAGTACAGCGACCTGATTTTGGCGGTGCGGGTGGTTGAGGATTTAGAAAGTGCGATCGCACATATCAACACCTACGGCTCGCGCCACACAGACGCCATCTGCACCGAAAATCAGGCCCATGCGGACCAGTTCATGGCCCAGGTCGATGCCGCCGGGGTCTACCACAACTGCTCGACCCGGTTTGCCGACGGCTTCCGTTATGGGTTTGGGGCCGAGGTGGGCATCAGCACACAGAAAATGCCGCCCCGAGGCCCGGTGGGGCTAGAAGGCTTAGTGACCTACCAGTATCAGGTGGTCGGCAAGGGTCACATCGTGGCGACCTACTCCGGCGCAGAGGCCAAGGCGTTCACCCATCGGGACCTGAGCTAGTGGCCGATCAGCTGCACGTCAATGGCATTCGCGCCTACGGGTATACCGGGGCGCTACCCGAAGAGAATGTGCTGGGTCAGTGGTTTGAAGTGGACCTGACGCTGTGGCTAGACCTGTCGGTGGCGGGCCGGTCAGACGTGCTGGACGACACTCACAACTATGTGGGATTGGTTGAGAAGGTGCAGCAGCTGATCCAAACAGAAACGTTTCAGCTGATTGAACGGATGGCAGATGCGATCGCAGCTCAGGCACTCGCTAGCGACCCTAGAATTGAGCAAATTCGCGTCCGGCTGACAAAGCCCACGCCGCCCATTCCCCACTTCAGCGGGCAAATTGTTGTCGATATTACTCGACAGCAAAAGCTCTCGCCTTAGCCATAAAGCCTTCGGCATCAATCAAAAGCATTGAGTAAAAATACTTATCAAAAGCCAGACAGGGCCTACAACTATTGACTGCCCGTAAAAACGTTTGAGAAGTCGATTCCGCCGTTTCTATCGCTGTTTTCAAAAAAAATCAGCCCCATCAATAAAGCCGACAGAGGGCACGATGGGGCTGGAGACGCAGTTAGGAGGTATCTTGCATACACCTTATCTGCAGACTTGAAGAAAGCCAGATACTTTTAAGAAGTTCTTAACTTCTCTAAAAGAATAAAGTAGAAAATGATAAGAAAGTATACCTTTTAGCGATGGGCAATTTTCTACAGCCGGGGCCGCAGCCCATAGTCTCGATACAGTCGGTAGTCACGCAAAATCTGATCGTGATCGAAGCACAACGCCTGGGGTAGCTGCCAGAGATCAAAAACGTCCAGATGCTTAGCGTCGTCGCCTGCCTGGGGGGTGCCGGTTGCTGTTGCGATAAAAACAATGCTGATCGTATGTTTGCGCGCGTCGCGGGCCGGGTCAGAGTAGACGTAAAACTGTTCGACGAGCGTCACCCTCAGACTCGTTTCCTCCTCAGCCTCTCGAACAGCAGCGGTTTCAACCGATTCACCATAATCAACAAAGCCGCCCGGTAAGGCCCAACCCAAGGGCGGATTAAGCCGCTCAATTAGCAGGATCGGACGGTGGGGTCGATCGCTCATTTCAATAATCAGATCGACGGTCGGGGCCGGGTTTCGGTAGGTCATAAAACAGATGCGTGAAGAGCTGTCTACAGAAGGAGTGTGCCCCGGTAAACCCGTGTTAGAGTCGGATGGATTTTGTCCAATAGATTTCATTTGCCTGAGGGTCGTCCATGGCTTTTTCTCGCGCCAGCGGTATTTTGTTGCACCCCACCTCCTTGCCAGGACAGTTTGGCATCGGTGATTTAGGAGAACAGGCCTATCGGTTTGTCGACTTTTTGGTTGAGGCTAAGCAGCAGCTGTGGCAAATTTTGCCCTTGGGGCCGACGGGGCATGGCAATTCACCTTACATGTGCTACTCGGCCATGGCAGGCAATCCATTGCTGATCAACCTAGAGTGGCTGGTTGAGATGGGGCTGCTGACGGCTGAAGACCTGGCCGCCGCCCCCAGCTTTGAGTCGGCACGGGTCGAGTATGACCGGGTGATTCCCTTCAAGCTCAATCTGCTGAAGCGGGCCACGCTCCGATTCAAATCAGCTGCAACCGAAGCGCACAAGAAAGAATTTTTAGAATTTTGCCAGGCCGAGAAAGACTGGCTAGACGACTACGCGCTGTTTATGGCGATCAAAGACACCTACAACGGTGCCAGCTGGAGCCAGTGGGATGCGCCCCTGGCTCGCCGCGAGCCTGACGCCATCGTCCAGGCCCGGACTGACCTGGCAGAGACGATCTTTCTGCATCAGTTTATGCAGTTTGAGTTTTGCCGCCAGTGGTTCAACCTCAAGGCCTATGCCAACGAGCGGGGCGTGCAGATCATGGGCGACATGCCCATCTATGTGGCCCATGACAGTGCTGAAGTTTGGGCGTTTCCCGAAAACTTTAAAGTCGATCCAGACAGTCTAGCCCCGGCAGAAATGGCCGGCGTCCCGCCCGACTACTTCAGCGAGACCGGGCAGCTCTGGGGCAACCCCACCTACAACTGGGAGACATTGAAAGAAACCCAGTTCGACTGGTGGGTGAAGCGGGTCAAGGTCACGCTAGAGTACGTGGACCTGATTCGGATTGACCACTTCCGGGGGTTCCAGGCCTACTGGGCAGTGCCCCAAGGCGAAACTACGGCCATGGGCGGGCAATGGGTTGAGGCCCCGGGTGAAGCGCTGTTTCAAGAAATTGAGGCCCGGCTGGGTCAGCTACCCTTCTTGGCAGAAGATTTGGGCGTGATTACGCCAGAAGTTGAGGCGCTGCGCGACAAGTTTGACTTCCCTGGCATGAAAATCTTGCAGTTTGGGTTCGGGTCCGACCATAGAAACCCCTACCTGCCCCACAACATCAACCGCAACTTTGTGATCTACACGGGGACCCACGACAACGATACGACGGTGGGCTGGTTCAACCAGGCCTCTGATTACGAGAAGGGGCGGCTGGCGGCCTACGCTGGCGGACTGTCGCCTGAGTCGGTCCATTGGACGATGATCCGTCTGGCGATGACGTCCGTGGCTAACCAGGCCGTTGTGCCATTACAAGATCTCCTCGGGCTCGGCAGCGAAGCGCGGATGAACACGCCAGGGTTAGCGGGGGGCAACTGGGAATGGCGATTTACCGGGCCAGTGCTCTCAGAAACGCTCAAAGAACAGCTGCGGCAGCTGACGGAACTGACCGGACGCGCACCCGGACAGTGGGATTAGAACCTCAGAATCTTGGCCCCGAGAATCAAAGGTAGAGAATCAGGGGTAGAGAACCGAACCTGCCCTGATACATACGTTTGCTAGGCTATCAGCAGCAACTAGTGAGACCGGCGAGGAGCGAGTATGGCGGCAACTGACTTCAAAGACTATTACGACATTCTGGGAGTCAGTAAAACGGCAAACGCCGATGAAATCAAGCGGGCGTTTCGGAAACTGGCGAGAAAGTACCACCCCGATGTGAATCCGGGAGATGCGAAGGCAGAGGCTAAGTTCAAAGAGGTGAACGAAGCCAACGAGGTGCTGTCCGACCCGGAGAAGCGGAAGAAATACGACCAGTTTGGCCGCTACTGGCAGCAGGCCGGACGCGGCGCTGGGCCTCCGCCTGGCGGCGCTGATTTTGGCGGCTTCGATTTTAGTGACTACGGCAGCTTTGACGAATTTATCAACGAACTGCTGGGCCGGTTTGGTTCGGGCTTTGGCGGTCCCACCGGCGGCGGGCGCAGCTACCGTCCCAGCGGCTCACCGGGCTACAGCGGTGGCTTTGGCGGTCCCGGTTTCGGTGGTCCCGGCGCAGGGTTTGATCCAAGAACCGCCAGTGCCAACTTTGATCAGGAAGCCAACATTTCGCTCACCCTGGCAGAGGCGTTTAAGGGCACGCAGAAGAAGCTTCGCATTGGCAGCGACGTGGTAGACGTCCGCATTCCCCCTGGAGCAAAGCCGGGTAGCAAGATTCGCCTGCGGGGCAAGGGCCAGATGAATCCCTACTCGCAGCAGCGGGGCGACGTCTATCTGGTGGTGTCGCTACAGCCCCATCCCTTCTTTCAGTTTGACGGTGACAACCTCACCTGTGAGGTGCCCATTGCGCCGGACGAGGCGGTGCTGGGGGCTAAGGTTGACGTGCCGACGCCGGACGGGAGCGTGACGGTGAACGTGCCCGCAGGCATCCGCTCCGGGCAGTCGCTCCGGCTCAAAGGGAAGGGCTGGGTCAAGCCCAAGGGCAAGCGCACCGACCTGCTGGTAAAGGTGATGATCGACACGCCGAAGCACGTCAGCGATGAGGAGCGGACGCTGTACGAGAAGATTCAGGCGGTGCGATCGCACAATCCCCGTCAGAACTTACCCACATCAGGACTTTAATCAGAGGGCTCTAATCAATCTTCCACACCCGCTTGAGCGTTTCTAGAAACGCAAACACAGCCGGGGGTTGCAGGGCATCGGCCAGCATCAGTACGCCCAAGACCCGCTCAAACGGTTCGGGCAGCTCGGCCACGATCACGTCTTCGGGGATAGGCTCGGCGGCCAGTCGGGCCATGACGGTTGCGCCTAAGCCTCGATGAACCATGCTGACAATCGTCGAATCTTCGCGCACCTCGTAGGCAAAATCGAGACGTTGCTGGTGCTGGGCGAGATACTGCTCAATGTTGTAGCGACAGCCATCACCCAACGGGGTTTGAATCAGCGGATACTGGGCCAGCTGTTCCCAGGTCAGTTGCTTCGGAGCCTTGGTCTCACCGGGGGGGAGCAGGACAATATAGTCGTCGTGGAGCAACTCCCAGGTATCGAAGTCGTCGCTGGTGGGCAGATAGCTAAAACCAATATCGGCGCGGCCCTGGCGAAGGGCATCTTCGACCCGGTGAAAGTGGCTGAACTCGTTGATGGTAATGGTGATGCCGGGGTACTGCTGGCGAAACTGCTGAATCGCGGGGGGGAGAAAGTGGGTGGCGACGCTGCGAAATCCAGCGACGCGGACCTGGCCCGAGCGGAGGCCCTTGGCCAGCTGCGCCTTTTGGGTGATCGTCTCTAGCGTTTCTAAGACGTGCTTGGCCTCGGTGAGAATCTCACTGCCAACGGGAGTGAGGACCGCGCCCTGCCGCCCCCGGTTGAGCAGGATGACGCCCAGTTCGTCTTCGAGAGTGGCGATGGCGTGGCTGATGGCGGATTGAGACAGGTCGAGCTGCAGGGCGGCATCGCTAAAGGTGCCGTAGGTTGCGATCGCAACCAGTGCCCGCAGCTGCGACAGCTTAATTCGGTTAGCGTTGATTTCAGCCATGCGCGCCAGTGAACAGAGGACACCCTTTGATATTGCCCTAGACTGCTAAATCTGGCGGCGTTAATCCATCGAAAACTTTCATGCAAAATCGACACCTAATCGCTTGATTTGTCAGGGTTTTATTAGATACGCTAAGAAGCTGGGAAGTTATCAGCAATGACATCACTCATCACGGTTCGACCAGAAGGTCTTTATTGCGAGGCCGGTGATTTTTACATCGACCCTTGGAAGCCGGTCGGAACCGCGCTGATCACCCACGCCCATTCGGATCACGCTCGGTCAGGCTCAGAACAGTACTACGCCACCCAAGTTTCAGAAGGCATCTTACACAAGCGACTAGGACAAGAGATTAAGCTCAACGGCGTGCAGTACGGCGACAAATTTAAGATTGGGGAAACCTGGATCTCGTTTCACTCTGCTGGGCACGTGCTGGGTTCAGCCCAGGTGCGGGTCGAACACAAGGATGAAGTCTGGGTGGTTTCAGGTGACTACAAGCGCTGCGGTGACCCGACTAACGATCCGTTTGAGGTGGTAGAGTGCGACGCGTTTATTACCGAAGCCACCTTCGGGCTCCCCATTTATCGTTGGGCTTCGGGAAAAGAGACGGCAGAACAAATTTATAACTGGTGGCAGAGCGATCCGGAGCGGCCTTCGCTGCTGTTTTGTTATTCCTTTGGCAAAGCGCAGCGAGTTCTGGGCGAACTCACAAAATTCACAGACAAAACCGTTTACGTACACGGCGCGGTTCACGTTCTGACAGAGATTTATCGCCAGGTCGGAGTCGATATGGTCCCCACCGTACCGACATCGGAGATGGAAAAGAGCGATAAGTTTCAAGGGGACTTGGTTATCGCCCCCCCTTCGGGGCACCGCTCGTCCTGGATGAAGCGGTTCAAGCGACCCCAGACCGCGTTTGCTTCTGGCTGGATGGCCGTGCGGGGTGCCCGGCGACGGCGCGGTTATGAGCGGGGTTTTGTGCTGTCCGACCACGCGGACTGGCCCGGCTTGGTCAAAACAGTCAAGGAAACCAAAGCGAAAAAAGTTTACGTCACCCACGGGCAGACCGAAGTGCTATCTCGCTACCTACGAGAAGAGATGGCTATAGACGCCGTACCGCTCAAAACCCTGTACGAAGGAGAGGGCGATATCTAACCCTGTATCGCTATCGTGAACAAGCTCAGCCATTAACAAGAGAGAATAACCGACTATGACCGACGGCGTTTCAGACTGGTTTGAGCCGCTATACGAACGGGCGAGTAGAGACCCCTCCCAGGTCCCCTGGGCATTGATGGGGGTTACTCCCTATCTAGAAACGTGGCTCAAGGCAAATTCCAGCGGGCAGGGCAAGACTGCCCTGGTGGTTGCCTGCGGTCTGGGCGATGATGCGGAGGCGCTTGCCGAGGCGGGTTATCGCGTTACCGCGTTTGATATTTCTGAGACAGCGATTCGGTGGGCCAAAGAGCGCTTTCCAGAGACCCAGGTTGACTACCAGGTTGCCGATCTCTTTGCCCTGCGCCAGGACTGGCATCGTCGGTTTGATCTAGTGTTTGAGTTTCGTACGATTCAGGCCCTGCCCATCGATGTGCGGGCCGAGGTAATCGAGCGCATTGTCGAGACTGTCAGGACTCGACTGCTGCTAGCCACCTACCTTCGAACCAGCGAAGCTGCCCCCAACGGTCCGCCCTGGCCGCTGTCAGAGTCAGAGCTAGCCATCGTCGAGCAGTCGGGGCTACGGGTTGTGCAGCGCCAGGACTTCCGAAATCAGGATAGCCGGTTTGTTGAACGGGTTTTAGTAGAATATCAGCGACTGGCTTGACGCGCGGTTGGGTTTTAGCTAGGATGCTGGCTATTGCATCTAATTCTGTTATGCTTCAGCAGCTGCTATCTCTACGCACCTACACCGGCCAACCGGGGCTGCTGCTGCGCCTTTGGCGCTACTAATTTTTTTACTAAGAATAATTTTTGCACTAGAGGATGTTCCCTCTACAGGAGTACTGTACTGATTCTGTGTCTCTTCAGACAGAGGATGCAGAAAGTAGAGGTATTCTTTCTCTGCAATAAATGATCAACATCTGCCGCAGGTCTTTCCATGTAGTCAGACGCTGATTGTTCTGCTTTTACAGACTAAAAGCTTCTCTAGAGAGCGGAGAAGCTTGTTATCAGCTAATTCTTTTTGAGGAATGCACTATGCCACATCTACACAACTTTGAACGACGACTATCCAGGGGCTGTCAGCGTTGGCAGTCCTGGCGTGCTGGCAGTCCGGTGAAAGGGCCATTTGAGCATCACGAGAAACAACCATTCATTCCCACAAAACGACGATGTTAAAGAATCCTGTTACGAAGTATCGCGCCTTTCCAGCCATCAATTTACCGGATAGAACCTGGCCCGGGCAGACCATTGTCAAGCCGCCCATTTGGCTAAGTACCGATTTGCGAGACGGCAATCAGGCACTGGCAGAGCCCATGACGGTCGCGCGCAAGCTCAGCATGTTTAAGCTATTGGTAAAGACCGGATTCAAGGAGATTGAGGTCGGGTTTCCTGCTGCTTCAGAAACAGAATTTGCGTTTGTACGGCAGCTGATAGAACAAAATTTGATTCCTGACGATGTCACTATCCAGGTGCTTACCCAGGCCCGTCAGCCGCTGATTGAACGCACCTTTGAGTCATTACGAGGCGTCAGGCAGGCAATCGTACATGTGTATAACGCAACAGCGCCCGCCTTTCGCCGGATTGTGTTCGGCTTGAGCAAGCCCGAAACGGTTGACCTGGCAGTGTCGGCAGCTCAATGGGTGCGTCAGGGCGCTGAACAACAGCCCGAGACCAGCTGGCGATTTCAATACTCACCTGAGACGTTCACCGCAACAGAGTTAGACTTCGCCAAAGAGATTTGCGACGCAGTTCTGGACGTTTGGGAACCGACACCAGAGAGAAAGGCCATCATCAACCTCCCGGCTAGTGTCGAAGTGGCTACACCCAACGTATTTGCCGACCAGGTGGAGTGGATGCATCGTTGCCTGGCCCGACGAGAGGCCGTTGTGCTGAGCGTTCACACCCACAACGATCGGGGCTGTGGGGTTGCTGCGGCAGAGTTGGCCCAAATGGCCGGGGCCGATCGAGTTGAAGGCTGCCTGTTTGGGAATGGAGAGCGGACTGGCAATGTCGATTTGGTGACGCTGGCGATGAATCTGTATACCCAGGGCGTCCATCCGGGGCTAGATTTTTCTGATATGGGTGCGATCGCACAAATCGTTAAAGACTGTACCCAACTCCCCATCCACCCGCGCCATCCCTACGCAGGCGATCTAGTTTTCACGGCCTTCTCCGGATCACACCAAGATGCCATCCGCAAAGGGTTGGCTGCTCAAGATGTAAATGGGCTTTGGGAAGTGCCCTACCTGCCAATGGACCCCGCCGATGTGGGCGGCTCCTACGAGGCTGTGGTGAGGGTCAACAGCCAGTCAGGCAAGGGCGGCGTGGCTTTTTTGCTGGAGCAGGACTCCGGAGTGGTAATGCCCCGACCCTTGCAGGTTGCCTTCAGTCAGGTCGTACAGCAAGTTGCCGATACTACCGGACAGGAGTTGGGCTCAGCTAATCTCTGGCAGCTGTTTCAAGACACTTACCTCCACACGGTACCGCTGAGATACTGCCGACATCGATGCGTGCCCCTGGGCGACAACAGCGAACTGCAGCGGGTTGAGATAGACCTACAGGTCACACCCGATGAAAACTCATCTCCACAGTTGCTCCCGTTCCACGGGATTGGCAACGGACCGATTGATGGGCTAATCAATGGGTTAGGGTTGGGATTGCAGGTCGTTCACTATGAGGAAAGATCGCGATCTCAAGGCAGCGAAGCAGAAGCGCTAGCCATCGTAGAACTAACCAACGGCCCCAGTTCTGTATACGGAGTTGGCATCCACGAAAATCTGGTAACTGCCTCACTCATAGCCGTACTCAGCGGCGTCAATCAAGTGCTGATCGAGCTTACAGCCGAACAGCAAACTCAAACTTGGGCACGGCTGGGCCTAATGGCAAGATCGGCACCTGGGGTGTCGGTAGCATAACCCCTATTGGGCTAGAGTGCTGTCACGCCAGCTTTCTAGCCCAGTGCTAGCTCACTCCTGAGCGGGTACCCGCAGCAGGCGCGCAACGTCTGCATGCATGAGTGCGATGTTGGGGTCGCGCTGAATCGCTTGAAAATAATTTTCACCTAAAGGCGTCACAGAAACCTCAGCAGGCTTCAGCATCAGTCGAGCTTTCTCTAGCAAAATAGCGGCACCCTCCTGAGGGTCACTGTGAGGTTCCTTAGGATTGAGAAATTCGTCAATTTGAACGATAAATTGGGAGATGGGCCGGAGCCAGCTAAAAGAGTCGTGATTGACCACCAGTTGAAAGTATTCGCCACTATTTTTGATTGGACCGTGGGTCTGCTCATAGAGGGCACGTTGCGAGTCGAGCAGAGCTTTGTGGAGGCTAAGGATTTTGTGCCGGACTTGCTGAAGGCGCTGGAAGTTATCCGATGAAGGTGTAGACATGGTGCTGATAGATATCACTTTGACCATCGCACAGGCGGTTGGCCTCCCCTACCTTAGCGTGTTTAAGATCGCTTGCCGGGTTCGGGAATCCTCAGTTTTCCAACTTCCCCGAACTGCTGGGATAGTTTAATAGCAACGCATACAAGACGTTTTATAAATAATTGCTTCTGGGAATTGAGCCATCGTTAACTAATGCTCATCAAGCGTTAGAGGAGTTGAGCGATGAGGCATCTGTCTGCAGACCAGCAATCTTTTCTGGAACGGCTATCGGCCATTGACTTTGGACCGATCGCGTTCAAGCTTATCCATGCTGAGGACCAGGAGCCCTGGAGTCTAGAACGAGCAACCCGAGCGATCGAGCTGTATCGTCGCTTTCTGTTTTTGAACTACCTCTACCCAGACCGGCCCATTGTACCCAGCCGAGAGATCGATCAGGTGTGGCACACCCATATTCTGGACACGGCTAAGTACCGAGAGGACTGCGACAGCCTATTCGGTCAATTTATGGACCACTGGCCCTACTTCGGCGTACGCGATGAAGAAGACCGAAAAGCCCTGAATTCAGCGTTTGAGGAGACCCAATCGCTGTTTGAAAAGCATTTCGGTGGACTAGTGGCTGCTTAAGCTTCGGATATATAGCGTTTCTCACTTGACTTGACTCTTTCTATTCAGGCAGAAGCTCGGTAGAACAGCCGGTCAAGTGAGGCGCAAGTTTCAATGCACTTGAAACTTGCTATATGTAGCTTATGTGAGGAACCGCGCGTAGGTGGAACGCTGATAGTCCCCTACTGGTCAATAATGAGAACAGGGCGCCTGATTTCGGGTGCCCTTTTTGCTGTGATTATGGGAGAAATCTCTGTGGGGGATATGCCAGAAAGCGCTTCGGGTAGTTCCTATGCGTTTGACCAATTTCAGCCTGAATACAAACAGCAGGAGCTGAAACGACTTGAGTACAAAACCAATGTCTTGGAATCTATCGATAGGGCAGCGTGGCAACAGGCTGATTTACAGCCAGACTTCAAAATCTTAGATATTGGATGTGGCGTTGGCACGGTGTCTTGGCAGCTTGCAAAAGTAGTTCCTGATGGCGCAGTTATCGGTGTCGACATCAGCGAAGCAATGATCGCCAATGCAGTCAGTCAGTCCACATCTAAGAATTTAGAGTTCAAGATCGGTGATGCCTATTGCCTAGATTTTCCATCGAACAGCTTTGATATGGTCCACGCTCGCTTTCTGCTTCAGCACTTGGCCCATCCCCTACATGCCCTTAGCGAGCTCTACAGAGTCCTCAGACCCGGCGGCAGACTGTGTGTTGTAGACGTAGACGATAGTTGGTTTACCCTATACCCTGAACCCCCATCAATTCATCCTTTCCGACAAGCGATCTTAGCGATTCAAAAGGAGCAAGGTGGCGATCCTTTTGTAGGGAGGAAGCTATTCAGCTATTTTCGCCGCGCCGGTTTGGAAGATGTCGAGAGCCGTATTCGAATTTTGGGTACAGCCGACTGCGGCACCCCAACCTTGATGGGGCTATTGTCGTTCGGGGCTCCTTACTACGCCAATCGTCCAGACTTTACCGCCATTGCCAAGCAGGCAAAGCATGATGTCATGGCATTGATGCAACAAGACGAACTATGGGCTAGTATCGGTATTCTCACAGCGACGGGTCAGAAATCTCGTAGCAGCCAGACTGGCTAACTGCAAGTAAGTTGCTGCAGAATCAATGGGGTTAATCAATACAATTGTCTGGAGTCGCGTGTCCAGTGCGATAGCAAAAAAGCTTTTTTTGAGTCGGGTGTTCTCAATATCACTTAGGGGAAAAGTGTGTCCCAAACCTGGTTTTGCTTGAAGCGCAAGGGTTTTGCCCTTTTAAGCGTTAGGTTTGCCTGCGGGAAAAAAACAGCTATACCTTTCCAACAAGCAAGGCTTGAATCGCCTGAGATCATCTGTGATTGAGTAGGCGGTTTGTTAAGGTCTTGCGGCTCTAATAACCGATTACATTCCCTTAAAAGGAGATAGATTAATGAACGGAAATGATAGCCTGAACCAAGCCAGTATCTGCGCTCTCAAGCAAGCTAGTATCTGTGCCCTCAAGCAATCCAGCATTTGTGCATTGGTCGAAGGGGCAAAGCAGGAGGTTAGACCTACTGTGGCGCTTAAGCTTGAAAGCTTGATGCAGACTGTAAGTGCCAATCGTTAACATATCTCGACAGGCGATAGTTTGCCGCTATCGCCGTTGAGCTTATTCAACTTGCTGCCTGTCCAGTAGCTTGCCGACGTCTAAGGATTGCTCTCTCATGTTCAAGGCATTGAAAATGGCTTGGGCCGACTTAGTGTAATCGTTCAGCAACTGCATATTGCCTCTAGCTTTCTCTATTCTGGCTAGATGCTGGTAACAAAAGGCTAGGCAGCGCTTGTCGTTTTCTTGCTTCACCAAGGTAAGCAAGGACTTCAGCAGCCTCTCAGCTTCCTCCAGCGCTCCTTCTTCTATGTTGATTACACCAAGTGCGCCCTTTATATAAGCCGTTGCTTTTTTGATTCCAACAGCTTCAGCTCTCTGTAATGCCTCTTTATAGAATCTTCTGGCTGCTGTAAAGTTGTTAGTCTGAGAATGAATTTCAGCCTTATAGTAAGGAACATTAACCCATTGGTGAGATGAAATTTTCTCCTTTGTAATGGCTTGTTTTTCAAGCACATCCTCCCCTCTAACGATCCATGCAAGCGCATCATCGTGCTTTTCTGCACGAGCGCTGAGCGTTGCAAGCAGGATAGCTGTATCTACTAGCAGTTGCCAATTTGTTGGCTCAGCAATTTCCCAGACGCGATGCGCCACTTCGATAGCTTTTCTCCTCAGGTGTGATTGATCGAAGAAAAACAGCGTGCGGCTGTAGTGATACATGGCATCGGCCATTGTCTGTGCTTGCTGACGTCTCTCTGCTTCGTCAACTAACCATTGCATCCAAACAAGACGCTCGTTCCAATGCCCATAGATTTGGGTATAGCCCTTTAGGTGTTGCCATAGGTCTATAAAGTCGTTGTAGGCGTTGACCTCACGACACCAGTCAACCACTTCACGAATATTTTCCCACTCGGCGTCAATCGGACTGGTGGGGTGCCAGTCGTACCAGTTTTCCTCACCATGAACGGAGAGAAATTCTAAGTACCACTCAATCCAGCGATCGCGAGCTTCGACCTCAAAACCAGAGTTGGCCTTAAGTTCAGCCATCGCATACTCGCGGGTGAGCGAGTGCATGGTGTAGCGCTCTTGCCGAGACTCGATCAGTGAAAGCCGATAGAGCTCGTTGAAGGGGCGACGGTTTTCGCGCTGGTGAGGGCTGGCATAAGCAACATGGGCCAACGCTTCGGGCAGCGCGGGGCGACGGAAACAGGCGAACGCCAGCAGCAAATTATAGGCAGGCTGATGCTTGAGCCGCTCAACCGTAACGTTGAAGCAGTGACGGGCTAGATCGCTGGTGGGGGCACTGAGGTCAGCAGGCTGCAAATGGCTGGGACTAATACCAAATGCCGACATCAAACCAAGGCTATAGACAATAGCCAGAGGCAACCCCCCCGTAAGCGCATAGAGCTGTTCCAGCTGACTCTGATTCAGGGGGATAGATTGAGCCTTGGCCTGCTGCTGAATGAGGTCGATGCCTTCTTCTTTAGAAAGCGGCTGCAGACTGAGGGTGTAGCCCATGCCTAGCCGGACACGACTCGTGACCAAAACCTTTACAGTGTGGGGAATCTCGCGAAGAAAAGAGAGCACGTACTCTTTATCTTCCAGCGTCTCAAGGTTATCGACGATGAGTAGCGTTTTTTGCTGACTGAGACAGTCGCGAACGTAGACGAGCTGGTCGTGAAAGTCGGCAGGTATGCTGCTGAGACGATCCAGCGTCCGAAAGATGGTGCGGAAAATATCCTGCAGATTGCGCTGATGGCCCAGTCGGGGAGAAAGGTCGGGACCATTAAAATGCTGGGTCTGAGCTGAGGTAAAGATGATGGCCTCAAAAGCCGGGACCGTAGGATGCTGATCCGTTGCCTCACTGGCAAGCTGGCATAGGCGAGCAGCTTCAAGCGCCAGGGTCGTCTTTCCCACCCCGCCCTGACCTTCTAAAGTGATCAAATGAGATGGCTTATCAAAAGAAAGCAGTTCAAGTAGCTGAGCAAGATAGCCGCTGTCCTTGTAGTCCGCCCCCTGCTGTAGAAGCAGATTAGTCCGTAGTTGAGGCGCATCCGGATCAGAAGGCGAGACCGGTAGATTAGCACCCCCTGCCGATGGCGCAGCGGGTGGCGAACCTGGCACAATGTCTGGCCCTAAGGGATCCGTTTGGGGATTAGAAGGCTGCAGGTCAGAGGACCGTCCCGTCGGTCTAGACCGACCCGCATCGGTGAGCCCGCCATCGTCCGGTAAATCGTCTGCGCTTGGGGTAGCGTCGTCCATCGCTGGTACGACGACACTGCGGCCCCGCTTACTACGCTTGCGCTTACGTTCATCCCAGACCGATTCAAAGGCAGTCAGATTGGATTCAGTTGACTTACCCCAGAGCTTTAGCGTAAAGCGCCAGTGCTTAGCGCCCTGGGTGCGGGCACGATTGTCCTCTAGGATTTGCAGAAACTCTTCGAGTACGCGCAGGTCGTTTCGAAGCTGGTCTTTAAGCCGAGGCGTTTCTGGCTGGGCAAACGCTAGCTCGATCAGAACTTTTAGCTCGGTCTCAACCACTAGCTCAGGCGCGTCCGTATCTTCGTTTTTCCAGCGAACAGTGAGCTTGTCGTAAAACTGGTCGCTTTCTGGCAGTTCGTAGTTGGCATAGCTCAGTAGCCGTTCTAGAAACTGGCGGGTGCGAGCTTTGACCTGTTTGCTGGTATTCAGTCGAGGCATCGAAGGGCAGATTGAATAAAAGACCCGAAGTTTGACTTTGTCCCGAAGTCATCCTGATCTTAATAGATCAGATAGCTTCAGGGGTAAATCCTTAACTTTTGCTTCGGGACAGCCACCAGAGCTACGGTCTGCTGACTAGATGTTGATGGCCTGGAGCGTTTGCTGAGTAATGGAGTTCCGAAGGGAAATGGCGTCTGCCGCTCAGGGAGTCGGGACATGCCACCACTAGTGGAGTTTTGCTGGCTCGATACGGTACTCACGCAAAAGCGCAGCCGCGGCAAATTTGATCGGGTTCATGTGTACCGCGTGCCGGGATTTAGGCGCTCTGACGGCGCTGAGGTCGTCAGCGATAGCGTGATTGAGTTTTTACGTCGCTTTGTCGTCGATAAGCTATTTCGCCAAAGCATGTTTATGCCGAGTTGTCCGTTCGATGAAATCAAGCTGTGGTTGTGGGATTCTACACTGCCGTTAGAGCAGCAGGGGTATGCCATTCCGCCGATGACACCCGAGGCGATGAAGTTTGAGTCGTTTATCCCCGAGTCGCTGCTAAAGACGGTGTATGTGCTACCGACTGGGGCTAGGCAGGCTGAAATGGAAGAGTGGCGAATTGCCGCAGAAACGCTGATGCAGTCTTTATTTATCGAGTTTATGGATATGCCGGAGGTGCCGCTCTATTTTGTCAAAGACCCGAAGATTGATTTGTCGGCACGGGCGGTACCAACGGTTGACATCTATCCAGAGAGGCGAGACAGGGCGCTGGTGTTTGACTCAATTACGGCCATGACTCAATACAACCCGTAGCGGGCGCATCGCGTTTTGGCTGGTTTCCTCGAGCTTGGGTGCATCTTTTTGCTCAATATCCGAACACTGGCCCACGGGTCAGTGTTTTTTTATGTCTCCAGAGGGGGAAGGGGTTTGGCAAGATAAAGAGACTCCCGACTGGACCCGAATCCATGATGTTCTCTCAGCAATGGCATGCACTCTCGCTAGATGAGGCGCTGTCAGTTTTAGATAGCGACGCAGAGCAGGGATTGGCAACCGCTGCGGCAGCTGAGCGGCTGGCAAAGATTGGCTCCAATGAGCTGACGGAATCGGGCGGGCGTAGCCGCCTGCGAATTCTGACAGACCAGTTCAGCAACGTCATGCTGCTAATGCTGATTGGGGTCGCGGTGGTATCAGGAATCTTGGACTGGCGAGCACAGGTGATGCCTAAAGATGCGATCGCAATCTTTGCTATCGTGCTGCTCAATGCCCTACTCGGCTATATCCAAGAAAGCCGGGCCGAGCAGGCGTTAAAGGCATTAAAGGCCCTGTCTGCGCCCGATGTGCGCGTCATCCGCGCTGGTCAGCCCCAAACCCTAGCTGCGAGAGAGCTGGTGCCGGGGGATCTCGTGTTGCTAGAGGCGGGCGACCAAATCTCCGCCGATGGCCGCCTTTTGATGGCGGCCAGTCTGCAGGTACGAGAGTCGGCGCTGACGGGAGAAGCCACTACAGTTGCCAAAGCGCCGCAGCCGGTACTGCCGCCAGAAACACCGCTGGCAGACCGAAAGAACTTGGTCTTTCGGGGCACGGAGGTCGTCAACGGCCGCGGCCGCATGGTCGTCACCGCGACGGGTATGGCAACCGAACTCGGCCGCATCGCCACCCTGCTACAGGGGGTAGAGGCCGAAGCCACCCCCCTGCAGCGACGCATGGGGCAACTGGGCAACTGGCTGGTTGGCGGGTCGCTGACGCTGGTCGCGCTGGTCGTCGTGCTCGGCACGTTGGCCCTGGGCTGGGGCGCGTTTGAAGACCTGCTAACGGTCTCGCTCAGTATGGCCGTGGCGGTGGTGCCCGAAGGGTTACCAGCGGTGGTTACGGTGACCCTAGCCCTGGGCACGCAGCGCATGGTGCGTCGCCATGCCCTAATTCGCCGCCTGCCAGCCGTCGAAACGCTGGGGTCGGTGACGACGATCTGCTCTGACAAGACGGGAACGCTGACGCAGAACAAGATGGTAGTGCAATCGGTCCTGTCCGCCGCTGGGGAAACCCAGGTGAAGGGGGAGGGGTATAGCCCCATTGGCGACCTAACCGGCCCCCCGGTGCCCCATTTGCTGTTCTTAAACTGCGCCCTGTGTAACGATGCCGCGCTGCAAAAGGAAAACGGTGACTGGGCGATTGTGGGCGATCCAACAGAGGGCGCACTGCTTACGCTGGCGGGTAAGGCGGGCATGTTTGTCCCGAGCTTGGAGCAAACCTGGCAGCGGGTGGGAGAGGTGCCGTTTTCGTCGGAACGCAAGCGCATGAGCGTGGTGGTACAGCAGTCGGGAGACCCTGACTACTGGTTCCTGGTGAAGGGATCGGTGGAGGGGCTACTGGCCCAGTGTGAGGCTTACCAGCAGGACGAAAGCATACGGCCCTTTGACCAGCAGGTGCGATCGCACATTCTCTCGGCCAACGAACGTCTGGCCAGCCAGGGCAAACGGGTACTGGGGTTCGCCTATCGCCAGCTTGACCGACTGCCTGCCGCAGAACAGTTAGAGGCCACCGAACAGCAGCTCATTTGGCTGGGACTAGTGGCGATGGCCGATGCCATTCGTCCCGAAGTCAAGCAGGCCGTCAAGGAATGCCTACAGGCCGGGATTCGCCCCGTGATGATTACCGGCGATCATCCCCTCACGGCTCAGGCGATCGCCGCAGAGCTGGGTATCGACCATAACCAGGCCGTGAGCGGCACGATTCTAGAAGCCACTGCCCAGACCGATCTAGAGACCTTGGTTAAGCAGGCGAGCGTCTACGCCCGCGTCTCACCCGAGCATAAGCTCCGGATCGTACGGGCGCTGCAGACCGGTCACGAAATCGTAGCGATGACGGGGGACGGGGTCAACGATGCTCCCGCCCTCAAGCAGGCAGAAATCGGCATTGCGATGGGCATTACGGGCACCGACGTCAGTAAGGAAGCCAGCGATATGGTACTGCTCGACGACAACTTTGCGTCGATTGTGGCGGCCACGGAAGAAGGCCGGGTGGTCTACGGCAATATTCGTCGATTTGTAAAGTATATTTTGGGGTCGAACATCGGGGAGGTGTTGACCATCGCTCTATCGCCGCTGCTGCTGCCAATTGTGGATGTTCCCCTGACGCCGCTGCAGATTTTGTGGATGAATCTGGTCACCGATGGACTACCGGCCCTGGCCCTGGCGGTCGAGCCGGGCGGCCCCGAGGTCATGCGGCGGCCCCCCAATGACCCACGCGAAGGGTTCTTCTCCCGAGGGTTGGGCGCGTACATGATTCGGGTGGGGCTGGTGTTTACCGTCACGGCCACGGCGCTGATGGTATGGGCCTATCACTACACCCACCAGCCCGACTATGGCGGTAACCCCAATACCTGGAAAACGATGGTTTTCACGATGCTGTGTCTAACGCAGATGGGGCATGCGCTGTCTGTGCGGTCAAGCACCCAGCTCGCCATTGAGCGATCCATATGGCTCAACCCCTTTGTGCTAGGGGCCGTACTGTTGACGACCGGACTGCAGATGGTGTTAATTTACGTCGAACCGGTCAGAAACTTCTTCGGCACAACTTCATTAGGCCCAACGGAAATGGCAGTTTGCGTCGGATTTAGTACATTATTATTTGTGTGGCTGGAATGTGAGAAGTTGTTTTTGCGCCGGGTGCGTAAGGGTTAAAGATGGCGGTGCGGGATCAGCAACAAATCAATCAGTCCCGCGTGCGATCGCAACGCGCGCCCCGGCGACCGTCTGCGCCTGAGGATTACCCGACGAGACGGTCGTCTCCCCTGAGCCTTATCCGGGGATTGATGGGTGCCATGACGGGGGGTGCCCTGCTGGTGGGGCTGCTGGCCGGGTACGCTTTTTGGCGCTCAGGACCAAGATTTTTAGAAGGGCTCAAGCTGATGGTTAGCCCCCCTCCGCCCGAAGACACCGTCGATCTCCGCACGGTGGTGGTGCAGCAGGTCCGCGATGCCAGTGAGCTAACCACCGCCGTCTTCACCATGGAAACGGTCGTTCCGGCAGAAAGCGATCGCACCTTTGCAGGCTACACCATCGGTAAAACCAACCTGCTCTACGTGGCTCACGGCGACGTTCGAGCCGGTATCGATTTGAGCGAGGTACAGCCAGAGGACGTGATTATCCGCACAGACGCGGCGGGGGCCACAACCCTGCAGGTGCAGCTTCCCGCGCCGCGTTTGCTCGATAGCAAAATTGACGTGTCGCAGTCCCAGGTGTACGACTATGACCGGGGCTTTTTGAATCTGGGGCCCGACCGCGCCCCCCAGCTACAGACCCTGGCTCAGCAGGCCGCACTCGTCCAGATCGAGCAAGCCGCCTGCGAGGAAGGCATTTTGCAGATGGCTAGTGACCGGGCCACTCTGGTCGTTAAGCAACTGCTGGGCAGCGCGGGCTACGAAAACGTGAACGTCGAGACCCTACCGGCAACCGCCTGCCGAGAGACGTTAGAGCCCCGACCTGCCCCCCTCTCAAGTGAACAGAACAGTGCTCCCACCTCGCCGCCCAGGGTAGAGGATTAGCGAGATAGGGGAGTAGCGAGGTAGGGGAGTAGCAAGCCCTAGTGGTATCCCCAAGAACCCCAACGGTGGGAAACCTCGGCCTCACTGTCCTCGCCCGGAGACCGGATTTGGAAAAGGGTCGCCCCGTCAAAGCTGGTCTCGGCCAGCCCCGTAATGTCTAGACAGGCATAGCTCAAATCGGCCTTGCAGAAGTTGGCACCGCTCACCTGGGCACCCGTGAGATTGGCGCTAGTGAGGTCAGCCCCTTCTAAATCGGCTCCCCGCAGATCGGCCTGGGTCAGATCGGCCCCGACCAAGCTTGCCTGCCGCAGGTCTGCGCCAATCAGGTTGGCCCCCTGGAGTCGAGCGCCGCTCAGATCTGCACTGGCCAGCTCTGCATTCGTCAGGTTCGCGCCGCTGAGGTTCGCGCGGCTCAGGTTAGCGTGACTAAAATCGGTACTGCTCAGGTCGCACTGGCTCAGGTCTGCCCCACTGAGGATGCTGCCCTCCAATCTCTCGCCGTGCAGGCTAACGGTTGAAAAGTCACGATAGCCCTGGTTGTACTCATGCTGTAGCTGTTGAAGATCAATCATGGGTTCTCTCCTATATTAGATTTGGCCAAATAATGGGTCAGTCTCTTTGATTGAACTTTAGAGATCAAATTTTGAGATCGAATTTTGAGATGACTCACTACAGAGAGCTTTTACCCAACGGCTGAAGTGACCAGCGCTGAAGTGGTAAGCAACAAGCCATCCGCCCATCGCGAACGACAAATACTAAAGCGAGAGAGACTAACCGGCAGACGGCTAGCAAAGAAAAACTTGGTAGAACCGCCTGCTGAGGACGAGGTGAGGACGAGGTGAAACAACAGGTTTAAAGCTCTGATTTTATTGTGGCTGATTTCCACCCAGGTCAACGCATTTGTAATGAAAATTCTACAGAGGTAGGGCACCGGTATCCTCCATTCAGAATTTAGGCCAGAATTTAGGCCTGTAGCGGCGTTGCGGGTGGGGCGCGGCTGCCAGATGCCGAGGGGGCATCAGCCATAGACAACAACTGTCGCACTTCAGCATCGCTCACCTGGCTAAAGTCTTCGTACCAGGCGCTGATCGAGTGCAACGTCTTGGGCGTCGCCAAACAGACGAGTCGATCCACCTCGGTGATCAGGGTCTCGTAGGTTGGGGCTGGTACAACTGGAACAGCGACGATCATCTCTTTGGGATGCCGGGTACGGATGCCCGAAATCGCCGCCCGGACGGTTGCACCCGTCGCAATGCCGTCATCGACTAGAATCACGGTGCGATCGCACAAATTGGGTAGGGGTCGATTACCCCGATAGACCTGTTCTCGCCGCTGCAGCTCCTGCAGTTCCTGATCAATTACCCGCTGAATAGCACGATCGGATGCCCCCAACCAGCGTAAAACATCCGGGTTCAGAACCTGGATGCCTCCCGTGGCGATGGCCCCAAATGCCAGCTCCCGATGGTTGGGGACCCCTAGCTTGCGAACCCCAAAAATATCTAAGGCCGTATTAAGGGCGCGGGCAATCTCGTAGGCCACGACGACCCCACCTCGGGGTAGCCCCAGCACCACAACGTCACTGCGGTTGGCGTAGGCAGCCAAACGCTGGGCCAGCCGTTGACCGGCTTCGGTGCGATCGCAAAAGCGAGCGCTCATTTCCATCACCTCCCCTGGACATGAACCGTTCTCAACCCGAAGGATGCAGCCGTACGGCTGACCTAGCCAGGCGCATCCAGCGATAGCTCACCCAGTTGATCAGCAGCCCCACCAGCAGCAACAGCACCATCAGCGCCTGCTGATAGCCCGGTACCGCAATCCACATATCCAGTAACAGGTGCAGCAGGTTGAGCCCGGTGTAGATCAGCGTCAGGCCAAAATGCAGCGTCCGAAACAGCCGCGATGGTGTCAGCACACAGCCGACGATCGCCAGCAGCGGCAGCGCAAAGAAGATCAGCATGAACCACATCACCGCATTGAGACCGACGACCTCATGGGTATGAGAGTCAGCTACGCTCAGCCCGTGAAACAACGGCATGAGCACCAGCTGCGTATGAAACAACGTCCCCAGCAGAAACACGGTCCACAGGGCCGCAATCTTAGCTGGAAGCGCCCTGTCTGGGGCATTGCCCATGGCAAAGACAGAAGTAATCATGGGTCTAAAGCTAGCTCCATAGATCTACGTCATAGACCCAGGTTAGTGAGAAAATATGAGAAACCTGTGATGGGACATAGACAAGCCGCAGCGGAGGTCGTACGCGCCACCTTGAGCAGCCCGTATAGGCTTGGCTAGACTGCTTGACGCCCATGATAGAGTCTGAAAAAGCCAACTTACCCGGCCCATGGCAAAATCCTGGACAACCCTCAAGCCCTATCTGCTAGCCGCTCCCCAGACGATTGCCTTGGCGGTCTTTCTGATCTTTCCTATTTTGCTAATCGGCGTCGTGAGCTTTTGGGAGTTCAACGGCTACTCGATGACGCCCGCTTTTAGCCTGAATAACTACGTCGGCATCTTCACCTCCGACGTTACGCTCAAGACCTACCTCAACACCTTTAAGTTTGTCGGGCTGGTGTGGCTGTTTACGCTGCTGATTGGCTATCCGGTCGCATACTTTCTCTCGTTTCACGTGCCCAAGCTGCGCTGGCAGGTGCTGCTGTTCTTACTCTGTACCATTCCCTTCTGGACTTCAAACGTGATTCGGATGATTTCCTGGATTCCCCTACTGGGGAAAGAAGGGTTGGTCAATCAGCTGCTGCTGGGCGCAAACCTCACTCAAGAACCGCTGACGTTTTTGCTCTACTCCGACTTCGCGGTGGTGCTGGGGATGGTGCATCTCTACATCATTTTCATGATTGCGCCCATTTTTAACAGCCTGATGCGCATCGACCGCACCCTGATCACAGCCGCCCAAGATATGGGGGCATCAGGCTTGGCAGTCTTTAAAGAAGTTGTTTTGCCGCTGTCGGCACCGGGCATCGCAATTGGCTCCATCTTCATTGTGACGCTGGTGATGGGAGAGTTTGTCACCGTGCGACTTATGGGCGGCGGGCAGGTTGCGTCCGTTGGCAAACTCATACAGACCCAAATCGGTAGCGTGCAGTACCCGCTGGCGGCGGCCAACGCGATGGTGCTACTCGCGGTGACGCTGCTGCTGGTGGTGGCGATTTTACAGGTTGTCAATATTCGACAAGAGCTATGAAGCGGCGAGGACTCTCTTTTTACCTGCTGGCGGCCTTTTTTGGACTCTTTGTCCTATTTCTCTATGGCCCAATGATTACCATCTTCATGCTCTCGCTGCAGGGGCCAGATGGGACGCTAACCTTTCCTATCCGCAGCTTTGGGTTTTATTGGCTGGGGCAGGTCTTTCAAGAACAGCGGGTCGGCAACTTTATCGAACCGTTTCAGCGGTCCCTGGTGCTGGGGGGTGTCGTCACGGCCCTAGCCGCTATCATGTCAGTCCTCACAGCAATGGCCTTCCGACTACGCTTCAAGGGATCGAGCGTCCTGTTTTATCTGACGATCGCCAGCCTGATCGTTCCCAGCATTCTGATTTCTCTGGGGCTAGGCGTGATGTTTGAAGTGCTGGATTGGCCAACGCGGTGGTTCACCTCTGGCTTAGGGGCCCATCTGACCTGGACGCTGCCCATTGCCTTTTTGATCATGCTGGGCATCTTTAACCGGTTTAATCCCGCCTACGAGGAGGCCGCCAAAGACTTGGGTGCTAACGATGTCACCACTTTTTGGCAGGTAGTGCTGCCGCTGGTGGCCCCGAGCCTGATTGGGGTCGGGCTATTGACCTTTACACTGTCCTACGACGAATTTACGCGGACCTCCCTCGTGTCAGGACAGAACAATACGCTGCCGCTAGAAATTTTCGGCATGACAACTAACGTCACCTCTCCCGCGCTGTATGCGGTAGGGACGCTGACAACGGTATTTTCAGGGGGGCTCATTACCGTTGCCTACCTGCTGTATCGAAGGTTCTCCCGGCAGCGGCTGTAGCGCGGTCTTAGTAGCGCAGTCTTAGTATGCGCAGTCTTAGTATGCGCTAGGGGCGTCCGGATGCGTTATTTCCACACCGTTTCCCTATTTGAGTACGGTATCCAGCAGATCTCGGGCAGGCTGGGCTCGCTTGAGAGAGGCCTGATAGTCGCCGTAGATTTTTACCAGCTTTGACAGGGAACTAACGCCAGACTTGAGGGGCTCTAGCTCCTCGCCATCGATCAGCTCGCCGTCAAGCAAGCGAATCAGGGCCGGCTTGATATCGCCCACGTCCTGACGGGCTTTTTGCAGCTTCTCAACGGTTGAGAGCAGCATTTTGAGCTCTTTGAACACATCGTCAATTTGTTCAGGGGCAATCTGCTCAGTCGTCTCATCAACAGCGGTCTCATCAACAGAAGTGGCCGCTTCAGCGTCGCTGGCCGAGTTGGCTGCAGCAGGCTCAGCGTTGACCCGCTCATCGGTGGACAGCTCAGGCATGGCTGAGGGCGTACGGTTGTTTTTGGGCTGGGCGGTTTTGGTTGCCATAGTGTTTGGATGATGTGTTTGGGTGACGTGTTTGAACTGGGATCGGAGTTAGTGAGCAAGGATAAGGGCTTTGGCGCAAATTTGCACCGGGTAGGCTCGTATATTAGCTGATTTATGGTTCAATTGTACTATTAACTAAAAAGGTCAGGTAACTAAAAAGGTCAGGCGGCAGCATGGCGGGTTGCTGCGCCTTATCTTCACAAGTCACGTTGAGAATACAATGCCCAACTTACTCTTGATTGAAAGCCCCGGAAAACTAAAGAAACTGGGACAGATTTTGGGACCGGGATGGATTGTAAAGGCCAGCGTCGGCCATGTTCGAGAACTGGCGAATGACGGTGAGGACGCCCTGGGGTTCGATCTGGCGGAATCTTCCATCCGCTGCCGCTACCAGCCCCGTAGTGAGCGGGCCAAGCAGGTGTTGGCCGATCTGCGACGGGCGGCCAAGCGGGCCGATGCGGTGTACCTCGCTACCGATCCCGACCGGGAAGGGGAAACCATTGGCTGGCACCTGCAGCAGGCGCTCAAGCTCAAAAATCCGCATCGGGTGGTATATAGCGAGATTACGCCCCAGGCGGTGCGGGCCGCCATCGCCCAACCGCGTGCCCTCGATCAGAGCCTGGTGGCGGCGGGGCGAGCCCGTGACTGTCTCGACAAGCTGGTGGGCTATAAAGGCAGTCGCTATGTGGTGTGGCCTTTGAACAATGGGGCCAAGTCAATGGGGCGGGTACAGAGCGCCACCCTGCACTTGCTTTGCCAGCGCGAACGTGAGATTCAAACATTCGTACCGCAGGACTACTGGAGCGTGTGGGTGAGCTACGGGGAGGGCTTTAAAGCGTTCTACCGCAGCAGCCCCAAAGCCAGGCGAACCGCTGCCAAATCAGCGGAGAAAACAGGGGCCGAGTCAGACCGAGTGACGAGTCAGGTAGAGGCCGATCGGCTGATTGCGATCGCAACCCAGTATCCCCACCACGTTCTCAGCATCGAAGGGAAAGAAACTCGACAGTCCCCTCCACCGCCGTTTGTCACCTCAACCCTGCAGCAGGCCGCCGGCGCCAAGCTACACCTGAGCCCGGATCGCACTATGAAAGTGGCCCAGACCCTCTACGAAAAAGGCTACATCACTTACATGCGCACCGATTCAGTCACGCTTTCCGCCCCTTTCTGTGCTGCAGTCCGTCAGTACCTGCAGCAGCACGACCCGACCAACCTTCCCCAAAAACGCACGGCCCACCGAAGCGTCAAAGGTTCCCAGGCAGCCCACGAAGCGATCCGCCCCACCGAAGTCACCCGTCTACCCCAGCAGCTGCGGTCAGAATCAGCAGAAGCGGCCCAGCTCTACGAACTGATCTGGAGTCGCGCCGTGGCCTCCCAATGTGCGCCCGCCCAGCTGCGCAAAACGCGCATTGTTAGCCAGTCGGGCGAAGCCTACTGGGAAGCGCGCGGGCAGGTACTGGTGGTGGCGGGCTACACCCGCTATTGGAACAACATCAGCGCAGATTCGATTCTACCCGCGCTTGCGCAGGGGCAGGGGCTGACGCTCAAAAAGGCCCAGGCCGATGCCAAGCAAACCCAGCCCCCACCGCGCTACACCGAGCCCAAGCTGGTCAAGCTGATGGAGCAAAAGGGCATTGGTCGGCCTAGCACCTATGCGCCTACGATCAAAACCCTCAGACAGCGAGAATACGTGTCTCTCGTCAAAGGCAAGCTACAGCCGACCCCGCTAGGGCTCAGTCTAGATGAGGCTTTAGAGGCGCTGCTGCCCGATCTGATTCAGCCCGAGTTTACGGCAGCAATGGAGTCCGCCCTAGATGCGATCGCAACCGGACAGCAGGAATGGCAGTCCTATTTAATCGACTGGCACCGAAGCTATTTTGCCCCAGCCCTGGATCGGGCGCGCCAGCAGCTTCCCAAGGTTCTGAATACCCTATCTCAGCCCCAAAAATCTCCCCCCCAAAAGACCGGCGATCACCCGTCAAACGCCCCCTCCAGAGGCAAAAGCGGTCAGCAAACACCCTCGAAGACTCGCCCCATCAATTCGACACAGACACAGACGCCCTGCCCAAAGTGCGGCGAAGCCATGAACAAAATTCCTTCCCGTTCTAAAAAGCTTCAGGTCAAACATTTTCTTCGGTGCGCAGCCGTCGATTGCGACGCCGTACTGTTTTGGAACGCCAAGGCCAAACGCTACGAGCCGCCCCGAACGGCCCGCGGGACAGGAGCGGCTCCGTCTCGACTGACCGATCACCCTTGTCCTAGCTGTGGGGCGCTGCTGGAGCGTCATACCTACAACAAAGCCGGACAGGAGAAAGTCATGCTACGCTGCTCACTCTCCGCTAACCGCCAGGGCAAATGTAAGGCCGTAGCCTTTTTTCAAAGCCGAGGTGAATTTTGGTCTCCTCAATTTGGGGTTCTCAAGCACGTGACCACACCCGTATAAACACGGTGAAAAACGACGCTCAAACATATACACAAATGTATATGTTTGTATTTGTCTAAGTCTTGTGCTACAACGTTTTCTACGTTTTTGGATGCTCTATTTCTAGACCTTACTATGAACAAAAGTGAACTGATCGATGTCGTGGCTGAAAAGGCCGACGTTTCCAAGAAAGATGCTGATGCGGTCGTGACTGCCGTCATCGAGTCAATTATGAATTCTGTTGCCAGTGGCGAGAAAGTCACCCTAGTCGGCTTCGGCAGCTTTGAGCCTCGCGATCGCAAAGCACGAGAAGGACGCAACCCCCAAACGGGCAAAACAATTAAGATTCCAGCAACCACGGTCCCCGCCTTCTCGGCCGGCAAGGGATTTAAGTCCCTCGTTTCTGAGGCCTGATTGGTCGGGTCCCTCAATTCTGTTGGTCACACTGCACCCTACTCGCGCGGCTAAAAAGGTTCTGAACCGACGTCTGAACCGACGTCTGACATTCTAGACCAGTGCCTGAGTGGGGTGTACCAATAGAGGGGGAGGGACCCTGGACAAATGAGTGTCCGCACTGTGGCGCTTGACATATAGCGCTTGACATATACGCTTGGTACTGACTACCGTTCCTGGGCCCCTCCAGTAGGACCTATGCGAGCGCTATATCATGTAGTTTTGACCGTTCTTTGGGTAATTGATCCCAGAGGACGGTCAAGTGCGCTAGTATAACTAGACCCCAAAAATCGCTGGACACCCCTATCACGATTGCACATCGCCCGTCTGTGAGAGTAAGCCAGCGGCTGTTTTCTAACAGGAATTGTGAAACAGGGAATCTGGTAATTTAGCCGTAGCGGTCTACTGCTACAGCTGTGTAGCTTAGGATCTCTGGCGTTGCCGGCTTGTCTTATCCCTCTGGCTTGAACGGTAATGGAGGCTTCCTTCGCCCCGTCTGACAGCGGCTCTAATCTTTTGGGACTGACGCCATAACCGTAACAACTCCACGGAGAGAATGCTAGGAGCAATTGTCGGAGACGTGGTGGGCGCTGCCCACGCACGCCATAAGATTCTGGATTTTGAACTGATCACCCCCAGCAGCGGGTGGACTGAGAACACTATTTTTTTGCTGGGAACCGCCGACTGTTTGCTATACGGTGGCGAATATGTTGACTGTTATCAACGTTGGTTCCAGTGGTATCCCAAAGTAAAGGGTGGATACGGCAAGAGTTTTTCTGACTGGGCCAGTGCCGCAAGCTTACGCCCCTACTACAGCTGCCGCAATGATGGTGCCATGCGCGCGATTCCCGTTGCCTATGCCTTTGACAATCTCAAAGACGTGATGGCAGAAGCCGAGCGTTCGGCGGTTGTGACGCATAACCACCCCGAGGGCATTAAAGGGGCGCAGGCAGCAGCAGCGGCCGTCTTTTTGGCCAAGGCGGGCGCGACCAAAGCGGCGATGACAGACCTGCTCACCACCGTCTTCGCCTACGATCTACAGACGTCCTATGAGGCGTTGCAGATAGACTATCGTTTTAGCGAGCTGACCCAAGATACGGTAGCGGCAGCGATTATTGCCTTCCTCGCTTCCACCGATTTTGACGATGCGGTGCGAAAGGCAGTGGGACTGGGCGGCGATGCCAGCACGCTGGCGGCGATTGCTGGAGGAATTGCGGAAGCCTTCTACCCGAAAATAAAACCGGGGCTGCGGCAGTCAGTGTGGAACTTGTTGGACGAGAGCCAACAGGATTTGATCACCGAATTTAAGACTGAGTTTATGACTGAGAAGCGTGCGATCGCAGCTTAAGGCCGCGCCAGCAGTGTTGTGCAATGGCCCAGTCCTCCTGGGTATGAATCACCAAGATCCGCACGGCTGAGTCGGCTGAGGAAATATCTTCGTCTGTAGAGGCTACTTTGTTTTTGGCGGCGTCTACCCGTACGCCTAGAAAAGCCATGCTCTTGCAGGTTGCCGCTCTCAGCTGTGGATTATGTTCACCGATGCCCGCCGTAAAAACTAGCGCGTCCATCCCCTCCAGGCCCATTACCATGCTGCCAATACAGGATTTCAGACGGTGCAGGTAAAGATCCTGGGCCAGCTGAGCCCGCTCGTTGCCCTCAGCGGTTGCCTGCCTGATCTCTCGTAGATCGTTAGAGACCCCCGAAATACCCTTAAGGCCTGACTCCCGATTGAGCATCTGATCGATCTGATCCGCAGAATATCCACGACGCATCAGATAGATCAAAATGCCCGGGTCTACAGCGCCTGACCGGGTGCCCATCATCAGCCCGTCTAGCGGTGTGAACCCCATGGTCGTATCAATGCTGTGCCCCTGCTTGACCGCCGAGAGCGACCCGCCATTGCCTAAGTGGCAGATGACCAGGCGCAGCGATTCTAGGGGGCGATCCAGTATCTGGGCGGCCCGATGGGCACAATACTCGTGGCTAATACCATGAAAGCCGTAGCGGCGAATACCTTGTTCAAACCAGTGATAAGGACCGGGATAGGTCTGGGCCACAATGGGCATCTGACTGTGAAAAGCCGTATCAAAAACGGCAATCTGGGGAACCGAGTCGAGCAGCTGTTCCATCAGCTCGATACCCTCTAAATTCACCGGGTTGTGAACCGGCGCTAGCTCACTCAGTCGATCAATTTCAGCTTTTACGGCGGGTTCGATGACAACGCTTTGTTGATAGGTCTGTCCGCCGTGGACAACCCGGTGGCCGACAACGTCAATGTCGGCCTCGCCTGCCAGCATGGCAGAGGGGCCTTGCCATAGGGTTTTGATAACCGCTGTGAGCGTCTTCTGGCGATCGGTAACGGTCTGCGTTTCTTCGTGCGGCTCCCCCTTTTCTGTACTAATCTCCACAACGGCTTCCTGCCGCTGTGGATACCAATCGATCTGGGCTTCCCATCGAGGTTTGGGCGGATGCAAAGGGAGTTCGTTGGCAATGCGATACAAACACAGCTTGTGGCTGCTCGAGCCCCCATTTAGAACGAGAATGTTCATGCCTAGGTACCGGGTTGATGTCGCAGATGGGCCGGGAAATGGGCGCGGTCTCCCAGACGCTGTAGCAGGGGGCCGAGCCGTCCAAACTCGATAACGCTCACCGAGGCCACAGGCATAGAGATGCGATCGCGATATCGCCCCAAGTCAATTCCTAGCAAACTGCAAAGAATGATACGGATAGTGGCCTTGTGAGACACGACCAGGACATTGCCCTCCGTATGTTTCTCTTCAATTTCAGCAATTACCAATGACGCCCGACTGGCGATCTGCACTGCAGTCTCCCCTCCAGTCGGCGGATTCCAGGCCGGTTCCGTCATCCAACGCATGTAGTCATCGGGGTAGTGTTCGCATACATATTCGGGCGTGCGGTCTTCCCAGTCGCCGTATTTGATCTCCTTGAGCCCGTCGCGAAATTGGGGCTCAAGGCCAACGGCCTCACACAGCGGTTTGACCGTCGCCCGCGTTCGCGTCATCGGGCTGGCGTAAATCGCCTGCCAGGGTGTCGAGCGGTAGGTATCTGCAAATGCCTGAGCCACCTCATATCCGGACGGCGTCAGGTCTGGGTCAATCCACCCACAGTACCCCCCAGTCTTGCTGTGGGTCGTCTCGCCGTGACGCAAGAAATACAGCGTAAGCGTCATAATTTGCCCTAGTGAATGGCCAACGTCGCATCGGCAAAATTATATTTGCTCACCGCTACAGGCCGGGGCTCTACCTGCCAGATTTTCTGAGCATAGTCACGGATCGAGCGATCCGACGAAAAATAGCCCATGCGAGCCGAGTTCAAAATCGACATCCGCGTCCAGTGCTGGGTATCGCTGTAGGCCTGGCTGACAGAACTCTGACAGTCAACGTAGGCCTGATAGTCGGCTAACAGAAAGAACGGGTCGTGGTTGAGTAAATTGTCTACCAGTGGACGGAACAGATTGCCGTCCCCGTGGGAAAAAAAGCCGGTCTCTAGCTGGTGAAAAATCGTCTGCAGCGCAGGGCTGTTCTCCACATAGCTGCGCGGATAGTAGCCCTGCGCCTTCAGCTGATCGACCTCGTTCACAGTCAGACCAAACAAAAAGAAGTTGTCTTCTCCGACGGCCTGGCGGATCTCCACATTGGCCCCGTCTAGGGTGCCAATCGTCAGTGCCCCGTTGAGAGAAAACTTCATATTGCCCGTACCCGAAGCTTCTTTCCCCGCCGTTGAAATCTGCTCAGACAGGTCAGCCGCCGGATACACGGGCTGACTATTGGTGACGTTATAGTCGGGCAAGAACACCACTTTGAGGCGATCGGCTACATCTGGGTCGTTATTGACCACGTCACCTACCGACGTGATCAGCTTGATTATCAGCTTGGCCATGTCATAGCCCGGTGCCGCCTTCCCCCCAAAGATAAAGGTGCGGGGCACAATCTCCTGTTGAGGATTCTGCTTAATTTGGTTGTAGAGAGTAATAATGTGCAGCGCGTTCAGGTGCTGGCGCTTATACTCATGAATGCGTTTGACCTGAATGTCAAACATCGATGCCGGGTCAACTGTGATGCCCGTAAAATCATGGATACGCTGGGTCAGCCGCGCTTTATTGGTCCGCTTCATCTGACGCCAGGCCTCACAAAACCCGGCATCGTCTACAAAGGATTCAAGCTGACGCAGTTCATCGAGATGCTTGAGCCAATGTTCTCCTATTTTACTGTTGAGCAAGTCTCGCAAAGCAGGGTTACTTAGCGCCATCCAGCGGCGGGGCGTTACACCGTTGGTGACGTTGACAATCTTGTCTGGCCACAGCTCATGAAAGTCTTTGAGAATCGAGGTTTTGACCAGCTCACTGTGGAGCGCCGCGACACCGTTGATGGCATAGCTGCCCACGCTCGCCAGGTTAGCCATACGCACATAGCGCTGGTCCGACTCGTCGATCAGCGACAGCGCTTTCAGCTTTCCGTCATCGTTGGGAAACTTCAGCCGAACAAAGTCCATAAACCGGCTGTTAATTTCAAAAATAATCTCCAGGTGACGCGGCAAAATCCGCTTAAACAGATCGAGCGGCCATTTTTCTAGCGCTTCGGGAAGCAGCGTATGGTTGGTGTAGGCAAAGGTTTTGCGCGTTACCTCCCAGGCCGTATCCCACGGCATTAGATGCTCGTCAATCAGCAGACGCATCAGCTCCGCCACGCCAATTGCTGGGTGGGTGTCGTTGAGCTGGGCAGTAAACTTCTCGTGAAAGGTCTCCAGGGAACTGCCTTCTTCTAGATGAATGCGAATCATGTCCTGCAGCGAGCAGGAAACAAAGAAATACTGCTGCTCTAGCCGCAGTTCCTTACCCTGGATTTGCTCATCATTGGGATAGAGAACCTTCGTCAGATTCTCGGCAGCGGTTTTGTCATTGACCGCGCCGTAGTAGTCACCCCGATTAAACTGTTGGAAATCAAACGATTCACTTGCCTCAGATTTCCATAGCCGTAGCGTATTCGCTGTGTTGACCTGATAGCCAAGAATAGGCGTGTCGTAGGGAATCCCCTTGAGCGTGTAATCTGGGACCCAACGAACTCGATACTGTCCCTGATCGGCATAGTAGCTCTCGGTATAGCCGCCAAATTTGACCTCTACCGCCGCGTCGGCTTTCATGATTTCCCAGGGATTGCCGTACTGCAGCCACTTGTCGGTGATTTCGACCTGCCAACCGTCGCGGATCTCCTGATCGAAAATGCCAAACTCATAGCGGATGCCGTAGCCGATAGCCGGAATCTCCAGGCTGGCCAGCGATTCCATATAGCAGGCTGCTAGGCGACCCAGCCCCCCGTTCCCCAGTCCGGGTTCTTCCTCCTGTTCGATCAGCTCATCTAGATCAAGGCCCGATTGTTTGACTGCCTCGCGAATGGGTTCGGAAATGCCGAGGTTGAGCAGGTTATTACCCAGATGTGGCCCCAGTAAAAACTCAGCGGACAAATAGGCGACGGCACGAACGTCCGGATGGTGGTAAGTCTGAGCGGTCGCAATCCATTTTTGTAAGATGCGATCGCGAACCGTATAGGCCAGCGCCATGTAGTAGTCGACCGCCGTTGCGTTCCCCGGAAACTTACCCTGTACGTAGAATAGGTTGTCGGCCAGCGCCCGCCGCAGGGTTTCGACACTAAGGCCCGTCCGATCGTCTTCGACCTGGGGAGCCGCATCAGCCGACATCTCAATAGCACTCATGCAAGGTACCTGGGTTTAGAGCAACCAACACGGTAGCGGTTGAGCTAGACGTCTCTTGCCCAACCGCTGAGCAAATCATTTTCTAACAGGGTTCATCGTCGCTGTAGGGCCATTTCCAGTTGACAATCTCGTCCTGGTCCCGGCCCTGTTCGTGAGCATAGGTCAACGACTCGATAATCTTATTCTTCATTCGTTCCTTGACGTGAGCCGCCGCCGAACCCAGTTTAGGAACGCGATTGATCACATCAATAACCAGATTAAAGCGATCGATCTGATTGTTGATAGCTAGCTCTAGCGGCGTATTGATGTTGCCCTCTTCTTTGTAACCGCGTACGTGAATGCGATCCTGATTAGCACGACGATAGACGAGCTTGTGAATGAGCCAGGGATAGCCATGAAAGTTAAAGATTACCGGTTTGTCGACAGTAAAGAGAGAATTAAAATCCGCATCTGACAAACCGTGAGGATGTTCCCCTTCGGATACCAGCCTGAACAGATCTACCACATTTACAAACCGAACTTTGAGATAAGGAAACTCTTCTCTAAGAATCGCGGTGGCTGCCAGCGATTCCATCGTCGGGATATCACCGCAGCAGGCCATAACGACATCAGGAATATCCGGCTCGGTACCGCAGTCATCGTTGCTGGCCCAGTCCCAAATACCGATGCCCTTAGTACAATGCTGAATGGCTTCGTCCATTGGCAGATACTGCAGGTGCTTCTGCTTGTCCGAGATAATCACGTTGATGTAGTCAACGCTGCGGAAGCAGTGATCGGCTACTGATAGCAGGCAGTTAGCATCAGGGGGAAAGTACACCCGCACCACGTCAGGGCTTTTGTTAGTCACCAAATCCACATAGCCCGGATCCTGATGACTAAACCCGTTGTGGTCCTGGCGCCAGACCAAAGACGAGAGCAGAATATTTAGCGACGAGACTGACCGCCGCCAGGGCACATGATTACGACAGATATCTAACCACTTGGCATGCTGGTTAAACATCGAATCGACAACGTGGGCGAAGGCCTCGTAGGTGTGGAACAGGCCATGTCGTCCGGTGAGTAGGTAGGTTTCGAGCCAGCCCTGTAGGGTATGCTCGCTCAGCATCTCCATTACCCGACCATCCCGCGAAAGCTCAGTACCGCCTTCGTCTTCTGGATAGATATCGGCCATCCAAACCTTCTTCGTCACCTCATAGACAGCCTGCAATCGGTTGGATGCCGTCTCATCTGGACCCATCAGGCGGAAGTTATCAGGATTTTTGCGCATGATGTCGCGCATCAGGAAGCCGAGGACCTTAGTATTCTCGAACTCGGCGACACCATGCTGCGTCATCTCAATGGCGTAGTCTCTGAAGTCAGGCATTTTTAGCGCCCGACGTAGCAGTCCTCCATTGGCATGGGGGTTAGCGCTCATCCGACGGCTGCCTTCAGGTGCCAGCGCCTTCAGCGCTGGCACCAGCGTACCGTTCTCATCGAACAGTTCCTCCGGCTTGTACTCCTTCATCCATGCTTCTAGCTTAGCTAGATGGTCGGGATTGCTATGCATGCCGCCCATCGGCACCTGGTGCGATCGCCAAAAGTCTTCAACCTTCTTCCCGTCAACCTCCGCAGGGCCGGTCCAGCCCTTAGGTGTGCGTAGAACAATCATCGGCCAGCGAGGCCGCTCGATTTTGCCCGTTTCCCGCGCTTCCTGCTGGACTTCACGAATTTTGAGAATACACTCCTCCATGACGGCAGCCATTTTCTCGTGCATCTCAGCCGGGTTGTTCCCCTCGACAAAGTAGGGCGTGTAGCCATATCCCCGAAAAAGAAACTCCAGTTCCTCATGAGAGATGCGGGCAAGGATAGTTGGGTTAGCAATTTTATACCCATTTAGGTTGAGAACGGGTAGCACCGCACCATCGCGGGCCGGGTTAATGAACTTGTTAGAGTGCCAGGCGGTTGCCAGTGGCCCCGTTTCTGACTCGCCATCGCCAACTACACAGGTCACGATCAGGTCGGGATTGTCGAGTACCGCACCGTAGGCGTGGGACACGCTATAGCCCAGTTCCCCCCCTTCGTGAATAGACCCCGGCGTTTCTGGCGTCACGTGACTGCCGATATAGCCTGGAAAGGAAAACTGCCTGAAGAAGCGCTGCATGCCTTCCTCATCCTGGCTTTTGTCAGGGTAGATTTCGGAATAAGTGCCTTCGAGATAGACTGGGCCCAGAACTCCCGGTGCACCGTGACCGGGACCCGCCATAAAGATCATGTCAAGGTCGTATTTCTTGATCAGGCGGTTGCAGTGGACGTAGGTAAAGCTCAGCGCCGGGGAAGCCCCCCAGTGGCCCAATAGCCGATACTTGACGTGCTCTGCCTGCAGCGGCGACCTGAGCAGGGGGTTATCTCGCAGATAAATCATGCCAACTGCGAGATAGTTGCAGGCTCGCCAGTAGGCGTCTATTTTTTGGAGTTCTTCTGCAGATAGACTCTCGCTAGTCTGTGAAGCGCTTGAATCGTGAGATTGGGAAAGGGTAGCAACCACAATTAATTCTCCAGAGCTTAGGGCAGAGACAGGCTTGAATCGAAGGTAACTGCAGTCTCAGGTTAGTCGTTCGATTCTCGCTTATCCTAGCTAGAGACGGGCAGCGCAGACCACATTGACAGCGCCTTAAGATTCATTCTAGTCATTGAGTGTATAGAAAGCCCCCCCTGTATCGCTGTGTTGTGGCATACCCCAAAAGACAAAAGATGTGTTGTTTGTTGTCAGCCTGATCTCGAATATCAGGCCAGTTTACAAATAGACGCCCCGCCTCTTTCAATCAGTCCATAAATCATTCCTGATGTCGATCGGCCAATCGCGCAGTTCCCCTGATGGTCGATTACAATCACCCCCCCTAAACCATTGACTTTTTCAATTAGGTAATCGATACCGGCCTGTGCAGCCGCTGCCGCATCCATATTGCGAAAGTAAACAAAATCTGAAATCATTTTGCACAAAACTGTCCGCTGGAACTGCTCACCATAGCCAGTGGCCGAGACTGCGCAGGTATCGTTGTCCGCAAACACGCCCGCGCCAATGATGGGGCTATCGCCCACGCGCCCCCAACGCTTATTGACGATGCCCCCCGTTGAGGTCACCGCTGCTAAGTGGCCCCTATAGTCGCGCGCGACTGCACCAATCGTGCCAAGCTTGCGGTTAGGCGTGGCGTCTTCATGGTCTAGCATCATGCCCCCGCGCTGCTGGGCCTCACGCCACTGTCGGATCCGAGACTCTACGACAAAATAGTCGTCTGGCGTACGGGGCAGGCCGCAGAGCTTAGCGAATTCTCCGGCCCCTTTGCCGATCAGCATGACATGCTCGCTCTTTTCTAAGACCAACCGGGCCAAGGCTGCAGGGTTTTTGATCGATGTGACGCCTGCGACTGCGCCTGCTTGAAAGCCGGCCCCTTCCATAATCGCGGCATCCATCTCCACCTCTCCGTACTCATTAAGTACGGATCCCCGTCCAGCATTGTAGAGCGGATCGTCCTCCAACTGAATCGCACAGTATTCGACCGCATCTAGAGCGGTTCCCTGGTTCGCCAGAATTTGACGTCCGCCCTTTAAAATACG
Source organism: Cyanobacteria bacterium J06648_16 (assembly GCA_039817185.1). Classification (GTDB taxonomy): domain Bacteria; phylum Cyanobacteriota; class Cyanobacteriia; order Phormidesmidales; family Phormidesmidaceae; genus CAWUKV01. The sequence goes on along the minus strand of JBCBWI010000027.1, from coordinate 28,272 downwards.
GTGGATGCTATCGAGAATGTCCGAATCATTCCCCTCTCGGCGAATATGCTCCAAGGTACCCGCACCGCCGTGGATCATGAGAGAGAAAGAATCGTTCATAAAGCTCAACAAAAAAGGGGCAAAAAAAGGGGGCACTCAGGCTACCACATGTAACGCTTTTCAGATACCCAGTCAGGCACAGGCACTGGGGAAGTGTATGTTAAGCCTGAACTGAAGCGTACAGCGGAACAAATGAACTGTATTACAAATGGATCAAGTGGATCAATTTGTTACAGACGGGCCGATAATCTTGCTGCAGCGAGGCTAATAGCCTATTACTTTAAAGGAGCGGTAACGCTGCCGACGCTCACTTCATGTCGCGCTTCGGAGAGAAAATCATGGTTTTGTTACAGTCTTCTAACTTCAGGTCATCTGTCCAAACGGCGACAGTGCCAACTTATAATCGACTGACTTCCTCTGAAGCCGAAGCCGCTCATGAAGCCGAAGCCGCTCAAGCTGCTGAGGCTGAAGGTCTGCGCGTTCGTACAGAACTGATGCTCAGCCTGCAGCGATACATCGATCGACAACAGTGGGGCGCGGCAGAAGCGGCCCATGCCTTCAGGTTGTCCTCTCCTCGTATGCAAAATTTACTCAGCGGAGAAATCAGCCGGTTTTCCATTGAGGACCTGATCCAGATGTTGGCACGGGTAGGACTGACGGTTGAGGTAGCCGTTCATGCTTTACCGGCCACTGCATTAGTAACCCCCTGGCGCTAGCGCTTGCCTTACGATTGGCAATTTGACTGGTAGTCATGACACACGGTTATGGCAGCGACCCTCCTGGAACTCAGCCACTGGCAGCTTGAATGAAGCTCCTATGTATTACCGATCCTACTACCCATCCCTGGTTCGATACGACAATCAGCCTGTATCGTACCTTCGCTAAACATCCGGGCATCGATTTCTTTCACGCACCGGTGTCCAGTGTTGACGAATCAGGCGCGTTTTATGGCGTGGCCGTCGAGGGCAGCCTCAGCGACGACGCTTTCAAACAGCTAGACGAGCAAACGCTGTCGCGCTTGAAACCTAGCCAGTTTGACCTGGTGTTTTGCCGGGCGGATGACCCCGTTCCAGATCGTTTTTTTGAAAATCTATCACAGCTGGAAAATCAGGTCCGCTTTGTCAATCGTCCCTCTCAGATTGTCTATACGCGTCGCAAAGACTTTCTAAACACCTACGGCAAGACCTACTTACCCGACCATATTTTCTCGAATTCTGTGGCTGAAATCAGCGCATTTTTCGAACGGTTTGCCCCTATTGTGGCAAAGATGAACGTTAGCTACGGTGGTAAAGGGGTTTACAAAATTTGGCGGCAGCACAATCGAATTCTGACTGAGAACGTCAATGAGGGGCGTCGAGATTATCCCTCTCTGGCTAACGCGCTTGAGCATCTTTTTAGCCTGGATTCGGGTAACGAATACGAATTTGTCCGTTTCCTAAAAAACATTGATGCTGGAGATAAGCGTGTTCTAGTCGTCGATGGTGAAATCTATGGAGCACTGCTGAGAAAGGCAACAACTGATTCCTGGATCCACAACGTTACCGCTGGTGCCCAGTATCACCCAGGAGACATTACCGATCGAGAGCGATCCGTCATTGAGCAGACCTATCATCACTACCACAGCCGCGGCGTCTACACACTGGGCTACGACTTTCTGATGGATGATGATGGTGAATGGATTTTGAGTGAGGTCAACGCCGGAAATATTGGTGGCTATGACTGGCTGGAGGAAATTACGGGCGCACCGATTATCGAGCGTCTAACTAGCTGGCTGATGACGTTCGCGGCTCGGACAGAGTAACAGTTAAATCTTTCTAAATATTCGTGTCCTGACATCTCTAGCCAAAGACAGGTGACGTAGAGCTGCGATCGCTACTCAATTTTTCTAAGCCCGAAGCGTATCAAATCTAACAACTGCGGAGTGGTGATTTGGGCGATTGTGGACGTACCGTGACAGTCGCGTTCCTGATAGACCCTGTCAACGGAATTGTTCAGTCGAGCAGCAACTTTGACCCGAATCTAATACACATCTGACACACTAATATACATTCAATACACAAGGCTAAACATCCATCACTCGCACCCGCCCGATATTAATATCCAACCTATCCAACCTGTCGTTAGCAAAAGAGAGCAGCCGTGAAAATTTTCAACCACGATATTACAGCCAGTACGTTAGACACTAACCCAGGTATCCATCTCTTCTCAGGTAGGGCACTCGGACTGAGTCGTCCAGGTGATATCGTGCAGCTGCATGCGGATCTTAAAAGTGAGTGGGACTCGGTTCAGGCTCACTATGATCGAGTCGGTCTAGACTACAGTTGTGAAATTATTTGGGATGTTGACTTTTCATTACTGGCTCAGCACTCGGACTATGCTCCATCTGTCTACTTCTTTGGCCATGCTCGGCACTCAGACAGTCAACATCACACCCTCTTCAAAACGCTCGATAGCGCTTGGGAAGAAATCGTCGAGGAGATGAACTCCAAGAACAGATTTATGAATCTAGCGGCAGAGTTGGACATTCCGGTTCCGGCGACAAGCTGTTTCAACCAGCGTAGCGAGTTGGGCAATCTGGAGGCGTTTCCCTATCCCTGCTATGCCAAGCTGGCCGTAGCCGATCATGGTGTTGGCATCTATCGCTGCGAAAATTCCGCCGAGCTGCTGGAGGCCGTTGAACAGTTCCCTAAGGACAAAGCCTTTCAAATTCAGGCAGAGGTCAATGCCTCGGCCTTCCTGAACCTTCAGTACCGGGCTACCGAAACGGGGCTAGAGAGATCCCTGGTCTCAGAGCAGATTTTAGAGGGATGCGTCCACGGCGGCAATCGCTATCCGACCCAGCACCAGCCCTGGGAGATCGTGGAACCCATGGCCGAATGGATGATCGAACGCGGTATGAAAGGAACGTTTGCCTTCGACGTGGCTGTTGTTGAGGGGGCAGACGGTCCCCAATATTTGGCGATTGAGTGTAATCCTCGCTTTAACGGGTCTTCCTACCCGACTGAGATTGCAGAACAGCTTGGCGTGGCCGCCTGGCGCAGCGAGGTGCTGCATCCCCAGTGCCGCAGTCTGGCAGAGCTGAATTGGGAAGGGCTAGAGTTCAATCCTGTAACCAAAACGGGCGTCGTTTTGGTCAACTGGGGAACCATCCAGGCCGGCAAGCTGGCTGTCTTGGTGGCAGGTAATCGCCTACAGCAGGAAATTTTTAGCCAGAAGATGCAGCAGCAGTGGGCGGGTCAGCCCGCCTTAGTCGGCTAGCCCCATCCTATCCATGCATGAACGGAGCAGAGCATGCGGCCACTAGTGCACCGGACCAAAATTGTTGCGACGATTGGCCCTGCTAGCAGCAGCTATGAGGTGCTAAGGCAGATGATGCTGGCTGGCATGAGCGTTGCGCGGCTCAATTTCTCCCACGGCAGCTACGCCGATCATGCCGAGCGCATTCGGCAGCTACGCCACCTGTCCGACGAACTCGGCCAGCCGCTAACGCTACTGCAGGATTTGCAGGGGCCAAAGATCCGCGTGGGCGATCTTTCGGCTGAGCTTGAGCTAGTAGCCGATGGGTCTCTGACGCTGGTGCCGGAAGGCACATACTCGGGGCAGCCCCACACCGTAGGCATTGATTACCCCCACGTTGCTGAAGAAGCCCAGGCGGGTACCCAGGTCTTGCTTGACGACGGCCTGCTGGAGCTGATGGTGACGTCGGTAGAGAGTAGCGCGGTTCATTGCAGGGTGATCAGGGGCGGGTTGCTTAAGGCTCATAAGGGCGTCAACTTTCCTACGCTGAACCTGCGATTGCCGTCTATGACCGATAAAGACATTCAGGATCTCGATTTTGGGGTCCAGCAGGGCGTTGATATCGTCTCTCTGAGCTTTGTCCGGCGGGCTGAAGATGTGCAGGATCTCAAGTATCGGCTGGCCGCAAAGGGGGTGGATATTCCCGTGTTAGCCAAGCTCGAAAAGCCTCAGGCGATTGAAAATTTGGACGCGATCGTGGCCGAGTGCGATGCTGTGATGGTAGCGCGGGGCGACCTGGGCGTTGAGATGAGTCCGGAGAAGGTGCCGCTGATTCAAAAACAGATTATCCGTGCCTGCAATCAAAAATGCATTCCGGTCATTACGGCAACGCAAATGCTCGACAGCATGATTTACAATGCCCGGCCCACCCGAGCCGAGGTCAGCGATGTGGCCAATGCCATTATTGACGGGACCGATGCGGTGATGCTGTCAGGCGAATCGGCAGTGGGTAAACATCCGGTCGAAGCGGTCAAAATGATGGCTCGGATTGCTAGGGACATTGAGCCGGCCACTGCGTATGTGAACTACCCTCCCCCAGAGCTAAATGACCCCCATGCCATCACCGAGGCACTGAATGCGATTGACAGCGTGCTAGACCTGACCTGCATTGTGACCCTGACAGAGACTGGTCAATCAGCCCGGCTGGCGGCCGCCGAGCGACCCAGCGTGCCAGTTGTGGCGCTCACACCGAGTCGCCGGGTGTACCACCGGCTCAACTTGATCTGGGGCGTTCGACCCATCTTATTAACGGGCTTGGGCGACTCGATCGAGACCGTTTTGAATCAGATGGAAGAAATGCTGCTGGCGCGTAAGTTTGCTGACGTAGGGGACAAGGTGCTGCTTTTGGGCGGTCTACCCATGGGCGTTGCCCACTCCACCAATTTCCTCAAAATTCATACCCTAGGGACAGCGCAAGGCAATGAACTGTCATTAAAGAAATAGGTTAGCTAAGGGGAAATAGAGCATCCCCAAAAATCCGGCAAAGAGGGCATAGTACAGCGTGGGCACCAGCCCCCACCGAATCAGCGTACCCTCGCGCCCGACCAAGCCAGCAGTGGCTTCGGCGGCCACAACGTTAGAGACACAGACAATGTTGCCGGCTGAAGCGCCAACGCACTGCAACCCTAAAATCATGGCGGTGGGGACGCCTATTTGTAGGGCGACGCCCAGCTGAAAGAGCGAGAACATCATGTTACTCACCGTCACGCTACCGGCCACAAAAGAGCCTATGAGGCCTACCAACGGCGCAAATAAGGGCCACGTTTGACCGGTTAGGGCAGCAATGCCTTCTGCCAGCGTTAGGGGCATGCTGTCGAGCCCAGCGGCATTAACGCCCGTATTGATAAACGCTCGCGCCATCAGCACGGCTGCCCCCAGTGCCAGCGCCGTTTTGCGTAGGATCGGGAATGAGTGGGCAAGGGCTTGCTGCATTGCTGATAGCTTCATGCGGTGCAGAAAGAAAGTCACCCCAACGACTCCGATGAAGATGGTCGGTGGCAGGTAGAGCGGCTGGGTTGTAACCGACACGGCTGTACCAAAGAGATTGGGTACGGTCAGCGTGACTGATTGTAGCCATTCCCGAAGGGGCAAAAATTTTAGCCGGCTCAGCATCAGGAAAAGCCCGAGCAGGCCGTAGGGTAGCCAGGCTTTTGGGGCTGATAGATGGCGGTGGGATGGCAGGGACGGCCCATCGATCGATGGTCCCGACCGGCTCTCTGGCCGTTGGGGCGCGAATGTCCATATCTGTGGAGGGGCTAGGAAGCCTCGTCGGGCAGCAGGAATCACAATACTCAGACCCACGAGTCCTCCGATCAGGGTTGGGAACTCGGGGCCTAGCAGCAGCGCTGTGAGCGTGTAGGGAACAGTAAAAGCGAGTCCGGCAAACAGGGCAAACTTCCAGACTGCTAACCCCTCAGCGAAGGAGCGATTTTCGCCGAAGCGAGTCGTGAGCACGAGTACCAATACCAGGGGCAGAAAAGTGCCGATGATGCCATGGAAGACACCTGCCCAGCGCCCGACCAGCGCGAGATACTCCGCCTGACTGAGTCCCAGTTCCGTCAGCTGCTGCTGAGCGATGGGGACACCCCCTAGACCGATGTCAACCCCGATAAGCAGGGGTGTGCCCACTGCGCCAAAGGTGGAGGGGGTACTTTGGATGATCAGGGCCGAGATGACAGCAGCCAGGGGGGGGAAACCAATCGCAACCATTAGGGGAACGGTGATGACGGCTGGGGTACCAAAGCCGGATGCGCCCTCGATGAAGCTACCGAATAGCCAGGCGATGAGGATGACTTGAATGCGGCGATCGGGAGAGATGCCGAGCAGGCTCTGGCGGATCGATGCGATCGCACCTGACACCTGCAGCGTGTTTAGGAGCAGGATCGCTCCAAATAGGATGTAGAGAATCTCGGCCGCTGCCACCAGTCCCTGCACGCTGGCCGCTGCGACCTCCGCCACCGGCACACGCCATGCCCCCAGCGCGATGCCAACCGTGACCAGATAGGCCACCGGCATGACTTGTGCGGCAGGGCGTCTGGCAATGACCAGCAATGCAAAAATTGTGACTAGGGGCACCAGCGCGACCATAGAATAGAGTAAAAGACTCATCGCATGGAACCTCTATACGTATTGAGCTAGACAGGATTTGCGAGAATAAGGATCTATCATTCACTGACCTTATCGCGTATCTCTCGACCTTATTGTGCTGGGTTATGAAAACAGCTTTTTTTAGTGCCAAGCCCTACGATCAGCGCGCTTTTACCGCGGTTAACGAGCGCTACAGTCATGAGATCACTTTTTTTGAGCCTCGATTAACGCCCGAAACGGTTGCCCTGGCCGAAGGGTTTCCGGCGGTCTGTGTGTTTATTAATGATGAGGTTGGGCGGGAGACGCTAGATGCGATCGCACTCAACGGCACGCGTCTAATTGCGCTGCGCTGCGCAGGCTACAACAACGTCGACGTCAAAGCAGCTCAAGCCTTCGGGATCCAGGTTGTCCGCGTACCGGCCTACTCACCCTATGCCGTTGCCGAACATGCCGTTGCCCTGATTCTGGCCCTCAATCGTAAGCTCTACCGAGCCTACAACCGGGTTCGAGACGACAACTTTGCGCTCGATGGGCTGTTGGGGTTTGACTTGTACGGTAAGACAGTGGGCGTAGTGGGAACCGGCAAGATCGGGGAGTGCTTTGCCAAGATCATGCGCGGCTTTGGCTGTCAGCTACTGGCTTACGACGTTAGAGAAAATCCGACCTGCCTGGAGTTGGGCGTGGAATATGTGGAGATACCCGAACTGTTGACCCGTTCCGACGTGGTGTCGCTCCACTGTCCGCTGTTGCCTTCAACCCGATATCTGATCAACGCGGACTCGCTGCAGCATCTCAAGCCAGGGGCCATGCTGATCAATACCAGTCGAGGGGGCCTAGTCGATACGGCAGCCGTTATCGACGCGATCAAATCGGGACGGTTGGGCTATTTAGGGATTGATGTCTACGAGAGAGAGGGTGGCTTGTTTTTCGAAGACCTCTCCAGTACGGTCATTCAAGACGATACTTTTCAGCTGCTGCAGTCTTTCCCCAACGTAGTGATCACGGCCCATCAGGCCTTCTTTACCCAGGAAGCGCTGGGTAACATCGCTGCAACGACGCTCGCCAACATTAGCGATGTTGAAGCCGGACGCCCCTGTGCCAATGTGGTTATAGCCCCTGATGGCGTATAAACAGGCGAATAAACAATCGTGAATAAGTGCAGGCCGACGACGTAAACGGTAACAAAACGCAGTATGTTGCTAATCAGGCCACAGCCTCACTTAGCCCCAAAGTGTCGCTCCCTGTTTTCACCGGCTCTGTTTGAGACACCTGCTCAACACCACCACACCGCTGCTGCTTGATGGTTGCGCCTGAGCGCCGTCAACTGGTCACGTCTCAATAATCTGCGTCAAAAGTAGGCAGCCATTCCAAAATAGGCAACTATTTTACTCACTGGTACGGGGGAAGTACAATGAACCGCGCGCAAGCTAATCTGAGTCCGATTGCGATCGCATCCTTTGCCTTTCTGCTGAACTGGGTCGTATTCGTCGATCCGTCTCCCCTGGCCAGGCTCGCGCCCTTTGCGCTAGCAGCCCTGGACCTAGACAATGGCAGCCTCGGCCAACTGCCTGTCTCCCAAGCGCCGGCCTTCCAGACGCGTATATCCCAGTCCTCTACCGTGGCCTTTGAGACGCCGAACTACAGAGTTCGCATCACTGATCGAACGGGGAACCCTCACCTGAGCATTTACCCTGACCAATCGGCCACCCCCCTGATCAGTGCGGCGGCTGAGGTCGTCCATCTTGACGGTCACCGGCGCTATCAGTACATTCCACCCGGATCAGCGCCGAACGAACCTGCCGTTTGGGTCACCCAGCTCACTGAGGCGCAGTGGCAGCTAACGGTCGAACAGGCTGGTCAGGTTCATACCGAAACTGGACGATAACGGCCTACTGCTCCTGGACTAGGCGCATGTAGTTTTGCTTGAGCTGAATATTTTTTTCGGCCATGCCGTCGGCCAGGCTCTTTTCTGCGTTGGATAGCTCCTGCCAAAACAAGGCCGAGCGTCGGGCCGCTAAACATTCGTGCCAAAGCAGCTGCACCACCGGTGCTAGGGGGTGGTTTTGCGCGTCTAGACGGGCCTGCAACGCCTCTAGCTGCTGACGGGCGGCGTCAAAGGTGGCGGTCTCGGTCGCTTTCTCTAGCGCCGCTTTGAGCTCGTCGAGCAAAGATTGAACTTCAGTGGGTGTCATGATGCTTATAGAATCTTTACAGCAATCGATCATCTCTAGCGTAACGGACCTATGTCACAGCCGCGTCTGCTATCGGGTATACAAACTACCGGCAATTTGCACCTGGGCAACTACCTGGGCGCCATTCGCAACTGGGTAGAGCTGCAGGCTGACTATGACTGCTTTCTATTTTTAGCCGACCTCCATGCGATTACGGTGCCCCACGACCCGGCAACGCTGGCCGAAAATACCTACAAGGTGGCGGCGGCTTACCTGGCCTGCGGTATCGATCCATCGCGGTCGACCATTTTTGTCCAGTCACACCTGAGCGCCCACAGCGAACTCGCCTGGATTTTTAACTGCATCACCCCCATGAACTGGCTAGAGCGGATGATTCAGTTCAAGGAAAAGGCCGTGAAGCAGGGGGAAAACGTCAGCGTCGGGCTGATGGACTACCCGGTGCTGCAGGCCGCCGATATTTTGCTGTATGAGCCGGATCTAGTGCCCGTTGGGGAGGACCAGAAGCAGCATATCGAGCTGACGCGCGACATCGCCGTGCGGATCAATCACCAGTACGGCAGCAAAGACGCGCCCCTGCTGAAAGTGCCCGAACCGCTGATTCGTCCTGACGGGGCACGGGTGATGAGCCTGACCGACGGCACCCAAAAAATGTCAAAGTCAGACCCGGCTGAAATGAGTCGTATCGAGCTGTCTGACCCCCCTGAAGTGATCACGAAGAAAATCAAGCGGGCGAAAACTGACCCGATGCGGGGGCTGGAATTTGACAACCCGGAACGGCCTGAGTGCCACAACCTACTGACGCTGTACATGCTGCTCTCGAATCAGACCAAGGCCGCAGTAAGCGCTGAATGCGCCGAGATGGGCTGGGGACAGTTCAAACCCCTGTTAGCGGAGACGGCGGTCGCGGCCCTGCAGCCGATTCAGGCGCAATACACAGCCTTGATGGATGACCGGAGCCACCTGGACAGCGTACTCAAGACCGGGAACGGCAAGGCCCGCGAGATTGCCAACACCACCCTGGCCAAGGTCAAAGCGGCCTTTGGCTACTCGACGCCCCTGTAAAAACGCCTGGAGAGGCGTTTGAACCAACAGCTGAAAAATGCCTTGCTGTAAAGTTAGGGCAAGGCTGGGGCTGACTTTGGCAAAAATGCCGAGACAGCGCTCTAATGTTAGTTAACGATCACATCAGCTATTTCAGCCCTCAATGGATATGTCAGCGTTGTCAAACGGTTCGGGACTGCGACAATCTCCGTTTCAGGCGGCGATCCGTTCGGGGCAGTTTTTGATCACAGCTGAGGTCATGCCGCCAAAAGGGGGGAACCCGAGCCACATGCTAGCCATGGCCGAGCAGCTGAAGGGGCGAGTCCATGCCGTCAATATTACCGACGGTAGTCGAGCCGTCCTACGAATGTCGTCACTGGCCTGTGCGGTGCTGCTACAGCAAGTCGGAATTGACCCTATCTGTCAGGTCACCTGTCGCGATCGCAACCAAATTGCCCTCCAGGCCGATTTGATGGGGGCCCATGCCCTCGGTATTCGCAACGTTCTGGCCCTGACTGGCGATCCGGTCAAGGCGGGCGACTATCCCAAGGCTAAAGGTGTGTTTGCCCTGGAGTCAGTGCGGCTGCTGCAGACCATTCGTCAGCTAAATGGCGGACTCGACCTGAACGACAAGCCCCTGCCCGACGGCCCGCTGTCAATTTTTGCCGGAGCCGCCATCGACCCCCAGAGCAAGAGCCAGTCCGGGCTGCAGCGACGGTTTAAACGCAAGCTGGCGGCAGGCGCACAGTTTTTCCAAAGCCAGCTAATTTCTGACTTTGACCAGCTTGATAAGTTTATGGCGCAGGTGGCGGCGGGCTGCAATCGCCCCATCCTGGCAGGCATCTTCCTGCTGAAGTCAGCCAAAAATGCGGCCTTCTTGAATCGTTGCGTGCCAGGGGTCGAAATTCCTCAGACGATCATTGACCGGCTGGCAAATGCCGCCGATCCGCTTCAAGAAGGGATTGCGATCGCAGCTGAACAAGTCCAGGCCGCCCAGCAAATCTGCCAGGGCGTCCACCTGATGGCCATTCGTCGTGAAGATCTGATTCCTAAAATTTTAGAGCGCGCTGGCGTCAGTGCCCTGCAGCCGGTCGCGACCCGCTAGCGAGTGGTCAGCGTAATCGACTGTTCAGGCTCGATCACCACCACAAACGGGGCGGTCGTGTTGCCAACCACGACCCCAGCCGCAGCCCCACCCAAAATCTCTAGAAAATCAGCATCGCCCAGGACTTCGCCCAGGACATATCCTCCAGCTGCGCCGATGGCCGCATCACCAATAATGGCCCCCGTCGACGTTTCGCGCGGATCTTTCTGGTCGCGCAGTAGCTCAGAGACGGCACTGAGGGTGTAAATCTGGTTGCCCGACTCAACCGAGTCTGCAACAAACTGAAGCCCCCCGTCGACGGGTTCAAACTGGCCTCTAAGAATGCTCTCAGCCGGGAGGCTAACGCCGTTGACCGTCGCGCCGTTGGTCAATCTTAGGGTGTACTCATGGGATTGGCCGCTGCTCAGGTACAGGGTTTCGGACTGGCGAGTGGCTGCCTGTAGGGTAACGGCCTGCTGGGCCACGGCAGCCGGTAACACGTGTTTGGGCAAGGCCCCCATCCCTGTCAGCATTAGCGCGGATAATCCGCCTAGTAGAACCGCATTTCCTTTCATCAGTCGGGCCTCCATTCATCTGCTTTAAGCATGCCGTACGCTGATTAAAACAATCTGAATGGTTCCTAAGGGTTTGCCTGTACCAGCTGCGGGATCGGCACAGGCCATGCTGCTGTCCACTGGGCCGACTGACCGCTCCGACTAACTCAGGTAGCTGCTCAGCCAGAAAGAAATTTGGTCTAAGGCGATGGGGCTATAGCCTGCAATCACGCCGCCCAAGAAGCCAAACAGATGGCTCTCCCAGGAAAGGGCCGTATCGTCCTGATCGGGCATCAGCGTCCAGAAGCGATCGCCGTACAGCAGCATCACCACAAAGCACAGCCCCAGCGCCATCAAAATCACCTCTTCCTGGCCGCGGGTGATCAGGTAGCCCAGGTAGCCAAACATCAGACCGCTGGCCCCTAGGTGGATTACATCACGCCGCCCAATTAGCCAGGTGCCGACTCCGCTAATCAAAATAATCAGCAGGCTCACCGCATAAAAATTCTGAACGCCCTGGAGCATGACCATCCAGCCAAAAATCACGAACGGCAGCGTATTGGCAATCAGGTGACCCGCACTGCGATGCAGTAGCGGTGCCATGACAATGCCCACCACGCCTGACAGACTGCGCGGCCGAATGCCTAAAAGCTTGTTGAGACCACCGCCCAGGTACGCCAGGTTGACGATGCCAACCGCCCAGGCAAAGATGACGCAGTCCCGCAAAATTCTCGCCTGGAACTGCCAGTCAACCGGCAGGAAAAAAGACAGTAAAACCGTACCTAAAATGACGTAAATCAGGACAAGCTGCTGTTTAACCTCGGTCATGGTAGTGACTTGCTCGATGAATGGATTAGCAGAACCACACGTCAACAGAAACAATAGGGCAGCAAATAATGACACTCACCCTGGGAACGGAGAGCTGGCTGGCTGCGGCGCAAGCTGGGATGAGGAGAGACTGCGGTAGACCCGAGTCAAGGTGGCAACGGCTAACAAACGACACCCTTAGGACTGAAACCTATAGCCGCCGCTATCCTGCCTAGGACACCGAGGATCGGTATCCCTCAAGCATGGTGTACGCCGTGCCCCGTGTTCGTGCAGAGCCCTTAGTGACGAGCCCTATGGCAAATCAGCAGTCATGCCCAGATACTCTGTATATCTCTCATAAAGTCATCGTCGACTTAAGCCGATTCACTCAGCTTTCAGACATGTTTATCCCTCTGACAAGATTTCGTAACCGCAACAGAAACTCTACGGATTCTGAAATCAGTCAGTTGAACATTTATGGTGCTTGTGTGGTCCCGTTAGGGCTCTAGACGTTACCGCCCCCCAATTACGTTCCAACGCCTTTAGATTGGGTAACATTATTTCTGGCCCATGGGCCTATCGACGGCGAGCCTGCTTTTGCCGATACATGGCTTGGTCGGCGACCGCCAGCAGCGATTCTACCGAGGTGCCGTCGGTCGGATAGCAGGCCACTCCAATACTGACCTCCACGTCGATCGATCGCTGGTCAATGATGACGGGCGACTGTAGCCGCTCGGTAATGCGATCGCACATTCTGGTCGCGCCGATGCGGTCTGTCTGCAGCAGCAGGGCAAACTCATCCCCGCCCATGCGGGCAACCCCATCCCCTGCGCGGATGCTGGCCTTGAGGCAATCAGCAACGTGCCTGAGAACGCTATCCCCCGCCGCATGACCGTAGGTATCGTTAATCGGTTTAAAATTGTTGAGATCGACAAACAGCAGCGCCAGCGGCGTTCCCTGCTGGCGGCTATGCTGTAGCGCCTGCTCAGCGCTCTGCTGAAACTGACGACGATTGAATACGCCCGTCAGGCTATCCAGGTAGGCATCTCGTTCGAGCTGCTGCTGCTGCCGCTGTTCCAGCGTCACATCGCGAACGATTAAAACGGTTCCCACCGGCTGCCCTGCCGGACTGGTGAGCGATCGGACCTTAACCTCTCGATACTCGTTAATTGTGGCAGGAACAGTGGCAGAAACGGTGATCACTTGAGTCGCTGCAGTCGTCTGCAAGCACTGGCTGTATTCAGGAAACACCTGATCAAGCGGCTGCCCGATGGGGTTAGCCTGACAGCAGCTTTGCTCGGCACTGGGGTTCAAATCGACAATCTGCTGATAGCGGTCGAGCAAGATCACGGCCTCGGCCGTGTTTAGGAAAACGGTCCGGTATGGAATTGGCGAGAGTTCAAATAGGCGGGTTTGAAAGAGCCCAAACATTACCATTACGCTACTGACGGCCATGCCAATAGGCGTCAGGTCCATGCCGTAAAAGGTCACGTCGGCCACGACATACATGACGTTAAACAAAAATGGAAAAAGTCCTGCCGCGAGTAAAAATAACGTTTGTTGTCGGTACAGTCGTGAGTTCGCAAACGAGGCCTGCAGCAGCAAACCAATGCCCAACGAAAACAGCAAATAGTTGTAGGGCACCATTACCCAGTTAAACCACCAGCCGTGCTCAATACTCAATGTGAGGACCGGCCCCCGCACTGCCTCAACCGACCGCCAAATCAAACCCAACCGAGGCGCCAGCAGGCTAAAGATCAGGCTCAAGCCTGGTAAGACCAGGCTGAGCACCCAGTTCCTGCGGGTTAACCAGCTATCCTGATGCGTGTACTGGAGCGTAAATGCCAGCCAAAAGACCGCAAAGGTACTAATCCCGAAGTATTGCAGCTTGCCAAACAAAATGCGGGCAAATGTGTCCTGGCTCAGGTACTCAAAAACGCTAAAAAAGCACCAGACATACAGGCTAGCCGCAAAAAAACTAAACGCGCGCGCCCCTGGTACTGTGCGTCGCTGCCAGGAAAGAATGGCTACGCTCCCGGTCGCCAGGGTCGCCGCTATGGGCAAGATGGTAAGGACTAAATAAACGCGCATACCCCGTAGACGCACGGGACCGGCTACTGCGTTCCAGTCTGTCAGCCCGACTTGCACCTAGACAAATGATCCGTATTCTCACTGGATCAATTCAAGCCTAGCAGAATTCATCTATACCTTGCATGGGCTCGCCTATTCAGTACACCGGGCAAATGCCCTGGCTGACTCATCTATGAATTTGACACCGTCAAACTCACACCGACCGATGAATGAGAGAATGGGAACTGCAGCAGTAGGCTGATAACGTCGTTGGCAAGGAACAGGATGAAATTCAAGTTTTTGGCAGTAGTGTGCGCACTGGCAGTCGGTTTATTCGGCTTTGCCTCGCCCAGCTGGGCCTACCTCCAGGAAGACGTTGATATGCTTTTAGAGAATAACGAATGCCCGGTGTGCATTTTGACCGAGGCTCCCCTCAGCGGGGCCAGCCTTTACCAGGCCAACCTTAAGGTCGCCGAGCTGACGGGCGTAGATCTGTCCAACGCTGACTTGCGGCAGACCAATCTGATGCTGGCAGAGCTAAAGACCGCTAATCTCAGCGGCGCTGACCTGACCGGCGCACAGATGAACGGTGCTCGGCTACAAAACGCCAACCTCTCAAAAGCCAATCTGACGGGTGTGGTGCTGACCCAGGCCAATATGGACGAGGCCAACCTCCAGGGCGCGAACCTGGCCGATGCCGATCTGACTGCGGCAGTGATCGGGACCGCCGATATGCGTCAAGCCAATTTGCTGGGTGCGAACCTGCGCGGTGCGAACTGGTCTCAGGCGGTGATGTGTAACACGACGATGCCCGACGGCAACGTCAATGACCGTAACTGCTAGGAGCCTGGCTGCCAGGATTTTGGCTGCTAGGCTATCGCCAGCCAAGCCGTCAGCCAAGCCGTCAGATTAGCGAGTGGGGGCGTGAGGACGCGGGCGGCCCCTGGGGGACAGACGATGTTTTGAGCAGGTAGGTATGCATCTGTCCTCGCCCCTTGATAGAAATATGCCCCCGGTCCTCAAAGGCAAAGCGGTGTTTGAGCTGCTGGTAGGTCGCCTCGCTCACCTGAATACGGTCAACGACTCCGTGGGACTCCATCCGACTGGCGACGTTAACGGCATCGCCCCAGAGGTCGTAGCTAAACTTTTTGATACCGATAACGCCCGCGACGACCGGCCCTGTATGAACGCCGATACGGAGCTGGAAGCACTGACCGCTCTCCTGGTAGAACGCCTTGGTTGCCGCCTGCATCGCTACCGCCATTTGGATGCAGGCTTCGGCGTGGTTGCTCATGGGTTCAGGGAGCCCGCCCACAACCATGTAGGCATCCCCGATCGTTTTGATCTTTTCCAGCCCCAGATTTTCGGCCAGGCTATCGAATGCGGAGAAAATACTGTTGAGCTGGCACACTAGCTTGACCGGCGAGACTTCGGTCGCCAGTCGGGTGAAGCCAACGATGTCGGCAAACAGAATCGTCACGGACTCAAACCGAGATGCGATCGCACCGCGATTGGTCAAATTATTTTTGAGTTGGGCCGCAATCGACGGCGGCAAAATGTTCAGCAGTAGCTGGTCAGACTTTTCCTGCTCTACTCGCAGGGCCGCTTCCGCCTCCTGGCGCTCGCGAATCTCCTGGGCAATCCGCTGGAACATATCCCCAAATGCCTGGGCCACCTCTCCCAGTTCGTCATTGCGAGGCTCGGCCAAACTCCGAAAGCGGGTGGGCTGATTGCGCTTCACTGCCGCCGCTGCCAGATTCAAATCATCGCGCAGGTGCAGCAGCGGGTTGATCAGCAGCCGCTCCAGGACCAAAATGGTCATCAGCGTCACAAAGACCGAGATCAGGATCACCAGCAGGGCAATTCCTAGGGAATACTGCCGCATTTGTGCCCTGACGGAGGTCGCATCATGACGGATAGCCACGATGTACCGATCCGCAAAGCGCTCCGCTGGCCAGGACACGTCGTAGCGGGTACCGCCGTCAGTCAGTTCACCGGTCCACCCGTTTGTAATCTCCTCTGCCTGTAGCTCAGGGGGTTCTCCAAAGGTTTCAATCACGTCCCCCTCAGGCGTGTACAGTGTGGCACCGAGAATCACTGAATCGGGCTTAAGCCCACCCAGCCCCGATGCCAACAAACTGCCAGGGGCCATGTCCCCCATGACGTTATTCTTAATCGTGAACAGGACTTCCTGAGAAATCTCTTCTAAATCTTCTAGCCGGTCCGAACGCTCCTTAAAATAGGACGGAATAAAGATCGCAACCTCAATGGTTGCCAGACTAAGGAACACCCAACCCACAATTTTTCGAGAGAGCTTAGATTTGAGCAAGCCCATCGAAGACTGAAGTATACTTGCCATGCTTTGAGATAGCGTTAAGATACATCCAATCTTACGCACGAAAGATAAGCCTGCCCTGAGAGATTGCTAGGAATTCACAAAGCCAGCGGCAGATCGCCTTTTCTCGGAACTCTTTTCTCAGAGCTGTAGTCTCAGAGCTGTAGTCTCGGAGCTGTAGCGGTCGAAACAAAGTTCGAACGTAAAGCGCCCCGCAGATGGGATCCCCCTTCGTAATCTCAGTGAATTTTCCACAAAAGAGTGAGAAAACAGGTCACCGTACAGAACAAAACACTGTTGGTTAAGTGTTTAGACGGTTGCGTACTAAAGAACAACACATATTAAGGCCTAAGCAAGGCGGCAAGAGCTACATTTCCTAATATTTGGTCAAGCATTGCCATTTTTCTGTCGTTAACGTTTGGGTAGCCACCGCACTGGCTTGAACAGATTTAACTTGAATTGCTCATTCGAGACACCCGCTGTGGCCTAGAAGTCGCCCGCTCCGCATCAGTAACCTCAGTAACCTACGAGTACCGGGTAGGCAGCACACCTGACGTCCAGGCTTACGCCATTGCCCAATCCCCCGACCCCAAAGACGTTTGTTAGACTAATGAGGTCGTTTCGGCCCGTCCGCTATGCCGCTAGCCACTTCACCGCGCCTGCCCATGCGCCTGCAGGAGCTGCCCCAACTCACCTATGCGTCCGCCCCCGATCGCTTTGACCGCAGCTGGGAAGCGCCCCTGTCTACGCTGCTGGGCCTGGGGCGTGCAGCGGGTGCCGACTTTATTGAGTTTTTTCTAGAGCGCAGCAACTACATTAGCTGCATGGCTGAGGACGACGCCATCACCAGCATCTCTCCCCGCCTCGTCACTGGTGCAGGCGTCCGCGTCTTTAAGGGCCAGTCCGACTGCTACGTCAGTACCAACGATGTCACCTTTGATGGTCTCAAAGCCGCCCTCGAAAAGGGCCTGTCCATTATGGGGTTGCTACTGCCCAGCGCCGCTGGCCGTATTCCCGAAGTTACCCTAGAGCTATTCCGCGACTACGCAGCCGTTGGCGGCAAAGAAAACTGGCTGACCAACTGCCCTTCTATGCAGGCAATGGGCGATGTGCTGCTGGCCGCCAACGATACCGTTGCGAAGCAAGCCAAACACATTCAGGCCCGTCGCACCGCCTACTTCCGCGACTGGCAAGAAATTCTGGTCGCTGCCAGCGACGGGACCTTTGCCCGTGACATTCGCCTGACCCAGTCCACCGGCTGCAATCTACTGTGCGCCGATGGCGATAATCGCTCCTCCATTGGGCAGCGCCTAGGCAATACCAGCGACCCCAGCTTCCTCACGGCCTGGGACTA
Organism: Cyanobacteria bacterium J06648_16; assembly: GCA_039817185.1. Taxonomy (GTDB): domain Bacteria; phylum Cyanobacteriota; class Cyanobacteriia; order Phormidesmidales; family Phormidesmidaceae; genus CAWUKV01. The sequence continues at coordinate 10,412 of JBCBWI010000027.1, read as the reverse complement.
TGACACCACCGCTGCCGAGCTGGCCGAATCGGCCGGTAAGATGCTCTACGCCGACTATGTAGAGTCGGGCAATTATCCAGTGATTATGGCCAATCACTTCGGTGGCGTTATCTTTCACGAAGCCTGCGGCCATTTGCTCGAAACCACTCAGATTGAAAAGGCAACAACGCCCTTTATGGATAAAAAGGGCGAAAAGGTCGCCCATGAGAGCCTGACCGCTTGGGACGAAGGTCGCTCCGACGAAGCCTTTGGCACCATCGACATGGATGACGAGGGCATGCCCACCCAGCGGACGCTGCTGATTGAGAACGGCATTCTCAAGAACTTTATCTCTGACCGGGCGGGCGAAATGCGCACGGGCCACCCCCGGACCGGCAGCGGTCGCCGTCAAAGCTACACCTACGCCGCCGCTTCGCGCATGCGCAACACCTACATCGCCCCTGGTGACCACACCATCGACGACCTGTTTGGCTCCGTCGAAAAGGGTATCTACTGCAAGAAGATGGGGGGCGGCAGCGTTGGCCCCACCGGCCAGTTCAATTTTGCCGTCGATGAAGCTTACCTAATTGAGAACGGCAAGCTATCCCGTCCGGTCAAAGGGGCCACCCTAATTGGTGAAGCAGTGGATGTCATGCAGAAAATCTCCATGTGCTCAGACGACCTGAGCCTGGCACCAGGCTTCTGCGGGTCGGTCAGCGGCAGCGTTTACGTCACCGTAGGCCAACCGCACATCAAAGTAGACAGCATCACGGTAGGAGGGCGCTAAACCATGCCGACGGTTACTGACATTTCAAGCCAGGCCCAGCAGCTGGCGAGCCAGCTGGGCATCGCTAAATACGATATTTACGGCTCCACCACCGACGAAACCAGCGTCCAGGTCGATCGGGGTAACCCCAAGCAGGTTAAGGCATCCAACCGGGCCAGCGTGATTGTGCGCGTATGGAATGCCGACGGGCTGCTGGGGGTGACTTCCACTACTGACGTCAACGAAACGGGCCTAGCGTTGGCGCTAAAGACGGCGGCTGAGGCCAGCGCCTTTGGGGCCAAGGAGCACGTGCCCGACTTTAGCCCGGAAGCTACCGCACCGCTGCCTGAAATCAGTATTGAGCAGGCCGAAGCCGCGCCCGTCAGCAACCTGATCGAGACGCTAGTAGACGCGGAGCAAGCACTGCTGAATGCCCATGAAGCCATTGCATCCGTACCCTATAACGGTCTGGCTCAGCGCGATATGACCTATTTCTACGTCAACAGCGATGGGGCCGAGCGCAGCGAAGCCCGCACCACAGCGGTGATGTACCTCTACAGTAAGACCGAGCAGGAAGGCAAAAAGCCCCGTTCGGCGGGGGCAATGCGCATCCACACTGGGCTCAAGGGGTTAGATATCGACGGCTGTCTGAAAGAAGCCACCGAGAAGACCCTTAGCCATCTGGACTACGAGAAAATCCCGTCGGGCAAATACCGGGTGGTTTTCTCAGCAGAGGCGTTTTTGAGCCTGCTGGGCGCATTCGGTAATCTGTACAACGCCCAGAGCATCCTCGACAATCGCAGCCTGTCTACGGCAGAGTCGTTGGGAAGCCAGATCGCCTCACCGCTACTGTCGGTCTATGATGACCCGCTCAACCCTGAGAACGTGGGTGCCGAGACCTTTGACGGCGAAGGTACGCCCACCCGCAAGCTGCCGCTGATCGAGCAGGGCGTGCTGAAGAATTTTCTCCACAGTGCTGGGACTGCCAAGCGCATGAACGCCCAGCCAACCGGGCATGCCAGCATCGGGGCTAAGGTCAGCGTCGGGCCCCACTTTTTAACCGTGATGCCAGGCAAGGCCAGTAGCGAAGACTTTGATCTCCACACTGCTGACAACGTCGTGCTCATTGATGACCTCCAGGCGCTGCATGCGGGCGTCAATGCCCTACAGGGTTCTTTCTCGCTACCCTTCGATGGGTGGCTGATCAGAGACGGTCAGCGTACTAGCATCGAGGCGGCAACGGTTGCTGGAGACTTTTGTCAGCTGCTGAAGGCCATCAGCCATGTGGAACCCGAGGTTGAGGTCACCCCAGGCGGTATTTGCCCCCGCATTTGGGTCGATGAACTATCGATCACCGGAGAGTAGTTAGTCCAGTGCCAAAGCCCAGTAGTCCGATATCGGCTATCGGGCTTTGACAATGTGGACCTGTTAGGTCAAAACATCAAAACTCAAAGTAGATATAGGGTATGGCCTCGACCGGCGCAAATAGCCAGGCTAGGTACAATCCCATCGGTACTAGCAGCAGCTTGACCGGCCAGCTCAGCTGGACCTTGAAGCCACGCCGGAAAGCGTAGATTAGCCCCATGCCTGCAAAGAGTAACCCCAGGGCAAGGGCAATGTCAGCACGCGACATTGCCAGTGACTCAATGTAGACCTTTTCGGCAAACTGGACGTCAGCCGTATGCCCCCACAGGTGAGAAATGACTCGGGTTGCATCCGCCCAGGTCGGGAGCCGAAAGAAGATCCAGCTGCTGAACACCATCAGCTGCGTGAGGGCCCAGGCTAGGATGATGCCAGGCAGGCTGGCCCATAGGGTTGCTAGCGGCTGCCACCGTTCTGCCACCGCTCGGTTGAGCCGGTGAATCACCAAGGCCAGCCCGTGCAGCCCACCCCAAATCAAAAAGCCCAGCTGATCGCCGTGCCAAATGCCCGCTACCAGCATGACAATTAGCAGATTTAAGCAGGTGCGGATCAGCCCCTGACGCGAGCCCCCCAGCGGAAAGTACAGATAGTTTCGGAGCCAGGTGCCCAGGGTCATGTGCCAGCGCCGCCAAAAATCGGCAATGCTGGCCGTGAAATAGGGCGCATCAAAGTTAATGGGTAGATCGATGCCCAGCAGCAGGGCGCTACCTCGGGCAATATCAACATAGCCGCTAAAGTCTAGATAGAGCTGCAGCCCAAAGGCAAAAATGGCTAGCCACAGGTCACCGCTGCCCGCCCGTTCAATATTGCTGAGGCTGAGATTTACCAGCACGCCAATATGGTCAGCGAGCAGCAGTTTCTTGACCGACCCCAGGGCAATTAGCCAGCCGCCCTCAACTAGCCGATCTGCGGTGGGCAGGTGAGGCCGCTGCACCTGGCGGGCAAAGTCTTGAAAGCGGGTGATCGGACCCGAAATAAGCTTGGGAAAAAACAGCTTATAGGCCGCAAATTCGGCTAGGCTTCCGGTTGCGGGTGCGCCTCGATACACGTCTACCAGGTAGGCAATGCACTCGAACACAAAGAAGCTCAGCCCTAACGGTACCAGCAGTTCGCTGAACAGCGGATCGGCCTCAGTGTTTACCAACGTCATCGATTCCAACGCGGGTAGATACTTGAATCCCAGCAAAAGTAGTACGTTCAGCCCAATCCCCAACCACAATAGCTGGAGCCGCCGCCAGTTCCAGTCTTGCTGAGCAAAGTGCCACTCTTCGTTAGGGATGCGCCAGTCGAGCGGGGCGCTAATGGCGCGACCAATCAAAAAGGTCACTACCACCAGTATTACAATCAGCGGCAGGTAGTTGAATTGGAGGGAGGCGTAGAAAACGACTCCAGTAAAGAACAACAGCCACAAACGCGCATTCCGACCGGGTAACAGCCAGTACAGAACAAATGTGCAGAATAGAAATAGGCCGTAAAGAACAGAGGGAAGCGTCATGGCGGTAACAAAAGGTGCGAGCGGCTTATTGCATCTGAATCCAGGGGATCAGCGGATCTTGAGCAAGCCGATGGGAGACTTGATAGGCTCCGTAGCGATTCAGGTGGCTGGGGTCGGAGAAGTAATCATAGCGATTGGGCCATAGCTGTCCCAAATCCCGGAAGAAAAAGCCCTCTTCTTGCGCCGCCGTTTGAATGAGATAGCGCTGGAAGACAATCTCTGCCTGTTGCCGGGCCGTGTCCAGATACTCGTCGGTCAAGGGGGTGTTGACGAAGATCAGAGGAATGTCCTGGGATTGGGTATAGCTCAACAGCTGGTCGAAGGCGGTCAGCTGATCGCCCTCAAGCTGAAAGTCGTCGTAGTCGCTGTCGTAGTCTCCGGCGACGCGGGCGTGATTTTGATAGTAGGTCGCGGGGTTGAAGCGCACCGCCAGCGGCAAAAAACCATCAAAGTCGATCAGGTCGCCTTCAGAGACGCCCCCAGGGGTGGGTGTCGGACGCTCTTCGCGGCTCACCGGCCCAACGGCAATGTCGTAGACCTCTCGAACCAGATTTTTGGCCCGTTCTCGGCTGTCATAACTGCGTGAGGCCAAGGCTAGGGCTTGGCTTACGTGGCGGTCTAGCTGGCTGTAGTAGCCAGTAATCTGATCGTTGAGATTGGTCCATTCGGGCGTCAACTGGGCGGGTGCGGCAGTGGCGGTCAGTTCTGGGGGAAAGAGGGTGCTTTCGTTGAGGCGGCGATAGCCTTCGGAAACTGCGATCGCATTAAAGGTAATATCGACTCGACCGCTGTTAAACGCCCGGGCCCCGTCAGCCCAGAGCACCAGTTTTGGCTTGGGATAGGGCTGTAGCAGCTGCCGCACAATCAGATCGGCCACCTGAGCGGTCGAGCCATTGATGCCAAAGTTGAAAATGCTGACGTCTTCTTGCCCCATGGCGGCCAGCGCCTGGCGTAGCGCCGTCGGGTCGATACCCCGTAGCGCCCGCGAACTACCAATAATCAGAACATCGGGGGGACCGTCAGACTGCACACGCTGGTGGTAAAGCGCTAGCTTTTCGTCGAGCTGACGGCTGGTAAAGCTGGGGTAGGGCGATGCCGCTAAAACCGATGCCAGCGACACAAAAGTCTGGTCGTCACTGCTGATCAGGTCGGCATCGTCCACGGCAGAGGTCGCAAACCCCCGGTCCTCTAGAGGGTTTCGGCCAAACGGGTCGCTGTCTAATGCATCTCCGAGCCGATCTTCCAGCCGCGTCTCGCCGCTGATCGGTTCGGGCTGAGTATCCGCCGCCTGCCCCCAGTTCAGCTGGTCCAGCTGCTCTGCGAAGGACGGTTCGGTCTCAGGTTCCGCTTCGACGGCCTGCTCAGTTCGAGCGGGTTGTCCAGTCCGCTCGCCGTTGACCATCTGACCCAGGATCCAGTCAGCCTGGAGTGCCAGTAAAACGCCTGCGGCACCCCACACCAGTGCCAACCGCCGACTCACCCGTGGGCCCGACCGGATCAGCTGGGGTTCAGCCTCCGTGAGCTGAGTGAATAGCTGCGTTTGCAGCAAAATCTGACGGCCAATGTCCAACAGTTGCTGGCTGAGGGTCAATCCCGCCTCGGCTGTTTCCGCTTCTGCAGTGGCGGGGGTTGGTTCGATCAGGTCGCTTAGGTACGTGTCCGAAGCGGCAAACTCAGGGGTCGCTTCGGGCACCAGGCGGGGGCGCGCATTGAAGTCATAGCCGTGGCTCCAGTCAGGGCGTTTCTGCCCGGAGCGTCGCCCGTAGATGCGAATACCCTCGACACCCTCTAGCTTGTCCTTGCGAAAATACTTGATAACGGCAGGCGCAATCTCATGCCGCTTGGGGCACCAGGGCGCATCGGTCATCACGTGCAGGCGCTGATCTTTGACCAGTAGCTGCACACGCACGCCCCCGGTGACCAGCTGCTGATCGAGATCGGGATTGACCAGGCGAGTCAGCTGATAGGCAATCGCATGCAGATCCCCGTTGCGGGCCAGGGTACGGGTCGACGCGGCCAGGGCACGGTGTTCTGAGGCGGGTAGGTCGATGCATTCTAACCAAACGGGGTTGACCCCATCGGGGGACGGTCCGTACAGCATGGCCCGGTGAATGCCCTGGGGACCCAGCTGGTCGAGCAGCGGTGTGACCGCCTGAAGTACTGCCGCTGCGCCGGTTTCCTGCGGGTAGGGACCCGGCACCAGTTCAGTACAGACAAAATGCAGGGTTGAGCCCTTGGTCTCGGAACTCACCCGCAGCTCCAGGGGCGCTAAGGCCTGGTTGACCAGCCGAGTAATACAGCGGCGATCGCCCCACCGGGCCCACTCTCTGAGAATTTCTTGCGCCGGGGTCAGATCGACCCGCAGCTGCCAGTCGGGCTCGGTCTCACCCTCGACTTTGACGCTCAGTACCGCGTCTTGAAACTGGGTCAGCTCTAAGGCCCGCAGTCGTTGAGCGGTTGGTCCCGCAATCATCGTTGGGTCAGGGCTGTAGCTAGCCTGACAAAAGATCCAGAGTCGATTGATCAAATCGGCGGCTGGATCGACCGAGACTGGCCGTAGGGCCATCACAGTTTTTGCCCGCTTGGCTTTGCCCGGAACGGCCTTGACGCTGACCTCAACCCCGATATCGAGAGCGCTCAGGGTTTCGCTCAGGTAGCGTGCGATCGCATCTGCATCCCCCTTTTTCGCCAGGCTCACATTCGAGCGCACAATGGCTGAGGTCGTCTCGTCTAGCTTTCCGATAGCTTGGGTCTTCGAGGCCAGCAGCTCAGCCGCCGCATGCTGTACCGTTGCCGCATCTTTCCCCGCTGCGATCAGCCGATCTAAATGACGCTCTAGACGATTGAGATAAATGGGGGCCGACCAATCTGGCTGCTTTTGCTGGGGCTGACGACTATAAAAATAGAGCTGATAAATTTGGGAGAAATCTTGAGCAAACCAATCTTTTATACTGGGCTCTAGCAATGCCTTGACCAGGCGCAGTAGCGTATGCTCTCGGGGCAGCGGCGCGTCAGACTCACACAGCACGTGCAAGATATTGCCGCGCAGCTTTACCTGCAATCGCTCTGTAGGCTGATGAATCGCTTCTGCCAGCCAGGGCAGCAGGTCAGAGGGTAGTAAAGATGCAGCCGATTTGGACTTACCTAACATAGGGGCCTAAGTGTAGGGGCCTAACAAAAGGGGCGAAGGAAAACGATTGAGGGACAACGATTGGCAAGTGTTTCTAGCCTTCTTGTTCTGGCCTTCCAAGATACCCAACTTCCTGGAAAAGCCGTACCTATCTACTAACAAGGGTACAATTTGGCCCAATAGTTGCACACCGGAGTCCAGAGTGCAAATTATATTTTCAGTTATTTTCAGTCATATTTTCAGGCGCTTTAACGGGGCACCTAATGGGTACCTCAATAGAGGGGTAGGCGCGCATTTTCAACCCGAACAGTCCCTGCACGTCTGGCTTCCACCGCAGAATCGCCGCTTTTTTCACGATAAGATCTGACCACGACCACACCCGCACTGTTGTATCCTGCTCTCCTCCCTTCCTTCTTGTTATGCGACCCTTTCAATCTGACACCGTTGTCCCCACGCCGACCTTACCCACCGGTCTTTCCCTTCCTCCGGCGATGGCAACCAGTGCGGCTACCCTGCCACTGCTAGGGCTTCTAGCCGCCGGACGCCTGCTTAGCGAAGGGCTGACACAGCTGGGGGTCGCCAGTGAAGAAGTGTTTAGGGGCAGTCGTCTACCGCTCCTCAAGGCCCCCTGGCACGAGACCGTTTACAACACAGACCACACAGATGAAGATCGCGATATAGACGACTAATTTTTTTAGTTAACCATACGGGTTAGCTACGTATAGCGCTTTTCACTTGACTTGACTCCCAATATTCAGACAAAAGCTCCATAGAACAGCAGGTCAAGTGAGGCGCAAGTTTTAATGCATTTGAAACTTGCTATAAGCTGGTCTAACCGTCCAGACCATCAATGTCTGCATCAATCTGGGCCTGTATCAATTCGGTTGGGACCGATCTGTCGAACCATCTACCCAGTTTTAGCGGGCACATGATTGGACAATAGGGCGTGATATGGCGTGATCTATAGAAGGGCTAGGCCGTATTGAAAAACCGCAGGGAAGCGGGTGACTGAATCAACGCTTCGATCCCCCATCCTCGCCAGGCACAATTATTGAATGTTTACTGCGAAACGCTAAGCACCTGACATAAACCCCCTACAATTTTTGTGACTTCTTTCTCAGACAGACCCTCATGAGCTCAGCTGCTTACTCCCCTGGTATGCCAACGCTTTCAGTTGAAGAAACAACCGATGTCAGTCAGCCTCGCCTGACCGAAGTGTCGACCTTCGATCTGTTTTTGCGACGACGGCTCAAAACCGTGGAGGAGATCTGGGAAAGCGTGCTGGAAAAGGAGTGCGGCCCTGAACTGGTCCGACTGCTCAACCGGCTTAGGAGCATGTGTGCACCTGATGGTCAGGCGGATACGGCCCTCGACACCCACAACGTTCTCTCCGTTATTGAGCAGCTCAGCCTAGAAGAGGCCATTCGCATGGCCCGTGCCTTTGCCCTATACTTTCAGCTAATTAATATTGTCGAGCAGCACTACGAACAGCGGGGTCAGCAGCAGCAGTACCAGGCCGCAGGGGATGTTGCCCTGACCGCTAACCGATCGTCCGCTGGCGCATCTGACGTCAGCGGCGATCGCGCCGAACCCTTGCTCGCCGAACTCACGGCAAAGGGGCTATCCAAAGGAACGCGCGCCTACCGTAATGCCGGTACGCTCTACTGGCTGTTTCCGCTGCTCAAGCAGCTCAATATGCCACCTCAGCTTGTGCAGCAGCTGGTCGATCAGCTGGATATTCGGCTGGTATTTACGGCCCACCCGACCGAAATCGTGCGCCACACGATTCGCGATAAGCAGCGCCGTATTTCCGATATTTTGCGGCAGCTAGACCAGGCCGAAGACAGTGCCCGGGGGCTGGGCGTGGCCACCTCCTGGGAAGTCGAAGACCTCCAGGCCCAGCTCAACGAAGAGATTCGGTTATGGTGGCGCACCGACGAACTGCATCAGTTTAAGCCCAAGGTTCTAGACGAAGTTGACTTTACCCTGCACTACTTCGATGTCGTGCTGTTTGATGCCATCCCCCAGCTGTACCAGCGGCTCAAGCGAGCCCTGAACCAAACTTTCCCATCCCTGCGGCCCCCGCGCCCTAACTTTTGTCGGTTTGGGTCTTGGGTGGGCAGCGATCGCGACGGCAACCCGTCGGTTACTCCCCAGGTCACCTGGAAGACCGCCTGCTATCAGCGCAATCTGGTCCTCGAAAAGTATATTGCCTCCATTCGCAAGCTCACCAACCTGCTCAGCCCTTCCCTACACTGGAGCGAGGTCCTCCCCGAGCTACTGGAGTCGCTAGAGCAAGATCACCTGGAGCTGCCTGACGTTTACGAGCAGCACTCGATCCGTTACCGTCAGGAACCCTACCGCCTCAAACTGGCCTATATCGAACAGCGCCTGATCAACACCCACGCGCGCAGCCAGAAGCTCTATAACGGCGACGTCTTGCCCGAAGAAGAAGCCCAAGCGACCGTTAATAATTTATACGCCAGTGGCGATGACTTTTTGGCCGAGCTTCGGCTAATCCAACAGAGTCTGGATGCGACCGGGCTGATGTGTAACGATCTGATTAATCTAATCACCCAGGTCGAAATCTACGGATTTTGCCTGGCTCAGCTCGACATTCGTCAGGAAAGCTCTCGCCATTCTGACACCATCAACGAAATCGCCGAGTATCTGCAGGTGCTTGATCGGCCTTACAACGATCTGGGCGAAGCCGAAAAGGTGACCTGGCTAGTATCCGAGCTGAAGACCCGGCGACCTTTGATTCCCTCTGAGCTGCCCTTCTCTGACAAAACTCGGGAAACCGTTCAAACCTTTCAGATGATTCGGAAGCTACACCAGGAGTTTGGTCCGACCATCTGCCGCAGTTACATCATCAGCATGAGCCACCACGCCAGTGACCTGCTGGAGGTCCTCCTTCTGGCGAAGGAAGCGGGCCTATACGATCCGGCCACAGGCTGGGGAGCATTAGATGTTGTGCCCTTATTCGAAACGGTAGAAGACCTGCAGCGCTCAACTGCGGTCATGCGTCAGCTGTTTGAGCTACCGCTGTATTTAGCCATGCTCAAGGGGGGCTACGAAACGACCGAAAAAACGGCTCAAACGCCCCTGCAGGAGGTCATGCTGGGCTACTCCGATAGCAACAAAGACTCCGGCTTCTTGAGCAGTAACTGGGAAATTCATAAGGCGCAGCAGTCGCTGCAGAAAGTGACCCAATCCTACGGCGTGGCGCTACGCATTTTTCATGGGCGCGGCGGGTCGGTCGGACGCGGCGGCGGCCCGGCCTACGAGGCGATTTTGGCCCAGCCGGGACGCAGTATTAGCGGTCGCATCAAGATTACTGAGCAGGGCGAAGTGCTGGCGTCTAAGTACAACCTCAACGACCTGGCCCTGTACAACCTGGAGACGGTCACAACCGCCGTCATTCAAGCCAGCCTGCTGCGGAACAGCTTTGACGAAATTGAGCCGTGGCACGAAATTATTGAGGGGCTGGCAGCCCGCTCTCGCGCGCATTACCGCGCCCTTATCTACGAAGAGCCTGAGCTGGTGGAGTTCTTTCATCAGGTCACCCCCATCCAAGAGATCAGTCAGCTGCAGATCAGCTCTCGCCCGGCCCGGCGCGG
>JBCBWI010000026.1:0-67699 GCA_039817185.1 Cyanobacteria bacterium J06648_16 | reverse complement strand
TCTGTGCAGAACTTTGAATAAGCAGCCGGCTGCTTATTCAAAGTTCTGCACAGACTAAGTGTTTAGTTGGGCTTTGGGTCCAACTAAACACTTAGTCTGTGCAGCTATTTACGAGGTCATTCTTTCTGGATAACTGAGCCTAAGTCAAGTAAGAAATTAGGCCAGCCTTTAGGCCAGTCAGATACGCAAATCTCTGAAACGTACTGGGGTGGTAGGATTCGAACCTACGAATGACGGGACCAAAACCCGCTGCCTTACCGCTTGGCCACACCCCATCGGACGTATTGCGCTAACTTGCCTGCTGTCTGACTGACCGGCGACCAAATTAGCTTGTTAATAGTAGCAGTTTGAGACGGTTTAGTGTCAAGTCGGTTTCTACAGAATTTTTAGAAGGGTGTGGGCTAGGTCTGAGGTGTGGGCTAGGTCTGGGGTGTGGCTAGGGACCGTCCGCGCCAGGTCCAACCCCAGCCGGTTTCGGTTTTGATAATCGAGGCGATTGCGATCGCACTGACAATGCCGCCACCCAACCAGCCCAACCACCAGTACCGGAGCGTCTGATCCGCCAATCGCGCTGCTGCAAACCGCATGTAGACCTGCATTCCCACCGCCACGGCTGACAGCACCGACAGCAGCGCCCAACCCCATACTGGATGCACGCTCAGCTGCCACAGGCTAATGGCCAGCCCCAGCCAGGGCACCACAAAAATCTCAGCCATGACCACGGCGGAATAGACTGTGCCAGGCAGGTTGCGCCCGCCGCCCGAGTAGTAGTTTTTTGTCCAACCCTCCCATAGGCCCCAAAACGAACGATACATCCGCACGCTGAGGTGGTCAGCCCCCATCACGTAGCGCAGCGTCAGACCATGCTGTTTAATGCGCCTGGCCAAAGCCACGTCTTCGACCAGGTCACCGGCAACGGCCTGGTGCCCCCCAATCGCGTCGTAGGCGCTGCGCCGAAAGAGCATAAACGGCCCGGCAGCAAAGGCCACCTCCGGCTGCTGAGCGTCGTTCACCGGCTCAAAGTCAAACCCCACAGCCAGAATATCGAACATAATGGGCTGCACCAGCCATTCTGAGAAGCAGCCACAGACAATGGCCGGGACACAGCTCAGCAGGTCGGCGTGATGGGTCTGCAGATTGCTTAGAGTTGTGAGCAGCGCGTTCTTACCCAGTCGAACGTCGGTGTCGATGAATAGGAGATAATCGCCCGTTGCCTTTTTGACTGCGTTGGCGCAGGCCCAGTTCTTGCCCTGCCAAGTTGCGTCTGTGGGGCGTGGGGGTACGGTGAAAACGGTCACCCGCTCGTCGTCGCCAGCGGCTGCCTGGGCCAGCGGCATCGTATCGTCGGTCGATTCGTCATCGGCAACAATCAGCTGTAGCGAAATATTGTCGGAAAGATCGTTGGCTAATACTGCCTGAATACAGTCGGCAATGTTGACTGCTTCGTTGTAGGCCGGAATTACCACGCTGAGGGTCGTCGGCTCGGTCAGCCCAGGAACTAGCTCAGCGGCAGGGGCTAACGTCGGTGCAGACCGTAGGGAGTTCTGCAGGCGGCCATGAAAGATTGCGATCGCAACCACCGATACCAGTAATGCTGCCAAAAGGATTAAACCGCCCATCCCGCCCCCAACCTCGCCTACACTAAAGCCCATCCCTGATCTGAGCCCACCCCTGAATCTTAGACGGATACGGCCCCCGGTTTCCCCGCATGTTCCTCAAGCAGATTCATCTGAAGCAGTTTCGTAACTACGCCGACCAGAGGGTGACGTTTACGGCACCTAAGACGATTTTGCTGGGAGAAAACGCCCAGGGTAAGTCAAATCTGCTAGAGGCCGTGGAGCTGCTGGCGACCCTCAAGTCGCACCGTACCAGTCGCGATCGCGACCTGATTCAGACCGATGCCAAAACTGCCCAAATCGATGCCCGACTTCAGCGAGAACTGGGCGTATCGGCCCTCAAGCTGGTATTGCGCAACGGTGGGCGGCGCACCGCCGCGATCAACGGCGAGACCATTCGCCGCCAGCAGGACTTTCTCGGCACGTTGAATGCCGTCCAGTTCTCTAGCCTGGACCTGGATCTAGTCCGAGGTGGCCCCGGCGAGCGCCGCCGCTGGATCGATACCCTGCTGACCCAGCTAGAGCCGGTCTATGCCTACATTCTGCAGCAGTACAACCAGGCGCTGAAGCAGCGTAATGCCTTCATTCGCCAGCAGACAGCCGAGGCCGACCCAGATAAGCCGCCCCATCTTGACCCGGCACAGCTGGCCCTGTGGGATGCCCAGCTGGCGACGTTAGGGACGCGGGTGGTGCGCAGACGCACCCGAGGTCTAGAACGATTGGCCCCCATCGCTCAGCAGTGGCACGCCGACATCAGCGGCAGCACCGAACAGCTCCAAATCACCTACCAGCCCAACGTGCCTGCCGAGTCGGACGAACCGGAGCGGATTCAGCAGGCGTTTCTCGACAAGATTAAGACCAAAGCCGTGGCCGAGTTCTACCAGCGCACGACCCTGGTGGGGCCGCACCGCGACGATATCGAGTTTGCCATCAACCAGACCCCAGCCCGGCAGTACGGTTCCCAGGGGCAGCAGCGGACCCTGGTACTGGCGCTCAAGCTGGCCGAACTACAGTTAATTGAAACCGTGGTCGGTGAGCCGCCCTTGCTGCTGCTCGACGACGTGCTGGCCGAACTCGACCTGAATCGGCAGAACCAGCTACTTGATACGATTCAAGAACGGTTTCAAACATTAATTACCACCACCCATTTGGGTTCCTTTGACGCCCAGTGGCTGCAGTCGTCCCAGGTGCTGCAGGTTCAGGGGGGGCACATCAGCGAGCCCCACCCAGCTTTGCCGACCTGATGTGTCGCTCGGGCCGCTCAAGAGATTCTATCCGTTCAGATTGCATCACATCAGATTACAGGCCCGGCATTGGTCGTCCGTCTCAACCTGTACCGTGACGTGACCGATGCCAAAGCTCTGCTTCAGCTGCTGCGCTAGCTGATTGAGAAAGCCATCTCCAGGGCTGCCTGCGGGCATCACAAGATGGGCCGTGAGTGCGGTTTCGGTTGTGCTCATGGGCCAAATGTGTAGGTCGTGAACCTGCTGAACGCCCGGCAGTTCCTGTAGAAAGGTTTGTACCAGGGCAGGCTCAATGTGCCGGGGGACGCGGTCCATCGACAGCCGTAGGGCGTCGGACAGGAGCCCCCAGGTGGTGTAGAGCACGAAAAGTGCGATCGCAATACTAATGACCGGATCGAGCCAGGCCCAGCCCGTCAGCAGCAGGCCCAGCCCGGTCAGCACCACCCCCAGCGAAACCAGCGCATCCGCTGCCATGTGCAAGAATGCCCCCCGTAGGTTCAAATCGTGGTGCCGCCCCGACATAAACATCACCGCCGTCAGGCCGTTAATCACCACGCCGACCCCAGCCACGCCCATCAGCAGCCCGCCTGATACCTCTGCTGACTGTCCGAGTCGCTGAAGGGCTTCCCATAAAATGCCACCCATGGCCAACATCAGCAGCAGTCCGTTAAACAGGGCGGCCAGAATTGAAGAACGGCGAAATCCGTAGGTATAGGTCGCAGTCGGCGGTTGCTGGGTCAGCCAACTTGCCGTCCAGGCCAGCAATAGCCCCAGAACATCGCTCAGGTTGTGGACCGCGTCGGCCAACAGCGCCAGGGATTGGATGCTCAGGCCCACCCCCACCTCAACCCCGATGAACAGGACATTGAGCGCGGTCCCGATCAGAAACGCCCGACCGTAAGCGCCCGGTTGGGCATGGCTGTGCCCGTGGCCGTGATGAGAATGGGGTGCGGAGTGAGTATGCATTATCTACACAGTCGAGAGCGGGCCGCTACCGCTGTGAGAGCGTTTTTTCCAGCTTAGCTAACGCTTCGTCGACCTCGGCGGCGGTCACAATCAGCGGCGGCACAAAGCGAACGACTTTAGGTCCCGCGGGCACCAGCAGCAGGCCGTTCTCCATCGCGGCTTTGACCACATCAATGGCCACTAGTTCGGCCTCAGGCTGAATCACCAACCCGTTGATCAGCCCCCAGCCGCGTACCCCTTCAAACCATTGGGGGTACTGCGCCGCGATTTTCCGCAGGCCCTGACGCAACTGCTGGCCTCGCAGCCGCACGTTCTGCAAGAGGTTCTCCTGCTCTAGGGTTTGGCAGACGGCGTGGGCCACGCCGCAAACAAACGGGTTACCGCCAAAGGTGCTGGCGTGGTCGCCGGGGCGCAGCACGTCGCAGTGCTGCTTGCAGAGCATGGCCCCAATGGGGACACCGCCCCCCAGTCCCTTGGCCAGGGTCAGGACATCGGGTTCTGTGCCCAGGGTCTCGTAGCCCCACAGGTTGCCCGTGCGGCCCATGCCGACCTGGACCTCGTCAAAAATCAGCAGAATTCGGTGCTCGTCACAAATTTCGCGCAGCCGCTTGAAGTAGACAGGATTGCCCGGACGGACGCCGCCCTCGCCCTGCAGCGGTTCGAGTAGGATGGCCGCCACCCGAGGGCCGTGAGCATTGAGGGTTGCGATCGCACTTTCTACGGCGGCCAGGTCGTTGTAGGGCACATAGTGAAAGCCGGGCACCAGCGGAGCAAAGTTTTTCTGATACTTCGGCTGTCCGGTTGCCGTAATCGTCGCCAGCGTGCGCCCGTGGAAGCTGGCGTTAGCGGTCAAAATGACCGGCTCGTCAATGCCGAGTTCTGTATGGGCGTACTTGCGCGCCAGCTTGATCGCCCCCTCGTTGGCCTCAGCCCCTGAGTTACAGAAAAACACCCGATCCATGCAGGAGTGGTCCGTCAACCATTGGGCCAGCTGCCCCTGCTCGGGAATGTAGTAGAGGTTCGACACATGGTGAAGCTTTTGAATCTGCTGGGTTACGGCGGACACCATCGTCGGATGGGCATGGCCCAGGGTGCAGGTGGCAATACCCGCGACAAAATCCAAATACTCCTTGCCCTCCACGTCCCACAGGCGACAGCCTTCACCCCGCTCCAGCGCGATGGGGAAACGTCCGTAGGTGGTCATTACGCTGGCATCAAAGGCATCTGTTTCAAAGGGGCTGTCAACCGACGGTAGCGTAGACGGCTGAGCGGACTTCGAAACCGGCGATTGAAGAGCAACCAAAGCTAAACCTCATGAGAAAAGAACCAGCAGTACGCTGTAGACAGGATGGGTGCGCTTTCTAGGACAGAAAGTCGCGCTAAGCGAAGCCGTGTTATCGGTTATCGCATCCTGCAGCGTTATCGCTCAGTTTAGCTTTCCTTACCCGCCCAAGCTGTCATGGTTTTGCAGCAATTCCCATCAAAAATCGTAATAGTCCTCATGGCTGGTCAATTAACCACCATAGAGATAACAACTTAACAAAAATTCATCTATGCTGTAGACGGTACCTAAACTTCTTCATCCCCACCCATGCAGCAGCTTCGCCGAATTCTGCCCGTTCTCTTCACCGTGTGCGCCGTCGGTGCCTTCATCTTCCTGGGCGTTAACTTCCGAGCGCCCGCCCAGGCAGGCCAGGTCAGCTACATTGTCAAAGAGACGCCTCGCAGCGATCTCATCTACGTTGAGCCCCGCTTCTCTCAGCATATTGATCTCACTCGCGACCAGTACTTTAAGGATTTTGATATTCAGGCCCTGGGTTACGTTGTCGAAGAAGATCTGGCCAAGAGCTATGACATCAAAGCAACCCAGTATCACACCCGCCCCGTTCACGGAAACGATGTGCCGGGCCTATTTGTATTCTTGAACGAGCAGTAAGCAGGCCGGCTGAACGCTATCAGG
This sequence comes from Cyanobacteria bacterium J06648_16, assembly GCA_039817185.1. Classification (GTDB taxonomy): domain Bacteria; phylum Cyanobacteriota; class Cyanobacteriia; order Phormidesmidales; family Phormidesmidaceae; genus CAWUKV01. The sequence continues at coordinate 61,913 of JBCBWI010000026.1, read as the reverse complement.
CGTGAAGCTTCCCTACTGCCAAAAATTGTCACCGGTATAGGTCACCCCTGGAACAAACCAACCCTCTGGGCTGATATACCGATAGCGGATGCCAACATCGTCTAGCGCAGATTTTGCCTCAGAGGAAAGGTCATGCGCAGCCGCAGCGAAATTCTCAGCAATTCTGTCAGGGTTAGACGACTTAGGAATGACGCTCGTCCCGCGCGCGATTGCCCAGGCAATCAACAGCTGAGCAGGCGTCACCCCCTCTGTTTTGGCGATATCTTTGATTCGGTCGTTCTCTAACAGGGGCGGCTCGTCTGCCTGCTTCATGCTGTCAGATCGATCCATGGACCCCAGCGGGGAATAGGCCGTCAGCAAAATATTGTGTTCCTGGCAGTAGCTAAGCAGTTCTGATTGGGGATTGTAGGGGTGCAGCTCGACCTGATTCACGGCAGGGGTGAGCCCGCTCTCGTCCATCAGCTGCTCAAGCTTAGAGACGCTGAAGTTTGAAACGCCAATGCTTTTGACCAGTCCCTTTTCCTTCAGGGTCGCCATCGCTCTGAAGGTCTCGGCCCAAGGCAGTTCCGTAATCGGCCAGAAATCATCCGGTCCTTCCGGCATGACCTTGTCCGGACGAAAGGAAACCGGCCAATGGATCAGATATAGGTCCAGATAGTCCAGACCCAGGGCTTCGAGCGTTTCTCGGCAGCCTGCCTCAACATCATCAGGGCCGTGGAAGCTGTTCCACAGCTTTGACGTCAAAAACAGCTCTTCACGCTTGAGTACGCCCGCTTCGATAGATTTGCGAATCCCCTCTCCCACCTCGTCTTCATTGCGGTAAATCCAGGCGCCGTCCACGTGGCGATAGCCGACTCTGAGGGCTTCTTTGACCGCTAGGCAGGCACTACCGTCCGTCGATTTCCAGGTTCCTAAACCAATCGCAGGAATTTCGTTACCGTCGTTGAGCGTAAACGTTTTCACAGAGGCTCCTAGGGTGACTCGTCAGGCTCCATCCTAACGGGTTCGCTTATTTGAAACGTCTGCTGCAGGTATCCCCGATGGCGCGTTCGGTACTTGAGCGCGACACTCGGTACTTCAAACAAGGTAGCCAAGCGTAAAGTGGCCAAAACTAAGCGGCTAAGACTGTAGCGACCGCTGCCTCGATTGGCTCAACTGCTGCAGCTGGCCCTTGAGCGGAGCGATGTCAGGCGTCTGACGACCGTAGCGCCAGCTCACATAGGCCTGGGTAATCGCATCGACGATCCGCCCGTGGGGAAAGCTCTGCTCTCGCTGCAGCCGCTGGGCGTATTCAAACGGCGTCTGAGTGGCCGTCTTGGCATATCCCTGCTGAGCCAACCGCTGTAGCATCTGTTGATAAAGCTTTTCCATTGGCGGCAGCTGCGCCAGCCAGCGTTGTCGTTGCCACAGCCTCATGCAGTGCCAGCCCAGCCAGCCCACAAAGCCGAGCCCCGTGAGCAGTACCAATACCCACAGTGCCTGCAACCAGCCGCGACCCGAAAACCGTGTAAAGAGGCGAACGATGCCGTAAATTGCCCAGGCAATCGCCCTCAGACCTTGCTCCAGTACATTAGCGACGGGGGCGGGGATGGCGTTCGACGTTAGCCATTCCCACACCTGGCGCAGTACCCCAAAGGGATCCGTATCTTCGACTGAGGGCGGGCTCAGCAAATGCCCCGGAATGGGGTCAAAGTTAAACCAGCCATACCGTACGAAATACACCTCGGTCATAGCGTAGGCATCGGTGTTTTGGACAGTGTAGAAGCCGGTGAAGGGGTTGAACCTGCCTGGCCCAAACCCGGCCACCAGCCGGCAGGGAATATCCAGAGCCCGCAGCATCACTGTCAGCACGGTCGAGAAGTGGTCGGGGGTACCGCCTTTGTATTTGAAGAGAAACGCTTCAACCAGGTCTTCTTCTTCCTCAAAGAAAGGCAGATCGTCTTGGACGGTATAGTTTTCCTTCAGCGCCTGGGCCAGAAATTGGGCTTTGTCAAAGGCGCTATCAACTGGTTCGGTTGCGGTGGCCAGCAAGCGTTCGGCCTCAGCGCGGACACTGTCTTTGATAGCCGCTGGAAGCTGCAGATACAGCGATTTAATGGTGTCAGGATAGTCTTGCTGGACCTCTCGCAGTAGCTCAGGCCGACGCTGGGCGACGGCGGAAACTACGGTGTAGGTGGTTCCCTCTGATAGGGGAGCCGGTGCTCGAATGGCCCCCTCGGGGCCTATGCCGAGTTCCTCAGACGGAAAGTAAATCTCTTTAGGCTCGTATAGAACCGGCAGTAAGTTTTGGAAGTCGTTAACCATTGTGTAGGTCTGTACGATTTCCTGGGTGGGGCCTAGGCGAGGGAGTCTTTGGGGCAAGAACTGGTAGGAAATAGGGGAGCGCGGCACCGTATTGACGCTGTCGTTGCGCGATACTTCCCACCCTTGACCGTCGTAGCGGTCAAAGGCCATCACGCGCCAAAATCCTTCGGTTTGCGATCGCACCCGCATCACCACCTTCGGAATCATCTCCCCCCGCAGGTTCTGATTCATGCGCTGGTTAAAACCGTAGTAAAAGTCAGTGCTGATTCGCCCTGGCCCCACTTCAGGGCTATCGCCGCCGCCGCTGCCGCTGCCCTGGTCACCGGTCTCGCCGCTCTGGTTCCCGTTCCGCCCGCCGCTGATGTAGCCAGGGTTAAAAATTCGCGTACCGTCAAAATCGCCGTCCGTGTCCACGCTGCCGCTGACCGGAAACGTGCGCAGCTGATAGCCGGGTAATCGAGGCAGCGCCGCAAATATGACCAGGCCCAACAGCAATGTCACCACCAACACGATCCCAATCTGACGGGGGGCACCGTAGAGCGATTTCCAACTCTGCCCCAATAGCCCGAGCCGAGAGCGATAGTCCAGCATGAGCACCGGCAGCGCCACCAGCAGAAAGGCAAACAGCAGTGGCCCAAATGCCAAGGTTTGACTGATAGTAGCGGCTACCCCCAGCAGTACCAGACCAATCATCATCGAATAGCCCAGGTCCTTGCGGCGGGGCAGGTCGAAGCTATGCAACACCTGTAGCTGAATCAACAGCTGAGCCAGCACCACCCGCGTATCCCCTGGTGTATCGAGCAGCTGGATGAAAAATAGCACCAGCGCCACCAGCATGCCAATCGCAATGCAAAACTTCGCCGCAATGTTGCGGCGGCGACGGCTACGCCAGCTCCAGTACGCGCCTACCGCACTCAGCGGAATCGCCAGCAGGTTCCAGTTAGATGTGTCGGTAACGCCCGAAGCGGCCACCGTCATCGCACAGATACCCACCGTCACTAAACACTGCACCAGCACCCGCAACAGCCAAGAGTTCTCTGGGGGAAGGACCGATTGTGCCCCCGGTTGACGCTGACGCAAAAGAGGCAGCCCCCCGGGCTGCCTCTTTTGTAAAGTTTGCAGGCGTTGACGCATAGCTGAAACAGAGCGAGAAAACCCGGATCTCCCCCATCTTAGCCCGCAGTTTTTGCACTGGGGTCAGTGCCGGGCTTAGCCTTCGTCAGCCAAGACACTCAGGGCAAACCGCAGCGCTCGATGACCGCTATCCGGCAGGGAAACCTCTAGGACATAATTGTGCCCAATTTTGGGGGCTGCCTTGACCAAATCGAGCCGTCCAGGCTGGGTTCGAGTTGCCTGTAGCGTAACCTCGCCATCTTGTAGGTTAACGCGACTGTTACCGGGGCAATAGACCCGCACAAACAGCAAATCGCTATCGTAGTTAATCTCTAGCTTGAGCAGTCCCTGAGCCGTGACCCATTCCCGTGTCAGCCGAGGCGCCTGCTCTGAGACCGTCAGCGTTAGCGCTGCCATAATCTCTTGGGCCGCCAACATCGAGATGGCAATCTGCTGCTCGGTTGTGGCCGCATCGTAGTCACTGGCCAGGGCTTCGAGCTCCTGGATGGCGGTTGCCCTAGCATCGTCACCGCGATAGGCCGGGGTTAGTACAATGCCCGCGATGGGTTCCAGCAAATCTGTATTCTCGGGGAACAGGGACTCTACCGTGCGAATGAGCTTGACGCCCTGCTGCTTAGAAGACCGGGCCATGACCTGGCAGCGTTCTAGCAGCTGGGTGAGGATTGCCTCGGGTAAAGCGCTGGCGACTCGCAGCTGACGCAGATTGTCAATCCAGGGGCGTGCTGCCGCCGCACCGGCCATTGAAGGAAGGTCGACCGGATACTCACTCAGCTCTGATTCCCAGGGGAATAGTAAAGGACGATTCTCAAACTCCAGCCGGAGGCGATTTTTTAGTAGTGTATGAAAACGATCTTGCACAGGGGATATTTCTCCGAAGTTAAACGACTGAGCCGTCTCAAAGGCAGCGTGACTTGGCGAAGTAGCTAAGAACCGAGGCGTCAATTCAAACAAATCTTCAGACTCTAGCGGATCCCAGTACTCCGATGACACAGCTTCAGACCCGACTTCAGATGCACAGACTTCTGGTGGTGTAGGGAAAGATATTGAGCTTGCCGGTGGCTGCGATGAACGAATAGCAGTAGAGGAACGCCCAGTAAACAGCCGTCCCCCATGGTGATGCTTCGAACTCGTATCTGCTACTGGAAACGGCGTCTGCCGCTCAGCATTGGCGATCTGCCAAAGCCAGTCGAGCATGTCTCGATACCTGTCTGAGTCACTATTCATAGCCCCCATTCCCAGTCCGGATAATTCAGAGATTTCGCATTTCCCAGGCTTGTTCTAACAGGGCAGACCACTGCTTTTTGACCTGGGTTGCACTCAGACCTAGGGTCTGCGAGATTTCGGCGTCGGGCAGCCCCCGCTGCTTCAGCTGCAGCAGCTTTGACTGCTTAACCGTCATCTTTTCTTGCAAGTGTACCCACTGCTGCGACGTTAGCCCCAGGTTGTTGTCCAACTCGGCGCCGAGCCATTCGTGGACTAGCTCCCAGTGATGCGACAGGGCGAACCGGAGCAGGTGATATTTAAAGCGCTGCTGCAGGTAATCGCGCTCACGAGGCGTCAGTCCGAGGATGGCCTCAATCTCATGGGTGGGCAGGTCCAGCAAACGCAGGCTGAAATAGTTGGCGCAGTCTTCCTGATCCTTGTCTTGCAGGTAGGCCATCAGCTCTTCGACCACGCGACCGCGCAGGTTCTCGTCGGGGCCCTCTTCGGACTGGGAAACCATCTGCTCCCGCAGGCGCTGCATAGGGGCCGCATGCCAATTTTGTTCACCGTCGCCGCCACCCGCTTCGGCAGCTTGCTCAATATCGACTGCTGTTTCTGGTGGCTGCTGCTTGGAAAAGGTCTGAGCGCGCAAAATAATCAGCTGTTGACTGCGCCGTCCCGGTAGCGGAATTCGGCGTTTGCCGTAGCGTTCGGTAAAGGCCATGTACTCCGCCAAATCGAGCGCCGTCCGAGGCTGGTACATTTCGGTTAGCTGATTTTCACGGCGAAACGCATTGATCGATTCGGTATAGAAGTTCTGTAGAAAATCTTCGATTAGATAGAGCCGGGTCTGATAGCTCGCCTGCATCTGCGACGGCGAAATGTAGCGGTAGACAATGGCGCTAAGGGTGCTGTGGAGCTCGATCCGACCGCGCTTAGAGCCCTGCTTATAGTAGTTTAGGCACTGGGTTAGTCGGTGCTTGGCCAGGGTCATTGCCCAGCCTTCAACCTCGCCTGAATCCTGGATGCGCTGACTTTCAGCGCAGATGCGTAGCACTTCCTGACAAATTCGTTCAGATACCGCCCGGCAGTTTTTTTCTGAGGCTCGTGTCGCCTGTCGAAATTCCTGAAAAATCGTCTGAAAAAGCGCTTCCACAGGAGGTGATATTTTTTCTTTGAGGGGGGAGTAATCTTTCAAAGCTATCACATTCATTCTGGAGGTTGGCATCCTGAAGGACGGTCGCAATCGCGCATACTGGGGATTGCTATACACTCAAACCAGGCCCGCGCCTCCTCGTTGGGCCTCTAATCTATGAGCATAGACAGTTTTCCAGTAGTTCTAACAGTTCGGCTTCACAGGACCATTAAAGTTTCACAGAAGTATCAAACAGATTTGAATGGATATTGAACAGCAAATTCAGGTGCTGATCGAGGAATCGCCCGACCCGACGACTGCCATGGCCATTCGGGCAGTGGCACCGCTGTTGACCGAGCTTGCCCAGCAGCTGAAGCACATAGAATACTATATTCTGCAAAATCTGGACCAGCGGTGGATGACGACCACCCTTGGCAGTCGCAGCACGCCTGATGTTCAAAAGCGAGTGGTCTATGCCTATCCTTCCCTGCCGGCGGCCACTCTGGCTGCGGCCAAGCTCGGACAGCAGGCCGATCCTGGGCTTTCGGCTGCGCCTTATCCGGTGACCCATTTGCTTTTCCAGCTGTTGTCCCTCAAGCGCGTTGATAGCTTCATCTTTCTTGAGGAAAGCGGTCAGCAGGGGCAGGAGATTCGGCGGCAGGATTTGGCAACCGCGCTTAAGATGCAGCTTAAAAAGCTGATGAAGCCCGATCCGGAGACGGGATTTGCCTGACCTTCCAAAATTAGGGCTTGTCCATAACGTTTTTGCTCAATGTTTGCTCAATGCGGGACTACTGGTGGCAGTACTTCTGAGTGATCTGGTGGCGATAGCGAAACATGTCTTCCAGGCGCTGATTCACAAATCCCCCAATCGTGGGTTCGCTGAACCAGGCGGCAGGTAATTCGTAGGTGATATCGTCGGTAAGACGGGTCGTCGCCCCCTCGGGTATAAACCGATGGCGATGGGTCCACGCAGCGAGCGGTCCGGTGACCTGGATGTCGGTGAACAGTCGATGCCTTTCGTATTCGTCGGTGTGCTGGGCCACCCAGGGAATGGGGAGTGGCCCCAACCATAGGCGAAATTCGCTCAGGGCCCCTGGCCCAAGCCCGCCTTCTCGGCGGAGAACCTGGACCGGCTGCCAGGGAGGCGTGAGCAAATCGAGAATGTCTGGTCGTTCGTGGAAGGCCCATACGGTGGCGACGGGCGCATCGATCTGGCTGGAGAATTGAAACTTCAAGAAGTTGATCCCTTAGATAGAGCAGACATCTGCGAATGGCTACAGTGCTATGTCAGGAACAGCTTTCGCCTTCGCCCAACAGCACATCTCCGTCGGGACCCCGCCAGCGCATCCAGCCCTCTTCGCTCTCGGCTCGGCTGAGCGGAACGCAACCATCGACGGGAGAAATGACTCTAACTTTGACCCAGTCACCAGAGACTTCGATAGGCTCGATTAGGCTGTCGGCGCTGACTAGACTGATGACATTGCGGTTGAGTTCAGGTTGCGATCGCAACACCTGAGCAGCCACCGCCTGACGAAACTGGAGTCGCTCGGCTGCGGCTAGCTGCTGGGCAACGCTTATATTTGCTCCCGTATTTGCTATGGGGCTTTCGGTCAGCGTGGCGCTGAGTGCTAGCCCTCGATTATCGAGGTGGTCTACGTGGACCCAGGCGCTGCCGCCATCGGTATACTGAACCCGCATCCAGCCATCGTCCCGTCGCTCCAAAATGGGAAATGCCAGCTGAGTCGGAGCGGTGCGTACCATTGTGAAGCCCGCATCGCGGCCAATGGCAAAGGCCGGTTGTCCGTTGGGAATGAGCCAGCCATTGAGCAGCCAGCCCCAATGCTCGCCGTCTGCAGACGCATAGAGTGGTAAGGAAACCTCTCTGAGCCATCCAGCCTGCTCAGCCGCCGGGCTAGTGGGCTGTAGATAGCCGATTCCGTCCCAGTCTTCGTTCATGGCAACCTCGGAGATGCCGTCGAGCACCGGATCGATCGGCTCGGGCACGTTCGCTGGCAGCGCGGGTAGGGCAGGTGCTTGCGCTATCAGGGGGACCTGCGAGGCCGTCACCGAATGGGGCGGTAACGCCCGCACGGGTAACGCCACTGCTAGGGTCACCGTCAGGCAGAAGAGAAGGGAAAATCGGCGGTTCAAAATCATGGCTCGTACAGGTTAAGCAATCAGTCAGCCAGCTTGCGTCGAATCTGGCCGTAATGCAGCGTCAGAACACTATCATTCCAGAATTTTCAGGCGAAATCCTACGGATCCGGCAGGGTTTAATTTTGACCGATACTGAAGTCGTCTGACATCGGCAATGTGACACAATCTTGGCCCCTCTCATCTTGGCCCCTCTCATCTTGGCCCCTGTGTACAAGCGGCTATCTCAGTCCGCTCATTTGGCCGATCAGGTCCTGCTGCATCTGATTGAGCTGCTTTTCGACCGTGGTGATCGCGGCCTGGATTTCTCGCTGCGGGCCGCTGTCGTGTCGCTCTAAATGTTTGAGTGCCAGCAGGTGTCCGGTTGCCAAGGCTAGCTCACAAGGCACTTTGAAGTTAGGCACCACGCCGCTACCCTGCCAGTTGCTGTCGGTGATCGGGCTGACTACGCGCCCGGTGGGGATAAACATCCAAAAGTGGTCATGGAGACGGTAGCCCCGGCCCGGGTTGGCCCCACCAGCGCTGGTTTCGCCCACTACCACCACTCGCTTGAGCTGTTGCAGGGTGTAGGCAAACTCTTCGGCGGCGGCGGCCGTATCCGGGCTGATCAGCACGTATATGGGTCGATCGAGGTAGCGGGGACCGGGCAGATAGGGCAGCGTCCAGTTTTGCACCTGGCGGTTTTCGTGGGGCCAGTACAGCGTGGTCAGGTGGACCGGGGGATAGGCTGGTAATAGATAGCTGCACAGCAGCGCCACCATCTGGGGCGAGCCTCCCTGATTTTGGCGTAGGTCGATGACCAGCGCGTCGGTGTGGGCTAGCAGGGTCAGCGCTGCCGTCATTGCGGCCCCGGCAAACTCAGGCGGTTCGAACCCAAACAGCTGTAAGTAGCCGATATTGCCTGCCAGTCGCTCAACCCGGTTGATGTCAAAGTTACGCTGCTGGCTTTGCTGGTGCTGGCGGGCGATTTCGTCTGGGCTGGGTTCAGTGTCCGGCGTGAGCTGGGGCAGCGGCGTGGGGCTGAAGTGCACGCGCAGGTGGCGGTCTGCGCTCAGGGTCTGGAGTTGGGCGGTCAGGGTGGCAGCAAACTGGATGCCGCTGGTGAGCGTGCTGTCGCCGTCGTGGGTGCGATCGCAAACCGCTTGCTGCAGCTTAGCGGCCACCTCTGGCAATGCATACTGGCCCAACGCTGCCGCCATTTCGTTCAGCAGCGCTGACCGGACGGCAGGCGTCAGGTCAATATCGCCCGGCCCTGGCTCTAGATTCGCATCGGCGACAGCATCGCTCATGACACCTCCTGGGGCAGATCGTCTGCCTGGGCAGCGGAGAACCTGCCGCCAGCGACCGCATAGCCGCGTAAGTTTTGACAGCGCAGTAGCTCGGTGAAACTCAGCCCCGGACGGTTCTCTAACTGGGCCACCTGCTCAATGGCAGCGGCCAGCTCAGCCGCCGCCTCGGCCATCGTGTACCCTCGCCGCTGGGCGACTTTGAGTGCGGCTTCGTCCGCCTCAACCTCGGCCTGCTTGCCCCGGCTATTTCGCCAAATCTGGGTTCCGGCAAAGGCCGATAGCCCGCCTGCTGTGACCATGCCAATGGCGTCGAGCTGGCCCAGCTCGACCAAAAATCCGAGAATTCCGGCGGCGGCGACGCCCTGGTAGACATCTACCTTGACCAGCTTGACCGCCCCTAACCAGCAAACCTCCCGCAAAAACAGCAGATCCCGCTGGCCCTCGGCCAGCTGAGGCCATAGATCAAAGTTGATCAGCACTGGGTGGCTATTTTTCCACGGTTTGGGAAAGGGGGTCTTGATCACTTGGGGCTGGCGCGCATTACTGACGATGCGGCTGTTCATGCGGCCGGTTGCGGGCAGCAGATCTCTCAGCCGGGGAATTTCAGCATTGAGCGAGGGATTAGGACTCACCATAGACTTCTACACAGCGTACGAAGATTTCGACCCCCATGCCCAGCGCCGTCTCATCAAAGTCAAAGCGGGGATGGTGGTGGGGATAGGCCAGACTCAGATCGGGGTTGGCTGCCCCCAAAAAGAAGTAGCAGCCCGGTCTCGCCTGTAGAAAGAATGACATATCTTCGCCCCCCATCGTCTGACAGTCGGGCACGACCCCCACGGGGGTTTCGACCACGGCCAATGCCGCACCGCGGACCAAATCGGCCAGGTCGGGGTGGTTGATCACAGGCGGGTAGAGTTTGCGGTAGTCGAGCTGGTAGGTGGCCCCGTGGGCCTGGCAAATGCCGCTAACGATCTGCTCCAGCCGCTGAGGAATCAGATCCCCATAGTCGGGGTTGAAGTAGCGCACCGTTCCACTCAGCCGAGCGCTATTGGCAATCACGTTGACGGCGCTTCCCGCATGAAATTCGCCCAGGGTGACGACCGCCGACTCCAGCGGATTGATATTCCGGGCGACGATAGTTTGCACCGCGCCGACGACCTCGGCGGCTACCACAATGGCATCGACCGTCTGATGGGGAATCGCCCCGTGTCCTCCGCGTCCGGTAATCGTGCAGTGAAAGTACTCGGTTGCCGCCATCAGGGGCCCATTGCGCACGCCCACGGTGCCCAGCGGCAAATTATTCCACAGGTGCAGACCAATGACGGCATCCACATGGGGCGCTTCTAGCACACCCGCTTCGATCATGGGCTTGGCCCCGCCCGGCCCTTCTTCGGCGGGTTGAAAAATGACCTTGACCGTCCCGGCAAAGTCGTTGCGGTGGTGCAGATGGTAGACCGTACCCAGTGCGATCGCAACGTGCCCATCATGGCCACAGGCGTGCATTTTGCCTGGATGCTGCGACCGGTAGGGCACCTCATTCAGCTCCTGAATGGGCAGCGCGTCCATATCAGCGCGGATCGCGAGCACGGGACCGGGGCGCTGCCCTGGAATGATCGCGACAATCCCCGTCTGGGCAATCGCGTCAGTGTAGTCCACCCCCCACTCCGTCAGCCGCTGCCGAATCAGATCAGCCGTGAGCACTTCCTCAAACCCGAGTTCGGGCCGCTGGTGTAGCTGTCGCCGCCACTCAACCAGCCGAGGCTGCAGTGCCCGGATTGACGGACGCAGCTGAGCCGACCCTACCGGGGTATCAGGCGCAAGCGTGAAAATCATGATGTTTGAGCCGGCCTATTTAAACAGGCGTTGAAAAAGTAGCGACGTTAAACCCAATCGACCTGGACGCCTTGCGCCGGTCGATCCTTATCTTGCCAGATTTATCGAGCCAGGTTCTGATGAATCCCGGTCGCCGCTAGCGGACGCGGATTCGAAAGCACATATCCCTGCACGTAATCTACGCCAATTTCCTGCAAACAGGCGCGAACTGCCAGACTGTCAACGGATTCTGCAACGGTCTGTAGGCCCATGGATTTACCCACGTGGTTAATGGCTTCGACGATGGCGTAGGAGTTGGCATCCTTGGCGATGGAGGTAATGAAAGAACCATCGATTTTGAGATAGTCAATCGGCAACTGCTGCAGCGACTTGAAGCAGTAGACACCACTCCCAAAATCATCCAGGGCAAACCGACAGCCTAGCGGTTTGAGCGTATTGATAAAGTCGATAATCTGACTGAAGCTTCCCGCGCTGTTGGTTTCAGAAATCTCAAAGCAGAGCTGGCGAGCCAGGGCCTCGTGCTGAGCGAGCTCCCTGTGGATCCATTCGCAGAAGTAGCTGTCACCAATGCTGGCGCTGGAGAGGTTGAGGGTATAAACCTGTCCCGGCGTCGTATCGAGCGCGGCACGGCGACAGTGCTTGAGAAAAGTTTCTACGACCCAGCGGTCGATCTCCGGCATCAGCCCGTAGCGCTCAGCGGCAGGCATGAAGGCCCCTGGCATAATCAACGCCCCTTGGCCATCCACCATCCTCAGCAGGATCTCTCGGTAGCAGACCGGCATGTCGGTTGGCTTCGCAGGCACGATGGGCTGCCAGTAAAGCCGGAATCCGTCGGTTTCGAGGGCGGTCCGAATCCGCAGGCTCCACTGACGCTTGCTATGCTGCTTGGCAATTTCCAGGTCGCTGGGCTGGTGCACGTGAATCTGGTTGCGCCCGCTTTCTTTAGCGGCGTAGCAGGCCGTATCAGCGGCGCTCATCACTTCGACCAGACTCCGACAGGGGTCTTCGAGCTGTACCAGGCCGATACTGACCCCAATCCCAAAGGCCCGCTCGCCCCAGACAAATCGAAACCCGTGAACGGTCTCCCTCAGGCTATTGGCAATCAGCTTCCCCTGGGAAAGCGAGCAGTCTCTGAGCAGAATGCCGAATTCGTCGCCGCCCAGTCGCGCCACAATGTCGCTGGTGCGCACCTGGGACTCGATTACCTTGGAGATTTGCTTGAGTAGCTCGTCACCAGCCCCATGGCCGCAGGTATCGTTGACAATTTTGAAGCGATCCAGGTCCAGATAGCAGAGCACATGGGGTGGTTCCGCCCGATCGGGATCCAGCTGAGCAAGATGTTCAACGACGTGGTGTTCGAACTGCTGCCGGTTGACCAAACCTGTAAGCGCATCGTGGGTGGCCTGCCAGGAAAGCTTTTGGGTTAGCTGGCGTGACTGGGTTACGTCGCGAAAGACAATGACCGCGCCGATGATCTGCTGCTCACGGTTGTGGATGGGGGCCGCAGACCAGTCAATGCCATAGTCTTGGCCGTCGCGGGACAGCAGCATGGGGTGTGGATTGGCGACCAGCGGTGTCGCGTGCAGAACCTGGACAACTGGGTCTGGCAGCGGTGTGCGATCGCACTCGTCCACCACTTGAAAAACCGTTCCCAATTGGCGACCCTTAGCGGTTGCTAGGGTCCATCCGGTGAGCTGTTCGGCAGCCGGGTTAAGGTAGTCGACTCGGCCAGCGGCATCGGTTGTGATCACGCCATCGCCGATGGAATGCAGCGTCACCTGAGCCAGTTCCTGTTCTTGAAATAGGCGTTGCTCAACGGTGTCGCGAACCCGCATCTCCCGCTCTAGGGCCATGGTCCGTTCGCTAACCAGGGTCTCGAGCTGGTGCTTGTAGTCGGCCAGGGCTGCCTCGGCTCGTTTGTGATCGCTGATATCCTCAACCACACCCAGGTCAATCAGTGGCCGCCCCTGGTCATCGCAGATCACCGACAGATTTAGCCGCACCCATCGGATCGTCCCATCTCGGCGGATGTATCGCTTTTCTGCTGAGATGGTCTTGGCTCGCCCGCTGAGCAGCTGGCTCACGCTAGCAGTGTTAACGCCCACGTCATCGGGATGGGTGATATCCCGGTAGCTCATCCGCAGCAGTTCGGGTTCGGTGTAGCCGACGATGTCACAGAAGCGCTGATTGACGCTAATGTAGCGCCCGGTGGTCAGGTCAGCCTGGCTGATGCCCACCCCTGCCTGCTGGTAGATGGCCCGAAAATGGACATCATGCTGGGCCATTGCGGCCCAAAGCGCTGAGCGCTGCGTAGCCGTGTTCGATGAGGCCGACCCCACATTGGTTATCCACCAACGCTTGACGACTCGCGACCAGCGCCGCATCGTCTTAATCAGCAAAAACATTGCTTAACAGTATTAACGGCGATTCGAATAAGCGTAAAACCGATAGACCCGGTGTCCGAACATAAACTGTGACTAGCCTACGGAAGTAGTACCGCGGTCGGATGTAGTGAACCTATAGACTGCAAAGCAGAGGCAGACTGCAAAGTAGAGGCAAACGTTAGCGGTTGGGGCAAACCGAAATGCGAGATTCCTATATTACTTTAGAAATCTTAGGTAAATCTTACGAGATAACTGTCTTCATTGTAACCATTGGAGTTCCTAAATCCACGTACGTCTTCTAAGTCTTCATCTGCGGGTGCACAGGATTTTAGGAGCCGATTGATGTCGATATCGTTGGGGTTAAGTCCTTGGCCCAAAAAGGTTGGGGCATGATCCGCTCCAGGCTAAGCCCTTTGGCAGCTTGGGCTAAGCTGCCCAGATCGTCGGCATCATCCAGGTAAGGTAGCGTCCCTAACACTGGCACCTGAGTTAGGGACGCAATCAGTGATGCAGGGGCCAGTTGGTCAGCGACATCCGACGTCACTGGCTGCCTGCAGTTCAGTACAATCCCCTGTAGCTGTAGCCCTTGCTGACGGGCCAGGGCTACATTGGCGACAGCCTGTGCGATCGCACCTAGGCGTACGGCCACGACTAGCACCACTGGCAAGCGCCAGTCTGCCGCCAGGTCGGCCACCGTTAGCTCCGCTGTAACCGGCGACCCCAGCCCCCCTACGCCTTCGACCAGGACCCAATCCCGCTCGCGGGACAGGGTGCAGTAGGCCTGCCAGGCAGGTGTGAGATCGATGGACTGCTGTGCCAGGCGCGCCGCAATCGGCGGGGCCAAGGGCGCGTCGTAGTAAATAGGGTTGAGCAGCGCGTTGGGCTGTTCCAGGTCAAACAAGCGTTGATACAGTTCGCGGTCGCCTGGTCCTGACTGCAGCGGTTTTAACACCCCTAGCCGGTAGGCGTGGCAGTACCGCTGCCAGTACGCTACAAGGGCGCAAGTCAGCAGCGTTTTACCCGCGTCAGTATCGGTGGCCGTAATCAACAATCCTGACACCTTAACCTCAGGTGAAACGGTCCCCCGATTGTATTTGATGTGAGCGGGATTTGGTGGCTGAAACCGCCTACTCTGCCTCGGCCTCCGCAAGTTGGGCGTATGCCTGGGCTCGGTTCGGCTACTGGGGCTGCCCGGTAATGGCAATCTCTAGCGAGAACTCTGCCGCTGCGGGCGACTGCACATCGACCGAATAGTTGCCGCCCAGGGGCAAGTAGCTCTGCCAGAACAGCACGTTTTCAGCTTCGGACATTGGTTCGCCCGTGGGGGCCTGCACGTCAAACGTGACGGGGCCCTGGGCTTGGATGATTTTGACCGTAATAATCTGCCCTTGCTGGGCATTCACCACATAGCGCCGGATGCGCCCAGGCCCCACGCTGTTAGACACCTGGGCGCTAGTCGCACCGGCTTCAAACTGCACCTGCTGAGAGGTGATTTCCGGCTGTACGGGCGGATCGTCTGCCGGGGGATCGGTGGGCGACCCTTCGTCGGGTGGGTTACCCCCATCGGGAGGAGGATCGGTGTCGCCGCCGTTATCGGACGGGTCGTCCTGATCGGGCGGAGTGGGTGTGGGCCCCAACTCTAGATTGAGCCTATAGTCACTACCCGAGAGCCCCTCTACCGGACTCAGCTGAACTGTATACTGGCCGTCCTCCGGCAGGTCGCCGCGCCAGCGCAGCACCCGGTTAGCACCGTCGTCAAAGGTTTCTCCGTCAGGGCCTAGCACGGTCAGCAGCACGCCTTCACCCCGTAATCGGGCCGACAGCGATTGCCCGGCTTGAGCCTGAAACTGATAGTTGACCTTGTCACCGCCGCTGACGGTGCTTTCAAAGGTTTGCTGCCTGCCTGGCTCCAGTTCAACCGCGACGTTGTCCTCAATGGGCTGTTTGGGGGTGGGCGTCGCGGTCGGCGCTGGTGTCGGGGTTGGGGTTGGGGTTTCTTCTGGGAATGGCTGAATCTGCGGCGGTCCAGCGTCCGGTTCAGCGCCTAGGTAGTTGACGACGGCCCAGCCGCCCAGCCCTGCGATCGCAGCGGATCCGAGCCCAATCGTCGAGACAATCCACGGATTTTCCAGCGGTCCTCGGGCGCGGGTCGGTCCAGCGGGTCGCTGGGTTACGGGCCTTGTCACCGGACGGGTAGCACCCCGCTGTGCCGCCGTTTGGCGCTGGGGGGTGGTCGGCTGACTGGGCGCGGGCCGGGCCACTGCGACTGTCCGCATTTCCGATAGCGGTGGGGCCGCTGCTGGTACCGGACTGGGTGCGGGGACCGGTGTCTGACCCGCCAAAGCCTGGGCCATCTGACTGACCGACTGAAAGCGATCGCCGGGGCGGTAGTTGAGCGCTTTGTTCAACACCGCCGCCAGCTCAGGGCTCACCTGGGCGTAGGCCTGCCAGTTCCAGCTGAGGTTGACATCGTCAAACAGTGACTGGGGCTCTTGCCCGGTGAGCAGTACCAGTGCCGTCACCGCGAGTGAATAGAGGTCGCTGCTGGGGTAGGCCCGCCCGGTCTGCATCTGCTCGCTGGGGGCATAACCCACCTTGCCCACCGTTGTTGACGGCACGTCCGTCTGCAGGCGGGTCACCACTTCTTTGACCACGCCAAAGTCGATCAGCACCGGCAGCTGGTCGCTGCGCCGCAAAATAATATTGTCTGGGCTGATGTCCCGGTGAATGATGCGCTTGGCGTGAATGTGTGCCAGCACCGGCAACAGCTGTTGTAAGAACTGTCGGACCTCAGTTTCTGAAAACGTCTGTCCCTGGGCCCGTCGCTGGTCCAGCAAATCTCGGTAAGTTGTGCCATCGACGTAGTCCTGTACCAGAAACAGTCGCTGATCTTCCTCAAAGGTGGCTCTAAACTGGGGAATCTGCGGATGACTGATTTGGTAAAGAATCGCTGCCTCCCTCTGGAACAGCTGGGTGGCTTTGTCAGAAAATCGGTCTTCTCCCTGGCTGGGGACAAATTCTTTGATGGCGCAGCGCTCTTCGAATCGGCCCTTGTCCTTAGCCAGGTAGGTACGGCCAAACCCCCCTTGTCCCAGGAGCTGAACCACGTCATATCGGTTTTGCAGCAGCGTGCCTGGCGAAATAGCCGGTTGCATGGTCAAACGATCCTCAATTAATCCAGCCAGTGTAGACCAGGCGAAGCTCCATCATGCCCCTCCCAATCAAGCCCCATTAGTGTACTCCATGTCTCAATTCCGCTTTCCGCGAGTTTCTGGTGTGCTAACCGCTCTATTTAACCCCTCTCCCCGCCGCGCTGACATCAGTCAATTGCAATGCTTGAACTGTAGCGTTGGCCCCTTTGCTGAGGACGCTGAGTCTCGTTATTCCCTAAATTCAAAAGCGCTCCGTAGCCCGCCGTCATGCACAACCGGTTGTGCATGACGGCGAGAGATCACAGAAAAGTTCAAAGAAAATTGTTTTATTCAGGGTAAATACGGAGTGACTCTCCGCCAGAATGCACCTTGTCCTCCTAAAAAGCGAAAAAACAATGAAATTCTGAGTTGGCGGATAAATTCTTCTGGGCACTCTGGAGTTACGAATGTTGCACCCATTAGTTGACCGTTACTGAGATGCCGTACAGCGCGACTCCCCTTTCAGAAGCGAATCCAGCGATGCCGCCCGTCGAGACCCATCCCGCCTGCTTGTTGGAAGGCAGCGCTCCTGAGGATCGCGATCGCAACCGCGCCCAAACGCTACAGCAGCTCGGACTGCTGACGGATAGCGTGCCCCCCGTTTTAGAAGAAGCGGCTCAAACCGTTTCTCGCCTGCTGGCTGCACCGATCTGTTTGCTCAGCATCGTCAACGAAACCCATCAGGTGTTCAAAGCTGCCGTGGGGCTTTCCAGTCTGGGGCTGATGAACCAGCTTGCCGCCGCCCGAGAGCTGCCCCGCGAAGAATCTTTTTGCACCCACGTCGTTGAAAGTGCCGAGCGGTTTGTTCTAAACGATGCCACTCAGCATCCGGCCTTTTCCAACAGTCTTCTGGTCCAGCAGTACGGCATTCAGTCTTACGCAGGGGTTCCCCTCATGGCGGCCAACGGCTGCTGCATCGGCACCTTGGCCGTGATGGACATCATGCCCCGGCAGTTCACGCCTCAAGAGATTGCCATCCTGGAGCTTAACGCCCGCTGGTGTATGAGCGAGCACGAACGGAACCTGTTATCTGACGGCACACTGCCCCTCGCTGCGGGTCAAAAAGCAAGGGTAACCGCGAGCGACTCCCTCGAAGATCAGCTTCAGTCCAAGGTCAATGAAGTCCGTCTGGGGCTCATTGCCCAACTGACCCAAGACCTGCGCAATCCGCTCACCGCCATCACCGGTATGGCCAATATGCTCAGTCGCGAGATTTACGGGTCGCTTACCGACAAGCAAAAAGAGTATGCCAGCATTATCGTCAACAGCACCCAAAATCTGCTGTCATTAGTGGATGAAATTATCGAACTGGGTGGCCTGCAAGACGACTGTCAACAGCTGTCACTCTCGCCCGTTGATATTGAAATGTTGGGGCAACAATCGCTGCAGGCGGTCGAAAAGGTTGCCCAGCAGCAAGAGCTCTCCCTGAGCCTCAGCGTTGAACCGGGGTCTCGGATCTGGGTGCTCGACAAGCGGGTGGTCAAGCAAATGCTCTACCACCTGATCTTTAGCATTATTAAAATGTCAACGGCGGGCAGTACGATCCGGCTACACGTTTCGCGTAAAGACGGTCGTCTGACGATGGCCGTGTGGGTATCCAACCCTTGGTTGGGTGAAGACCTGCCCCAGGCTGTGCTTAAGTGGGGGCAGCAAGAATTCTTAGAATCGGCGGCCTCGCTAATCACGCTGGATGAGTCTGAGTCAGCCGAGCCGCTGCAGCCGGTAGATGCAGCCGACGATCTGCTCGATTCGCTCGATGCAGCCAAGCAGCTGTCGGTGTCGCGCCAGGAACTGGGACTGCTGCTGAGCCGCCATCTCACCAAGATCCATGAGGGAACCGTCACGATTCAGGGCTCGGTAGATACCGGCTATCGGTACATCATCAGCTTGCCTGCCTTCGAGTCTCCCTAGACAGATAGATCGCGAACGCTCCGTCAGATTGCTGTCCTCTCAGATTGCTGTCCTCTCAGGGGCTGGTGAGATACCGAGACTCGGTGTCTTCAGTAAAGGGGCCAACGCCATAGTGGGCTATTGCAGCACTTCTTTCAGCTTATGCTGATTCCAAAGGTCTCGGTAAAGCCCCGGCTGGCTGACGAGCGCCCTATGATCGCCAATCTGGTCAATGCGACCTCGATCCATCACTAAAATTCGGTCGGCATTGGCCGCTGCCGACATTTGGTGGGTGATGAAAATGACCGTTTTCAGCTGGGTTCCCCGAGAAAGATTTTCGAGAATGCGTGTTGCGGTCTGATTGTCGACGCTAGAGAGCGCGTCGTCTAGTACCAGAATGGGCGCATCCACCAGCAGGGCTCTGGCCAGGGCACTGCGCTGTCGCTGGCCACCCGATAGAGTAATTCCCCGCTCGCCCACCAGGGTGTCGTACTGCTTGGGGAAGTTGATAATCTCTTCTCGAATTTGCGCCAGTTTGGCGGCATCTTCGACCTCGGGCCGCTCGGCAAAGGGGCTGCCGTAGCGAATATTGTTTTTTATTTTAGTGCTAAATAGAAAGCTGTCCTGGGGGACAAAGGCGATGATGCGCCGCAGGCTCGGCAGCATAATGTTGGTGATGTCCTGCCCGTCGATGAATAGCTGTTCAGCACCAATGTCGAGCAGGCGGGGTAGTGCCTTGGCCAGGGTCGATTTACCTGAGCCGATGGGGCCGACGACAGCTACCGTCTCCCCCGGCTGAATGGTAAAGCTGATATTGTCCAACGCTGGCCCGTCGCTGTCGGGGTACGCGTAGGTCAGACCGCTGGCTCGCAGCTCACCCCGGACGGCTTCAGGCGCGAGCTCAATTGCACCTGGGATTGTGTAGATTTTCGGTTGGGCCTTGAAGATGGCTTCGATGCGGTCCAGACTGACCTCGCCGCGCTGATAGGCGGTGATGGTGAACCCCAACAGTGCGGTGGGAAAGACCAGATTGCCCACGTAAAGAATCAGGGCGACAAAGTTACCTTCTGATAGCGTGCCGGTTGCGATCGCACGGGCACCCACTGCCAAAATGACTGCTAGACTCAGGCTGGCTAACCCGCCCAACAGGGGAAACAGCGTGTTTCGGGTCTTAGCCAGCGCCAGGTTGGCAGATAACACGGCCTGATTTTTCTCGGCAAAAGCAACCTGCTCATTGTCTTCTTGAGCGTAGATTTTGACCAAAGAAATGCCGCTCATGTCCTCTTGAATCAGCGTACTCAAATCGGAGAGCGACTGTTGAACGGTTTGCTGCTCTCGTCGCAGCCGTTCGCTAAACAGCCGCACCAGCACTAGCATGACCGGATAGATCGCCAGGGAAACCACCGTCAGCCGCACGCTGATGCTGAGCATCGCCGGGATCGTTAGCAGGTAGGCAAAGATCGTATTGGCAACGCTCAGGACCGCGAATCCTAACAGCCGCCGAATATTATCGACATCGCTGGTCGCCCGGTTAATCAGATCGCCAATCGTATTTTCAGAAAAGTAAGCTGGTTCTAGGGTCAGCAGGTGCTCAAAAATGCGCTGCTTGATGTCGAACTCGACCTGACGCCCAACCCCAAAGATCAGAATTCGCGACGCCATGCGAATGAACCACACCACCGTCGCCAGCAGCAGGATGACGCCTGCCTGCTGCAGGACCCGCTCCATACTAAAGGTCACTTCGAGCTGGTCAACCGCATCCCCAATCATCAGAGGAATCCGAACGCTCAACACGTTGACCACTAGCAGTGCGCTAATCCCTAAAGCCGTCCGCTGTCGGTGCGGTGCGAGATAAGCTCCCAACCGCCGCAGCTTAGACTGTGCCATAATGTTGTCCCAGAACAGTAGCAGCCGATGCTGCTTCAATATCCTAGACGATTTTGCCAGAGAGAATAGACGACCCAATGCCGCAGCCGCTATCCCCACCCTGCCCTCAAGCGCAGTCTTGAGGACGTCCCTAGGGTGACTAAATTTCGATGTTGGGATCCCAGCCAAACTTGAACTCAGGCAGCCAGCCCCGCAAAAAGTAGTACACCGACGTCAAAAACTCGTCCCAGTAGCGAGAGGTCACCTGCAGCGCGTTCACGTTGGGCAATATATCTGGCAGGCGGGCAAACACGTCACCGCTGCGCTCGGCCTCAGAGGTATAAAAGTCGGTGGGACGAGCAATGGTTTGAATGTTCATCTGCTCAAAGGTCAAGGCTGTGCGGGCCATATTGATGGCAGGGGTGACCAGGACCACCCGATTATCATCCGCCTCGGTGCGGCTAGCACGGGCGGGTAGCAGCTGCTGGTTCTGTAGATAATCTTCGACATCGTTGGCCGTAGATCGCACGTTTGAGCCGGTAGAGATGATCCGAATCGACTCATTGGCCACGCCATTACTGGTTAAAACGCTGCGGATAAAGCTTTCCTTCTCATCGTCGTTTGGATCCCCACGACGGGGGCCAGCCGTAACGATCACCGGAGGACGACGTCCGGATTGCCGATAAAGGTCGGCAGCATAAATCAGGCGCGGCACCAGCACCGAGTTGTAGGCGACTTCGTCCTGGGTGCGGTAGATCGTGCCCAGGTCGGCGGCGTCTGAGGGCTCACCAAACACGACAATCGCTCCGGTCCGATCCAAGGTGCTGCTTTCAGGAATCTCAGCGGGGCATACACCCTGACAAATCGCTTGGCGATTTTGGTAGGCCTGCTGAACAGACTGCTCTGCCTGCCCGGCCAGGGTCCGCGCCACTATGGGCGTACTGGATAACAATAGAATGATCAGGGCGATCAAAACGGGCTGCCCCTTGACTTTGCCGATGCCATCACTGAGTGCGGCTCCCAGCAGCAGCACTGTGGCACCCAGGGGCGACAGCGGCAGCGAAATCAGCCGCCAGATTGTGCCAATCGTCTGATCGTTAGGGTCAATGAACGACGCCACGATCAAAATCAGCACCACTACGCCCCCAAACCAGGTGAGGTACTTCTTGGGAATGATTTTGAGCAGAACGTACCAGACGATCAGGCCAATCGTGGCCCAAAGCAGTACACGGGTCAGCAATACCAGCATGGGAGGCCTCTTTCGGCGTTCAGATACAGGGGGCGAGTCACAATTGTTGAAAAGTTAAGCACATTAAGCCCGTTTCGGCTACTGAATGCACTTAGCCGATCAACCCGCTGAAACAGACAAAAAAGGGAGCTGTTAGACAAGCTCCCAAATGTCCCTATTAAAGTACCTGAAATCGCCTGAAAAGCTTACACCAGTTTCAGATTGGGGTATTCGGCGACCAGTTCATCTGCCGTCAACGTTTCGCCGGAAGCCTGGGGCGTCCACAGGACCTCGACCGCCATGAGTCGGTCGCTAGAGACTGCGCCAATTTGGCTAAGGGCCTGTCGTACGTCCTGCTCTGACTGGATTTTCGGGAATTTGATCTGCCCCTGGGTCGCCACCAGCACCGTGGCGACAATGTACTCACCCGGCATCGTGGCCAACTCGCCGCTGGGTTGGGTCTTGGCGAGGGCCGCCTCGTCGGCCTGCTGCAACTGTTTGTTGACGTTTGAGAGGGTTTCTCCAGCCAGCTTGCTGCGCTCGCCCAGGGCAAACCGGTTAAAGGTTTGTTCGGCGTTGGTTAGTCGGGTGTTCTCGGTCGCGGTGTCGGCATAGGCCCAGTACTCAGGGTGGCGCAGCAGCGATAAAGTCGTCTCCTGCAGGACCTGGGTTAGACCGGCGGTAGAGCCAGTATCGGCGGTTTGGGCCAGGCGGTTGAGGTCGTCCTGGAGGTCACGGGCCTTGGCCAACAAGCCAATCTGCAGCTTGGCCACCGATACGGTGGGGTCAGTGGCATTTTCGTACTCGCCCGACTCACTGACGCTGCGGAAGGTGCGAACCAGGAAACTTGCGATCGCAAAGAAAACTAGCAGTGAGAACAGCCCGCCCCCACCAAAGCCAAACAGCGGAAACATGAACGGGAAGCCAAACCCACCACCGGGGTAGTAGCCGCCGCCGTAACCGCCAGAAGGCCCTCTGTAGGACCGGGTCGGCGGAGAATAGGACCGAGGTGCCCGGAAGCTACCGCCCCCGATGCGGCCACCGGCTCGAGCCGCCAGTGCGCCGTCGGCCTGACTGAAGACCAGCGCAAATGCCAGCGTCAGTACGACAAAAGACTTGAGGACCGGCTTAACCCAGGACCGGAGCCGAGAGAGGTTGCTCACTGATTTGCTTACCATGATTTTTCTGAAGTTCGGTCTCGAGGTGCCCCCGAGCCATCTGCATAGCCTTAATTTAACGTCTTTTTAGCGACCGGGGAATTCTCAGCAGGGGGGATTTCCGCCCCTAGCCACCGCCCACAATGGTTACTACCTCAAGCCGATCACCATCCTGCATCAGCGTGGTTTCCCAAAACTGTCGGTGCAAAATTTCGCCATTGTACTCTACGGCTACCAGCCGTGGATCCATCCCCAGCTGATTGAGCAGACCTGGCAGAGTGGTACCCGGATCGCAGGTTTGGGGTTCACCGTTGACTTGCAGACTAATTGTTTTCATACCGCTTGTCTTTATGCCGCTTGTCCTCATAACGCGCACTCACACGTTGGGAAAGTCGTAGGAAAATGGGATTAGGAAAATGAGATAGGAATAATGAGATTCAGTATTTGTTGGTTAGTGTCTGCCGGTGGACCAGCCGCCATAGGGGATGGGACGGTCCCTGCCGATGGATCAAGGCCAGCTGTTTCTCCAACCGAGCCCGCTCGCCTTTCGACAGGCCCCAAATAATATGGCGGCTCTCACTCACCAGTGTCGCTACCGTTAACCCCACGCAAAGCCCCAGCCCCAAGGCCGCCAAACGATTGTAAGCTAGCGAGTAGCGTACGGCTGTCCAGGTAAAGTACTGCATCCATAGCGCAAACTCATCTCGCAGCTGCCAGAGACTCCATAGGCCCACCGTTAGCCAGAGTCCCATCGTCAATCGCCACCAGTTCCGCAGCGTTCGCTGTCGCAGTGCCTCCAAGGCGTATTCCATATCAAAAATATCGTCCACCGGTCACTCGCCGCTCAAAAAAGTGTTTTGATTCAGATGAGCTACAGGGCTCAATTAGGCATTTCCGACCCAAGTTGACTGATACGTCGACTGATACGCCTACAATGCCCATAGCCTAACCTGGCCGCCCTACTCAGACGGCGCTTCTATCTGAGGCAGCGGCTGGGGATTACGCCCGCGCCACCAGGCCAGCAGCGTGCTGGCGATGAAAATACTGGAGTAAGCACCGGCCAAAAAGCCCACAATCAGCGCCAGAGCAAAGAACTTCAGCGTCGCGCCCCCAAAAATCACGATTGCGACCAGCGGTAGCACCGTCGTCAGGGTCGTATTGACTGACCGGGTTAGGGTCTGATTGACCGCTATCTCAACCACTTCGTTGATAGGCCGGTCCGGCGATAGCTTCAGGCTTTCACGGATGCGGTCGTAGATCACCACCGTGTCATTGACCGAAAAGCCCACGATGGTCAGTAGCGATACTAGAAACAGGCTATCGACCTCGTAGCCCAGCGTCAGACCCAGCGCCGCGAACACGCCTAGGGTAATGAGTACGTCGTGCATCAGCGCGACTAGCGCCAGCACTGCATAGTCAAGCTGAAAGCGTAGGCTCAAGTAGACGGTAATGCCTGCAAATGCTACCAGCAGCGCCTCTAGCCCCTTGGTCAGCAGCTGCTGACCAAGGACAGGCGCTACCGTGTCAATCTGAATGGCCTCTGGGTCAAACGGGCCAAACTCGTCGGAGAGGGCCGACTGTAGGGCTGTACGTTCGTCAGCCCCCAAAGACTGGGTTCGAATCGCCAAGCCGGTTTTCGGCTGGTCAATATTCTCTAGGTTCTGGGTCGCGCTGCTGACTAGCTGCACATTGCTGCTCTCGATCCCCTGTTCAGCAATAATTTCACGTACGCGGGCCAGCTCAATTGGGGTTGCGCAGTCAGCTTCGCCGCAGTCGCGTTCCAGCAGCAGTCGGGTCCCCCCGATGAAGTCGAGACCCGGGCGCAAGGGGGCGCTGTACTGGCTAAAGGAAACAGCCATGGCCACAATGGCAGCCACAACCAGAACGGCAGAGAGCGTCCACCAGAGACCGCGTTGTTTGATGACGTTGAGTTTCATAGGAATCTTGTTTCAACCTCAAACAGCGCGTGAGGGCTGGTTCGTCACGCCAGGACAAAAATAGCTGACCTGCCGAAACTGCGGAAAGCCGATGGCAAAGAACAGTAGCGTTCGACTGCAAAAGAACGCCGTCAGGACACTGACGGCCACGCCAATCCCTAGGGTTAGGGCAAACCCTTTGACCAGGCCCACCCCAAAGAAAAATAGCGCCGCACAGGCAATCAGGGTAGTCACCCCGCTGTCAAAAATGCTGGAGAACGCCCGGTCAAACCCCGACTCCACGGAACGGTACAGGGTTTTGCCGCTCCGCAGCTCCTCACGGGTACGCTCAAAAATCAGCACATTGGCGTCTACTGCCATGCCGATGCTGAGAATGAACCCGGCGATACCGGGCAGCGTCATCGTCACCCCGACGGCGTTGTACACCGCCCAGGTGAGCAGCGCGTATACCACCAGCGCCACGTCGGCTAAAATGCCCGGTAGCCGATAGTAAACGGCCATAAACACCAGTACCAGCGCCAGCCCAGCGATGCCCGCATAGAGACTGCGGGAGATGCTGTCGCGGCCCAGGGTCGCGCCCACCGTCCGCTTTTCGACGACTTCAACTGGCACGGGTAACGCCCCACCCCGCAGCTGAATTTCTAGCTCTCGGGCCGCTTCGGTGTCGAAGTTGCCGGTAATCACAGCTCGACCGCCGGTGATCCCCGTGGCCGCGTTGCGCACGTCTACCGTCGGCGCGCTGATCAGCTGGTCGTCTAGAAAGATGCCCAAACTGCGGCCCGTCCCGGCGATATTCTTGGTCAGCTCAGCAAAGACCTCGCCACCTTCCTGATTAAATACAATAGCCACCTGCCAGGCATCGCTCAGCCCCAAGGGCTCGGCCCGCGCATCGACCAGCTCATCGCCGCCAATCTGCGCCGGGTCGAACAGTTCTAGCAGTAGCTCGCGACTGGCCTGCAGGTCTGCCTGGAGCTGGGCGATTTCTACGGGGTCAGCATTCTCCTGATCGAGTCGGACCGCTAGCTGAATTTCCTGCTGTTGTAAAACCTGGGCAACGGACTGGATCTGGTTCTCAGTTCCCTGCTTTTGGGTGCGAAATTCTAGCTGGGCAGTGCCCCCCAGCACCCGCTCTGCCTGGGCAGGGTCGCTGACGCCCGGTAGCTGAATCAGCAGCTTGTCGGGTGGAGCGGGCTGTACCACCGCCTCAGAAACCCCCAGACCGTTGACTCGATTTTCGATCACTCGTTGCACGGCTTCGAGGTCGCGATCGCTAATCGCCCCCACCGCATCAGTGGTTTGGATTTCTAGCGTCAGCTGTGACCCGCCACGCAGGTCAAGTCCCAGCTTGGTCGGCAGCTGCACAATTGTGACAACCGCTGCCAGCGCCAGCGCCAGGATGGCAGCCAGTGTGATGCGATGTTTTCCCATGAAGTCTCTAACGGATTGAACCTGTCCTCATAATGCCGCGTGTGGTCAGAGTTTGTCCGCCTAAACCTTGAGCGCCATCACTTCTTCAATGGTCTTAACAATTTTCTCGGGCTGTACAATGGTCAGTCGTTCTAGCTGGCCGTTATAGGGGGTGGGGATATCCTGCGACGACAGGCGAATGACCGGACCATCCAGTTCGTCAAAAAAGCGATCGCTAATCGACGCCATGATCTCAGCGGCGATGCCGCCCGTACGCATGCATTCTTCGACAATCACCACTCGATGGGTCTTTTTGATCGACGCGCCGATGGTCTCGTAATCGACCGGCTTGAGCGAAATCAGGTCAATGACTTCGGGGTCAATGCCTTGCTTCTCTAGCGACTCGACGGCCTTCATCACGTGGTGACGCATGCGTGAGTAGGTGAGGATCGTTACGTCTTTACCCGGTCGGACGATTTCGGCCTTGTCCAGTGGCGTCAGGTATGCATGGTCAGGCAGTTCTTCTTGCAGGTTGTAGAGCAATACGTGCTCAAAGAACAGGACGGGGTTGGGATCGCGAATGGCCGACTTCAGTAGCCCCTTGGCGTTGCGCGGCGTTGAGCAGGCCACAATCTTGAGACCCGGCACGGCCTGGAAGTAGGCTTCAAGCCGCTGGGAGTGCTCGGCCCCAAGCTGGCTGCCGACGCCGCCGGGTCCGCGAATCACCAGGGGAATTTTGTAGTTGCCGCCGGAGGTATAGCGCAGCATGCCCGCGTTGTTGGCAATCTGGTTGAAGGCCAGCAGCAAAAAGCCCATGTTCATGCCTTCGATAATCGGTCGTAGTCCGGTCATGGCTGCGCCGACGGCCATTCCGGTAAAGCTATTTTCGGCAATCGGCGTATCCAGCACGCGAAACTCACCGTACTTCTCGTAGAGCCCTTTCGTGACCTTGTAGGAACCGCCGTAATGGCCCACGTCCTCACCCAGAACGAAGACGGTATTGTCGCGACCCATTTCTTCGTCGATGGCTTCGCGTAGCGCGTTGAACAGGTGGGTTTTGGTCATTTTTCAAAGGTGAGATGTTGAATGGGGGCGCAGTCTGCTGTGCCCGTACGGGGAAAGGGGTGAGGGGGCAGGGACACAGCAGGCTGTGCGGGTCAGGAGCGACGAGGCGGCTAATCGGCAAAAATATACCGGTACAGCTCATCTGGGCTGGGCTCTGGGCTGCTTTCGGCGTAGGTCAGGGCGTCTTCGATGTGTTTTTCCATCGCCTTGCGCATTGACTTCAGCTCATCCTCGTTGGCCAGGTTTTGCTCTAGCAGGTAGGCTTCGAATTTGGGGATGGGGTCACGGGCGCGCCAGGCGTCTTTTTCGGCTTGCGATCGCAACTCGTCCGGATCGGCCAGCGAGTGTCCCCTGAACCGATAGGTTAGGCATTCAATCAGGGTCGGCCCTTCGCCTGCCCGGGCCCGGGCAATGGCTTCCTGGGCGACCGCCCGCACCGCTAGCATATCCATGCCATCGACTTCGTGGCCGGGCATGCCGAACACGCTGGCCTTGCGGTAAATCTCGGGCTGGGAGGTGGCCCGTTCGTGGGCCATCCCAATCGCCCACTTATTGTTTTCCACCACAAACAAAATCGGCAGCTTCCACAGGGCCGCCATATTTAGGCACTCAAAAAACTGACCGTTGTTCGTGGTGCCATCACCAAAAAACGCCGCCGTCACCTGGTCGGCGTTCTCATCGCCTAGGGCCTCGCGGCGATATTTGCTCTGGTAGGCTGCGCCCAGGGCCACGGGAATGCCCTCACCGATAAAGGCAAAGCCCCCCAGCAGATTGTGCTCTGAGGAAAACAGGTGCATGGAGCCTCCCCGTCCCTTGCTGCAGCCAGTTTCCTTACCAAACAGCTCGGCCATCACATTCTGGGCCGGGACGCCTGCACTCAGAGCATGAACGTGGTCGCGGTAGGTGCTGCAAACGTAATCGTCCGAGCGCAGCGACTTGATCACCCCGGTCGAAACCGCCTCTTGTCCGTTGTAGAGGTGGACAAAGCCAAACATCTTGCCGCGATAGTACATCTCGGCGCACTTGTCTTCGAAGTAGCGGCCCAGCAGCATATCGTCATAGAGTCGCAGGGCTTCGTCCCGGTCTAGCGGGGCTGCAGCTGCTTGAAAAGTGGGTAAGGTTCGGTCTTGGACCATGGGTCGTCTCCGCGACGCAGTACGTGCTTTCGATTAACAGTCTTTGATTATTCTATAAATCGCTAACGCGGGAAAGGATGAGTTTCCCGTTTGGTGCGCCGCTGGTTCTCTCAATGGTTCTGCAGTCGTTAAAAAATGCTGTAACTGCGCACACCAGTTTAGACATTTCATCGTCTTTTAACCCATCGTCTTTTAACCCATCATTCGTTCTCAGGCTGTTTGGCTGCCAGACCGTTTTCGGGCTGTCTAAATCAAGCTAGAGCCAAGAAATTTGCCAAAACGGGAGGCTATCACCGAAAATTCGGTCGGGACGGCAGGCTTTTGAGCAAACTTCACGCCTGCTAGCGCCGACTGGGCGGACCAAAACTCTATCATTAGCGTTTTATGTGCAGCATGCACGCTAAATATGGAATTGGGGTAAAGTAATCCTCAATCCAGGATCTGGGGACATCTGCAGCTCGTTTCACTATAGGTAATGTTAAAAACGCCCGATTACTTAAATCTTAGTTGTCTACTTAGATCTAAATGGGCGATTGGCTAGTATTGTAAGTTGTCACTGTTGTCAAACGATTGCCCTCACCTGCCATCGATCACTGATTCATCCGAGCGCCGGGGATACTGACTGTGCGAGTTCCGCTAGACTACTACCGAATTTTGGGATTGCCCATTCAGGCGACGGCTGATCAGCTGGAGCAGGCCCATCGCGATCGCACCCTGCAGCTGCCCCGCCGAGAATATTCAGAATCGGCGGTTGAGTCTCGCAAGCAGCTGATTGACGAGGCCCATGCGGTCCTATCCGACTCGGCCCAGCGGCAAAAATATGACACCCGCTTCCTTAGCGATGCTCCCAGCGATGCCGACGCCGTCAGTCCTACCATCGAAGTCAGCGATGCTCAGCTGGTGGGGGCACTGTTGGTGCTGCTGGAATTGGGCGAGTACGAGCTGGCGATCAAGCTCGGGCGTCCCTACCTGAGCAGCGGCGATGGCAGCCTCAACAGCGGCCGCTTTGGCAAGCCCGACGTTGTCCTGTCTGACATTGCCCTGACGCTGGCCCTGGCCTGCCTGGAATTGGGCCGCGAGCAGTGGCAGCAAAACCAGTACGAAGACGCTGCCGAAACGCTGGAGACAGGTCGCGAATTGCTGATGCGCGAGGATCTGTTTGCGGCCATTCGGGCCGAGATTCAAACCGATCTGTATAAGCTCCGACCCTATCGAATTCTAGAGCTGGTCGCTCGACCGCTCGAAGACAAAACGGCCCGCCAGCAAGGCATTACGCTACTGAAGGCGATGCTGCAGGCCCGCGGTGGCATCGACGGGGCCGAAGACGATCTGTCTGGGCTCAACGTCGAAGACTTTCTGCGGTTTTCGCAGCAGCTGCGCAGCTACCTGACTACGGCAGAGCAGCAGGATATTTTTGAAGCCGAGGCCCGGCGACCCTCGGCGGTCGGTACCTACCTGGCCGTCTATGCGCTGCTGGCTCGGGGCTTTGCTTACCATCAGCCGGTCCTGATTCGGCGGGCCAAGCAGCTGCTGATGCAGCTGAGCGGGCGGCAGGACATTCACCTGGAGCAGGCCGTTTGCGCTGTTCTGCTGGGCCAGACCGAAGAAGCGAGCCGCGCCCTAGAGCTCAGTCACGAACGCGAGCCGCTGCAGTTTATTCAGCAGCATTCCCAGGGGGCACCCGACCTGCTACCGGGGCTGTGCCTTTACGCCGAGCGCTGGCTGCAGCAAGAGGTCTTTCCCTTCTTTCGCGACCTCGATCAGGTGTCGGCCAGTCTGAAGGACTACTTTGCCGATGAGCAGGTTCAGACCTATTTAGAGACCATGCCGCCCTCCGAAGTCCCGACTACGCCCTGGGCAAGTGTCGGCGTGGGGGCTGCCGCAGGCGTCGGTATGGCCGGTGCCGCGACCGCTGGTGCTGCAATCGGCATCGCCAGGGGGGAATGGAACAACGGTGAACCCGCCTCAGAGCCGCCTGAGTGGCTGAAGGACGAGCAGTTTGGCATGGCTGGCCAGGTTGCGCAGCTGTCTCCGGAGGGGCGGCTGGGTGAGGCCGCTCCCCCGTCCCAGGCTGGCCCATCCGTCAGTCAGAATGGAGCCGAGGGGGTGCTCGTCGCGCCTGAAGATGTCCGTCGTCCGAGACGCACGCGGCGGGGTGGGCCGAAATGGGGGCGTCTGGTTCTCGTCTTACTGTTAGGGCTGCTGTGCCTGGGCGCGGTGGGGTTTGTGGCCATGCAGCTGTTTGGCTGGTTAGGCGGGCTATTCTCTCCCGGTTCGCGCCTTGAGGGAGAGCCGCTTTCGGTCGATGTCAGTCAGCCTGCCATTTCTCTGCCCGAGGCGGGGGCGGTGCCTGCTGCCAGCGATGCGGAAGCCGTCGCCCAGGCTACCCTCCAAGCCTGGTTCGATGCCAAGGCAGCCGCCCTAGGAGAGAACCACGATCGGACACCGCTTGAAAATGTCTTAGTTGAGCCCGCCCTGACGCGGTGGCAGGAAGAGGCCCGGCGGGCCGAAAATAATGGCGTGGTAGGCCAGTACACCCACGAGCTAGAGGTGACTTCCGTATCGCCCGATGACCTGACAGCCAACGAGCTGACGGTGGCGGCCACCGTTCGCGAGAAGGCCGATTTTTACATTTATGGCACCCTAGACAGCAGTGCTTCCTACGATGACCAGCTGTCGATGGAGTACCAGCTGGTGCGACAGGGCGATCGCTGGTTGGTCAAGTCCTTTAGTCAGGCCAATTAGCCTCAAATATGCTTTGATGGATTACTGCGTCACCGTCGCCGTTAGGGGTTTGCCTGCACAACCGTCATGTCTGTAGAAAGTCCACCCGTTACCGAGCCCGCCCAGCCCTTGCTCATTGACAAGCTGCCCGATCCCAAGATTGGGACGGCGGACTGTCCGCGCCGGGCTAAGACTCAAATCGATTTTATTCTGCTGGCCATTGAGGCCCTGGACCTGGCTGGGTCAGAGGCGATGCTGATTGCCGTTCGAGATCTGGGGCTGCAGGAGATCATTCCAGGCCGGGTCGAACTGTGGAAGCTGCGCAGCACTAACCCCCTACGCAAGAACAACCAGCGGCGGCCCATGTCTTTACAGGAGGCGAAGGCACTGGTGGCCATTGCCTGCTATCTGGCTCGCAAGCTGACGGTATTGATTCGCCAGCTGTTGATTGCAGAGCAACAGCTTCAGGACAAGGGCCTTTCGGTAGATCACCATTTTCGGCTAAATCACTACCTTGAGCGCTTTCAAATCCAGTTTCGGCGGCGGATGAACGCCCAGCGGGCCGCGGTGATTGCTTACAACGATGGCGAAAATCTGAACGAGCTCGCCCTGTCACTGCTGACCCAGCTGATATTTTGTACCGGCACCCAGGGCGAGCGGCGACTATGGGCCAGCCTGTTTGATGGAGAGGTGGCCGAACGATGAAGCGACAGTACGTACTCCCTAGCTGCAGTCTGATATTGGAAGGGCTCAGCACCGATACCACTGAGCAGGAAATGTCGATTCTGGCAAATGCGGAATGCCGCATTGTGGGCTTGGAACCGGCCCTAAACGGCGGCCTGGAATTTTTCAAATCCCTCGTCGATACGGTCAGTCAGTATGCCCAGGGCATGCTGAGTCGCCTGCCTCGCCCCACCCCGCCTGACAAGCTGGTGCAGCTTGCGCCCAAGGGCGGTGCCTACCATCGTCTGACCGTTGCCGCTAGACCGGAGGTCGATCCGGCCCTGGAGGAACCGGTTGAGCTGATTCTTTCGACAGTGCAGCTGTTTGATCTGACCGACGCCGTCGATCAGTTTTTGGCAGATTCTCAAACGCTGCCAGAACTCTCGCTACAGGTGAAGTCGCTCCCTCGGCGAGCCGTCAAGTCGGACGAACCCATGTCCAAGCGGGTAGTGCCGCCCCTGTTGGGCGTGGGCTCCCTGGCGATCGCAGCGGCGGGCCTGTTTATGCTGCCGATTCCGGAGGTTCCGGAGTTCGATCCCGAGAGCATTGAGCCCGTTGCTCAGATTGGCTCCCAGGCACCGGGTACGGGTTTGGATGATGGCCCTGACCCCGACGTAGACGCTGCAGCAGGCGATGCAGCTGAAGGCGTGGCTGTTCCCGTTGCGGGCGCCACCACCGATCCGGCCGTAGCAGAAAGCGGCACCGATGCGGAACTATCAGAAGCCGAGGCCCTCACCCTTTCAGCCGCCGAAGTAAGCCAGCTACAGGCGCAGCTAGAAGCTGATCTGGCCGCCAGCCAGCCAGACTCGGTGCAGTTTGACGAAACCCTGACCTACGAAGTTTCAGTAGACGAAAATGGCGATATCCTGGGCTATCGCCCCGTCAACCCGGCTGCACTCGACAAAATCGAGCAAACGCCCCTGCCTGCGCTCACCTATATTCCTATTGGAGAAGAGACTGTTGAGCCTGCGGCCCAGTTTAGCGTTAGCTTTGTCCCCGATGGCTCTTTGGTGGTCGCCCCCTGGTCTGGTGATGTTTTAGACGATCCAGGCGCTCAAATCGATTCTGAAGACGAGGATTTATCGGAGTAACCCTACCGTGATCTATCAACCGTCCAACTCTCCCTCACCCAGTAGCTCGGACGGTATTCGCCTGCCGGAGGTCTCGAACCGCCCGACCGCTGAGCAAGCCCCCCGGCCTGACCTACCCTCGATCGATCCCACCGACGGCAGTCAGGAAGCGGTGCCTGCCTCTCGGCGCTGGCTGCATTGGGGGCTGACGGTCACGTTTCGCCTGCTATTGCTGGGGGTAAGCCTACCTTTGGCCTGGCTGGTGGGCATCGGGGCTGCCCAAGTCTTGGGTAGCCGCAGCGACCAGGTGCCCTTACAGGAAACGGCGCTGCGCCGGGTCAATCGAGTCGTTACCGAGGTGCGCTACCTGCCTGAGCGCTGGCAGCAGCCCGACCGTTCTGTCACCCGAGTCGAGCCGGTGCCCATTCCCACCGAGCCGATTGAACCGCTGAGTCAGGCGGCTACGACCCTGAGCGATAGCGAGCGTCAGGTGGCGCTGGAAGAAGCCGATGCGATCGCAACTGACCTACGTAGCCTCAACCGCCGCCTGATCGACCTGGAAACTAAGCTGGGCCGGGCCCAGTCTACCGCTGATATTGAAAGCCGCCTCGCCTCGATTCGCAGTCGCCTAGACCCGGCCGCGCCGACGCCCGACAGTCCCGCCCCGGCTGCTGCCTTGCCTGCGCCCGCCGCGTCCGATCCGCTTTTTGAGACCACGGACCTGCAGGTCACCCTACCGAGCGATGCCCTATTCGTCCCCGGCGAGGCCCGCCTGCTTGAAACCGCCCCAGTTATTCTCGGCAC
This sequence comes from Cyanobacteria bacterium J06648_16, assembly GCA_039817185.1. Taxonomy (GTDB): domain Bacteria; phylum Cyanobacteriota; class Cyanobacteriia; order Phormidesmidales; family Phormidesmidaceae; genus CAWUKV01. Next base: position 28,276 of record JBCBWI010000026.1, on the reverse strand, counting down.
CATCCTCAACGACCTGGACCGCTACCCCAACGCGACCATCCTGGTGGGCAGCCACACCGATGACCGCTCCGACCAGACCATCAGCCGAGAGCTGGCTTTTCGGCAGGCAATCGTCTTGCAGCGCTATCTAGCAGCGAGTCTGGATAGCGACCGTCCAGACAGTCGCCGCCGCTGGGTTCCGATCGGCTATGGACAGAGTCAGCCCCTGGGCGATAACGACTCCCCTGAGGCCCGACAGCGCAACCGCCGGATCGAAATTTCGGTCGACCGTCGATAGCTTGGGTTTGGCCAGCAAACCCAGCATATCAACCACGTCATCCGCCCCGTATGAGAATCGTTTTTTTTGGCACCCCTCAGTTTGCCGTCCCCAGTCTGGAGCGGCTGAGCGCCACCGCTGGCTTCGAGGTGGTCGGTGTCGTTACCCAGCCTGACAAACGGCGGGGGCGGGGGGGCAAGGTCAGCCCTTCACCAGTTAAAGCCGTGGCGCTCTCCCTTGGTTGCCCTATCTGGCAGCCGGTTCGAATTAAGCAGGATGCCGAAACCCTGCAGGCGTTAGACGCCACGTTCGCCGATGCCTTCGTGGTCGTGGCTTACGGCCAGATTCTCTCGCAGGCGATTCTCGACATGCCTCGACTGGGCTGCGTCAATGCCCACGGCTCCATTCTGCCTGAGTATCGAGGGGCTGCCCCAATTCAGTGGAGTCTGTACCACGGTGAAACCGAAACGGGCGTCACCACCATGAAAATGGATGCAGGTATGGACACTGGGCCAATGCTGCTTAAGGAAACCATCCCGATTGGTCTGCTCGATAACGCCTGGACCGTTGCCGAGAAGCTTGCTGCCCTCAGCGCCGACCTACTGGTCAGTACCCTGCTTAAGCTCAATGAGCAGGTGATTCGCCCCATCCCCCAGGATGACAGTCGCGCCACCTACGCGCCGCTGATCAAAAAGGCCGACTACGAGATTGACTGGCAGCGCGATGCCCTGGCCCTGCATCATCAGGTACAAGGGTTTTACCCTAACTGCGTTACCTCCTACCGCCAGCAGCCCCTCAAAATCAGCGAAACTTTGCCTTTGGGTGTGCTGCCTCAAACGGGCTCGCTACCGGCTATCTACCCGGCTATCTACAATGAGCTGACCGGCTTGGCTGGCCCGTTTCCTGATGTGGCACCTGGCACCGTTGCTGCCATTTTCAAAAACCACGGACCAGTGATTGCCACTGGCCAGGGGCACCTGCTGCTACGCCAGGTCAAGCCTGCGGGCAAGCAAGCCCAGTCGGGGTGGGATTTTGCCAACGGCACCCATCTGGCTATCGGGGACAGACTGGGCTGAGCGCGACGGCTTCATAGGTATGACAGCCCTCACAGGGGCCTGCTGGATTGACCGCGCAGCGCACTAGCTCAGAATGCGCGTTGAACCGGCAGGTGGCATCGCCCAGGACCCATTGATTGCCCCACCGGCTCCGCTCGATCGGGGATTGCAATGGCTGCACCTGTAGAACCACCTGGGCTAGCTGATAGCGACCGACCCGAAACCGGTAGCGGTGCAGCCGTTCTAGCACGGTGTAGGTCTGTCCTTCAAAATCTATATAGCTACCCGGTTGGGCAAGCCGGTCCGATGGCAGATAGCCTAATCGATGATTTGACCCACTGAGCATCAGCTCAGCTAGAACAGGGGGCCTTAACGCAGAAGCATTTAGCAAGCTGGATACTGAGTGTGCTGCAGCGCACTAGCCTGCTGCCGTTAGCTGCTCGATCAGGGGCGCGTACTTCAGAATGCGATCAAAGTCGCCGACGGCCAGGCAGGCGGTCTTGAAGTTCGACAGCGCCTGTCGCTGCAGGGCCTTGTCCTGTAGGGCGATGCAGACCTGCAGCCGTTCTTCCTGGCAGCGCAGCACCTCGGTGGGTTCGCCGCTGGCATCATAGCTAATGCTCAACGATTCTAGCACCTGCTCTTGGGACTTCAGGTCGCCCAGCTGCTGCACCAATGCCAGTCGCTGCAAACCGTAGCTGATGGCTTTGCCGTAGTCTTTTAGCATGTAGCAGGCGGTGCTAAGGTTGCGCAAAATCTTACTGATGACGCGCACGTCCATCTGGTCGCGGGCAATTTTGAGCAGGCGCTCGTAGCAGTCGGTGGTGGCCGGGTAGTTGTTCAAGGCATGGTGCAGGTTGCCCGCGTTGCGCAGCACCTGTTTGAGGAGCCGAACGTCGCCCATTTCCTCAGCCAGGGTCAGACTGCTTTCGTAGCAGGCCAGGGCTTTCTCGTACTGCCGCTGGGCCTTATAAACCATGCCCAGGTTGTTAAAGCTGGAAATGACTGCCCTGCTGTCTTGCAGGGTTTGGGCCAGGGCTAAGCTTTGCTCCATCGCCTCAATTGCCTGGTCAAGCTGGCCCAAGTGGCGATAGCTGTTGCCCAGATGTCCCAGGGCCTGCTGTTCGATGCGCAGTTCGCCCAGGTTGTGCCCGATTTGGCAGCTGCGCTGGGCGGCTGCAATGCTCTGCTCGTACTGTCCAAGGCTGTAGTGGGTTAGTGCGATCGCATTGAGCGCTTGCCCCATTCCTTTCCGATCAGACTGTTGTTCGTACAGACCGAGTGCGGCTTGGAAATGTGACAGCGCCGTGCCGTACTGTCGCTGCCGGTGCTGGGCCTTACCCGCCTGCATTCCCTTCTCTGCGGGCTTGGGCAGATCCTGGGGGGCTGGCGTGGGCGCATCCTCTGTTGCCGGGAGGGTTTCGATCTCCGACGGCAGCAGCTGTCTGCAATTTAGATTGTCATCCACACTGTTAAAGGGGTCAGCGATGTCCGGCAGGCTGGACATGGGTAATGCCTCTGATAGAGTTACGGTCAGCAAGAGTTGAAACGCGGTGGTAGCGCTTGTCGCCAGCCTATCCGCAGGATTTGTTAATCTTAGTCACCTGCTTTGACAATCTAGAACCGTGTTTTTGCGTACTCTAGACCAGCTAGCGCGTAGGTCTTTTGTGAAGGACTGGTCTGTCAGCCAACCTGAAATCTGGGTGTTAGGCTAGAAGGACTGTTCTACTCACGGTTGTAGCCACTCAGCGATTGTTCCTAAGTGGTTCTTCTAGCGGCTTCCGTAAATATGAACTTCTATCCATGAACTATCCACTTTGAGTGCCCCTATGTTTGCTGCTGAGCGGCGTCTGTTCACACCCGCCACGCCGGAGGCCGGTGCCGTTCCGACCATTTTTGCCTTTCCCAACGAGTACACGGTGGGCATTACCAGTCTGGGCTATCAGGTGATTTGGTCGATGCTGGCCCAGCGCGCTGACCTGCAGGTGAGTCGGCTGTTTACGGATTTGCACGAGCCATTGCCTAGCGATCCGGAGCTGCTAGGCTTCTCGGTGTCGTGGGAGCTGGACTATATCAATATATTGAATCTGTTGGAGTCGCTAGAGATTCCCATTGACGCGGACAAACGGACCGACGCCCACCCCCTCGTCTTTGGTGGTGGCCCTGTCTTAACGGCTAACCCCGAACCCTTTGCTAGCTTCTTCGATGTGGTTCTGTTAGGGGATGGCGAACAGCTGCTGCACGATTTTGTTGATGCTTATCAAACGGTGCGCGATGCTAGCCGGTCTGACCAGCTAGTTGCCTTGGCTCAGGTGTCCGGCGTCTATGTACCCAGCCTGTACGAACCTATTTATGCCGAGCCGGCGGGGCCGATTGAGGCAATCCGACCGCTAGATTCAACCATTCCTGCTACGGTCGAGAAGCGGACCTATCGCGGTGACCAGCTGCTGGCCTCGACGGTGGTAACGGAGAAATCTGCTTGGGAAAACATTTTTATGGTGGAGGTGGTGCGGAGCTGTCCGGAGATGTGCCGGTTCTGCCTGGCCAGCTATCTGACGCTGCCTTTTCGCACCGCCAGTCTGCAAGATTCTCTCATTCTAGCGCTTGAAAAGGGGTTAACCGTTACCCGACGACTGGGCCTTCTGGGGGCCTCTGTCACCCAACACCCTGGCTTTGAAGATCTGTTGGACTATCTCAATCAGCCCCAGTACGACGATGTGCGCCTCAGCATTGCTTCGGTAAGAACAAATACCGTGAATGAGAAACTGGCCAAAACGCTGGTCACCCATGACACGAAGTCTATCACCATCGCGGTCGAGAGTGGGTCAGAACGCATTCGTCAGACGATCAACAAAAAGCTAGCAACAGAAGATATTGAAAAAGCTGTTGTCAATGCTAAGGCGGGTGGGCTGAGTGCGGTAAAGCTCTATGGCATGGTAGGCATTCCGGGAGAGACTGAGGATGATGTTGAACAGACCCAGGCAATGATGCTGCAATTAAAGAAAGCAGCACCGGGACTGCGGCTGACGCTGGGCTGCAGCACCTTTGTGCCTAAGGCCCACACGCCGCTGCAGTGGTACGGGGTAGACAAGACGGCGGAGAAACGATTGAAGAAACTGCAGAAGGGACTGCGGTCGAAGGGCATTGACTTTCGACCGGAGAGCTACAACTGGTCGATCATTCAGGCGTTGATCTCTCGTGGCGACAGGCGTTTAGCGCCGCTGCTGAAGCTGACCCGTGATTATGGCGACTCGCTGGGTAGCTATAAACGGGCCTTTAAGGACCTGAAGGGCCAACTGCCTCCGCTAGCCTTCTACGTGCATGAGCGGTGGGGAGAAGAGCAGGTGTTACCGTGGGAGCATTTGAAGGGGCCGCTACCGAAGCCGACGCTTTTAAAACACCTCGTGGACGCGCAGCAGCACATGCAACCCGTTATCGTGTAGGTGCTCTATCTTAAGCCTTCACTTCGACAGCCCCAGCCAGCTGTTTAAGGACTTGCAGTGTTGTGTAGAGTCCTTGTTTAGCAGCGAGGGGCGAGAAGACCCGTGATAGGGCTTATTGCCCGGATACCAGCTTCACAAATATGACGTCATCACCATTGGTGAGCAGACTAAAGCCCGGACGATCTGGATTTGCGGTTAGATAGGCCAGGGTCTGCGGCAGGGCTGGCCAGACTGACAGCGTTGTCTTTTTAGACTCTAGAACGACGACCCAAAGATAGTCTTTTAGAACAAGGACATCGAGTCTACCGCTGAGGATCTCTTCGCCATCGTCAATAACAAGTTCAGTGGGGACTTCGGCGCGAACTTTGAAGGGCGGGCCGTAGAAACCGGCGATGGTGAGCAGTGGGGAAGCAAACAGAAGGGTGACGGTGCCCTCTAGCAGGAGGCTCGCTGGTAGAGGTAACGACGAGGTCGTCAAGGGCCGATTGCTCGGCGGTGTTTAGGGGCGGCAGGGACTGCTGCCATTCGGTAAAAAACGAAGCGTCTTCGCTGCGGGATAGGTTGAGTAATTGCTCTACCTCAGCAAGGGTAGTGATGGCTTGGGTAACGGCAGTTGGCATCGGTTAATCCCCTTGATTCACCGCAATCCTAGCAAAAATCCCTATTGCCCATCGATGTAGGGAGTTACAACACAGCTAATCGTAAGAAGCTGTCAGATGTGAGTATCCTTGATGAGGATGGCAACTTGGTGGGTGTTCGCCTGAGCAAGACTCGTGACATGGCAGGTACCAAAGCGTTCTTTGCCCAGGCTACCGGTCTTCACGAGGAAGTTCCAGAAAAAGTAGCTACCGATCAGGGCAAACGCATACTAAATCAGTTTTGACGAGAGAATGAGGCCTTCAGCGATTAACGGGCAGCAAAACGGCGCTTTTTTTCTCAACAAGCTGACTTTTAGGCCCTCTTATTGAGAGAAATCGGGAGTATGCGTTTGCCCTGAGCTACCGATGGGTTGACCTCCTACCCACGAGCGATCGCAGACGAGTTAGGTGATGCCGTCGAGTATGAAGTTCGCCCTTGCACAGCTAATCCAGTCGAGCAAAGCCATCGCCTGGTCAAGCATCGTTACTATCTCACCCTTGGTTTTGGAGAGTTTAACGCCGCACAGAGATTTTGCCGTGCGGTCGATGAAGTGGCCAACTTTTTGAGGCCGCGACGTCGAATGGCAGAATTCGTGTCTCTGGATGATCGCAGGGTGGGATTCGTCGGTAAAGTGAGAGAATTGGAGGGCTTGTTTATGGCCGCTTGAGAGGAAACAGAATAGGGGGAACGTATCATTCTCAATACGCTCCGATTTGGCTACTCAGGTCTGACAAGTTTGCTCGTGGCGCTCGAAAAAGAGACCTCGGCCTACATTGAGCGAGTGTTGCTAGCCGTTGCCGTGCGCTATGGCAAAGACAGCGATGAGTACGAACGGACCGGGGGACGCAGGCGCAGTGAGCGCAGGCGGTCTGGCCTAACCGTTGCGCCTACGGGCTAGCGCCAATCACTCGCCAGTGGGGCCTTCCCTGCTGGCGCAGCTCAACGAAGAACCGAATCATGGGCCACCAGTTATCAAGCAACCATGAGATATAAACTGTTCAACTCAAAAAAGCGTATCGGTGAATACCGAACCTTCGGTGATCTGCTGGTACAAGATTAAGTATCAAATATTTGAGAGCGGTTAAGAGTCTTACATAGACTGTTGTACAGCGCGCGTGCTTCTTCAATTTAAAAACTGAACTAGTCAGCACCTAGGGTTCCGGTTCACTTTGTTCTGAGCGTCTGGTCCAAGAGGTGCCGTCACATCTGGTATATGGGATGTGATTCACGGAGGGATAAAAGCCCGGGAGGAATTGGTCAGCTGCTTGCTGATTTGATGTCGCTCTCCCGGGTTTTTTGCGTTTAAAACCACAATTTTAATTGCTCTATGTTACACGCTGAACTTTAGGAAAGCTATGCAATGGAGAATACTATCTTTTCCTGGGGGATTATTTCATTCCTCCTGTGTACGTTAGGCATTGGCGTCTGGGCATCCCAGCAAATTAAAGGCGATAGTGTCAATTTTTTAGTTGCAGGCAGAGGGCTTGCCCTACCGCTCGCTGCAGCAACGCTCATGGCCCAGTCCGTCGATTCAAATGCCACATTGGGCAACACCGACCTATCCTCAGAATTTGGATTCTGGGCAGGGGCGGCGCTACCCGTTGGACTGTCCCTATGTCTGTTGTTAACCGGGCTCTTCCTGGCTAAGCCAATGAATCGGATGGGATTAATCACCATTCCCGACTTCTACCGCGTCAAGTATGGTCGCATGGTTGAGCTGATTGCTGCCTGCATCATGTCAGTGAGTTTTTCATTTTTGCTGGCGGGCAATCTGGTTGCCGGAGGCTACATGTTCCAAAACTTTTTGGGACTGAGCTACTTTGGTGGGATTACGCTATTGGCGGTGCTCGTCTTTGCTTACACCGTATCGGGCGGCCTCTTCGCAGTGGCCTATACCGACTTTGTTCAAGTGTTTATTGCCCTGCTAGGGTCCTGGGGGCTGTTGATTTATGTCCTGGCTAACTTTGGGCTAGACATCGCCCCCGGCATGGGGCCTTTAGGGCTAGAGCAGCTTACGCTGGTCAGTTCTGGGGCAGCCATCAACTGGGCCAGCATCATCGCTTTGGGATTTGGCAATATGGTGGCCATTGACTTCATGGCTCGCATCTTTGCGGCTGAAAGCCCCGAAACAGCTCAGAGAGCGTGTCTCGTTGCTTCCCTAGGCACGTTAGTTGTGGGGATTCCATTTTCAATTATTGCCCTGGGCGCAAACGGTATTTTTAGCCAAACGGGCATCACAGCCGATGGTCCCATCCTGTTTTCACTGCTCGAAAATGTAGTTCCTCCTGTGCTGGGATTATTGGTCCTGGCTGCGATTTTGTCAGCTTCACTGTCGACCGCAGACGGGGCAATTTTAGGCACGTCGTCAGTGCTTGCCCACAACGTTCTGGGCATTCGCCACGCTGGTTCTCACGGTGCAGGCGGTGACAAGCTACTGCTGATTACCCGCGTGATGGCCATTGTGATTACGCTGCTGGGTGTCTTTTTGGGTTTGCGGGTGCCGCAGACTGGGGTGCTATTGCTGTTGGCATTTGATATGAGCTTTGCGGGGCTAGTTGTTCCCCTCATCGGCGGCTTGTATTGGGCCAAGGCTACCCGGCAAGGGGCACTAGCCTGCATCTTATCAGGCTCCCTCATGCGATTTATCTTGTTTGCTCTGATGCCGACAATGTTTGGGGTTGACAACACGCTGCTGTATTTGCCCAATGGGCTCTTCAGCATTGACTTCGATGGATTCCCAACGCTAATTAGTCCATTGATTGGGTTAGCTGCTTTTATAATCGTCTCTAAGCTGACGTACCAGCCTGAGATGAGTGAACAACAATCTGAGGTAAGGGAAAAAGCACGGGCACTGTAGGTCGATTACAATAGCCGCCTTGTCCTAACGGATCTGGCGGCTGCTATGTGTGCATAGCGGATAGTGCATAGCGAATAGCTTGAATGCTGTAGCCTTCTGTAGTCAGAGCATATCCGCTGTTTTTCTCAATCTCTATCCGCTATCTTCGTCTCTTTGATGATTTTTATTTTGATGATTTTTATTCTGAAGTCTGAGTGTTGACAACCACTAGCTATGGTGGATTGACTCTAGTGACGAGGCGGGTGAAGTGGGTTCTGTTCGCTTTTCGGGCTGCTGACGCTGCTTCAGAAAAGTAGTTGTTTTCTTCCAGATAATAAAGGGCGTTGTGAGCGGCCACAGCAGCGCGGCGACGCCGACGAATATCCAGTTCACAGGCTGAGCTTTTGAAGCAGTCGAGTCTTTCAGAAAAGCGGTCAAGACGATCAAGAATACAATTCCAGCTGGGATGCCGTAGTAAACGAGCATGGGAAGTACTTTGGTGAGGGGACGCGCGCTGATTCCTTATGCCAGATGCTACGGGACCGGCAACACCTGACTCGTATGATTTGATACAGACCTTGACATTGAGTTTTCGATGGAGCTTGCGGTAGAGGGGGCCGGGTGCACCGTGCCTGTTTGCTTGCCCGAATGCCAGCCCCAATCCCTTACCTTTTCTAACAAAGCCTGGGCCGCCCTGTCAGGAGTAAGGCCCGTGATATTGACTTGGGGAATGGTCTTTTGGCGACGTTCTAGGTCATACCGGTAGGCTTTGTCGTAGTAGAGCAGCAAAATCTCGACCGCTGCCCTGAGGTTACCCCTGCGAATATGCTCAATCGCTGTCTGGGTGCGCTCACCGCCCAGCCGCCTGCGGACGCGCTCGGTCGCTTCGACCAGGCTTTCGGTATCGGCCTCGCCGTAGATTTCTACCAGCAGGTCGCACCGCTCATCCACCGGGCGAGTGACCTCCAGGGTCGGGGCCGCCTCCATCTGGTTCATCAGCTCATCCGGGATGCGGCAGGTCCCCACCTGGCGGCTTTCAGCTTCGATCCACACAGGGCGGTCAGTCGGGAACTGTGCCCACTGGGTGGCGATCAGGTTCTCAAAATGCTCGGTCCGTGGCTGGGACGGTAATAGCAGAGCGCCGTAGCTGCTGCCTCGGTGGTTTGCCAGCCCTTCAAGATCGAGCACCGTCTCGCCCTGAGCTGCCAGGGCGTGCAGAATGTCCGTTTTGGCTGTGCCAGTCATGCCGCCCAGCACGATGATGGGGCGCGGTTCGGCTAACGTTTCCCTGACCCAGCGACGAAACGCCTTGTAGCCACCGGGTAACGTCGTCACCAATAGGCCCGCCGTCTGCAGCAGCCACGCCATCGAGCCGCTGCGCATGCCGCCGCGCCAACAGTGTACCCGCACCTGCTTATTGGGGCCGGTCAACACCTTGGCCTGCCGGACAAACTCGACCATTTTTGGCCCGACGAGTTCTAGCCCCAGCTCTACTGCCGCATCGCGACCCTGCTGCTTGTAGCAGGTGCCTACCTCGGCCCGTTCGTCGTTGCTAAAAAGGGGGAAGCTGACGGCACCGGGAATATGGCCGTCGGCATATTCGCCCGGACTGCGCACGTCGAGAACGGGGCCTGGACCGGAGAGAAATTGGGTGACGGCGATTTTTGGGGTGATTTTGGGGGGGCGTTCGGGTGTTGGCGCTTCTACCATTTCTTGATTGTAAGGGGTGCCCGGTCAGGCTGAGGGGCGACAATCTTGCCAATGCAGCGACTGTGTTCGTAGCCTAGCTGACGCAGGGCATCGAGACAGTTGGTTACCTGGTCGGCAGGCACGGCAGCCAGTAGCCCCCCGGCGGTCTGAGGGTCAAACAGCAGGTCGTAGTCGGGGCTGTTGACCGAGCGGCGGTTTTCGATCAGGGTTTCTATCTGCCGATTGCGGGCGTGTAGTGAGCTGAGGTGCCCCTGAGCGAGGGTTGCTCGGGCTCCGGGCAAAACGGGCAGGGCGGTCAGGTCGAGTGATACGGCCACCTTAGACGCCTGCACCATTTCGGCCAGGTGCCCAGCCAGCCCAAAGCCAGTGATGTCGGTACAGGCGGTGACACCGTGCTGCTGCAGGCAGCGGCTGGCGGCCTGGTTTGACTGGGTCATTTGCTGGACGGCGGCCTCAACCCAGCGGCCCTTGGCGGCACGCTGCATATCGGCGGCAAACAGGGTGCCCGTGCCGATCGGTTTCGTCAAAATTAGCGCCTGACCGGGCTGCAGGCCGCTCTTTCTTAGAATGCGGTCGGGGTCTATCCAACCGTTACAGGCAAAGCCGAGGGAGAGGCCTGGGCCTTCGGTGGTGTGGCCGCCAACCAGAAAGGTTTTGGACTCGGCCAGGGCGGTCTGAGCGCCCATGAGTAGCTGGTAGAGGGTTTCGGTCTGGAGGGGGTCGGTCGCGTAGGGCAGGGTCACCAGAGCCATGACCGTTTGGGCCGTACCACCCATTGCAAACACGTCGCTCAGGCAGTGGTTGACGGTAATTTGCCCCAAAATGTAGGGATCGTCGAGCAGGGCGCGAAACTGGTCTACGGTTTGCACGGCCAGCTTCCCTGAGGGCACACGGACGATGGCGGCGTCGTCGGGGGCGTCAAGCCCGGCATAAATGTTCTCGCGTCCGGGCCAGTCGTCATCGGGCAGATCGTGTTGGATGCGGTTGAGGGCGGCGGTGAGAACGGTGGTGCCGACTTTGGAGCCACACCCCGCGCAGTGGGCTATGGGTTCGGGGACGGGGCGTTTCGCAGGGGGGAACGGCCCCCGTCGGGCGGCCTGCATCTCTGGAAAGTCGTTGAACAGGGCCATAAAATTACCGTCGATCCAGTCTTTCCAGCGGCGAAACAGACGCGACTGCCAGGCAAAGCGGCCACGGGAGGCGATCGCACTGCCGTCGCCCAGATCAATAATGTTGAGAAATTTCTTTTGGGGCGTGAAGGGCTTCAGGGTTCGGCCTTCTAGAGCGCGCTTCAGGTTTTCATACAGGGGCGGTCCCTGGCGTACGGCAAACACGCCTGCCTTGGCGCGGGGATGGTTGGTCATGGTGGCAATGTCGCCTGCGGCAAAAATGTTGTCGTGGTGCGTAGCCTGGAGCGTATCGCGGACGGCGATGAAGCCTTGGTCGTCGGTAGCCAGCCCCGTTTCTCGAATCCACTTTGGGGCCGCGGCATTGGTTACCCAGAAGGTGCGATCGCACTTCACCTTTAGCCCTGATTCGCAGATCACTTCGACCTGGTCGCCCGCAGGGAGCACCGCACACACCGATTCCTGCAGGTGAGTCTGAATATTCCGCTGGTTAAAGATTTTCGCCAGTCGGTTCTGCGTCCACGGGTTGCGCCCCGTCGCCAGTTGCTTGCCTCGATGGAACAGATGGATGGTGACCTGTTGATGGTTCGGCATCACCTGCCACAGGCGAATCTGCATATTCAGCGCCAGCTCCACACCGCCCACACCGCCACCGACAATGCCGATGGTTGCCGGTCGCTGGGGGTTCGCTGCAAGATCGGTTTGCAGTTCTTCTAGATAGGTATCCCACGCCTGCAGCAGCTGGGGGACCGGCTTTGCGGGCACCGCATAGTGGCTAGCTCCGGGAACTTTGAGGGTGCCTGGGGTACTGCCGATGTCAATCGACAGCAGATCGTAGTGGACCGGGGGGCGATTTTTACAGATAATTTGCTGATGTTCGGGGTCGAGCCCCACCATTTCGTCCATCCAGAGTCGGCATCCGGCAAACCGAGTCAGGGGGCGCAGATCGATGTGCGAGCTATCGAAGTCATAGAGTCCTGAAATGTGGCAGGGCAGCATCCCTGAATAGGGCGTATCCACCAGATTGGTGATCAACGTTACCCTGACCCCCGGTGGCAGCCCCGCCATGCCAATTTTTCGCAGTACAATCGCGTGGGTATGACCACCGCCTACCAGTACGAGATCGGTATAAAAGGGGACTGCTGTCTGCATAGCGCGGTTTTAACTAAAGCCCCTAATACGATAGCGACTGGACATGAGACTGGGCTGAGCGCAGCGGCTGTCCCAGCTCCCGGCGTCGGTCCTATGCTGTCAACCCAATAATTGCGGCTTTACCGAAGATTATTAAAAAAACTAATACAGTGTCTACAGTTTTCGTTTTGGGGTACCTTATCCACCAATGCCGCGTCTAATGAAGAAGTGTTGCTCAATTGATTACCCAATCTGTAGAGCAAACGTACTATAATTTCACGGACTCAACGCTCCTGGCCCAGGCGGCACCCGGTTAGTTTTCTTTAGGTATTTCTGCCTGAAGGCTTTGCTATCCGCCCGTAAAGTCTGCTTAGCACCCAAACTCGTTATAAAACCGTATGAGACTTAGCCGTAACCGTCGCCTGCGATCGCACGTTCCCGCTTCTCTATCTAAGCAAGTTTCCACTCGGTCAGGCTCCACCCGGAGGAAGGGGCTACCAGGGCTGCGCCAGCGGAGCCGTCAGCTCTGGTCCACTGCTGGCATGCTGGTGTTGGGTAGCCTGCTGGTCTGGGGCGCAGCCGAGTCGCTGGGGCCCAACCAACGAGAGTCGGTGCGAGCTGCCGAAACCGATCAGGCGGTGCGGTCCACGACCAACGTTTGGAGCAGCGCTTCTTTTCCGGTTGAGAACTTTCAGGCTTACACGTCCCCCTTCGGCTATCGTCAGTCGCCCTACGGCGGGCGGCAGTTCCACTACGGGCTAGATATTGCCGCGCCCTCGGGTAGCTATATCCGCAGTTGGTGGAGCGGTCGCGTGATTGAGGTTTCTGACAACTCCGCCTGCGGTACCTCGGTGATCGTGCAGTCCGGCGAGTGGACTCACGTGTACTGCCACATGCAGGGCTACGTCACGACCGAAAATGGCGAAAAGGTGATGGTTGACCAGAGCGGCAACGTTCGCATTCGCCAGGGCTCAGAAATTGGCACGGGTCAGCCCATTGGCCGCGTCGGCATGACGGGACGCACTACCGGGCCTCACCTGCACTGGGGGCTCAAGTATCAGGGCAGCTGGGTTGATCCGGCGCTGGTGCTGCGGGCCATGTACGAGGAGCAGCAGGTGTCGTCTCGATAAAGCCTGTGTGGCTGAATTCGTCGGGCTTCGCGTCGATTTCCGTGGGGTATCGGGTTGCTGACAGCCACAATAAAAAGGCTGACTTTAATCAATTAATCAATAAAGTCAGCCTTTTTGCATTGTTTTTTTGACCCCAAACAACGCCTGGGTCTATCGACCTGCAGGAACAGGCTGATTAGCGGGAAGCTCTACGTACTCGCTAACGATACGGCGGAATTCGTCGCCATCGACCGTCTCCTTGACAATTAGCATATCGACCAGCCGGTCTACCAGCGGGCGGTTGTCGCGAATGAGGCCAATCGCCTTCTCATAGCACTCGGTCGCAATCTCGCGCACCTTGCGGTCAATTTTGGCTGCCATCTCCTCAGAGTACTCCGAGCGCTCTAGCTGGCCACGACCTAGGAAAACTTGGCTGTTCGGCATTTCTAGCGCCAGCTGACCCAGCTCGCTCATGCCGTACTGGGTGACCATCTCACGGGCCTTTTCGGTCACGTGCTGGATATCGTTCCCGGCCCCGACCGTAACCTCATCCTCGCCAAAGACCACGACCTCTGCAGCGCGCCCCCCCAGGGCAACAGTAATGCGGTCAATGAGTTCCGAGTAGGACTGCAGCGCGTTGATGCCGTTGTCAAACTGGTCCTCGTTAGGCCGGAATCGGGCAAAGCCACCCACGCCGCCGGAGCGGGGAATGATCGTGACCTTGTCGAGCGGATTAGCCTTGGGCAGCAGCGTCATCAATAGGGCATGGCCGACCTCGTGATAGGCCACCAGCCGCTTTTTCTTGCCATCCAGCAGCGGGGTCAGGCTCAAACCAATAGTAATACGGTCAATCGCATCGTCAATCTCTAGCGGGGTGATGGCATCTTTACGGCGGCGAGCGGTCAGAATGGCGGCTTCGTTGAGTAGGTTTTCGAGCTGGGCACCCGAGAAACCAGGGGTCCGCTGGGCAATCGAGTCCAGGTCCACCTCATCCGATAGCTTTTTGTCGCGGGCGTGCACTTGCAGAATGCCTAGTCGACCTTTGTAGGCGGGCAGGTCAACGATGATGCGTCGGTCAAATCGGCCAGGGCGCAGCAGCGCCGGGTCGAGCACGTCGGGGCGGTTCGTCGCCGCAATCACGATAATGCCGCTGTTGCCCTCGAACCCATCCAGCTCGGTCAGCATCTGGTTGAGCGTTTGCTCGCGCTCGTCGTTACCGCCACCGATGCCCGCCCCGCGTTTGCGGCCTACCGCGTCAATCTCGTCGATAAAGACGATACAAGGGGCGTTCTCCTTTGCTTTCTTGAACAGGTCGCGCACGCGGGATGCACCCACGCCCACAAACATCTCGACAAATTCTGAACCCGAAATGCTGAAGAAGGGCACACCCGCCTCGCCAGCAATCGCCTTAGCCAGCAGTGTTTTGCCCGTTCCCGGTGGCCCTACCAGCAGGACCCCCTTGGGAATCTGCGCGCCGATGGCAGTAAACCGTTCAGGGTTCTTGAGGAACGTAACCACTTCCTGGAGTTCTTCTTTCGCTTCCTCAATCCCGGCGACGTCGTCAAATACGATACCGGTCTTGGCTTCCATCTGGAAGCGGGCCTTGGAGCGGCCAAAATTCATGGCGTTGCCCGCTGACCCCGCTGAGCGCCGCAGAATCATCATCAGGCCAAAGATCAAAATCAGTGCCAGCAATGAGGTGGTCGCTAGGCTAGTGAGGGCACTATTGTCAGTGACCCTAGCGACGTCATAGTCTACCTCTGCCTGATTGAGCCGGTCCACCAGCTCAGGGTTGCGGTCGTTGACAAAGAGCTTAACTTCTGTCAAGGGGTCGTCTTCTCCGTCACCCGTCAGTCGGACCCGAGCGATGCCTCGTACGTTGTCGAGTTCTAACTGCTCGACTTCACCCGAGTCGATCTTTTCAAGCAGTTCGCCATAGGTCAGTCCTGTTTCTTCTTCGGTTGACTGGGCGACAGCGGGCAACGCGACCAAGCTCTGCAGCAGCAGCCAGCCCATCGCAGCAGCTGCACCAAACTTGGAAGCAAAGCGGGACGAAGCGGATTTTCTCATATCGCGGCTCATATGGCGGGTTAAAGGTCGCATACGGATCGTATCAGTTATCACTCCGGCGTGCAGGCCGAAAGTACTCATGGGTAAGGGGATTGACGATTGTGACCGATCCCTACCCGTTGCACAATGGCATGAAGCTCCATCTTAGCGCCCTACTTTTTAAACTGCCCTTCCTTTAATGGGTTTTCGCCTGCCTTTAATAATCTATGCGCCTCCTTTTGCATCGAACCCTGATGATCTGGCAGCGGTCGGTTCAAAAATCTGCGCTAAAATAAACTCATAACGAGTACGCTTAAAGAATCTACGGAGCAACCAGTATCTATCATGGTGAAAGTTGTCGGTCTCAATGGCAGTTTACGGTCCAATTCCCACAGCTATCAGGCGCTAGAGCAGGCGCTGGCGCGGATCCGTGCCTCGGGTGCCGAGGCAGAACTATTGGACTTGAGATCGCTCACGTTGCCGTTTTGCGACGGGGGTGATGACTACAGCGACTACCCCGACGTGGCCCGCTTGCAAGCCACGGTCAAGGCGGCGGATGCGCTGGTGTTGGCGACCCCTGAGTACCACGGCAGCCTCAGCGGCGTGCTCAAGAACGCCCTAGATTTGATGAGCTTTGAGCACTTGGACGGCAAGGTTGCTGGTCTAATTAGCGTGTTGGGCGGTCAGTCCAACAGCAATGCCCTCAATGACATGCGGACGATTCTGCGATGGGTGCACGCCTGGGTGATTCCTGAGCAGATTGCAGTGGGGCAGGCTTGGCAGGCGTTTACCGCTGAGGGCAAGCTGAAGGATGCCAAGCTAGCCGAGCGGTTCGACCGGTTTGCTGAAAGCCTGGTAGAGAATGCACAGAAGCTACAGGGCTAGATGGCTTTAGTTGGTCTGCATCTCCCAGGCGCCTGGGAGATGCTTGGCGAAGCCGCTTCCAGGCGTTGGGTCGTGCTCGGAAACTGGCTATCAATAGAGCTCATATTTCATGAGCTGGCAGGGTAGGGAGCCGTTGTAAACCGGGAAGCGCTTGGCTGATTTGAGGCCAATATATTTCGATAACGCCTTGTTGCCGCTGAGGACGTAGGCGGTCCAGCCCTTGAACTGTTGTTTGAGCACATCGCCCAACAGCTTATATAGACGCCTGAGTTCTCTATCGTCGCCCAGACGTTCGCCGTAGGGGGGATTGCAGATGATAATCCCCTGGTCGGCAGGGGCCGTTACCTCGGCCAGATCTTGCTGGGTAAAGGTGATCAGCCCTTCCAATCCGCTGAGGCTGGCGTTGCGTCTAGCCTGGGTGAGGATGTTTCCATCCAGATCGCTGCCAAAAATGGGGGCGGGTAGGTCTGTTTTCTCTGCCGCTTCGGCTGCTTGCTTGAGCTGCTGCCACAGGGCCGCGTCAAAGCTGGGCCAGGTTTCAAATCCAAACCGTTCGCGAAACAGTCCGGGGGCAATGTTGAGGGCCTGCAGTCCAGCTTCGATGGGTAGCGTGCCCGATCCGCAGAGCGGGTCCAGAAAGGGTAAATCGGGCTGCCAGTCTGATAGCTGAATCAGGGCGGCAGCCAGCGATTCCTTGAGCGGGGCTGCGCCAACGGCAGGGCGATAGCCACGACGGTGCAGGCTGCTGCCCGAGCTGTCGAGGCTGACGACCGTTTTCTCCCTATCGATGTGGACGTTAACGCCCACGTCCGGTGATTGGGTATCTACGCTAGAGCGCTCCCCGAAACGATCACGCTGCTGATCGACAATGGCGTTTTTGACCTGTAGCGCATTGAAATGGGTATGGTTGAGCTGTCGTGTTTTGCCTGTTGCGCGTACTGTCAGGGTTTGTTCGGGGGTTAGATAGGGCTGCCAGTCAATCTGTTGAACGCCTGTGTAGAGGTCGTTGGCATCTTCACAGGGAAAGCTACCGACCTCGACTAGCACTCGGAACGGCAGCCGCGCCCACAGATTGATGCGATAAAGGTCAGCCAGGCTGCCGCGAAAGCCAACGCCACAGAAACCGGGCTCGACTCCCTTAATCTCTAGAGATTCTAATTCCTTGGCTGCCAGCGCTTCTAGCCCGCGCGCAACGGTCGCAAACCCCTGCATCAGGCTGACCGAGAAAAGAGTTTGAAGTACAGCGATTGACCGATCTCTTTGATCGGGAAGAGCAGGTAGGTCAGGGGGTTAATGGTCACGATGATGTTGCGAATATCTCGCTTGGCCAGCGCCACAATGGCCCATGCCACCCAATCTGCCGACATGACGCCTACTGGATTGAGATTGCTTTTAAACGGTCCCAAAACGAGCTTGCGGATGACGCAGGGCGCATCCTGGCGGCGCAGCGTAATTAAATCTCCCAACAGTCTTTTAGACGTTTCGTATAGCGGGCTAAAGGCTGGGTTGACCTCGGCTTCAGAGGTGTTAACCCAAATCTCTTTGGTTGCCCGCCCGGTTCTTTCATCCACCGTCGAAAAGAATACGTCCATGAGCCGCCAGGCCGAGAGCGCGTTGACCTGTAGTGACTTTTCAACAGCGGCAGCGGTTCGCTCTGCGTGAACGTTGATGCCGTGGTTGATCAGCAGAATGTTCACCTTTTGCAGCCGATCTCGCAGGGCAGCTTCGTGCCCCACCTGCCAGGTAAGCGTGGCGACGGCCCCTTCAATATCGACATCACCTGAAGTGGTGACGGCAATGGGTTTGGCTCCCTGTCTGGCCAGCGCTTTAATCAGGGCACGGCCCATCGTGCCGGACGCGCCCGTCACAGCGACCGTTTTGCCCTTGAGCGAAAGCGCCTTCCCGATCAGCTGGTCAAGCACGGTAAATGTTCCTGCGTAGTAGGCAGTGGTTTCGTCAAAATGGTGCCGCCAGTGGTAGCTGCGGTTGACGAAGCCCTGGCTGGGAATCTGTACCAGGGGACCGGGTTCGTGGGTGAGGTCAGTGGCGTTGAGTAGGCCTTGCGATCGCAACACTGCCGCCCCCAGAAACCCGGCCGCATATAGGAATCCTAACCAAAATCCCCACAGCGGCGTCAGGATAGCGACCGACGCGATCGACGCCATCATGGCAATCGACTCGGGCACGTCGTTGTAAAGCTGCGCCTTCTGGTACAGCTCTACGCTAACGGGCGAAAAGTCTTTTTTATAGGCCCGGTGATGCCAGTTGTGTAGCTGCATCAGGGGCGGCCATAGGTGACTAGTGAGATGGTACACATCGCGCACCATCTCAACGGCAAAAATTGACACCAGACCCCATAGGCTCTGGACTAGCAGAGAGCTCCAAACCATCTTATAAAGCGAACTTGTAAAGCGAAAATTGCGAGAACGTGGTGGCGCGCAGGAAGCGGCGATCGAGGGCAGTTAGGCTTCGACCGTCACCTCTCCCCAAAATGCAACGTAGCCTTCGATGTTCTTAGCCCGTTCTTTGGCCTCGGGATAGTACCAGGCCGCATTTTTAGCGATTTTGCCGTCTACTTCTATATCGTAGTAGCTGGCGGTGCCTTTCCAGCCGCAGACAGTGTGCTTGTCGCTGGGCTTGAAATATTCCTGCTTGATGGCGCTGGGCGGAAAGTATTGATTCCCTTCGACAACTTCGCAGCGCTCGCTTTCGGCAAGAACAGTTCCGTTAAAGGTGGCTTTGGGCATGGGAGGATAGGTCTGCGGGGTCTACGCTCTAGATCCTAATCGGTATTGGCCTATTTTTCTGCCATCGATATCCACCATGTCTGCAGATGCCGAGCTGATGCGATGCTGTCTAACCCTGGCGGCCAAGGCGGCAGGGCGAACTGCGCCGAACCCACTCGTGGGAGCGGTCGTGGTTAAAGATGGCGAGATTGTGGGTGAAGGGTTTCATCCAGGCGCAGGCAACCCCCATGCTGAGGTGTTTGCGCTGCAAGCTGCGGGGGCGGCGGCCCAAGGGGCAACGCTCTACGTCAACCTAGAACCCTGTAACCACACTGGGCGCACGCCGCCCTGTTCAGAAGCGGTGATTGCGGCGGGCATTCGCAAAGTGGTGATCGGCATGCGCGATCCGAACCCGACCGCCAGTGGTGGGATCGAGCGGCTGCGGGCGGCAGGCTTAGTGGTGACTGTGGGCGTTGAGCAGGCTGCCTGCGAGCAGCTGAACGAGGCATTTATCCATCGAGTACGGCACCGTCGCCCCTTCGGTGTACTCAAATATGCCATGACGCTGGATGGCAAAATCGCGGCAACGTCTGGGCATAGCGCCTGGGTGACGGGGCCGCAGGCCCGCCAGCAGGTCCATGCGCTACGGGGGCGCTGTGATGCGGTGATCGTGGGCGGCAACACGGTCCGCCGAGACAATCCCAACCTGACCACCCACGGGGTCCACGATCACAACCCGCTGCGCGTGGTGATGAGTCGTCGCCTGGATTTGCCGGAGCAGGCCAATCTATGGCGAACCGCTGTCGCCCCTACGCTGATCTGTACAGATGCCACCGCTCAGGCGCAAAATCCGGCGCGGGTCGAGATGCTGTGGGCGCAGGGGGTAGAGGTGCTGCCGCTACCAACGCTGACGCCGACTGCAGTGATGCAGGTGTTGTACGACCGAGGACTGCTGAGCGTGCTGTGGGAATGTGGCGGGACGCTCGCCGCCCAGGCCGTGGCGGAGGGCATGGTGCAGAAGGTGTGGGCATTTATTGCGCCCAAGCTGATTGGCGGGGCAGGGGCTCCGTCGCCGCTCGGTGAGCTGGGACTCACTCGGATGGATCGGGCGATTGAGATCGCAAATCCCACCCTGGAGTCCGTTGGCCCCGACTGGCTGATTCAGGGATATCTGGATCCGGGCTTGGCCGTGCCTACTGAGGTCGTCACGCCTTGAGGTCGCTCGCTACTCGTGGTAAGACCGTTCCAGCTGATGGCGACGCATGAGCAGCTCAAGCGCCCGTCGAAAATCATCCTGAGCGCGGAGCCCTTCAAACCGCTGCAGAACCTGACCGTCCTCGATAAACAGCAGCGTTGGCAGCGTTTGTAGCTGGTAGTGCGTTGCCAGATGGAAATTCTCGTCGGCGTTGATGTCTAAAATCTGTAGCTGATCGCTCCACTCAGACTGGAAGCGGTTGAGTAAGGGCATGATTCGACGGCATAGGCCACACCAAGGTGCCCAGAAATGGACCAGAACTGGTAAGGACGATGCCAGGACCAACTGCTCGAAATTATCCTCATTGATGGTCATCGACATTTGATTGATTTATTAATGCGTTTATTTTGATAGGGAAATTAATTTGGGATCAGTGCTAAATCAGCTAGCACTGAGACTAAACCAGTACGTTTGACCGGCTTCTCGATGTGGGAGCACTTTCGACGCCAATCGGATAGCATCGCTTCGGAACGGGATTATCCTGCCAGTCCCAACACCATAATTGTATTCATTTTTATACACAAAAGGTTGACCTATTGACAAAATAATTAACCTGTTTAGATGAAAATTTGAAGCAAATGCTCATCCTTGGAGCTGCCATATCAGGAAACCTTAAGAAAATATAAAAAGTACAGGAGGCGTGGCCGTTTTAATGAGGGGCATATTGGCGAATGAGTCTCCCCATACTGGCTTGGTGAATAGGCTTTGCTGAGGGGATCGATCCCATTTCTGGGGCAATTTCTGTGACTTAGGTTAAAACTTGCGAGTCCTAAGCAGAGAATTTCTAACAATTTGTTTATTAAACGATGCGAAAATTCAGCCTTTAGCTAATGCGTAGTCCTTCAAGAATAGGCAGATGTCTGCGTGATTATCGATACCCGAACCCATAGCCGATGCCAATGGCTACTGTTGCCCCGATCAGGGTATTGATAATGTTGACCACATCGTGGGTCAGCCCTGGAATTTTGTCTTCGACAGTGGCCCCAATTAAGCTTTCGGCGGTGGTGGCAATCAAGGCGGCCAGGATACAGAGCCCAACGCCACTTAAGGCGATGAAGCCAATTGCCCAGGCAAAGACCGATAGCACGATCGAGCCGACGACCCCTGCTAGGGTTCCCTCCAGGCTCACTGCTCCCTCAGTTCCGCGCGGTACAGGCTGGAGCGTTGTAATCAAAAAAGTCCGCTGACCATAGGCTTTGCCGATTTCCGTTGCGGTCGTGTCGGAGAGCTTAGTTGCTAGGCTAGCAACCATGCCCAGGGCGAGTAGGCGACCTAATCCGAGCGGAACCGCGCCTGCCTGGACCCCGACAAACGCCAGCGCACACAGCGCGGCGATCAGGGCCGAGCCCCAAACGTTGCCTGGACCGCGCACGCCCGAGCGGGCTTCGGCAATGCCTGCCGCCTCTTTTTCGGCTAGCCCGACCTTGGTCACGGCGGACCCCGCCCCAAAGTACAGCATCGTTACAGCAAAGCCCTGCCAGCCAAAGCTGCCCCAAATCAGAATGCCGAGAACCCAGGCGTTCAGGTATCCCAGCGGAGTCAGTAGCTTCTTAGGGGCCAGAAAAGCTGCGCCCAGTAGGACAGTGTTGAGTGCGATCGCAACCGCCCAGGGCATCAGCGTCGGGGATAGCTCAAGCATGGTAAATCGCGGTGTAGGTTCGGGCAGTCTGGCCGTCGAAACAGCGCCGAAACAGCAAAGGGGAGCAGCGGTCGGGATCGATGGGAGAGTGTGATATCTCCGCTCTTCGACCGCATCCTCGGCTCCCCCGGTATCATCTCGCCTGAGCGCTAGTGGTGGTGACCGTGATGCTCGTGGGCGTGATGGTGATGCCCGTGATGGGTGTGGCCGTGTCCATGCTCGTGGGCGACGTTGTTAACGATGACCTTAAGTTCCCGATTGACGGTCTGACCTTCCTCTTCGAGCAGGTCAGCAATCAGCGGGTCGGCCCAGCGGGCGGCCATGTTGGTGAAGTCGGGCGAGTCGTTGACGCAGTCCATCTGCACGTACGTGACATCAGGGCGCTTGCGCCGCAGCCCGTGGATGATGTGGTCCACATCCAGCAGCGTTTCGTGGTTTTCAGTGGCAAAGCCAATGGGCATGAACACCAGCGCGGTGGCCCCTAGATCCATCAGATTCTTCGCGGCCAGCGTGACATTGGGCTGGGTCCACTCAATCATCGGCGTATCGTGGTTGAGCCAGCCGACGGAAATCAGCGGAAACTTATACATCAGCCGTTCGCGCACCGCATCATAGAGCAGTTGGCTCTCGGTGATGCCAGAGGTAAAGCCCTTGGCCTTGTGGGGGCAGCCGTGATTCATCAGAATGATGCCGGTTTGTGAGGGCAGGTGAGCCACGGCCAAATCATCGCGGATTTTGTCTTCGACCATGCGGGCGAGCAGGTCGAGATATTCGGGCTCGTTGTAGAACGACGGAATGTAGCGCGTGCTCTTGAGCCAGTGTTGCGTCCCGGTGGTCAAATTCGCCAAGGCATTATTGACCTGCTCGACAGCAATACCGCTAGTAAAAATCGAGTCCACCACCAGCAGCGGGTAGATGAGCAGTTTGGTAAAGCCCTGCTCCTTAATTTTTTCGATCACCTGGTGGGGCAGGTGGGGCGCACAGAAGTTAAAGGCTTTGAATACCTGGACGCGATCGCCCCAGCGGTCCTGCAGCGCGGTTTCGATGCCCTGGCGCTGCTGCTCAAAAATCTGGTTATGAGGAGAGATAAAATTGCCGTGCTGGTGGCTCCACTCATGGAAGTCAAAGATGGCCAGCAGCTTGGCTAGGGGCGGGTAAATCCAGGTGGGGACGGGGGCAAATTTAGCCGTCAGCAGATTGAGCGCTTGCTCGTTGTAGTTGGCAAAATCCTCATAGCTTTCGACTTCGCCATAGCCCATCAGCAGGACGGCAACCTTGTCACTGGCGTCAGTCGTTTTACCTTGAGAGGTGTGTTCGCGAGGAATCGCAACCATAAAATATGCCTCGAATGAGTGGGGTGCAGTTGGGTCTGGCTAAACCGTAGCTTGACCGTTGGACCGCATCCATAACTATTGGAGGAATTTAAGACGAATGTCATCAAACGGCACACCGCGTTAACTGCCGTAATGTAGACATTACGTTTGTTAGAGAATTTTGAATGGAGGTCAAACGCCCAATCGTGGCTCACTCCCACAGTCGTCGTCGCCCCGGTCCTTTGAGTCGGGCGTGGCTGTCGCGTAGCAGCGTGGGAATGGATAAATTTTCGGGGCAGCGGGGTAGGCAGTCGCCGCAGTCGGTGCAGCGGTGCCCCTGCCGACCGGGAAACCAGTGCCCGGCGTTCTCGAACATGCGATAGCGGTACTGGCCGTAAGCGGTCATGTCGTAGGCCACCGCCAGATTGCGCAGCCGCAGCACGGCTGGAATATTAATGGCTTCGGGGCAGGGCAAGCACTGGTGGCACTGACTGCACTGATCGGTGCCCAGTGCCTCGCCTCCGGCCTGGGCTAATCGGTCTAAGGCTGCGACCTCTGCGGAACTGAGTGGCTCAGTGGTCAGGGGCGGCAGGGTTGCCAATTCTTCGACGTTGGCAGGTCCCAGGCTGAGGGTGGTAATGCGCGGGTCGCTCAGCAGCCAGCGGTAGGTCAGCTGTAGGGGTTCGAATGGCTGGCACAGCGCCCGCAATCGCTCCGACGGCTGGTGCAGCCGTCCGCCCTTGTCTGCCGGAGAGATGATAAAGATGCCCATATCATGGGCGTGGGCCAGGGCAATGGCTGGGGCAAGCCGCTGGTCGAAGTAGTAGTAGTGCAGGTTGATGAAGCTGAAGGCATCGGTTGCGATCGCACCTGCTACCAGTTCCAAATTCCCATGGCTCGAACAGCCCAAGTATCGGACGCGACCGTCGTTCACCAGTCGTTCCATGCCGGTCAGCATGCCTTGCTGCACCTGCCTCAGGTGTTCGGGGGTGTTCAGCCCGTGCACGGCCAGCCCGTCGACATAGTCGAGCCCGAGGCTAAGCAGCGAGGCCTCCAACTGCCGCTCCACTGTATCGGCATCGGCAGTGGGGGTGATTTTAGTCGTAATGAATAGGGATGAGCGCGCCAGATCCGCCAGTGCCTGGCCCAGGTATTGCTCAACCTGACCATAGGCCGGGGCAGTCTCAATGTGATTGAGTCCCCGGGCGATGGCGGCGGAGACGACCGCACGAGCGATTTCAGGCGAAGCCAGCCGCATCGTTCCCAGCGAGCCGACAGAAATCAGCCGATTCGTTCTACCCAAGCGACGCTGGTCCATATTGCCGAACTGGATTGCCGAACTGGATTGCCGAACTGGCTATCTAAATGAGAGACACTGCCTCACTATTTCGCCCGTGACTACCTGACTGAGTCTAGGACCGGCTATTCGTTGTGAAACGAGCGGCCCTGCTTGGTAAAGTCTGACGGGCTCAGCTCAGAGATAAAGTCGCGGAAGGCCGCCTTTTCGGCCTCGTCCGCTTCGCGGTCAACGGGAATTGAGGCATCGGCAATCACTTCTTCGAGGACCCAAATCGGCGTGCCGGTCCGCAGCGCGATTGAAATGGCATCGCTGGGCCGGGCATCTAGCTCCTTTTTCGTCTCGCCCTTAACCAGAGTCATGACGGCGTAAAAGGTGTTGTCCTTGAGCGAGTGGATGACGACCCGCTCAAGGGACATCTCCCAGGTGTCTAACAGGTTGGCAAACAGGTCATGGGTCATCGGCCGCGCCGAAACTTCCTTTTCGAGGGCCCCAATGATCGATCGGGCCTGCTCGTGGGAAATGAAGATAGGCAAGGCCCGACGTTCAGCCGGATCGCGCAGTAGAATCACCGGATTGCGGGACACGGCATCCAACGCAATACCCGCGACTTTCATCTCGATCATTGGGTTAGCCTCTTGACTCTGCTGGGGACGGGGGGCAGTTGGATGGGGTGAACCCTTGGCACGAGGACTCTTGCACCATGGATCGTGCTTTTCGAACTTTCGAGCGCTTTAGGCCGCGAATCGGTTCAGATGGGGGTTCAAACGTCTGCACTTTACTAAGCTAAGGGGCAAATCACCTAAACCCCCAGCCTTCCATAAAAATTTTATTGATCGGCTCGGCTGTCTCCAGTATGCCCCCAACTGCACTACGATGACGGTGGATTGACTGAGGTTTTGTTAAGTTCACTGTAAGAATTTGTTTACTGGACTCATTCAAGCTTTAGGTAAACTTCAATACCTGGAAGCGGGGCGAATCAAGGTAACGCTGTCTACCCAGGTACACGTCATTTTAACGGACGTTGAACTCGGTGACAGTATCGCGGTAGACGGGGTTTGCCTGACGGTCGAGAAAATATTGTCCCAAGGATTTGTGGCCGCCGCGTCGCCCGAGACGTGCGATCGGACGACTCTCGGCAATCTTACAGATACGGCAATCGTCAATCTAGAGTCTTCGCTACGGGTCGGCAGCAAGATCGGCGGTCACTTTGTCACCGGCCACGTTGACGGGCTGGGCCACCTGATTTCAGCGGAGCAGGATGAGAATGCCTGGACGCTTTCCTTCGGCGTTGATAGCCCCACCGTTGCGCGCTATATCGTGCCTAAAGGCAGCATTGCCGTTAATGGCATCAGCCTCACCGTCGCCACCTGCAGCGATAGCGGCAGTGAATTCACCGTCGCGGTTATTCCTGTCACCTATCAGGAAACGAATCTGCAGTATCTCAGCCCCGGCTCGCCTGTGAACCTAGAGGGGGATATCTTAGGCAAATATGTGGAACGGTTCACGGGCGGGAGAAAATCTGACGACGGTAGCAGCGATGAGGACCTGTCCCTGGCCTTTCTCGCAGAAAACGGTTACCTGTAGCGGCACAACATGTTGTGCCGCTACTACGGACAGAACAGCGTTTCCCGCGTATCCCGACCCGTTACCGGATTGGTGCCCGATGCCGTCTCGCACAAAAAATCATTCATTTTCGGGTCCATCATCACATCGGTAAAGTCGGCCCCTTCGACCTCGGCCTTACGAAAGTCGGTATTAAAGGCATAGGCCCCTTCTAAAACCGCATTCTTGAGATTGGCCCGAATCAGCCGGGCACCGTCCAGGGTTGCTCCGGTCAGATCAGCGCCTTCCAGGTTCGCCATCGTCAGGTTGGTGTCAAACATGCGTACACCTTGCAGCTGCGTATTGCTGAGGTTTGCCTCGGCCATGTCAGCACGGGTAAAGTCATCGCCCCGAAAGTCCTGACCTGAAAAATCCTGCATTCGCAAATTCTGTCGGTCATAGCTAATAGCCTGTGCAGGTGGCATGAGACCAAGCCACAGCAGACCGATCGCCAGCCCCAGCGTCAGATATCGGCTAACGCGCTGCCAGTAGCCAGCGCTGTCTCGGACGCTAGGCATCTCAATCTGTTGAATCATTTGACCTAAACCCATCTCAGCCATTTCTAGTCTGCCATAAGTTTGCGGTCTCCAAAAAACACCCACTAAAAAGCCCCCACCCGAGGGCAGGGGCTGACAAGCTGAAAAAGCTTGTGGCTGAACTCGAATCTAGTCGAGGTCAGTCATTGCCAGTACGGGCTCGTTCTCACGATCCAGACCCTTCTCGAAGCCACCGGCAGCAGCGCGAGCGCGGCCCGCATGCCAGAGGTGACCAATCAGGAAGAAGAAGCCCAGGATGAAGTGAGACGCCGACAGCCACTGACGGGGGTTCACGAAGTTAACGGAGTTAATCTCAGTGATAATGCCGCCCACAGAATTGATCGACGCGTTAGGAGCGTGAGTCATGTACTCAGCCGCGCGGCGAATTTGCCAGGGCTGAATGTCGTTCTTGAGCTTGTCGAGGTCAAGGCCATTAGTGCCTCGTAAAGGCGCTAGCCAAGGACCGTCGAAGTCCCAGAAACGCATGGTCTCACCGCCGAAGATGATCTCACCGGTCGGGGAGCGCATCAGGTACTTACCTAGACCCGTGGGGCCTTGAGCTGCACCAATGTTGGCGCCCAGACGCTGGTCGCGCACTAGGAAGGTCATCGCCTGAGACTGAGACGCCTCAGCGTTGGTGGGGCCGTAGAACTCACTGGGGTAAGCGGTGTTGTTGAACCACACCATACAGGAGGCGACAAAGCCCATCAGGGACAGTGCACCCAGGCTGTAGGAAAGGTAAGCCTCCCCGGACCAGATGAAGGCACGACGCACCCAACCAAAGGGCTTGGTGAGAATGTGCCAGACGCCACCGCCAATGCACATCAGGCCGACCCAGATGTGGCCGCCGATAATGTCTTCCATATTGTCTACGCCGACGATCCAGCCTTCGCCGCCGAAGGGAGAGGTCAGCACGTAGCCAAAGATGGTGGCAGGGTTCAGGGTTGGGTTGGTGATGACGCGAACGTCACCGCCGCCCGGTGCCCAGGTGTCATAGACACCGCCGAAGACCGTGGCCTTAAGTACAAGCAGGAAGGCACCCAGACCCAACAGGATCAGGTGATAACCGATGATGTTAGTCATCTGGTCTTTGTCCTTCCAGTCTTGACGGAAGAAATTGGAGTACTCCTCTAGCGTCTCAGGACCGCGGAGGGCGTGGTACACGCCACCCAGACCCAGAACAGCAGAGGAAATTAGGTGTAAAACACCGATAACGAAGTAGGGGAAAGTGTCAATCACTTCACCACCCGGTCCGACGCCCCAACCAAGTGTGGCCATGTGGGGAATCAGGATGAAGCCCTGCTCATACACAGGCTTCTCGGGCACAAAGTGAGAGACCTCAAATAGGGTCATCGCACCGGCCCACAGAACGATAAGACCTGCGTGAGCGACGTGAGCGCCCAGCAGCTTACCAGACAGATCAATCAGACGAGCGTTACCAGACCACCAGGCAAAGCCGGTAGATTGCTGGTCGCGTCCGCCAATGTAGTTACTAGAGAGCGTTACCACGTGGCAGTACCTCTTCGGGGAATACAAACTTCTCGTGCGGCTGGTCCTGGGGTGCAAGCCACGCCCGCAGACCTTCGTTCAATAGAATGTTCTTCGTGTAGAACGTCTCGAACTCCGGGTCTTCCGCGGCCCGGATTTCCTGCGATACGAAGTCGT